>NZ_LRHL01000013.1:0-41274 GCF_001647155.1 Haloarcula sp. K1
TCCCGCCTAAAACTGGTGGTGCTTATTACATTAATACAAACCTATTCCCAAAACCAGAGTATCGACGTTTCAGGCACTCTATAGTGCAATTATTGGCTCCGTCGATTTTGATAAAGTGTATACTGCTATACGGAATTTGGAACTGCGGTAGTTGAGACTAAAGGGGGTTTAGCGGGACTGTAATGCGTTGTTTCGACTGTTTCAGTGATCGGGAACTGGATCAGATTGCTCTCCAAATGCCGGATCTTGTTGCACTCCCACTCATGTTCGCGAATTTAGACGACTTCCGACAGCGTTGCCACTCAGACACTGCGCTATTAAGGGTGGAGAACCTCACTATCCGATTCCGGTTTCTTTCTTCAACAGCGTCAGCGTGTTGTCGGCTGTCACAATTGGTGAGTGTTCGTATTCACCGGTTCTATCTCTTCACCTGTGCGATTTTTTACTAAGTGAATATCGAGGCACACCTGCTGAAGCACCAATATTAAGAAAAAGAGCCACGTTATCATGAATCAATGGTTGACGATCAATTGAACATTGGCATTGTCGGGCTCGGGTCTCACGGGAAGAATCACGTTGCGATGTTGCAAGGGATGGGACATCAGGTACTTGGTGTGGACGTGGATCCCGAGAACCGCTTCGAGTTCGAACAGAAATTCGACGGAGAAACGTACGAAACACCCTCCAAATTATACAATAGCGGTATCGATGCGGTAATCATCTCGACGCCGAACAAATTTCACGAGGGTGCAACCGTCGATGCGCTGGAAAACGGTCTCGACGTGATGCTTGAAAAGCCGTTAGCTCACGACTTAGCCTCGGCCGAGCGGATCGCCAATACCGCGAAAAAGACAGGCAACATCTGTCTCGTTGGGTATCATCACCGCTACCGCAATATCTGTCAGGTGACCCGGTCATATATTGAAAAGGGGTATCTAGGTGAACTCACGCACATCAACGCCAAATACATTCGTCGGCGTGGTATCCCCGGACGGGGAACATGGTTCACGTCTCGAGAAATCGCAGGCGGCGGTGCCTTGATCGATATTGGCGCTCACCTGGTGGACATGTTGTTGTTCCTCGCCGGGCGACCGACTCTGGATACGGTCATGGCAGTGTCTCGTTCGGATTTCGGCCACCACGACGACTACTCGTATCTCCACATGTGGGGTGAAGACGACGAGGCTCGGATGTACGACGTTGAAGACTCTGTGACCGCGTTCTGTTCGTTCGAGGATGGGCTGACGGTCAGCATCGAAGTCGCGTGGGCAGCGAACGATACTGCAACACACTCATACAAGATTCGCGGGACAGAGGCCGGCGCTCATCTCGATATCACGAACTCACTCGAAGAGGTCGACCCGGTAGTCGACGTTCGTAACGAACTGGAACTCTACGAAGCACGCTCAGGCGGCAGCGACCACTTCGTCAACTCTGAGGTCGTTGCACCGCTCAATAATCCATATCGGGAGGAAATCGATGCGTTCCTGTCGGCCGTTCGTTCGGGAGAGCGACCTGCACGGAACAATGTCGAACAAGCGTTACAGGTACAGCAAGTAATCGACCGACTCTACGATGCGAGCAATCAAAACGATGAGATGTAAAAACTAAATAGCCACACTCCATGGTAGTGAGTATGACAAACTCCTCAAGAAAGAGAGAACGCAAAACCATCCAGTCGGTGGAGACAGCGCTTGAGATTCTTGAGGTCATCCGCGAAAAGGAAATCGCAGGTGTGACCGAAATCGCGGACGAATTCGGCCGCTCAAAGAGCACGGTACACCACTACCTCGCTACGTTGGAGGAACACGGTTACTTGGAACGATCCGATGGAAAGTACCAACTCGGCCTCAGATTTCTGACGCTGGGCGGAAAAGTTCGCGAACAGGAGCAATTATATCACCTCGGAAAAAGCGATGTCGATAAACTTGCACGAGAGACCGGGGAGAAAGCGCGTCTCATAGTCGAACGAGATGGGTACGGTATCACCTTGTACCAGTCGTCCGGGAGCGCGAGCGAAGACACCCTGACACACGTCGGCAGCATCGAGGAACTGTATTGTACGGCGGCTGGGAAGGCATTCCTTGCAGAACTCCCTGCCGATGAGGTGGCGGCGTATCTCGACGATACAGCGATGCAGGCGTACACGCAGAAGACGATCACTGACCCTGATGAACTACGCGGTCAGTTAGAGGCGATTCGCTCTCGCGGAATTGCCTTCGACGACGAGGAACGATACGAAAACATCAGGTGTGTCGCTTCTCCAATCGTCTCGAGTGACGATACGCTACTCGGGGCGTTGAGCGTCTCTGCACCGGTGGATCGGATGGCAGGTGATCGCTTTCGCTCTGAGATCCCTGACCTCCTGCAGAACATTGTCGGTGTCGTGGAAATCAATACGACGTATTCCCGGTGGGAAGACATGTTTTGATACCACCCGTGGTTCTACGCGTCCGCTTCTAGTATCGCCCGGAATAACACGAGTACACACGTTATCTAACGGAACCGACCACATTTTGGGAGAAGCGAAGAACTCAGGTCCATAATCATGTTTCCCAATATAAAACAAATTTCGAAGATCCGCTCCTGTCGATAGATATCGCACTTCCTGGCTGATGCTGCGTTCTTGATTGACACGAGCGAGTCTGCAATTGGTGAATACTGCCAGTATGCTATCGAAGAGTTTCCTAGTGTCAAACAAGGGGCCCTGCCATACAGATCCCGATCACCGATACTATTATAAAGGACAACATACAGTGCAGAGGTATGCAAGTCCAGTCACTGACGGGACAGTGGCGGTTTCGCCGCTCTGACGATGAACCTTGGAACACAGGGACAGTTCTCGGAGGAATCTACAGCGATCTTCTCGAAAACGAGGCGATTCCCGACCCGTACCACGGGGATAACGAACTCGACGTCCAGTGGGTTGGAGAGTCCGAGTGGACGTACCGACGAACGTTCGAGATCGATCAGAAGTTGCTCTCTCACGACAGGATTCAGCTACACTGTGATGGGCTCGACACTGTTTCGACCGTGCGCGTGAACGGGGAAGTCGTCGGAGAAACAGAGAATATGCATCGGATCTACGAATTCGACGTTACCGAAGAACTTCAGGACGGCGAGAACACGATAGAGGTTCTGTTCCACTCTCCCGTTGAGTACGGCATCAACCGAGCGAACGCTTACGATTACAACGTGCCCGCGCTTCGATACCCAGTCGACCAGCCTGCACGTAGCCACATTCGAAAGGCACAGTGCCACTACGGGTGGGATTGGGGTCCGTGTCTCCCCACTGTCGGAATTTATCGAGATATCCGTCTGGTCGGCTTTTCGGGCCCTCGTATCACTCACACGAAGACGACGCAGGAGCATTCTGACCGGGCTGTTGATCTCGGCGTCACAGTGGGCATTGAGTCTACGACTGCGACCGATGGTACGCTCTCGGTATCGGTCGCGGGGACAGAGGTGGCAGAATCCATTTCGATCCCCAGCGGGGTCAAAGAGTACGAAGTGACGGTTATAGTCGATGATCCTGATCTCTGGTGGCCGAATGGCTACGGCGACCAGCCGCTGTACGATCTCGATGTCGAGGTAGCGACCGACGAAACCACGCACAGAGAGACTGATCGGATCGGGTTCCGTGAGATTTCGGTCGTTCGTGAACCGTTAGACGAGTCAGACGACGGCGAGGGGTTCCGGTTTGAAGTAAACGGGACACCAGTCTACGCGAAAGGTGCGAACTGGATACCGATGGACGCGCTCTATGGTCGCGTGACTGACGACCGTTTCGAGGACCTCCTCGGCTCGGCTGTCGACACGAATATGAACATGATTCGCGTCTGGGGGGGAGGGTATTACGAGTCCGATCGGTTCTATGAGGTCTGTGACGAACTCGGTCTGCTCGTCTGGCAAGACTTCATGTTCGCGTGTGCACTGTACCCTTCTAATGAGACGTTCTTGGACTCTGTAGAGAACGAAATCAGAGACCAGGTCAGGCGGATCGGGAATCACCCGTCAATCGCGCTTTGGTGTGGTAACAACGAAGTAGAAGAAGGTGTCAAAAACTGGTTCGCTGAACACGACCACCACGAAGAACTGGCTGATGGATTCGAACAGCTGTTCTTGAACCGCATTGCGGCTGTCGTCGAGGCTGAAGACCCGGGACGGACGTACTGGCCAGGGTCTCCTTCGTCAGGTGACGAGGAGCCCGAACCATACCGTACCGATGTTGGGGATATCCACTACTGGGACGTCTGGCATAAGGGCGCCCCCTTCTCGGAGTACGAAGAGACCGAACCCCGATTTGTCTCTGAATTCGGCTATCAGTCGTTTCCCTCCGTTGAGCTGCTGAGTTCTGTCATCCCGGCTGACCAACTCAATCCGACCGCACCGCTCATGGAGCATCACCAGCGGAATGAAGGCGGCAATGCGAGAATCCTTAGCCGGATGGCTGACCACTTCCGCGTGCCGTTCGACTTCGAGAACTTCGTCTATCTCAGCCAGATCCAGCAAGGAATGGCGATGCAAACTGCAATCGAGCACTGGCGACGGCTGAAGCCCTACTGCATGGGAACGCTGTACTGGCAACTCAACGACCTCTGGCCGTGTGCGTCGTGGTCTTCGATCGAGTATGGTGGCGACTGGAAGGCGTTACAGTACATCGCTCGGCGTATATTCGCCCCTGTGCTCGTCACAACGACGGAGACGGACGACGGACTCGAAATCTGGGTAGTAAGTGACGAAACCAAGCCGATAGAGGAAACGCTGAATTTGCGCTGGGAAACGCTCACAGGTGAAGTCATCGAGACCGAGCAGGTCTCTGTTTCCCTTGACCCACAGGAAAGTATGCAAGTCGTGACGGTTGACCCAGAAGCCGTTATCAGCGAGCGATACACTGAGGCGTATCTACGTGTCGCTCTCGAAGGTCCCGTTGAATCGTATCCCAGTTACGAGTTCTTCGAACCCTACAAACATCTTGATCTCTGCCAGCCATCCTTTGATGTCACCGTTGACGGCACAACGCTCACGATTAGCGCAGACAGTATGGCGCTCTTTGTCCAGCTCGCGCTCCCGGAGACAGACGGTAACTTCTCGGACAACTATTTTCACCTCCCTGCCGGAGAGGAGCGGCAGATAACCTTCAATTCGAATGACAACGTCACTGGAGAGGAACTCAAGCAGGAACTCTCGATTCGGCACCTCCAAGCGACGTACTAAGCGGGCTGTTCCCACGGAGCGTTTGCGAATATTTAAATTGAACCGTTCTAATGAGCTGATTGGCGAGGAATATTACAGCAAAGCCTTGCTGTGTCATCGATATCCGTTCGCACTGACAGCCACTTTGGTTGGACTGTCGTGCGACATCGTCAGTCAAACAACCCCCTTCGTGCCAGCATAAGTGGGGACGTCAGTCACACCAACGTAGTCATTGGACTCCCTGTCCGTCCGCGACCACTGGCCTGACCTGGTGCTCTCTGTGGGTTGTTTTGAGCTCTGTGGTGGCTGCTGGGCGCGCCCAGCTATTATAAATAAACAATAATTTCCATAGTTTTATATATAATCAGCGTAACCGTCTGGATGAGCAATGTCCGACAACGATAGCATTGAATATAGTGATAAACTTGACCGACGAAAGTTCGTCTCACTCGTGGGGACAACTGGTGTGGCTACTCTTGCCGGGTGTGACGGAAGTAGTGGGAGCGACGGAAGCGATAGAACGGATGGCACGTCCGGCTCCGGGGAACAGGTCGCCGACGTTACCCATGTCGGGTACACGAATCAGGTACCAACACAGATCCAGTACAACCCGAGCAATCCGACCAGTTACGCTCAGATATCCCAGTACCTGCTCTTCGACCGGTTCGCGAATTTCAACTTTTCGCGGGGGAGATTTGTTCCGTACCTGATCCAAGATTGGGAACTTCAGAACGACCAGAACCGGTTCGTGATGACACTTCGTGAGGGGGTGAACTGGGAAAACGGCGATAGCGTCACCGCCGCTGACGTAGCGACGCAGCTGCGCCTTTCGATGCTGTCCGGAGGCGCCATCGCCCAGTTCACTGACGACATCGTTACCGAAGACGAACAGACAGTCGTCCTCAACCTGAGCACACAGGTAAACCCACGAATCATCGAATTCAACGTCTTGGGTCAGCGATTCATGACCCAGAAGCAGGAAATCTTCCAGGAGTACGTGGACAAATTCGATGGGGACGAAGAAGCGGCCGCAAAGCAATTGCGCTCGTTCAAATATACTGATGTGGTCGCAAGCGGGCCGTTCACCCTAGAAGAGCAGGCCAATCAGCAGCTCCTCTTGAGCCGACGGGACGACCATCCGGATTCAGAGAACATCAACTTCCGGAACTACTCGTTCCGATATCTCGACGGCAATACGGCAGTCCACCAAGCTATCGGGGCCATGAATGTCGACTCCGTCTTTAGCGTCTTCGCACCGCCGAATGTGGTCGAGAATTTCCCCGACACAGTGCAGATGGAGACAGTCCCCTCGAAGTGGGGATACGGTCTCATCCCGAACCACAACCACAAACACGCTGGTGACCGGGCGGTCAGACAGGCCATCGCACACGTACTTGATCGAAAAACTATCGTCCAGAACGTCGGTCACACGCTGAAAAAAGTACCGCCGATTCCTGTCGGTATCCCGACCGACGATCAGAAGCGATGGCTTGAGGACGCCTATAGCGACTTTGAGGACTATGGTCCGGAGTCAATGCAGACTGAGAAAGCGACACAGATACTCCGGGAGGCAGGGTACTCCAAACAGAACGGGACCTGGGCCGACAGTGACGGTACCCCGGTCAAGTTGCCCGTCACTGTTCCGTCCGGCTGGAGCGACTGGATTACGGCGACCCAGACGATCGTTGACCAGTTCAACGATTTCGGATTCGACGCCTCTGTGGACTCTCGGAACTTCAGTTCGCTACTTGGAACCGCGTGGCCCAACAGTGACTTCGTCCTCTCTGCCGGAGGCTGGCTTCCGGGTGGTGGCCGTGCAGCATTCCCGTACTTCTCGCTTCAACATCAACTGATCGAGAACTTCCGTGGATTCACCTACAACTATGGCCCGGCTGCGTCATCGCGCGGTGGGTCTCAGTCTGACGTAACCGTTCCCTCTCGTACCGATTCTGGTTCGATGACGACGAACCCAAAGGAGCGGCTAACCACGCTGTCAGAGACGGTTGACGAACAGAAGACTCGGGACATTATCGTCGAGCAGGCGTGGGTCACAAACGTCGATCTGCCGATGATTCCGGTCATGGAGAAACAGGAGCAGACGTTCTTGACGACCGACCAATGGGACGTCCCGGAAAAGAACGCGGTGGTCTCACAGGTCCGATGGGCCTGCACATGGCTTCCGCGGCAGGGTGAGATGAAGTACTCCGGCTGAACCTGAGTAACGATCTAGTCAGCGTGTCAGACGGCTACTGAATCAAAACAATTATTTAATAGGTTATTGAATCCAATCCCATGAACAGCTACTTTATCAAACGAACGGGTCGAGCCTTTCTCACCATCTGGTTGGTGATGACGCTCACATTCGGGATGATCCGTCTCATCCCGGGCGGCCCGATTGAGATGCTTCGGGCTCGGTTGATACGGCAGGGTGTTGACCCGTCTCGTATCGACGCAATCGTACAGACATACAAAGAAGACCCCACTCCAGTGTACGTCGAGTACTACGAGTACGTCACGTCACTCCTGTCGGGGAACATGGGTCAGTCGTTCTACTATCAGGAGCCAGTGTCGTCGATCATCGTCGATGCACTTCCGTGGACGGTGTTCGTCATGGTTACTGCGACTATCCTCCTGTTCGTGATCGCAATCCTTCTCGGTGCCTTGATGGCGTACCACGAGGGCTCGGCTTTCGACACTGTTGCCAGTAGTGCGTCGATCCTGCTCTCGTCAATTCCGTTCTACGTCCTCGCAATCGGGTTCGTCGTCGTTCTGTCCTATCAGTTCGGTCTGTTCCCAGCGCGGTACCGGACGAGTCCAGGCGTAGAACCCGGATTCACAGTACAGTTCCTTTCAAATGCGGTGTACCACGCTGCACTTCCCATCGCGTCAGTCGTGCTGACTCAAGCAGGGTTGCAGGCACTCGCCATGCGTGGGAACAGTATCCAGGTACTTGGTGAAGATTTCGTCCGTGTTGCCCGTCTCCGAGGGCTCTCGGACCGTCGGATCGCCGTTCGCTACGTCGGTCGGAACGCGATTCTTCCGATGTACACCGGGTTCCTAACGCTCATTGGATTCAACATCGGCGGATCCGTCATCCTAGAGCAGGTGTTCACGTACCCCGGCATCGGATACTACATGTATCAGGCGCTAATCAACCGGGACTACGCGCTGATGATGGGTGTCTTTCTCATTATCACAACGACGCTGGTCGTCTCGGTGTATATCGCGGACCTGACGTACGGGCTCATTGACCCGCGCGTTCAATCGGGTGGTCAAAGTGAAGCATACTGAATCAGATTCGACGGCGAGCAACGAGTTCGAATTCGGCACGACGAGTTCTGACGTTGAGGTGACGACCGGCGAACGGCTCCGTGACATCTACGAGGAGTTTGTCTACAAGCCCGGACTCGTCGCGTGGGACGACCGCCGGACCCGAATCGGGTCGATCATTCTGTTCGCGTACGTCCTGATCGGGACCGTGGGTGTCTGGCTCTACGAGGCTCCGGCCACGAACCAGGACCCGCGGAGCCTCCAGCCCTTCGAACAGTTCTTCGTCGCACCGCTCGGAACCACCGGCTCGGGCGAGGACGTGCTCGCGATGGCCATCCACGCGACGCCGGCAATGCTTATTATGGTCCTTGCTGGCGGCGTGTTCGCGACCGGGTTCGCGGTCCTCATCGGAACGGTCGCCGGCTACAAAGGCGGGGCTACTGATCGTCTCTTGACCACGTTCTCTGACATTGCCATGTCAATCCCCGGCCTGCCGCTTATCATGGTCGTCGCCATTATTCTCTCGCCGGAGAACCCTGCGGTGATTGGGGTGATAATAACGATCAATTACTGGGCGGGACTCGCTCGCTCCATCAGGTCTCAGGTTCTGGCGATCCGGGAGCACTCGTACGTCGAGGCCTCCCGCACGATGGGGACCGGAACGGCACGCATCATCGTGAAGGATATTATCCCGAATATCATGCCGTACGTGCTGGTCAACTTCGCCAATGCCGCTCGATACGTCATCTTTGCTGCGGTCGGGTTGTACTACCTCGGAGTGTTACCAACTTCCGTCTCCAACTGGGGAATTCAACTCAACAACGCCTACAAGCAGGCCGGTGCACTCAGCGGCGGCGGGACGTTCTACCAACTGCTCGTTCCGATGGCGTTCATCATGTTCATCGCTCTGGCGTTCATCTTGCTGGCACAGGGAATGGATCGGGTGTTTAATCCGCGCGTCCGGACTCGAATGGCGGGAGAGTCGAAGTCCGAATCCGACAACGAGAACGACTCGGTCGCGCCGACGGAGGTGATGAACTGATGACGCAGGCACACGACCAGCACACGGAGCACATCGCAGTTGACGATCCGATCATCGAAGTCCGGGACGCGTCGGTCACGTACGACGAGGGAACCTCGTACGTCCTCGACGGCGTCTCGCTCGACCTCGGTCGTGGAGAAATACTCGGCGTGGTCGGAGAGAGCGGATCTGGGAAATCGATGCTGGCCTCGGCATTGCTCGATGCCGTCCCAGATCCAGGGCTCCTGAGCGGAACGATCGAGTACCATCCCGACAGTGGAGTCTCTACCGACATCCTCGAACTCGACACCGAGGAACTCCGATCACTACGGTGGCAGGAGATTTCGATGGTCTTCCAGGGTGCGATGAGTTCGTTCAATCCGACGATGAGCCTCCGGAAGCACTTCGTTGAGACGCTCGAGGCACACGACGAAGACGTGGAAGCGGGGATGGACCGCGCTCACGAACTGCTCGAGGATCTCTATCTCGAACCCGACCGGGTCCTCTCGTCGTATCCCCACGAACTCAGTGGCGGAATGCAACAACGTGCGCTCATTGCACTAAGCCTGGTGTTGGAACCGGAGGTACTCGTGATGGACGAGCCGACAGCGGCACTGGATCTACTGATGCAACGGTCCATCCTGCTTCTCCTTGACGACCTCAAGGAGAAGTACGACCTGACGATGTTGTTCATCACACACGACCTCCCACTCGTCGCTGCACTCGCTGATCGGATGGCGATCATGTACGCCTTCCGCCTCATCGAGATCGGACAGACCGAGGAAATCATCAATCACGCTGCTCACCCGTACACGCGTGCATTGCTCAACTCGACTCCCAACCTTGATGCACCACTCGAAGAGATGCGCCCGATTGATGGCCAGAGTCCGGCACCGATCAATATGCCAGATGGCTGTGCGTACCATCCCCGGTGTCCGCTGGCTGAAGAACAGTGCCGTACCGAAGTGCCAGATTTCCACATCGTTGCGGGAGACCACGGTTCGGCGTGTTTCAACTGGCGCGAATCCTACGACGAGATTGAACTCGTACATCTCGACGATGAAAAACGATCGATTTCAGAGGGTGATCGGCAATGAGTGATCCCGTCATCTCCCTAGAAAACGTGAAGGTTCATTTCGAGAACGAACGGCTCCTGGACTTCGGGAACGACCCTGAGACGGTCCGAGCTGTCGACGGCGTCTCCGTGGACGTCAAGGAGAACGATGTCCTGTCACTGGTCGGTGAGAGTGGCTGTGGGAAGACAACGCTCGGGAAGACCGCTATTGGACTCCAGCGTCCGACACAGGGCTCGGTCAAGTACCGTGGACACGACATCTGGGAGATTCGAGAAGGGAACAGTGACGCTGATCTCGAGTGGTCGGATATCCGAACGTCGCTCCAGATCATCCACCAGGATCCCGGCAGTGCGCTCAACCCGAACCGACGATTACTGTCAATTCTCTCGGAACCACTCCGACAGGTGAATCCGGATCTCAGCAAGAGCGAGAAGCGAAGCCGTATTTACTCACTGCTCGAGCGAGTCGGGATGAATCCTGCTGCCGACTTCGCAGACCGATATCCGCACCAGCTGTCGGGCGGTGAGAAACAACGGGTCGCGCTCTGTCGGGCACTGCTGATGAACCCGGACGTAATCCTCGCTGACGAAGCTATCAGCGCACTTGACGTGTCTCTTCGAGTTGAGATGATGGACATGATGCTCGACCTGCAAGCGGAGTTCGACACCTCGTTCGTGTTCATCTCGCACGACCTTTCGAACGCCCGGTACTTCTCCTCGCACGGAGATGGGAAGATCGGCGTAATGTATCTCGGTCAGCTCGCCGAGATCGGCCCCGCAGAGCAAGTTATCAACGACCCACAACATCCGTACACCGAGGTCCTTCGATGGGCCACGCCGGACCTCTCGCTTGACGCTCACGGCGAGATGCCGATGCGGAAGATAGACATCCCGGACCCGGTTGACCCGCCGAGCGGATGCCGGTTTCATACTCGTTGCCCGAAAGCGCGAGAAGCCTGTACACAGGCCAATCCATCGGCCTACGAACACGGCGAACAGCAGGTCGCCTGCTTTCGTGAAGATGACACTCACGAATACTGGAACAGTCCAGAATTGACCGACGACTGAGCAGGTTCCGTTCAGGGTCTACGGGAACGTTTATTATCTCACTTCCAGTGATCTGACGCATGGTTAATATTGAGAAGTTCTGGTCTGTGGTGTGTGACTATGAGGGGCTCTTGCGGTTCGTGCTTACGTTCCTTGTCTTCATGCTGGTGTTGACTTCCCTGACACTCCTCTTCGGGGAACCCGGTACTGGATCGTACGTTATCGCCGTGGTTAATCTCGTTATGATTCTCTTCTTCGGCAGCATCGTCGGGGCACTCTACGTCGGGTGTATCCGTCGAGAAACGCGTGGTAGGAGAGAGTAGACTATTCGGACTGCTCGCGGAGCCAGTCTTCGGTCTCAGCCGCGAGGGTTCGGAGTTCTGGTGGTGCGTCTTCGTCTGTTGCGACAGTTCGGACAGCGGATATAGCTTCGCTGTCTCTCACGAATCCGAGCGCACGCAGTAGTTGTGCACGGACCGCGTCATCGTGTTCCCAGGCCCGGAGTTGGTCGCCGAGAGCGGCGGCCGCGTCGCTGAGGCCATCGGCATCTGCTTGTGCGAGCGACGTGATACAGTTCGCTATTGCCCCGACGACCGCAGGGTCGTCGTCGTTCAGTAGCGAGAGCAGGCGGTCCACGTCGTCGGCGACTGATTCGGGCTCGATGGCGGTGGCCTCTTCTAAGACCATCACTGCAACCGTCCGCGCAACGAATTGCCGCCGCTCCTCGTCTTGCGAGATACTCTGGTGCAGTTCAAACATCTCGGGGTCGTCAAGTGGGGCCGCGTCGAAGCCGGCCGTCGGGTCAGAGACCTCCCGTTCGACGACCTCGAGTAGTTGGTCGGCGTGACCGACGAACAGAGTGGGATCCTCTATTGCAAGTGACCGAATCGGCATCGCAGCGACCGATCTGACGAGTGGGACCTCATCGGACAACAACTCGAGAAGAGGCTCAACGGCCGGCGTCATCGAATCCGTGGACTCGTGGGTGAGGGATGCGAGCGCAGACGAGAGTTCGCGGTTGACGACAACGCGCTCGTCGCCGAGCGTAGACGCGATCGTCGTGACCAACGGTTCGACGAAGGATGGGTCCGTCGCGGCTAACGTGGCCGTGAGTTTCGCTGCATGCGTACGGCGACGATTCCCTGACGCATTGAGTGCGTCACGAAGGGCATCACGGTTTACCTCTTCAGGGGTAACCAATCCGGGGTCAAGCGAGTCGAGGCTCGTACTCTCGGTCATATGTTTTACACGGTTTTCAAGCCGAATATACGTACCGGTCACTTCCGAAGTGGGGACGACTCATATGACGCCGGGGCCACGACGAATTTCAGCCATCGGCGAGATATGTCGCCGTGAACCATGAGTATCTCGTGACGGTATCGAGTAGTCGACAACCTTGATATAGGTAGAACCGAACTATCCGATATGACTACGGAGTCAGTGAAGATTGCTGTCGACGGTGAGACGGTATCGCTCGTCGACGGTGACTCTCGGATCGACATCGGGACCCTGTCCGACTTGCAGATGGCACTCGGTGGGGAGACGTATACGATTACCTACGACGACGAAGCCGCTGTTACGGCGTGGTCTCAGGCAGATCCGGATGGAGCATATCAGTTCGAGGTTGCAGACGTGATTGATGGGTTCCCGCTCACGGAGCCCTTCGTCGACCCAGTATTAGACGCGGCTATCGAGACCAACGACGACGGCGTTCCAGAGCAAACTGCGGTACTCGCTCGCGTTTTGCGTGAAATCTGGGATGCGAAGGGGAACGCGAAAGAACTGTCGTAGTCGCTTGCCCGATGCTTCGGGAGTGCCATTACACTTATATTGCGACCCGACCACTCGAACGATGTGAACCGTGGATTAGTGAGCCTCCGAGAGACTAATACGCATCGAGCACTGCTCGAAGAAGCAGTGAACTACGCTGCCGGAACTGATAGCGAACTCGTCTTACTCTGGCATCTCAACGAGGCTGAATACGATGCTGACGTCGAACAGCTCGAATCTATCGGACGTATCGAAAACGTCGACTACGATCACTCGTCGGTCATCGAAGGAGCAGCGGCAGACGCGAAATCGTTCGCAGAACCGCTATTAGCTGAGACTAGGGTCGACGCTCATATTGTGGTCTCCGTCGACAATGAGGAAGCTCGGGGACAGCGAGTACTCGACACAGCGAAAGAGCAGGGCTGTGACCACGTTTTCGTCGTCGGTGCATCGCGCTCACCGACGGGAAAAGCAATATTTGGCGATATCGCCCAGAAAGTCGCAATCCAGTTCGATGGTTTCACCACGATGGTCACTACGTAAGCCGGACCGGGGTCACCAGTAGTCTGCAACGATCGACGCTGCGTGAGTGAGCGTCTCGTAGCTATCTGGCTCGTCCTCCGCCTCGTAGATGAGCCACTCGATGTCGAGGTCGTGAACGGACTCTACGAGTCTGTCAATCTCCAAGTCACCTTCACCGGCGGGGACGGTCTCACCAACACTCTCGTCGAAGTCTTTGAGATGTACTAGCTCGATTCGGTCACCGAATGTTTCCAGTATCAGAAGCGGGTCGTAGCCGGCTGCACCGGCCCAGCCAACGTCTAACTGGAATCGCACGGTTTCGGTCAGGTCGAGCAGGATCTCGATAGCCGGACTGCCACCGAGGCTAGTAAACTCTTGATCGTGATTGTGGTAGTGCAGGGTCAGCCCGTGGTTAGAGAGTTCTTCAGCTGCAGCGTCAAGCCGCTCGGCAACCGCTGCGATACGGTCGTGGCTCTCGAAGTGCCCCGGGTCGAGCCACGGCACAGCGACGTGTTCACACCCCAATCGTCGATACGTGGTCGCCATCCCCTCTGGATCGACTTCAATTTCGTCCAATCCAACATGCGCTCCTGCCGACTGGAGTTCCGTTCGCTTGAGTACCGTTTGCGCTTGGTCGACGGTTCCGCCATTGAGCCCGGCGAACTCGACACCATGAAAAGGCGTCTCACTGACTCGTTCGAGGACTGTCGGTAACGGATCGTCGACGGCCTTGAGACTGTACAGTTGAAAGCCAACTTTTGTCATGCAGTTCTGTGTGGATTGTCCCCTCTCATAATATTTTGGACTTTCTGACTCATTCGGTGGGTGTCAAGCTGCCCGTCTCGACCATCGCTTCGAGTGGATTGTCCGTGACGGTGAGCGGGAGTTCCACACGGCCTCGTTTTCGGACGGACTCGTAGCCTGCGAACAGTATCTCGGCAGTATTCAGGCCGATTCGAGCGCTAATGCGTGGTTCTATTTCGGTTCCTATCCCGTCGATGAGTGCTTCGACTGCTCGGTCATGGAAGTGCGATCCGTATCGGGCCTCACTTTCCGTGCCAGTCCTGTGCATCGTCTCGCCGTCGACATCGACCTGTCGCGAGTCGGCACCCCGTTTCACCGACAGCATCGGGCCGTCTGCTACGTCGATACGTATCGTCCCGGCGGTTCCGTTGAGAGTTAGCGCGGCGTCCACGAAGTCGCTTCCGTCGACGGTTGAGGCGACACCGTAGACGCCGTTTTCGTAGCGCCACTGCGCCCACATCTGGTTCTCTTGATGGCTCCCGAACCGAACGTCCTTCTCGCGGTAGTCAAGGCCCGCGAGTACCCATTCGGCGGCGATATCGTCGTTGAACATTCCGGCGAGGTCGACCGTATGCGCACCGGTGTCATAGAAATCTCCCCAGCCGATTTCGACCCGCCGAAGCTCGCCGATCTCGCCGTCGTCGAGCAACTCCTTCGCCCTGGTGAATGGTCGAGCGAACCGGCGTTGTCGGTTGAACGTCAGCTGTACACCATGCCGCCAACATACCTGTGCCATCCGCTGTGCGCTGGCCCACGTATGGGCCATTGGCTTCTCGCAGTGGATGGCCTCGACGCCGCCGCGTGCACAGCCGACGACGACTTCCTCGTGGACCTGTGGAGGCACGGCGACGCTTACCACGTCCGGAGCCACTTTTTCGAGCAATTCGGCGTAGTCCTCGAATACGCGGTCCTGTGGGAGGTCGAAGGCGTTAGCAAATGCCGCACCGTTCTCCGGGACGATATCCGCACACGCGACCAGTTCACAGCGCTCGTCAGCGAGGAATGCTTCGGCGTGACGATAGCCCATCGCGAATCCATCGACTGATGGGTTCGACGGGTCGGGGCCTGTACCGACGACTGCAACGTTGTAAGCCGTCATCACTTCGTCAATTATCGTCCATGCATTTTAAACATCTCCATTTCATTGGAAGCGGTGTCGTTTCGCCGCTGGTGGTGTATATGTTAATCCCAGTCGGTTTCGGTTACATCGTATCGGAATTCCTGAAGGACGGGTACTGAGTTTCATCCACTGATGCGTTCTCCAGCGGAAATATCATCAATAAATCGTCATATTTAATAGAACGATGGGAGATAGCGGTTGTGTGTGTATTTAACACACTATGGGATTAGAGCTATGACCGAAAATGACGGAGAAGATGCCGAGAGGATACTGGATAGCGTAGAAAGCAATGATTCAACTCTTTCGTCGGTAACACGACGGTCAATGATACAGGGTGCAGCAGCGTTCGGAGGGAGTACCCTGCTCGCGAGTTCGTCGGTGAGTGCTACTGACGACTCTGACGAACCCGAGGGTTCAGATGAGACATTAGTAGAAACCCCACCGATGGGATGGAACAGCTGGAACACGTTCTACTGCGACATCAATGCGGAGTTGATCAAAGAGGCTGCCGACGCAATGGTAGAAAACGGGCTACGAGAGGTCGGTTACGAGTACATTTGTGTTGATGACTGTTGGATGGCCCCAGAGCGTGACGCAGATGGGTCTCTCCAAGCTGATCCTGAGACGTTCCCCAATGGTATCGAACCCGTCGCCGATTACGTTCACAGTAAGGGGCTGAAATTCGGCATCTACGAATCGGCTGGGACGACAACGTGTGAAGGCTTGCCCGGTAGTCTGGGTCACGAGAAACAAGACGCACAGACGTTCGCAGATTGGGGAGTAGACTACCTGAAGTACGACAACTGTGGAAACCACCGAGGCTTATCGGCGATCGAGCGCTATACGCGAATGCACGAGGCGCTCGAAGCAACCGACCGTGATATCGTTCTCAGTATCTGTGAGTGGGGAGATAACGACCCGTGGTTCTGGGCCGCAGACGTGGGTGGCGACCTCTGGCGGACAACTGGCGATATTAAACCCCTCTGGAGCAAACAAGAAGATCTTTGGGGGAACGGGATTATCGACATCATTGACCAGAACGAGCCACTCGCCGAGTACGCTGGGCCCGGCCAGTGGAACGACCCGGACATGCTTGTCGTCGGCGTAGATCTTCCCGAATATCCAAACCTCACTCAAGCAGAAGATCGAACCCACTTTGGGATGTGGGCGATGATGGCTGCGCCACTAATTGCAGGGAATGACATCCGAAATATGTCCGAGCACACCCAGGCGGTTCTCACCAACGAAGAGGTGATTGCGATCAACCAGGACCCGGCGGGGAATCAGGCGACACGGATTCAACATATTACCGGTCAAGACGGCCAGCCACGCTCTGTCTGGGCGAAAGAACTAGCTAACGGTGACCAGGCAGTAGGACTACTGAATCGTAGCGACATGCGAACGACAATCACGACCAGCGCGCAGGCAGTGGGACTTGACGATGAAGAGCGCTACAATGTACGTGACCTCTGGAATGGTGGCGATTGGCAGACCGCTGGGCTGATTAGCGCATCAGTACCATCCCACGGTCTCGCACTGTTCCGCGTCAGTAGTGGTAGCTCTGACGATAGTAAGCCACTTGCGACAGTTTCCTCTACTCCAAGCGAGGTGGTTGTCGCGCCGGGTGAAGCAATTACGACACGAATCGAATTCACTAACGTGTCGCCTATCTCACTCGACGAAGTTCAGGTAAGGTGTACCGTTCCCGACGACTGGAGTTCGAAGCCTGACTCAATGACGTTCGACGACATCGCGGCTGGACCGTCTATCGTGGGTGGAGGTGGCAATCAATACAACGCTGGAGCGGACTGGATGGCACGTACCCCGAAAAATGCAGAGGCAAAAGATTACGAACTCACTATCGCTACCGAGTATGCCGACGGTACCACTATCGAAACACCACTTATCGTAACCGTAGACGAATCTGCCGATTCTACCCCAAGCTCCGACTGACTGTCTCAAATAGCACAAGACCGCGAAATACTGTATAGTTGACCGAATTTGAGGCCAGAGTAGGACGTTGCGTGATTTGGGTAGGATGCTGTGCAACTCCACTCGATCATCGCTTTGAGATATAGTAGCCATTGAAATTCAGCGTATATTCTATCGCACGACTGCAGTGTGATCGGTGTGCAAAATATTTCAGTTGCTACGATAGATGCCAAGGTCAGATCCGTCTGCCCCTACTAGGGAGGTGGATGCTTTGGCCCGTTCCCAGTAACGAAACTCCTTGCCTTCACATTCACGCGTAGCACTGTCCTTCGGCCGATAGTTGTTTGAGACTCGTCCGGGTCTGCTGGCACTTTTATCGTCAAGACTGCTATCGTACACTAAGTCACTACCTCGCCGTGAAAGAATGTGCACGGCTACTTGGGGCTTAGATCCGACCGTGAACTAACCATTTGACTTATTCACAAACAAAAATTTGGATTATTCATGGTGTGGATTTATTATCACGCCACTTTTTCACAGGGATGCGGGAAACCTATGATAACACGGAGAAGCCTACTCAAATCGACAGCAGTGAGTACAGTTTTCGGACTCGGCGGGCTTGCCAGCACTTCGCCTGTCGCCGCGACGGGCGCCTCGTTCGGCGACGGAGTAAACCTCCAGCCCACGTACTTTTGCGACGGCGATCAGGACTTGGGCTGGGACCTGATGAACGATCACTCTGATATCTCGACGGTCCGAATCGAGATCGAACCCCCGTCATGGGGAGAGACGAGTGCGACGCTCTCGGACGCTCGACGATGGATCGACGAGGCCAACGCCAACGGGTACCAGGTTATCGCCACCTGTCACCACTACCCTAACAACGGGTCCGGTGATCCTCAGGCGCTGTATGACGCCGCAAGCTGGTGGGCAGATAATTACAGCTATCTCTCGGCAAACTCCTCATTCGTCGTCAATCTCCACAATGAGTGGGGGAGCCACGATACGACCGCAAGCGAGTACGCCAACGCGTATAACAACGCACTGAATACCGTTCGCAACAACACGAGTTACACAGGCCCAATAGTCTGTGATCTCTCGGGGTACGGCCAAGAGACAGATATTGCAGCTGATGCGTCGTCGTCGATCACCGACGACAATATCATCTTCTCAGCGCATATCTATCCCAGCGCCTACAATTCTGTCGACGGCGACTGGCTGGACGTACAGGATCTGGATTATCTGGACGACAATAGTGAGTACCCGTGTATGATCGGCGAGTTCGGTAGCAAGCGGGACGGACAGGCCGACTGGTCTGCACTCGTCGATCATGCCAAGTCACTGGGATGGCCAGTTCTCGGGTGGGCATGGAACGGGGACGGATCATCTGAACCGATGAATATGACCTCGCCGTATTGGGGAGATCAATGTAGTGCGACTTCCCCCTCAAAGACGGCATACTTCGAAACGATATACAGTAAACTCGGCTCAGAGGAGGATGATAGCGGAAACACGGAAAAGAAGCACCTGAACGCTGAATATCACTCACATGACGGTGTATCTACAAGCACTAGTCGCTCAGGGTATTGGGGCGACGCGTATGTCACTGGCTTTGACAGCACCGGCGACTCAGTGACGATGGACTTTGATGCCGCCGCCAGCGGTGACCGGACAGTCATGGTCCGGTACGCCTCTGAGCACGATACGAAAGAAGCAAATCTCTACGTTAACGAGGATTCAAAGGGGAAAATAACACTCCCACAATCTTCCTCGTTCACGAAGACGGGCGTTGGGACGTATGCCTTCAACGAGGGAACTAACACCATCACCATTGAGAAAGGGTGGGGGTACTACGATATCGACGCTGTCGTGGTCGAATAAGCGTCGCTAACCATCAGCCGTAGACTATCGCCCGCCGGTTCAATAGACGCCCCTTCTGTTTGCCCGCCCTGTATCATCCCCTCGCGTTGCCCCTCCCGCCGGTCCTCGGTGATTTGCTACGCACTATCGGTGGACTCTTCGAACAACCGGAGCAGTGTGTCACTAGCTCGTTCCAACATGTCGTTCACCGTACCGCTCTCATCGCCACCACTGGAAAAGTTTTATATATGATCGTTGAGTGTATGTCGATGTATATCATGAGTGAGCCCCCCACCTCGTTAGCAGAGTCGTACCTCCCGAAACTACAGGAGGTCTTGACAGACACCATCCTCGGTTTCTGGTATCCCCGTTGTCTCGACGAGGACCACGGCGGGTATGTCCTCGGATACGATGAGGACGGCGAGTTCAATGGACAAGACGACAAGATGATCGTCAGTCAATCTCGGATGGTCTGGCTCTCGTCTCGCCTCGACCGCGAAGGGTACGGCGATGGGGAATACCGCGAGGCGGCTGACCTTGGGTACGAGTTCCTGCGCGACGAGATGTGGGACAACGACCACGGTGGCTTCTACTGGGAAGTCGAACGTGACGGTACTACAACTAAACCGAACAAACACATGTACGGCCAGTCGTTCGGGCTCTACGCACTCTCTGAATATTACCGTACAACAGCTGTCGAGGAGGCCCGTGATCTCGCCGTCGAACTGTTCGACCTACTGGAAACTGAAGCAAAAGACCACACACACGGTGGCTATATCGAATATTTCGAAGCGGACTGGACGCCGATAACCGAGGGGCAGACGTATCTGGAGAACATCGAACCGGACTGGTCGCCAAAGGAGTCCGGCAACGACGTGTTGGACCCCTCGCTGAAACTGATGAACACCCATCTCCATCTCATGGAGGCGTTCACCACCTTCCACGAGGCTATCGGCACGGAGCGAAGCGCTGCTCGCTTGCAGGAACTGCTTCATATCCTGACCTGCACGGTCGTTCGACACGGCCTGACGGCCTGTAGCGACAAGTACGAACCCGACTGGACACCGAAACTCGACGACGATGACTTCCGCATCGCTTCATATGGTCATGACCTAGAGAACGTCTGGCTGACGATGGAAGCAGCCGAAGCGGTAGACGTGTCGAAATCGTTGTTCACAGACCTCTACAGAGACCTATTCGATTACTCGCTCGAATACGGATACGACGCCGAGCACGGCGGGTTCTATTTCTACGGACCGTTAGGTGAACCGGCGACGAACCGAATTAAGGCGTGGTGGGTTCAAGCTGAATGTGCCACGAGTGCGCTGAAGATGTACGCCCATACAGGCGACGAGACGTATCGTGAGGTATTCAAGGAAACGGTTTCGTTCATCACCGACCATCAGATCGACTGGGACGTCGGCGAGTGGCACTCCGGTATTACGGACGATTTGGAACCGGTGGGTCGCAAAGGCGCGGAGTACAAGGCCGCCTATCACAACGGTCGTGCGATGCTGGAGTGCATCGCCGAACTGGAAGAGCTGTCGCTTCCACCGGCGTAGACCATACGGAGGGGAGCTGAGTTCTCCACCTCTGGCGTTCCTCTCTTTACTGGCGTATTTCGGCCGAGGGAACTCGACTCCAGCAGTAGCAGGCCTACACGACAGCACATCGCACCGGACACGGCATGCCCGGAGACTAGTAAGGCGTGTTCAGTATTGCTTCCCGGGGGCCGCGACGAGGCCATCGCGGCATCCACTGCGACTATCGCCTGGATATAGTTCGTTTCACACACGCATAGGTCGACGGAAATGATCGGCCGAGCGTTTCCTATTATCAAATATTACGCCTCCTAGCGTCGGTGGGACAGCATCTGTTACTGTCCACCCAAATGAGCTGTACGACGGACAGAGTGATCAGTGGCCACGCGACGACAACTCCAAGCACGGTGCGACTGAAACACAATTGACCGTACTGGATTCGATAACAGCTGTACGTGTGTTATTTATCCCTACCAGGGTTTGATAGTATGAAATACTGAACTCGGTTCATCTTGTCAAAATGGTTCTGTCAGGTCGTTCTGCTCGTAGATTCGGTGGACGAGGCGTTGGGTATCGAGTGCCTGTGTGACGGTATTCACTGCTGGAGCCTCACCTGTCGCGACGGCGTCGGTGAACATCGCCATCTGATCGCGATACGGATCGTTCCGATTGGTCGTAACTGTCGTATCGAGGAAGTGGTCCGCCCCGCCTGTCTCCGCTCGATAGAAATCGAGCATCTGAACAACATCTGCCTCGCTCTCGACGATATCTGTAATATCGAGGTGCGCACCCATCTCTGTTCCGTGGATATAATAGGCGTGTTCGGGTTCAACGTTCGTAGCCCACGCAATTTCTATCGTCGCTGTACACCCGTTCTCGAACTCAATGAATCCCGACGCCGCGTCTTCGACGTTGAACATATTCGCGTCGTCGTCCTCTCCCCACATATCGAGATATGCGTAGGACTCACGATGCCCGAAATCGGATCGCGTTGACGAGGTGACGGTCGAGACAGTTGGTGAATCGAGAAAATAAAACAAGAGATCGAAGACGTGAATCCCGATATCTATTACCGCACCTCCACCGGCAATCTCTTTCGAAGTGAACCACGAACCACGTCCCGGGACCCCGCGACGGCGGGTATAGCTTGCCTGGATGTGGTTGATCCCACCGAAATATCCCTCATCGATATACCACTTAAGAATATTACAGACATTCAGGAACCGGTTTTGAAATCCGGTCATACAGATCCTTCCAGTCTCCTTCGCCGTCTCCGCGATTCGTGACGCACTTTCCATCGTATGTGCCAGTGGTTTTTCGATGAAGACGTCAATTCCACACTCCATGGCGCTTACCGCGATCGGCTCGTGGAACTTGTTTGGTGTCGCGATGACGACTGCATCGATGTCCTGTTCGTACAATGCACTGGGGGTATCGTACAGTCCCCCTTCGAAATCAGAGACATCATCTTGTTCCCTGTCGAGATCCGTGTCTGCCCCATACATTCGGTGGCCAAAGTTATCGAGAATCTCAGCCCGGTACTGTCCGTATGTCCCGAGCCCGATTACTCCGATATCGAGTCGTTTGTCTGTTCGCATATCTATTTCTCTACGAGGACCGTCATACCATTTACGTTCGAACCCGCCGAATACTGAGTGCCATTACAAGTTAGTACGAACCTAATTACATGACCACGGTGCGACGGTGCGTAAATCGTTTCAATTGTTTCAATAGTAAGTAGTCTGATCTTGGCACTCGGTCCAATAGATATCCTCTCTATTTTGTTCCTATACTCTCATTTCACCACCATAAATGAATAGATAAATACAAATACTCTCGTTTGGCGTGTTTTAAATCTATTTCGCCCTCTGTTCCTGAAGGATCGAGAGAGCTTAAGATTATTTTGACAAACTACAGATTTTCGATGAAGTGCGCTAATTGGTGGAGTAATCCGGTAACTGAGAATCAAGAAGATTCCATTGTATCAGTACACACGGCTGCTTTTGACGGAATAATCACTATTCGGTGACGCTCCCATCGTTAAGTCTCCAGACGAGATCATGCCAGTAAGCGTTCCGTGGATCTCACAGCTCCCGCCACGGTCCAGTGAGACGCTGGTAACGCAACACGACTTACCTGTTCAGTGACTGTTTCGGCCTGATCTAAGACGGTCTGGTCATCAGAGTCCGATTCCGCACTCTCGTCACGGTGTCTGCGACTCTGTCGTTCAGGCTCACGCCGGACCGTGACACCCGCTGAGCTTTGATAAGGACCGTTCGATCCGCGGTCTCGACGGTGTCTTGGGGATCGCAGTGAAACGGTGGTGCCAACTGCACCACAGTGCCGACGGTCTGGAATCGTCTTTAGGTTTAGTTGCTCACAGAGTTCTGGACCGTGAGTGAGGGACGTGAGGAGTGCCGCTTCGTGGCTCCAGCCATTGACCTCTTTGAGCAGAAACAGTCGGAACGGTTAGGCCATCTCGTACTGGGTAGCTCCCGAATACCGGTCGTGTGGTCCAAACCCGACGTACGTAACCGAGTAGTGAGATACGAACTCGTCGACGGAGTCGTGAGCCTCATGGTCGAACCATGTGGAGGCAACGGTCCGGATGTCTTCTTTGAGATCGGCGAGAGAACTCCGGTCATAGAGTGGCGTTGAACGATATACTGGCCACTCAGCGTATGACTGCTGTGCGATCCATCGAAAGACACTGCGTTGAGAGTCACAACTCGCAACCACTACGAGATGCTGGCCACGGCAGGCTCAAGAACCCGTTTACTGCTCAGTACAGGGAAGGTACGGAAGCTCACTTTTGTGAAGTTCCACAAGACAAATACCATCTTGACCTGAAGTTCAGTTATGTCGCGTGACACTATCGTTTCATGGAAAACATTTGCTCTATTCCTCCTCTTTCCCCCTCTTGCCATCATCGCTATTGTATTGTTCCCTCTGACGCTACTCGTCCTATTCTGGCTCTATAACAGGGGAAAGACCCAAGCATTACGTGAGAGAACCACCTCCGAATCGAGGTCATCTGTTGATAAGTAAGCACATCTACTGAACGGCTGTTTCACTCCAAATCCGCTAATAATAACCCGCCTAAATGTGGTAAGGGGCTACGGTCAGTACAGGGGACTCGTAGATCAAGACAGAGCATCTACACATAGCCAGCGTTACAATCATAGATAATGTTTTGACTTCGCCTGTGGATCTCTAAGTATGTCTGAATCCGGTTACAAACCGGCGTTCACTTCTCGGCTGCTGGCTGGTGTCTCTATGGGTATCTTTTGGTACTCGATCGTCTCAATCGTAGTTGTCGCCGTCTTCCTCCTCACACAGCATGTGGGCACACCCCCTTGGCTTGAAGCAGCCGCGGGCATCGGCATCTCGCTAACGTTAGTTGCCTTCGCTGTCGGCTACTACTGGAGCCGCCGCATCAGTTCGCACACTGAAGAAACAAAGGTGCGGGTGTGGATCATTACTTTTGTCCTTTCTTTTGTAGGAGTATGCCTCATTACCTCAATAATCGCCACCGTAACACTCTCCCCCGACTTCTTCCAGTTGACGGCCGCCTATGGCGGCGTACACTTAGCTGCCGTGACAGTTGCGGTCGCTGCTGCACAGTGGCGTTCTCGGGGGCAGATTACGAAATAACCACTCGGGAATCGTAATTAGATTTGAACAGTAGCCGCAGACGTTCCATTCAGAATAGGAGTCGGTCACTTAGCGTATCAGTCGACCACGAGTTCTGTCGACGATATCATCGACGTGGTATTGGTCAAATAACTTCTCACTCATCGAAAGCTTGCGGGATGATCCCACCCGTGTACGTAAGCCACTCACTGAACGGGTCCATTTCGCTGAGAGGATGAGTATGCGCCGACAGGAATCCAGTAGCTTACTTGAGGTCGTGTCTGTGAGTTGGGACCTCGTGTTGAGTGGTGTTATCGGTCATTGTCTGAAATCTCCGTTGATGATGTCTACGACTCGTCGATGGTCGAACAGCCAGTTACTCTCCTCGCTCAGAGTTTCGTAACCATCCCACTCACCGAAGACCTCAGGATAGAACTGTTTGGCGGCCATCTCCGTCTGGAACAGGTTGATAACCGGTCCCTGATAGGCCGTCCCACCGGGATACATCCGGTCATTCTGAACAGCCGTCAGCTGGCTCCCTAAGTCACTGTTGCGAAGGACCTCTCGTTTTTCTTCGATCGTTTCTTCCGTCACATGGGAGGCGGCGAAGTGGAAGACGAGGATGTCTGGATCGATGTCAAGCAGGAGTTCGTAATCAGCATTGTTCGTGTTCGATGAATCCAGATCCGCGAACGCGTCGTTAATACCTAGGTCCTGGTACTGCTTTTTGCCGTTGCCCGCGTTTATCTGGTACAGCGAGAACACTCCCGCCTCGAAGTCGTCGTTGACCGACATGAGACCGATTTCGGGGCGTTCCTCTTGCGGGGGAAGCTGGGATTGGATTTCGCTGATGAACTCGTCGTGGACCGTCTTGAGAGCTTCGTAGCGCTCCTGTTCTTGGAAGACCTGTGCAATCTTTTCGAACGCCTCGTACAAGGAGTAGTACTCGTAGTCGTGCCAGTCGAAGTTCCGCCGGCGAATCCAGTTGCCGATGACAGGCCCGATGTTTGTCTCAATCTCTGCAACTCGGTCGGAGCCCCAACTATCGTCGAGTCGCTGGAGGAAGTTTGGGTCCATCAGATGGACGTCGGCATCGATTTCGTAGAACGCCTCCAGCGAAATTCCATCGGACCAAATCTGTTGCACACCATCCAGGGTGATGTCGATGTCCGGGAGGGCGTCGTAGAACTGGAGGGGCCAGTTGTCCGTGAAGATGGCGGCTTCCATCCTGTCAAGCTGTCCGAGAGCGATTGCCATGTCGCCGTAGGTGCTAAAGTACGACATCCACGTCTCGGGTATACTATCGAACGTTACATCGCCAGCAGGTTCCATCGAAACGGAATACGATTCCGGTGTATCAGTTGTCTCTGAGGTCTCTTCCTGAGCAGTGTTGTCGCCACCACTAACACAACCTGCGACCAGTCCACCACCCAGAACTGCCCCACCGTACTTCACGTAATCACGCCGTGTCG
The DNA here is from genome assembly GCF_001647155.1 of Haloarcula sp. K1. Taxonomy (NCBI): domain Archaea; kingdom Methanobacteriati; phylum Methanobacteriota; class Halobacteria; order Halobacteriales; family Haloarculaceae; genus Haloarcula; species Haloarcula sp. K1. The sequence continues at coordinate 26,264 of NZ_LRHL01000013.1, forward strand.
GTTCACCCTGACTTCTACTATTGCTTGACATATTATTTAGGGCAGCCTAAATAAATATAATAGCTTCGATTTAGGTGGGCCAAAAATGATATGATTGTTCCTGTAGCGATTTGCGTCTACAATGGAATGTAGTGGAACGGCCGATTTAGCCGGCGGTTTTTTTATTGGCAGAGCATCACCTTCCAGACAATGGAGCCCATCAGTGTCGCCGCAATAGGAGTCATTCTTGGGACATTCATCTACAATATCGTGTTGAGCTACCGTCGTGGTGAGAGAATTAATACACTAATTCAGTCCGTGGGATTAGCGGGTGCAATGGTAATAGGCTTGAGATCCTTCTACACGGGATCACTTGCTGGTATCCGTCTTGAAACAGTCCGGAATGTAATTGCTCTTCTGCTGGTACTCCTAGTCACCATCAACTTGCTCCTGAAACGAACATCTCGTTGGACGCCCCACTCACTGTAATTACTGCTGTAGACGCGCTGTGCATTCAGCACAACTCTTCGAAGCGCTACGCAGATTGGCAAATCAATTGGCAGTCAATAGGCATCCAGATTGAACAGCTAATTCAGCCAAAATGCCCCTAAATCTCATTTCGTATGCATTGAGACTGTTAGTCTCAACTATCCCACTTAATTTGAAAGTTGGGACTACAGCGGGTTTAGCGGGAGTGTAATGCGTGGTTTCGGCTGTTTCAGTGATCGGGAACTGGCTCAGATTGCTCTCCAAACGGCTATTCCTATTGAAAACTGGCGAAGACCGCGCGGTCAGGCTGACGACGACGAAGCTGTCCGTCACGCTGGTCCAGTCGGAGCCGGCAGCCGTTCTGCCCGCCGTCGACGTGCTCGCCGACCGGCTGGCCGACGACGAGTTGGTCTACTATGTCCGTGCCCGGAGTGCCGAAGCACTCGGCTACGTCGCGGTCGACTCGCCAAAAGAAGTCACCGACCCGGAGACAGTAGCTGACCTCCGCATCGGACTGGAGTTCGACGAACCTAAGGTCAAGGAGAAGCTGGCGAAGGCGCTGGTGCACGTCGCACTCGGCAACCCGCATCGGCTTCGCCATCAGGTCGCGTCGCTGGCTGGGCACCTCAACGACAAAAACGAACTCGTCCGGTATCACCTCTGTACGGGGCTGGTCGTTGTCGGGTGTGAGTATCTAGGAATGACCGCGGCCGCGGAACCGCTCCAGGAGCGACTCGGTGACGAGAACCCGTACGTGCAGGGGCGGGCGGCCGAAGCGCTTAGACTACTCGCCGCGTCTGAGACTAGCGTTGGATCAGAGTTCGACCTCGAAGGAGATGCGGGCACGCAAGAGGACCCACCGACCTTCCTGACCGACTGACTATCGATCTGCAGGTGGCAGCTAGCCAGCGACCAATCCGCGGACGTTTCCGAGGGGGTCGGCACGATCGAGTCGATAAAAGACGGGACAGACGCCGTTGTCGAGGGGATGAACGCCCCTGACGGCGAAGCGTGTCCCCACTGCGGACTCAATTTGCCCGAGAGCGGGCTGCCGGTGTGTCCGCGATGCTGTACCCTCTGTTGACATCTTGACCGGCCTAAACTTCGGAACGCTTTTGCATATTTAGGCAAGCCTAAAGTAAATGGCAGACGATTCCAACGAGAACGAGATACCGACGCGCAGAGACTACATGAAGTACGGCGGGGCAGTTGTTGGGGGTAGTCTTCTCACCGGGTGTACAGGGCAGTCTGACTCCGGATCGACGCCGACCGAGACGGATCGTGACGAGACTGCGACGGACACGTCGACACCCGAAAATAAGAGCTACTCGGTGACTCTTTCACCGGTTGGTGAGGTTACGCTCGATACTGTTCCGGAGAGCTTTGTAGCGTACTACCCGATTGCTGCCGATACCGCCGTCGCGCTCGGTCACGGAGATTCGATCAACGCTATCGGATACGACAAACAACTGTTCGGGGACACGGTCGATTACTACTACGACAGCCTCGACGGGGTAGTGTTCGAGTGGGAAGATCTCGGCCGCATGACGCCGAGTGGGAATCCCAACACGCTCGACGAAGAGCTGTTCTACGAATTGGACAGTGACATCCACTTTCTCGACCCCTGTCTCCTGCAGAGCGACACGTTCGGCTGGAGCTCGGAAGACCTCTCGCGGATCGAGGAGGACATCGGCCCGTGGTTCGGGAACTACTATAGTCGGACGAACGGGGAGCCCCCGGAGGGGTGTCGTGACGACTACGAGTACTACTCGCTCTGGGAGTACATCGGCAAATTCGCCTCCGTGATACAGGAAGAAGAGCGCTATCGGACGTTCAAATCGATGCGCGACAATCTTGTCAGTCGAATCCAATCCGATCTGCCCTCTGAGTCCGAGCGTCCATCGCTGGCGGTCATCGCCTACACCGGCGGGACGTTCTGGCCGTATGATTTCACACAGGAGGGGTATATTTGGAACCACCTTCGGCCGTTCGGGATGACGAACGCGTTCGCAGAGACCGATATCGATCCCAGCAGCGACGGGTCCTACGACTACGAAGCGATGGTCGAGGTCGAGCCGGATGTCGTCCTGCGTTACTGGGGGGCCGCACTCGGGGAAACGTTCCTGAATAATCGGTCGGAGCTGATGGACAATCCCCTAGCCGACGACGTCCCGGCGTTCCGGGACAAGCGGTACTATCCCTCTGGATACGGAATGCAGGGTCCGGTTATGAACCTGTTCCAGTTGGAGATGACCGCCAAGCAGCTGTTCCCCGACCAGTTCGGTGAGTGGCCGGGCTACGAGAACGGCGAACCGTACCCCGAGATCCCTGAGGATCAACAACTGTTCGCTCGCCAGCGCGTCTCCGACGCGATCAACGGGAACCTGTCGTCATGACCGCGACCGAGTCTGTCCGGGACGGCATGGATGCTGATGTAGTGGTTGTCGGTGGCGGGCCTTCTGGGTGCGCCGTCGGCGTCTGTACCGCCCGGTATGGACTCGACACCGTGGTCTTCGACCGGGGGAATTCGTCGCTTCGCCGGTGTGCGTTCCTGACGAACTACCTCGGGTTCCCCGACGGAGTCGACATCGAGACGTTCTACAAACTGATACACGACCACGTCGAGCGAGCGGGCTGTGAAATCGTCTCGGACACGGTCGCGGTCGTCCGTAACGGGACAGACGAGAGTTTTCGCGTTCGGACACAGGACGGGAGGTCCGTGCAGACCCCGTGTGTCGTGGCTGCGACCACCTACGACGGTGAGTATCTGCGTGGACTCGACAGCGACGAGGCGATGTTCGACACTCACGAGCACCACGGCGAGGCCTACGAGGAGTTCGACCACGACTACGCCGACGCAAATGGACGGACGCCGGTCGAGGGGCTGTATGTCACTGGGGGCCTCGCCGGACACGGCGAACAAGTACAGATCGCCGCTGGACACGGGATGACGGTTGGTCGTGAAATCCTCGCTGATGTCCGTAATGCAAACGGCCGCTGGCCGGAAGCGGCCACGCACTATGACTGGCTGCGACGACGCGAGGCGCTCGATTACGACTGGGACGACGAGGAAGCCTGGCACCAGCGATTCGCCGACCACAGGCTCCCTAACGATCACGATATCGAACAGGATCGACTCGAAGATATCCGGGAGCGAGAGATCAAGTTCGTGAAATCCGCTCACCTCGACCGGTCAGAGATCGAGCGTCGGCGACGGCGCGCACACCGTCGACTCGCGGCTCATCTCGATCAGGAGTTACTCCTCGATACTATAGACGACGACCGGATACGGGCGTACCTGAGAGAACAGCCGGAGACGACCGGTGACGAATCGGCATAACTGCCGGGAGTACCGCCCGGGAGTGGGGTTCGTGGACGCGTGCGGGCCGACACCAGAGCGACACCCCCTGTCAGCCCAGACGAAACGGCCCAGCTAACTACCAGATTTCGTGCTACAGCGGGGACAAATGGGAAAATTTATTACTTTTTAGGTCGGCCTAAAAATATGGCAAGCGAAGCAGACGTTCACGAGGTCCCGACCCGGAGAGAGACGATCAAGGGCGGCGGCACGATCCTGGGTGGCGGGCTCCTCGCCGGTTGCACGGGTGAGAACGGTGATTCGACACCAGCTGACAGGACGGGGACGCCGACGGAGACGGAATCCCGGACGCCGTACGAGGTGACCATCGAACCCGCGGGGAGCCACACGTTCGAGGATGTTCCCGAAACCTATGCGAGCATCCCTGGTGCGTGGATGGACATCGCGATGGGATTCGGTATCCAGCCGACGGCCGTCGCGGCGTTTGACCGACTCCCGTTGAAGTACTACGACGCGTTACCCGGGGTCAAGTTCGACGCTGACGCCGTCCGGACGCTCGGTGAGTCCGCTGAGTCACAGTACGACAAAGAAGTGTTCTACGACGTGGATGCCGATGTCCATCTGATGGACCCCCGGATGCTGAAGAAGTACTCGGGGTGGGAGGACGAGGACCTCGCGGAGATCGAATCGAAGGTGGGGCCGATCATGGGATCACTGATACGGTTCCCCTTCGACGGACGCGAGCCGTACTATACCCTCTACGAGGCGTTCGAAAAGACCGCACAGCTCTTCCAGCGCCAGGCCCAGTACGAGGCGTGGGTGGACCTCAAGGAAGCATTCTACACCGATGTCGAGTCGCGAGTGCCAGTCTCGGGGGAGGAAGCGCCAACTGTCGCCGCGTTCAACTTCGGATTCGACCCCGAATCGGGGAAGTTCTTCGCGGCGAACCTCAACGCGAAACGGAACGACACACGGAGTTTCCGAACGCTCGGCGTGAATAACGCGTTCGAAGGCGAGGAGTACGTCCCCTTCAAGCCGATTGGGTACGAGCAACTTCTCGAAGTCGACCCGGACTACATCGGAATGATCGGCTACCTCTCATATATCGACGACGAGCAGTTCCAGGGGATCGTCGAGACGGCACAGAATCACGAGACCTTGAGTCAACTGAGTGCCGTCGAGAACGGGAACTTCGTCCGGACCGGCGGGCAGTACATGGGCCCCATTATCGATCTGTTCTCGACGGAAGCGCTCGCCAAGCAGCTCTATCCCGAGGAATTCGGCGAGTGGCTGGGCTCCATCGACGAGGTCCCGGCAGACGAACAGCTGTTCGACCGTCAGCGCGTGGCCGACATCGTCAACGGGAACCTCTGAATCATGACGGTCCCGATGGACGTGGTCGTCGTCGGCGGTGGGGTCGCCGGCCGCTCAGCAGCCCTGTTCACCGCTCGCCACGGGCTGGACACGCTCGTCGTCGACTCGGGCGAGTCGATCCTCCGGCGCAACGCTCACCTAGAGAACTTCCCGGGCTTCCCAGCAGGCGTCAACGGGCGCCAGTTGCTGGACCTGCTGGAAGAACAGGCGGCGGAAGCCGGCTGCGAGCAAGTGACTGGCACCGTCACGCGGGTCGAACGGACCGGCGAGGGGTTCGCCGTCGAGACCGGGGACGGTGACCGCTACCACGCGACATATGTTGTCGCGGCAACGAAGAACGCGGTCGGCTATCTCGACGGTATCGACGGCGTCGGGATCATCAACCGCGGGAAGGCGTTCGTCGACACCGACGAGCGCGGGCGCACCGGCATCGACGGCCTGTACGCCGCCGGCAGACTCGCCGAGAAACCTCACCAGGCTATCGTCTGTGCCGGGCACGGCGCGGAGGTCGGCGTGACGATCCTCGAAGACGACAACCGGCCGTTCTACCACGACTGGGTCGCGCCCGAGGGCTACTTCACCGACCGCGGCCGCGAGTTACCCCCGGGCTGTGAGGAGATCGACGGGGAAGAGCGACGGGAGCGCGAACGACGCTCGCTCGAGGTGACCCCCGAGCGCTTCGCCGAACCCCACCCGGACGAACAGGTCAATCACCCGAGTCTGACAGAGGAATAGCGCGCCGGAGAGACCTTGCAGACGAAGGGGAATGCCAATGTGAGTTCGATATACTAACCGGGAGATACTTCTCACGCGGGGTTTCTTTGTCGCCCATGGCAGCACTCGACGAGACGGACATCGAGATCCTGCGACTCCTAAGTCACGACGCCCGCCGGACATACACCGAAATCGCTGAGAAGGTCGACATGTCGGGCCCTGCTGTCGCCGACCGCATTGAGCGACTACAGGACGCGGGTATCATCAACCGTTTCACCGTCGATATCGACCGGACGCAGCTCGGTGCGGGCGCACAGGTCTTCGTTCAGGTCGACCCGGGGAACAACTTCGACTCGCTCCGGACGCGCCTTGACGAGTCCGACGCCGTCGAACATGTGATGGTCACCGCCGGCGGCGAACTCTGGTTCAACGCGCGGGTGGACGTCAACGGCGTTCACTCGTGGCTCCGTGACCTGCTGGAACCGGCCGAGAACGCGGAGTATTCCGTGACGCTCATCGACGAGATCGAGTGGCAACCGTCGCTCGACGGGACCGACTTCGCGCTCACCTGTGCGGAGTGTGGGAACACCGTCGACAGCGAGGGGAAGTCCGAGTGGCTCGACGACCGAATGTACCACTTCTGCTGTTCGACCTGCAAGCGCGAGTTCGAAGACCAGTTAAACCGGCTCCAGGAAGGCGTCTGAACGGGTCGAAAGCCGATTATCGGTGTTCCGAACGCCCCGCTAGGCGATCCTGATTATAGACGGCCCTCACGACAGTCTATGGCGAACGCCCACCCCCTGTCCGCGTCAGGTCTGTGTGCGTCAGGCCGTCGGTGGGAGTTCGACCGAACTCCCGACGCCAACCGAGCGGAAGGCGTCGGGAATCCGTTCAGAGAGTATCTTTTCGGCTTGGAAGCCGGTGCAGTGCGTGCCGGCGAACACGTCGAGTCTCCCCTCCAGCCAGTCAGCGAGTGCGTGAATCTCTTCTGGGTCGCGGGCAACGAGGTGGGTGCCGCCAATTACGTAGCGAACATCCCGACCGGTGACCGTTTCGGCGTGTTCGATAGTGTTCCGGAGACCCGCGTGACAGCATCCGAGCACCAGCGCCACCCCCTCAGTGGTCTCAACGGCGACCGACTGGTCGTCCGGAACCGAGTCCTCGACTAACTCGCCGTCGGCCTCGCGCAGATGGACGGGGTTGTCCGAGTGGGGTCTGGGAACCTCACCGAGTGCGTACACGCCCTCGCGGACCTCGACGGGGTCGTGGTGTTCAACGATATCGGCTCCCGTCTCGACTTCGGACCGAGCGTAGGGGATGCCGATGTGGATCGGTTTCTCCAGCGTCCTGCCATCGGCCGGTTCCCGGATGTACCGTGCAGTCCAGACATCGGGATGACAGTAGACGGTCGGGCGTTCGAACGGGTCGAGAAACGACTCCAGTCCCTCGGTGTGGTCGTAATGTGCGTGACTCAGTACGATGTCTTCGAACGTCGTGCCGATGTCAAGTAATCGCGCGTTCTCCAGGGCTGCTGACGACTGCCCGGTGTCAAACAGCACGTCGCCGATCGCCGCCGCGAAGCCCCACTCACCACAGAGGCCTTTCGGGACTCCCGTCGCGACGGTGTTGTCGGCCAGGATCGTGACCTTCATCGGTCCTCACCACCCGACGCAGCGTGATACACTGTCTCACGTCGGCCGCTGTTCCGGTACCGGTCACTGGTCGGACGAACTCTCGAACCGGGGCTTACGATTTCGCTCACAGCAGTTCGTATGGGTCCGTTTCTGATTGCGGTTTCCGATAGAATATCGAAGTTCGACGGCGCATCGTCTTAGATTTCGAGCCGAAAATCGCAGTCTGAAAGGGATTTCGACCAGTCGGCCTCGCCGTCTAACGGACATTCGTCCCCCACCTAGCGGCGGGTTCCACAGCGTGTGAGCGAACCAGCCCGTATACCCTCGATTTCGGGAGTCTGGTTTCGGTCGGCAACCAGAGTTCACTTTTCGAGGTCGTGGTTCAGTCTTCCTTTCTTTTTCTAGTGCAAATCGCATTAAGAGTGAGGTTCGAACATCTGGACAACTCGAATGAACAGAGAAGTCGGGAACGTGGCCGTCTCCTATCGGACCACGAAGGCGGTGGCCTGAGTCGGGGTCTATGTCAGGGATCGAAACTCACGAGTTACGGTACAGGTATCGTGGGCACAGGGAGCGGGCATTGTCTGGCGTCACCCTCGGTATCGACCCGGGGGAGTTCGTTCTTCTGTTGGGCCCGTCCGGGTCCGGGAAAAGTACGCTCGCAAGATGTTTCACCGGACTCGTTCCACACAGCGTGCCCGGTGAGCTCAAGGGTACAATCAAGGTTTGTGGGCGTGACGTCACCGAAACGTCTCAGACCGAACTCGCAACTCGGGTCGGTCTCGTCTTCCAAGACCCCAGCCTGCAGTTCGTTACGTCGACAGTCGCAACCGAGATCGCCTTCGGCCTCGAGAATCTTCGCGTTCAGCCTGCCGAGATCTCCGAGCGGATCGCCACCGCCCTCGACGACGTCGGCCTATCAGGGTTCGAGACCCGCCAGATCGACACGCTCTCCGGCGGAGAAAAACAGCGGCTCGCCGTCGCTTGCCAGTTGGCGATGGAGCCGGATATCCTCGTTGTAGACGAACCGACAGCGAATCTCGACCCGCAGGGAACCGAGGCCGTCTACGGGCTCCTCCGGGAGTTGGCTCGAGACGAATCCAGGACGACTGTCCTGATCGAACACGAGTGCGAGTCGCTGCTTGACGCAGTCGACAGGACCGTCGTCCTCGACAGAGACGGCCGGCTGCTCGTCGAGGGAACGCCCCAGACTGTCTTTGCCGAACACCCTGAGCAACTTCGGCGTGAAGGGGTCTGGATCCCCGCGGTGACGCGACTCGCACTCAAACTCCGGGCGAGTGGGGACTGGCCGGATGCGACGACGCTACCCGTGACGGTCAACCAGACGGTCGATGCCGTCAGCGACCTGCTCACCGAGCAACCATCCGAGCGAACGCGTTTCGATTCCCGGCCGGCCGGAGCGGCCGAACCGGATCCCAGCGGCGGATCCACGACGTCGCCCGCACTCGATATCCGCGGACTGGACGCTCGGTATGGACCGGACGAGGCGTCGGACCCGGTGTTGAAAGACGTCGACCTCGCCGTGCCAGAGGGGTCGTTCCTCGCGCTCGTCGGACCCAACGGAGCGGGGAAATCGACGCTCGCAAAACACTGTGTCGGCGTCTGTTCCCCGCCGCCGGAGACAGTGTTCGTCGGCGGGCACGACCTGACAGCGCTCCCGTCACGCGAGATCAGCCGATACGTGGGATATGTGTTCCAGAACCCCGAAGATCAGTTCCTCACTGACACCGTCCGAGACGAGCTTGCGTACGGGCTCCGACAACTCGACTTCGGCGCCGGTGAGATCGAACGCCGCGTCGACCGGACCCTCGAGCGCTTCGATCTGACTGAGTACGCCGACAGGAACCCGTTCACTCTCAGCCACGGTGAGAAACGCCGACTTAGCGTGGCGACGATGCTCGTAGTCGGGCAAGACGTCCTCGTCGTCGACGAACCGACCTACGGACAGGATCGCGCGAACACAGACGCTCTCATGAGAACGCTGTCCGAGCTACACGAGTCCGGGCGGACGGTCGTCGTACTCACCCACGACATGCGAATTGTCGCGGAACACGCGGACACTGTCGCCGTGCTGGTCGACGGCGAAATACAGTTCCACGGGACGCCGGCCGACCTGTTCGACGACCGAGAGACGCTCTCGGCGGCAGCCCTCTCTCGGCCGCCACTGGCCGAACTCGCTGACCACCTTCCCGTGTTTTCCGGCCCGGCGACCCCGAAGCGGTGCTACAAGTACTGTACCGGCGGACGGATGGACCCAATATCTCGTGACCAGAACGCAACCGCCCCGGATAGCGGGGAGGAACGCCCGGATCAGGCAAAAAGATACCCGGATCAGGAGCGCCGACGCCCGGACTACGGGGAGGAGCGGTGAGCCCATGCGGGCCAAGCCAATCGATCAGACCGAGGAAAACGGAGTACTCCACCGGCTGAATCCGGTGAGCAAGCTCCTAGCCATCACGCCGGCGATGGGGCTACTGATGCTCGCGACCGATCCGTACACGCCGTTGTCGTTCGTCGTGGTCGGTGCCCTCGTGACGGTCGTCTTGGGCCGTCTCTCCCCATTCAGTTACCTCCGCGTGGCGGCGCCGCTCGTTGTCCTCGCAGCGAGTTTTGTGCTCGTCTATCCGTTCGTCGTCGGCGGTCCCGACGGAGCCCCCTCGAGGGTTCTGGTGTCTCTCGGCCCACTCGCGGTGCAAGAATCCGGAGTCCGGATCGGGGCGGCAACGGGGTTGCGTATCCTCGCACTGTCCGTCCTCTCGTTGCTGTTCGTCTTGACGACGGAGACGGAATCGTTCCTTCGTGCGCTGGTACAGAACCTCGGTCTGCCCTACCGTATCGGTTACAGCGCGATGGCCGCCTTCCGGTTCGCACCGATGATGCGGTCCGACGTGAAACGGGTCCGCGCTGCCCACACAGTCAGAGGCACGCCGCAGACGGATGGACTTCGCGACCGAGTCCACCGGGTGAGCCGCTACGCGATACCCCTGTTCGTGAACGCGATCCGCCGCGCCGAACGCACGGCACTCGCGATGGATGCGCGAGCCTTCGGTGCCTACGAGGAACGGACCCACTACCGCACGCATTCGGTCACCGGAACGGACGTCGCGTTCGTCGTCCTCTTCTGGACGCTGTCGGCCGGGATCGTCGTGATACTGTGGCAGCTGAACGTGTTCGGAGCCCTGACTATTCTACAATGATTGCTGATGTTGGTCCGCAATGCCTCTGTTGTCACCGAATTCAAACGAAATAGCCGAATACTCAGACTGTTTTAGGTAGACCTAAAAATTTAAATCGAGTAGATTCGAAGTCACAATAGATGTTAGCACTCAGCACACAGTGGACGGGAATCAGGAACTGGGAGACGAAGGAATTGTTGGTCGTCGCCGCGCTGGGGGTCGTCCCGGGACTGGCGCTCCTGCCGGTCGTGTTCGCTGGATTCACGATCAGGGCAGCGCTGGGGCCTCTGGGAACGATTCTGAACGCGGGACTGTTCTACCTTCCAGGATTGATGGCACTGTATATCGTGCGCAAACCCGGAGCGTCAGTACTCAACGGAGTCTTCGTGGGATTGGTCTGGATCCCGCTCACACCATTCGGTCTGGCAGTTACCGTCCCGACGATTGTCGCCAGGATCGGTTCGGAGATCCCCTTCCTCCTCACGCGATACCGGCGATACGACCGAACGATGATGGTTGCCAGCGGCGCGTCCGCGGGGCTTCTCGCGCTGGGAATGATCTACATCCCCTCTAGCTTTCAGACGCTTGCGCTTCCTATTCAGGTGACGCTCGTCGTCGGCCACGGTCTCAGCGGGGCGGTCCTGAGCGGCCTCCTCGCCAAACTGCTCGTTGATAGACTCGCAGCAACTGGTGTTCTCACGGCGTATCCTGTCGTCGACGACGCCGAAATGGGGGTGTGAACGATGGTGGAGATCACGATCTTGGCCGACAACAGGGTGGCGAGCCCGTACCCACGCGGGTTGCGCGGTGAATGGGGTTTCTCGGTGGCGGTCGGCGACGTGCTTCTGGACACCGGTCAGTCGGCCGCCGTCCACAACGCGAAACTGCTTGAGGTTCCGATCGAGGAGTTCGACTCGGTCGTGGTGAGTCACTCACATTTCGACCACACGAGCGGGATGATGGGCGTGTTGGACGTGATGGACCGGCCCGATGTCTACTGCCATCCCAAGATATGGGCCCACCGCTATCTCGACCGGGAAGGGAAGTTCGAGGGCGCACCGCTGGGCATCCCGTACACGAAGTCGACGGTCGAGGCGAAGGCGAAAGTTGTCGAACATCGAGATCCTGTCGAGGTCGCCGACGGTGTCTGCGCTCTCGGCGAGATCCCTCGAACACACCAGGATCACAGGATTGGGAAAGTGGAGCGGGAAGACGGCGTCGTTAAGGACCCGATTGTCGACGACCAGTCGGTCGTCGTCGAGACTGACGACGGGCTGGCGCTGGTGCTGGGTTGTTGCCACGCCGGACTACGCAACACTGTCAAGCACGCAGAGTCAGTCTGTGGCGGGGAGGTCCGATATATAATCGGTGGGCCGTGGTGAATCGCCAGACGTAGCTTGATTTCACTGTTTTAGCGATTGCTTGATGTTGTGAACGGCACACATCAGAACGAGTTCACGAAATTCACCGTACCAAGTTCGCGCACGCACGGCGTCGCCGAGCGTGCGCTTGATCGTCGAGAAGACGGTCTCACACATCGCTCTCTGGCGGTATCGAGGCCCATCGATCCGCGCGTTATGCGCGTGATCGATGGGCCGGAACTCACGATGTTTGATCAGTGGTCTCACGCCCTCTTCGCGGAGTTTGTCGCGTAAATCCATCCAGTCATAGCCTTTGTCGGCAGCGAGGCTGGCGAGGTCGGCCGCGTTGCGGAGGGCGACCTGCCAGCCGAGCCGTGTGTCGTGGCGTTTCTCAGTCGTGCAATGAACGTCCAGAATGGCTTGGCTTTCTGTGTCGAGGAGAGCAGTTGCTTTGAGCGTCTGAACCCGGTAATTCGTCCGCCGACAGTAGTGCTTGCTAGCGTTTTCGCGGTCGAAGAATGTCGCATCAATGGCGGCGTGACCGCTCGTGTCGTGCAGCTGCGCCGACAGGCGCAGCAGCACTCGCCAGAATGCTGTCTTGATCCTGTCAAACCACTTGACTAGCGTGGAGTGGTCGGGAAGATCGGCCGCGTTGAGGCCGATCTCCCCGAGTATTTGTGGCATCTCGCTCAGCAAATCGAGTGCCTCTCGGTAGGATTTTTCCAGATAAACCCGCAGACAGTGCAGCGACACCACCGCATACTCGGCGAAGCCGCCACCCCCTTCGGGGGCGGCGACTTCGCCTCGCTCACCAACAGCATTTTTAGCTAACTGAACGACTTTGCTCGTGAAGCGGGAGATCTTAGACATGAATCATCGACGGTTTCCCGCTTCAACTTCCTAGTTCTAACGGTCGAAGCCGACGCTATCCGGTGATTCACCAGAGCCAATCGGTGGCATACACCTCATCGCCTTGGATTCCGAAGAAGTTCGGGAGATTGCGGGCTGGCTAGCGGGGAAACTCAACCGCCTCGTGGGTGCCCACTGTACGGGGACAACGGCCATGGGCGTTCTCAACGAGTGTCTTCCGGAGACGTTTGAACCAGCAGGCGTTGGGACTACGCTACGGCTCGACTGAGGTTGGCCATCCGAACTACTATACGTCACGACAGTATTTGAAATAAAGTCTCACATCAAAATCATCCTCCGAGGTTGTGGGAAGTTGAGACTACACCGAGTTTAGCTGGACTGTAATGCGTGGTTTCGGCAGATTTAGTGAAGAGGAACTGACTCAGATTGCTCACCAAACGTCCAATCTTGTCGGATTTTCAATCATATACGCAGATGTCGGAGACTTCCGACAGCGTTGCCACTCAGACGCCCTCGGGGGATAACCCCACTATTCGATTCCGGTTTCTTTCTTCAACAGTGTCAGCGTGCTGTCGGCTGTCACAATTATCTGGGACGGCTAGTCGATAAGCCGTCTGGGTCGACGCCGGTTGATGTCGGCACGGTCAAGTAGGTTCGAGAGGAGACACCCATCGTGGTTGGGGAGAGGACTACTCCTGACGGAGGGAGTCCCTTACTGTGGGTTCGCGCTCCCGAACAGCAGTCCGCCGATGTGTCCGCGCTGTGGACTCTCCTTGCTGGAATTTAGCCCAACCTAAAGTTCAAAACGTTTTTATGTTTTAGGTGAGCCTAAATCCCATGGCAGACAATTCTGGCGGCCACGAGGCACCGACGCGGCGTGAGTACATGAAGTACGGCGGAGCGGTTGTGGGTGGGGGACTGCTCGCGGGTTGTGCGGCTCAGTCTAATAGTAGATCGACCCCAACTGAAACAGAAACCAGCGAGTCAACAACGACCTCAGCGTCCGAAGACGAGACCTACACGGTATCGATGGCACCCACCGGGGAGGTCATCTTCAAGAGCATTCCCAAGAAGTGGGCGACCTACTATCCAGGCTATGCGGACATGGGTGTCGCGCTCGGCCTGAGTGATGATCTTACCGGTATTGGCCAGCCCGCGGAGTATTACACTGAGTTTTATGATGCCGTTCCTGGTGTCTCAGTTGATTCGGATGCACTAACGGCGCTGTGGGCAGATGGGATCGATAAGGAGATTTTCTACGAACTGGACAACGACGTACATCTCATTAGTCCAGAGAATATGAAACTGTCATTCGACTGGACCGATGAGGACCTGACCGAGATCTCAGAGAACGTCGGTCCGTTCATTGGCAACCGCATCTACCGTCGGTCTGATGAGTGGCATGATCACCGCTACTACACGATGTACGAGGCCTTCGAGAAGGTTGCGCAGGTGTTCCAGAAAGAAGACCAGTACCAGACGTTCAAGCAATTCCACGACGAGTTTATTGCCGACATCCAGTCCCTACTCCCGGCGGAAAGCGATCAGCCGAGTGTCCTGCTCACCTACGAAGCGTCAGATGAACCGGAGACGTTCTCACCGTATCGGCTTGATGATAGGGGGACGAACAAGAAACAATGGCACGACCTCGGAGTTACCGATGCACTCACCAACACGAGCGTGGAACAACTCAGTGCCGAAAACCGGAGCAAACTCGATTTCGAGAACCTGCTGATGATCGATCCCGAAGTGTTACTCATACGAGGACACGAAGAGAAATCCGCCAGTGAGTTCGAGGAGACGGTCCTCACCTCTCTGCAGGACCATACAGTCGCTAGTGAATTGACCGCCGTACAGAACGGACGAGTGTATCGTGGTGGGCTACTCTGGCAAGGCCCAGTTCAGAACCTCTTCCTAACCGAACAAGCCGCACAACAACTGTACCCAGACATTTTCGGTGAGGTAACCTCCGACGAGAAGCTGTTTGACCGCCAGCGCGTCGCAGACATCATCAACGGGAACACATAATCGAGAAGGGCACTGCCTAGTTGAGCGAGTTTGAGAAGCGAGGAAG
>NZ_LRHL01000014.1:0-8081 GCF_001647155.1 Haloarcula sp. K1
AGCATATTAATGACTTCGTGGACAGATGCAGGTCGGCGGTCGTCACCGATTGTGGCGATAATTATGACCTCACTACTGCTGATTCATCTCGGATATTGTAATCACGGCACATGATTTATGTTTGGCAATCTATTGGTTAGTTCTGAAGGTTAGAATTGAATGCAAATTGCGACGAAAATTTGGGATAGTGGGTGGGGAGCAGTCTTCCTAACCGTCTACACAGGCGTGGCCATCCAACTCGTCAGGCCAGAACCACTCTTCCTGAAAACACTGTCCGTCCTCCCGACAATACTGGTCATGTTCCTAGCCGATCAGCAGAACAACCGGCTAATCAACTTCTTCGCCGGAGGCGAACTGAGACGGTCCACAGACCAAATACAGAAAATCACGGGACACGACGACTTCTACGAATCCGCTTCCGAAGAACTCCAGAACCGAGTGGATGACTTCGACCGCCGCGCTTACCAGAAGAATATCTCTATCCTCGCAGGCTTGATTATTGCCTTGACCACTCCCTTCGTCGGGTTCTACCTCCGTGGCACTCTCGGACTGGGTATTGGGCTGGTCATCGGCCTTCTCGCTACTCAACTCCTGACCCGGCGGAGTATCCAGGAACTCAACAGACTCGCACAGAACATCAGTGAGCCGTATACAGCCAAATATGAAAATCAGTAGACTCCACATCGATGGGTTCGCGGTTGAGGATTACCAGACAATCACGAAAGAGGATATCGCTGGTGGTGATCTCCTCCTCAAGGGTGGAAACCGTTCAGGTAAAACCCTGACAATTAACGCTCTTTTGTATGCACTCTACGGCCCCCGGGCTACACTCGGTATCCAGCCCGGGCGAACGAGCACAGTAGAAATCCAGTTCGATAACGGGCACCAACTCCATCGCGGTGGGGGAGGTCGCTCCTATGATGATGGTACAGAGGAAGTCGAAAAAGAAGCCGCTGAGGATCTCCTCGAAGAGCTAATCGGGCCAGAGGACATCACCACTCTCCAGTTCGTTCACTCCGAGACCGACAAACTCCCACTCTCTCGGCTCTCGAAACCACAACTGATTCAGTCTATCCGCCAGATAATTGGAAGCAATCTTCAACAAGAACTTGAGGACTATCGAGACGAACGAGACTCTCTTGAG
Organism: Haloarcula sp. K1; assembly: GCF_001647155.1. NCBI lineage: Archaea > Methanobacteriati > Methanobacteriota > Halobacteria > Halobacteriales > Haloarculaceae > Haloarcula > Haloarcula sp. K1. The sequence continues at coordinate 1,145 of NZ_LRHL01000014.1, forward strand.
CAGGAGATCGAGCAGGTTAGACGTACCGAGCTGGCACCGGTTCAGCGAGAGTTGGAGGAAATTGATATTGGGCAGGTCGAAAGCCGGCTTGAGAAAATCGAGAAGCTTCAGTCGCTTATTGACACCGGGCGAATCGAAATCATCAGAGATCGGCTCTTAGAAAACGAGGAACTCAACGAGGAACTACAGGACCTCTACGACCGGAAGCGAACGATAGAACAGGAACTCAGAAAGAAAGACCGCCAGTTGCGTGAGGCCCGCCGGTATACACAAGAGGTCAACGACCTCATCCTCAACGCGATTGAAGAGCTGTCTTGTCCTGTCTGTGACCAAGTTGTCGCGGAGAGTACTGCTAATCATAGGCTAGATCGAGGCAAGTGCCCACACTGTGGGCAAGATCGGTCTCTGGATGATCTGAAAACGAATCTTCGCAGCCGTGTTGAGTCCGCTGACGACACAGTAAACCAGCTAGAAGCGGGGATTGAGGAGCTGAAAGAGGAACAAGCTGAGATAGAAAATGAAATCGATTCAATTCAGGCATCCATCCCGGACCTATCGGATCTAAACGACCTTACCAAGTTCACGCTTGAGGACAACAACTATGATATTGAGGCCGTTGCTGAGCGAACCAAAAATGAACTTGAGCAGCACCGTGCCGAGGTAGATCGCCTCAACACCCAGAAACAGTCGCTCGAAGAGGAGCGTGATGAGATTCAGGACTCCTTGGACGAGATGGATGAATCGCTGGAACAGGTGACGGAGCGCATTGATGAACTCGAACGAGACAGCTTCGAAGAGATCGTGATGTCGTTCCAAGAGAAGTGGTCAGAAAATTATGAAGCCCCTTGCTGGAGAATTGGGCCTTGAGGTCCGGGTAGAGGAAGACGGTCAGATTCTCCTTCCGGGTAACGGGGGACCGCGGAAATACAGTGAATTGAGTACGGGTGAATCGCGACTGCTGAACTTGGCGTTCGCACACACGGCCGCATCTGTGGCGAGAGAGAACGAAAATTCGGATGACAGCTTCGAGGTTGTGGTCCTTGACGAGCCGTTCGCTAATCTGGAAGATGACCAGCGTGACAGCGCAATAGATTTCATTCGGGACACGGATATCCAGTACATCATCGCGTCCTCAAATGAGTCTCTACAACGGCACTTCGACCCTCACCAAGTGGAGGGCCTGCAGACGATGACTGTCCAGCTAACGTGGGATGATCTCGATGAGTGACGACAAGAACCACCACCCACGTCTAATGATGTTGAGCGAAGCTGGTGGTCGGATTGAAGGGAGGACAAAGTACCACAAGCTCCTGTTCAATTATGCCGATGAAGAGGCAGAAGAGACTTCGTTACGAATGATAACTGAGGAGCGGGGTCCATACGACCCGGGGCTTTCTCAGGCGATGCAGCGATACATGGACCTTGGACTGCTTGAGGTAGATGATGATGACGAACCGCATGAGATAGAGCAGACTGAGAAAGGCCAGCGATACATGAGTGGGTATGAGCAGGCAAAGATGCGGCTTGACGAGTCCTTCCAGCAGACAAAGGACCGCATCGCGAACACGGTCCGGGAACACGGGGACAAGAGCGCGTACGAGATGGTGCAGCGAGAGAACGTGCAAGATGCGAAAGATAATCCCCACAATAAGGAGCTGTAAGATGGTAGCTCGGATTCAACAGGACGAATTTGTTCCAGATGAAGGCTAAAAGCTAGTGCTTTCTACGGTCCTGCGAAATTGGACGTTTATATACCTGACCGGCGGCACACAAAATCTCGATTGTGGTCTTTTGACCCTGTTATGGAGGTGTCTCCATAGGCTTATATCTATGGAGGTAATAACATAGGATAGCGGATGGCGTCCTACACTACCATCGAAGACTGGCGGGATGTCAAAGACGGCTACGTCGTTGCTGTGACCATCCGACAGACGGACGATGAATAAGTACCCGTGTGGTTGGGATTACAGCCTCCGTCTTGGGGAGGTCGGCGGAGACACGATCCTCCGATACGACAATGCCCACGAACGGACGAAAGGGCACGAGCGCCACATTCACGACGATGTTGAATACATCGAGTTTCCGGGGATGCTGACGCTTTACGACCGCTTCAAGGAGGAGGCTACCGAACTATCGCCCGTTTCGTGGAACTGGTCACCGTAGGACGCTGCCGGGAGGAACACAATGCCCACACTCAAAGTCACCGTCGGAAATAGCGACCATCTCGACCAGCGCACGCGTAGTCGACTCAAGGCCGCTCAGGAGGGCGAAGACCTTGACGACGCCCAACCGACACTGAACTTCGACTCGTACGCCGAACTCAGTCGTCTCCTCAGTCCGAAGAATCTGGAGCTGTTGGAGGCGATCTCCGAACATGAACCGGCGAGCATCCGCGAGGCTGCTGAACTGGTTGACCGAGACTACAAGCAGGTACACCGGAACCTCTCTGAACTTGCAGATATCGACGTTATCGAATTTCAGGGCGGTGGACCGGGCGAAGCAAAGAAGCCGATGTTGGCCTACGACGGTCTCGAAATCGACATTCCATTCACAGGGTCGAACGGGAACACTGGTACTGTTGCACCGTAGTTTATCGCTGAAGTTCTGCTTCGGTCAGAGTTCGGCCTCAGTGACGGTTTCGTCGATCATGTGAATCACTACTCAGTATCGACGGTATTGAATGTGCTATTCAGTCCTATGAATTCACGAACTAGTCAAACACATAGCGTAAACCCCATTTCACAGGCTATTTTGACACAGATATCCCCTGTACTTACCGACTCCATGTGTATCCCTTATTTCTCAGTTCGTTTCCCTGACAATCCGTGACAGTTCAGCACCGATATTTTCCTCCGTCTGGAAACTAATCTGGTTATTTTCTTCGTCGCCAGTTATCAATGTTATATTGTATACAGTGGTCTCTTCAAAATCAAATAAACTAGAAAACCCCTCGAAATCATCCCAATTAAAAACGACAAATCCTAGTCCTAGAATGAAACCTATCCCAGCCAGTAGAATTTGAGCATTATTTTCTGCTACAAGCAAAATAAGTAGCCCACCAAATAGTGAAATAAAACCTAGAATGAGGTCACGCTGAGTCCCCGTTGAACTATACTTAGGACTTGTTTCAACTTCAACCGAACTGATATGTGAATATTCAATATCTTTCGAGTTGCCAGAATCGGTTATTGCCAATAACCTCATATTAGTTGCTGCAAAGATTACACTGCCCTTGATCGCATTGGTAAGACCAGATTTTACTTGGCCATCCCACTGAAGACGTACTTCTTCGTTCGTCGTCAAATAACCCTCCACATCCATCTGATGACTAGATGCTAACAGTGTATATATCCGTTTTGCTAAAGTACTACTACAATACATAACATAATATATATTGGGGCCAACGATAATCCGCTCCTTCTCTGAGGCAGCGGAGCACATCTTTGTATATAACTCCGATCTGGCGACCTCTGGTGAACCGTTAAACAGCGTTGGTTTCGACTATCAGAACTAGGAAGTTGAAGCAGGAACCGGCGATGGTGTCGATTGTGGGCCACATCTAGGTGTGTTCGATATAGAGGCCTCCCGACTTTTTTACGATTAGTTTAGTAACCATCACTCAGGTCGTCGATATCGCTGACTACACGCCGAGTTTCGAGTGAAAGGGGCTGTTTGTTACGACTATAAAACAAATCGTCCTTGTGTTTTCCCACAAGGATTAACCAATGTCAACGCCAACGTTGACGTATCAATGGCGACCGCAGATGAGCAGATACGAGTGAGCGATCGAGTGAAGCGACAGCTTGACCGCCGTCGACGTGAGGGTGAATCGTTCAACGACGTGCTCGAACGCGTCCTTGATGAGAGTGAAGATGCTGACTTCTACGACGGGTTTGGGATTCTCTCTGATGAGGACGCCGACTGGATTCGAGACAAGCGCGAGAACTCGAAAGAGAAGCGGAAAGAGCGGATGCGACGGTTAGGCGAGGATACATGAGGGTTCTTGATGCGAACTTCCTTATCGATTACCTGAGCGGTCACCCTGCCACAGAAACGTACTACGAATCGAACGGCGGTGAGGAAGAGCTATGGGTAATGCCTGCTCCTGCCCACGCTGAAGCACTCGTTGGTGTCGGAAACCTCCCATCGGGCGATCTCGAAGAGGCGGTTGAAGCGCTGTCGTGGGGTGAAATATACGAAATCAGCGAAGATCTGTCGGTTGAAGCGGGACGAATCGCTGACGAGGTTGGATCACAGGGACCATATCTTGACGGCGTTGACGCGCTCGTTGCCGCGGTCGGACGAGAACTTGATGCGACAGTGGTCTCGGTCGACGGTGACCTCACTCATGAGGAGACCAAACAAGTCGTCGACGTTGAAGAGTATCGCTGATTACCCAAACGAACTCGTCTTTGCACTCTTCAGACGAGGCGCACAACCGCCACGGGTTATCAAGCCAGTCGAAACAACTGTAGCGGTTGGCCTCGCCGGCAAAATTTTGTGTTCTTCTGGCGGGTGAGAGGATGACTGACTTGACACTCGGTACGTTCGGAGACGGAGACAGCGCCGACAAAGACCTCGATCCCGATACTGCAAGCATCGCCCGATGCGCGACGACGTGTCGCGCTCCTAATCGTGACGACGGCAGTTGGGCGGCCCCAGACGAGGACTGGGGGTTGACAACGCAGCGGCCGGTGTCGTCGATCAACACGTCGGCTGGTCGAGCAACCAAACAGCAAACGCGGTGGGTTGTCGATGGGGACGTCGGAGCATATGTCGAGCAGTACGCAACTGGTGTCCTGCAAATCCCAAGCACGTACGGCGACTTCAGTTCAGTCGACACCCGAGTCACATTCGTCGACGGGCTCGCTGACAGCTACGGTTACGGGATCGACGGCCAAGCACTCGAAAAGGCATTGCGAGTCCTCACTGGTGGTGGCCGATACACTGCATCGCAATATACCGCCATCCCGTGTGGGAAACAGCCGTGGATTCTGACGGGGCCAGAAGGGACGCTCCTGTGCAGTTGTATGCCCGTCGAACGGCCGGAGAACCCATACACAAGGGAGCTTCGGACGCCAGAGACAACCCTGCAGATCGAGGAACAGAACCAAACAGTCCGCACGGGAGCCGCTGAGTTTACCCACCTGCTATCCGACGCTCTCGGTGTCGATATCGAGAGCGTAGAGTACGCAACAGTACGCGGGCAAACCCAGCACTCGTTCGTCGGCGAGGAGGATGAGTTCACGATCAAAGCCAGTGACTTAGCACAACTGCATGGGTTGACGAATGATCCAGCCGTCATCCAGGGGACAGTCAGTCGTGGAGTCCAGCCCCCCAGTGGTGGCGATCCAATCTCGGTTGAGTGGGACGGGCCGGAGCATCCGGTTGGATATCTCGACGAGGGAGACGTGATCGCCGGCTACGAGTTTACGTGGGAACAACCCGAAGAGTCGCTGGAAGACGTTGCAGTCGTTCGCGAGTATCGGATAACTCAGAACTACTCGCGCTGGACGGTTGACTACCATACCCACCGCCTTGCGTCAGTCGTCCCCTGACCGACGCCGCCAACGGCATATTTTGTGTGCCCTCCGGCAAGTGGGGGGAAATCGAAATGTCACAGTCTACAGCGGCCAGTAGCACCGAAGCAGCAACCACCGACGCCGAAACGAGCGTGCCAGAGACGCCGGCGGACGGTGACGCAGAACTCGACACTGCGGACCTCCTGTCGCTCGATGCCTCGAAGCATCTTCGGATCAGCGGCGAGGTCCAGTTGTTTGAGCGGATCTTCGCGGCGGCTGGCACGGTCACAGACAAGACGCGACTCGGGATTGCAGAGTCGGGAATCGCCATCCGGGCGGCCGACCAGCAGGGGCACGCGATGGTTGACCTGCGTGTCTCTGCAAGTTCGTTCAGCTCCTTCGATGCAGGGAGGGGGACACTGGGAGTGGACGTCGGTAGGGTCCGGGATGCACTCTCGGTCGGCGATGCAGGCGACCTTGCACAGTTCGCACTCGATGCAGCGAATAGCACACTAGAAATCAATATCGACGGGATAACGCGCACTATTGATCTTGAGGCGGTTGCATCGCTCCGCTACCCTGTCGAGATGCCAGATATCGACATCCCAGCAACTGTCCACCTGAGTCCAGACGACATCTCGCTTGGTCTTGCCGCAGCAGATATGCTTTCCGACCGGTTTGACCTCTCTGTTGACTCCGATGCCGGAGAAGTGCGGTTTGCCGCAGACGGCGACACTGACAGCATGACCTACCGGTGGGACGACACCGATCTCATCGCCTTCGAGCCTGCGGATGTCGAAGTGAAACTGGATTCGTCGCTCGTCAAATCGGCGAATGCTGGCCCGCCAGACGGCACGAATCGGGTTCTCCATATCGGAGACTCAGTCCCGCTTGTGCTGAAATCGGAGTTCCCGGACGCCGATGGAGCGATGCAATTCGTGATCGCGCCGAAGCTCCCGAACTGACTCGGCTCCCCGTGGTTTTGCGGAAACGGTGGTGTATCTTAACCAACAGCGACCGCCATACTTCTCGACTGTTGGTTAGCGCTAATTTTGTGTCTCCCCGGTCGGGTGAGGGATTTTCCTCTATGGATCCGACCGTTCCAGACTACGAGCGCTTCGAGCGCGAACAGATCGCACAGGACCGTGACCGGCAGCGTCCCGATACCGTCGAGATCGACGAGCCACGAGGCCGGGAAGTGGTCACCAGTCTACTCAATGAGGGTGTGGTAGAACCGACCCCAGAACAAAACCTCTTGCAGCACGTTCCCTCCGGGCAGTGCTTTGACTCCGACATGGCGCTGGTGTACTTCCACAAAGGCTGGGAGGCCAGAGGCGAGGAGTAGCGGATTCGCGTTTGTTAGACTCTTAAGCCAACAGAACGAGCTACAAGACTATCTATTTGCGTTAACTACT
>NZ_LRHL01000015.1:0-12346 GCF_001647155.1 Haloarcula sp. K1
ACCGCTACACAACCGAGGTGTGAGTCTTAGCTAAAGACGAATGCAATCGCGTACATCCCTCCGATCGCAAGCATAAATGGAATCACTTCAGGAGGAACTGCACCGTCGCCATAGCTAATAATATATCCAGACCTGATCCAAGCAAAGTAGAGCAGAGCTGCGGAACTGAGAATGGGTAATCTGGTAATGACCATGCAGAAAAGAGTCGGCTGTGCCCCGCACAGTCGCCGTGTGACCCCATCTTGCTCCTCTTCATTGAAATATGGGAAGAGACTAGTTGTGAATGCATCGCCACCAATCAAGACTATTGCTAGAACCCACAGAGTGAATCTATATTCTGGAAGTGGAAGCCAAAAAATAGACGCCAATGTAACACTCGCAGAGACTATCACTCCCATCTTCTGCTGAAATTCCATCTCTGATTGACTACGAATTGCTGACTGTATAGATGCTCTGTGATCAACACTCGGCTCCTGTCTGCAAACAGGAGAGACAATTAAGGGCTCTGGTGAATCGCTGGATGGCGTCGGGTTCGACCGTTAGAACGAGGGAGGTGAAGCGGGAAACCACCGATGATTCATATCGCATATTTCCCGCTTTACGAGCAAAGTCGTTCAGTTAGCTCAAAATGCTATTGGTGGTTGAGGCGAAGCCGCCACCCTCGAAGGAGTGGCGGCTTCGTCGAGTATGCGGTGTGTCGTTGCACTGTCCGCGGGTGTACCTGGAGAAATCCTACAGAGAAGCCTTGTTGACTTCATTGTTTGACCGTAGCATCGAAGCTAAAGACTACTGTTTGGTACTGATATTTATATACTCTCGAATGTAATTGATTGCCAGAATGTCCACACAGGGATTTAATTTAGATGCGGATGATTACGATATTAGTGAAATCTTAGAAGGCTCCCATCAGATAGAGGTCCCGGACTACCAGCGGGAATACGCTTGGGATAAAGACCAATGGGGTGAACTCTGGGATGATCTCTATGCTTTGACCCGTGATAGAGACAATCACTTCATAGGTTCACTCGTCGTGATTGAGCGACGAGATGGGAACATCAAGAAGTTCGAACTGGTGGACGGTCAGCAAAGACTGACTACGATATCTATTATTCTGTGTGCTATTCGAGACCGATTTGAGCAGGAAGAAGAGTATAAAGATATCGCAGGATTCGTCCAAGAGTTTCTGGAGATACAGAGTCGAACCACTGGGAAAGATTATCAGAAGCTCAAACTGAATAAGTTCCACAATCCAGATTATAAAAAGGTTCTCGATGGCAATACCGATCTGTTAGATGATTCTCAGATTGGGGAGGCATACGAATACTACACGAAGAAACTCTCTGAGTTAGATGCAAATAAAGTTCAGGAGATATACGACGAGCTCATTCATTCGATAAACCTCGTTCAAATCGAGTGTGGTAGTGAAATCTCTGCTTTCCGTCTGTTCGAAAGCCTGAACGACAAGGGTCTTGATCTCGGGGCAGTTGACTTAGTGAAGAACCGTCTCTTTATGGAGGCAAACGAGAACTCCGAGATTGACGAGACACGAGTGAAGAATCTCTGGGAAGAGATTATGACGGTCATCCGCCCCGAGCTATCTCAGAACTACCGATTTTTCACTCACTATTTCATGTCTATCTCGACGCCGCAAGTCAACGACAACGTGTCGAAGCGAAAGCTCTACGACTACGTTGATGAGCTGCTTGAATACAAGCTTGAAGAAGAGGACATCGCGGTTGAAGAAATCTTGGAAGATATGCTAGAGAAGGCTGAATTGTATGTTGATGTCGTCAATGGAGAAGTCAGCAATGGATACAAACCCAAAAAATTACAGGAACTCAACTCTAAGCTGGTATCCACTCAAATCAAAAACAACCGTATACGGACTCTGCTGCTTAAAATCGTCAGCGAATACGATGATGCTGACGATGTGATTGAAGCACTCAACATTCTGGAAGTATTTAATATTCGAGCGAAAATTGGAGGGCGAGACTCCAACACGAGTCGAGATAGATTCTGGTCTCGTACTTGCTCACAGATAGATCGGAGCAACGACCCGAACAGATACCTTCGGCGTGTGATGAAAGACCGTGCTCCGACAGATACTATCCTCGAAGAGAAAATCCCTAATCAAGAGTTCAAGACCAACGACTTCACGAAGTACATTTTGGATAGGATAGAGGAAGAACACTATATGCGGTCAGGGAGCGGGAAAGGAGTTCAAGACCGAAGTACGGTTGATATTGAACACATAGCTCCTCGTCAAGTGTGGAACGCTGAGAAATACAGTTCGTGGATTCAGTATCTTGACTGCTCTGAGGAGGAGTTTGAGGAATACAAGAACCGTATAGGAAATCTAACGCTACTAGAGAATAGCGTAAACCAGACAGCATCAGATAGACCGTTCAAACAGAAGTGCGACATCTACACAGAAAGGACGGACTTTCTGATGACGCAAGCAATCGCAGATGAGTACGATGAATGGGGGATAGAGCAGATTACAGAGCGGAGTGAAGATATGGCTGAAATAATCTGCGACATCTGGAGTATTCAAAACGTTTGAGGAACTGCCACAGCAACTCATTAGCAGAGAAATCGGCTTCCCTATAGCGATTCACTAAAGCCCAATCGAGCTAAATCAGTCGTCGCTCATCGAAACGTCGGCCAGCGGCCGAACGTCGACGCGCCCAGTCCGGTCGTGGTCAAGACACTGGCACAGTCGTTCTCGAACCGTCGCCTGCGAACACGGCTCGACGTCAACACCCAATCGTGGGTCGTCTCGAATCTGAACGTACTCTGCGTCGACGTCCAACGGCGTGTGCTCGACCCGGCACCAGATTGTCGTCGCTCCAGCCCGGTCTAGATCAGTCACGTACCGAGCAGCCACGGCTTCGTGGCGAAGTTCGACAAGGACTCGTTCGACAAACGATGCGACTTTCGTTGGCGACCGTGGCGCTGGGACCGACGCAAAAACACTCGAAGAGCCGTGCTGTGCCGCCGATTCTGGAGTATCAGTAACTGACATATGTCTCTCTCAGGACGTGCTTGCTGGCTCGCCCTGCACCCTCGCCGGGGCACGCAAAACAACGGTCGCGAGCGGTCACGCAACGATATGCTCCTCGATTTCTTGGAACCACTGGCGGGCCGTGGTTATATGCACATCCAGCGGCTCGCAGATCGTCGCCTGCGTGAGCCGGATGTCTGACTCTTTCCCGGCGAGATATAGAGCGCCGGCTGCGATACCGTCTGGTCGTCCATTGACCTCAGTGGACTCGGTCGCCTGCTCCGCTAGTTCGAGCGCCCGCTGGCGAATCTCCGGGGCAACGTCGAATGGAAGGTCTGAACAAATCCGTGCCACCCAGTCCACCGGGAGCGACACTGGGATTGGGAGATCGAGTTCCACCAAGAACGTCCGGTAGCAGTTCCAGACGTGCGATGCAGAACACCGGGCAACATCGGCTACCGTATCCATCGTCACGAGGCCATTGCACCGGCAGGCGGCGTACACAGCGGCCGCTGCACCGCCCTCAATCGACCGTCCGATCAGGAGGTCCTTGTCTTGGGCTTCCTTGAAGAGCGTTGATGCCTGCTCTTTCACCGCGTTGCTCTCAGACAGCGCACTCGCGATGCGTCGGATTTCGCCAAGCCCGTGAGCGAGATTCCGGTCGCGCTTGCTGGTGAACTTCGACCGGCCGTGGAGCCGCCGCTGGCGAGCAAGCCGTCGACGCCGTCTCGGAGAGATGTCTGCACTCTCAAGCGAGCCGATGTTCGTCGACAGGCCTTGGTCATGCCGAGTGGCCGTCCGGGGTGCGCCCGTGCGCTGCTGTTCCTCCTTGTCGTACGTCCGCCATGCTGGCCTGCGGTCGATCCGGTTTTGGTCGGTCACCAGGCCACAGTCCTCGCAGTGCGTTTCTCGGCCGGTGCTGTCGAGTTCGCCGCCACACTCGGGACAGCCCGGCGTAGCTGCAGACAACGCCGTCTGGACAGTTTGTGAAGACATATTTCGAGACATCCTCTCACCTGACCCGAGGGGCAGAAAACACGCTGTGGCGCCCGGTTAGGCGTCTGGCAATTTTCCATCCGGGCGGGGGACTCGCTGGGCGTCGATCTCGATCTCGACCCGGCGACGGTGCTTGCATCGCTCGGCGACATCGGGACAGCTGCACGTCTCCTCAAGCACATCGACCTCGTACCGGCTATCCGACGCTGAGTGGACCTCGTACCGACCGGGCTTTGCGAGAAAGGAAACGTCGATATCTTCCTGCTTCGCTCGTTTCGTGCGTGGTTCATCCTCAGAAGAGACAGCCAAGGGGTCCTCGTTGGGGTCCGTGACGCCGCCGTCGTCGAACCGGACCTGCATGACTCCGCCGTCAGCGACTGCTTTCCGAGGGTCGCCGTCGACGTGCAGCCCAAACTGGTCGTCCAGAGCGCCGTCGTCAACCCACTGCGGGATAGGTCGCTCACCGGTGGCGAAGGCGACTCGTTTCTGGTGCTTACACTCCTTGTCGGGGTTGTACTGCTTCCACTTGCACTCACAACTCCCTGTCCGAGTGTCGACAAGGTACTCTGAGCCGGAACCGGAGTTGACCAAGAAGAGGTCGGCAGCGTTTCGTGCCCGACCAATCGACTCCAACACCGTCATCACTTCGGTCAGCGCCCGAACGGTCCGGTTGTTCGGGTCAGCCTCCTCCAGTTCGCTCTCGTCGATGCTGTCGGCGTCGCTACGGGATTCTGTGGTAGCCATGAATGACAGGCGGCACGCCCTCTGTGGGACGCCCCTCACCCCGCTGGGGCGCAGAAAATTCGGGGATTAGAGTTGTTGTGAGGGGAGTGAATCTATTCCCGGGTAGGAGTGCGCAGTGCAGTGAACCACTTACCGCGGGTTACATAGACCCGACTCAGAATAGGTCGATAACAGCACCAAGGGCAAAACCGACCCCCAGTGCGAGCGTTGAGTAAAGGGCTTGTTTGCTGGTAGCACGAAAAACACCGGAAAGCATTATCCCGGTTGAGCAACCGAAGAGGAGGCCATGAACTACTGTCTCCTCACTTCCGACCGGCGCTGATGATGCTACGACTTCAACGAGGATTATGCCAGCGAAGCCGAGCAGAAAGAGAGCTCCGTCTCGCCGTATGTTCCGTTCTTGCCGCTCAATCATACAGCACCGTTGAAAGGATACTTGAATAGGCTTTGTCACTTGTTTTGCTAAGTTCGCACGCTTACTGAGCGGGCGTTGCAGCCAGCACCATGGCTAAAGAAACTGCCTTCTCACCGCCCGGTCAGAGTTCTGTCGCCTGCATCTGCTCGTGGGCGTCGGGATTGACCACCGGGATGACGCCCTCGACCTCTTCCTTGCCGTACTCCTCACGAATTAGGTCGTGTATGTCGTTCGCGAGAGCAACGGCCTCGTCTTGCTTGTTGGAACTCGCCTCGTTCTCAGGAAAATCTGCTGGCCCGACACCCTCCACGACGATGAACAGCTGGTCGTCACTCATTTTCGACCGCCTCGACGAGCAGCGTCGTTTCCGGCAGGTCGTCGCGAGAGGTCGACAGGAACTTGGACGTTTCTAGCGTTTCCTCGATCAACTCAACCAGTTCCTCCGAGACATCGCCAAAGTGAACGATGGCGTCGGGATCGGGGTAGTTGTCGTACTGCTGTGCAGCCGTCTTGTCCGTCTTGTTCTTACTCATGATCGGTCAGCAGAGCGCCCTCTATGGAACGCCCCTCACCCCGCTGGGGCACAGAAAATACACGGCGGCTCGTTCCCTGCCACCCGATTCATCGCGATGAGCCTTACCTGCCTCCAGAAGCGGGACCGCCGGACCGGCCTGCCGGTCCAAGGTGGAGCGTGTCCCCCGAGCGCAAGCGCTCGGGAACCGTGAGCGTGAGAGTGAGCGAAAGAGAGGGTGGTACGGCTCCTCGATTATTCCGCGATTACGTTCCCGTCCTCGTCGATGGCGTACCTGAGTGGGTACACGTTGCCGTCGATATGCGTGGCCTTCTTCGGCAGCGTCTCGTTCAACCACGCTTCCCGGTCGGCGTCGGTCTGGATGTCCTCGTTCGGGGAGTGGACGCTGAACAGGTCCATGCTCACCCAGCGATTGACCGTCAGCTCGCCGGACGGGGGGTACACCTTCACCCGCTCCTTTTCAGCGTCAACACCGACGACGGCGAGTGCAGACGTGCCCTCGGTCGTTTTCAGTCCATCACCGATATCCACGGCATCAGGGTCGATATCGAGGTCGTCGCACTGCTGTACAGCCGTCTCGTCTGTCTTGTTCTTACTCATGATCGGTTGGCGGCACGCCCTCTGTGGGACGCCCCTCGTCCCGCTGGGGCACAGAAATCACACGATGGCTTGCTCCTCGGTATCCGATTCATCGCGACGGATCTCGCGTGCCCGCTCTCGAAGGCGAGACTGGACTGGCGTCCGGTTCTCGTGCTTGTTTTCGTAGGCGAGATACCGCTTGACCGTCTCCATTGAGTGCATACAGTTGATGCCGGCGACGATTGGCTGGAGATGATCGGCGTCCAGCAACCGCTCTGGAGGGAGTTTGTCGAGAATTGGGTCAGGAGTGTCGCTCATGAATCCTCCTCTCGGAAGTCATCGAGTGTCGTCCTGCGTTTGTACCGACAGCCCGGGTAGTGAGCCAGAAGCGTCTCGTCGACGGCCTCCCAGAAGCCGACCTTGTGCGGCGCAACCGACTGCCAGAACCAGGCGCGTGCCAGTGCTGCCGGAACACGGTGGCGTTCCTCGCGACGCCACTGCTCGCGCTCGATCATCGCCATGTCGAGGCTCCCTCCGGTCTGTCTGCCATGTATGAACTGGCAAGCTCCAGCCCAGCATCGAGTGTGCTTCGCGTCCCGACTAGTTTGGTCGCCCGTTCGAGCGTCCAGCCAGCGTCACTGTGTTTAAGCAAGACTGTCGCTCCAGTGTCGGGGATGTGCCAGCCGATCGTGTCGTTGCCAGCGGCGAGAAATTCCCACTCGCCCGCAGAGGCCTCTTGTGCCGCGCTTTGCTTGTCAATCAGCGCATCCGAGCGTGGGCCACCAGCGCCGAAATCACCCAACGTGGCTGTTCCTGCTGAGTTCATGCGCAGGCCTCCCGGCAGTCCCAACCAGCGAGTTCGGCATCGACGGCGCTGATGATGGTTGTGACCTGTTCCTCTAGCGTGTCTGTCTGCTCACCGTCGACGTTCAGGAGCGAGCGAAGTTCGAGTATGTCCGGCAGGTCAATGCTGTCTGAGCGCTGGGCCACCGCACGGAGGACGACCGCCTCAACATCGGCGCTGTCAGACTGCCCTCGAACAGTTGTCGCAATGGACTCGACGAACCGCGAGGTGGTTGGCTGAGACAGGTCTTCCGAACGACGGCAGGACATATTTCGAGACATCCTCTCACCCGCCAGAGGAACACAAAATTGGGACTCGCTACCGCTGTGACTGGAGTTTTGTGCTTACTGCGTTGGCTGAAATACCTGCTCAACAAGCCTGCGAACCCATCGATTCCCGACCAGCGCTCGGTGAAAAGTTTGATATAATTGGTAAATTGAATAATGTTTTAATGAGTCCCTCTCCACGACTTCGCCCCACCCTCCAAGCCGCTGGTATCGGGTTGTTCATCATCGGGATTGCAACAACGGGATTTGCTGCATACGGTGAGATACAATCTACACCCTACATGGTTCAGATTGACCAGTCCGTCCCTGATACAAATGAACCAACGGTGCCGTATTCGGATCTTACTTCGGCGGAGAAAGAAGTATTTGATCGAGTGAATGATGGCGGAGCAGCCCCAGTTGAAGATGCCACCTTGAGTACGTTCGCTAATAACGCCGTCCAGTACCAAGGTACAGTCTATTCGTTCGAGATGACGTATGACCCCGCTACACTGACGATACTTCCATTCGGTCTTGGCATCACTGTCGCCGCAGTTGGTGGTGTTCTGGTCTTCTTGACACCGTTCATTACCGGACGCAGTCCACAGACAAACTCCCCCTTTGTCTGAAAAGGAAACGCTCTGTACTGCTCATTAGCGGACCAGACCCACCGGTTTCGTGGAACTACCACTGACTACCCAGTCCACCCGCCGATCTCGACCTGTGTACTGTCTGCCGGAGCATCGCCTGCTGTCTTCGCAACTGCATCAAACGGCGGTTCAACGAGACGCGGCACTCCGCCATCGTATGTCCGGTCAGGGCGTTTCACACAGTCGACCGGCAGGATAGGACTGCACTCACTGCAAGAGTGTGTTGCCCCGTCGAAGCCGTTGATTGTCACCGACCAGGAGATAACGCTCGCGAGTCGATACGTCTCCGCTGCTGGCCGACGAGTACTGGCAGACTGGCAGCCAACAGCTCCACAGACATCGCAGGTAAGCAGATAGTCCCGATCTGCCTCGTGGAAGAGCGAAGCGGCCTGTTCGACGTTGTCGCGGTCCTGAAGCGCACACTCCCGGCAAATCGCAAACCGGAACACGCCGTCTTCTCGGTCCACTTCGTCGGGCCACCGGACATACGTGTACGCCTCGCCGGAGATATCAGCCCTCTCTCCGCAGAACCGACAGCACTCAGCCGTTGCCTCGGGCTGGACGTCGGTCACTGAGACCACCGTGCAAGTGTTGACTGCTCGCGAGCAGTGTCCACGGGACAGAGAAAGCGCCACTTGTATCGCTCACGAATCGGCTTGTTCTCGCGATTGCTTGCCTGCCCTGGTTCTCGATAGCCCGTACAGGTCCAGCCCTTGTCTTGTAGCGCTCGAACCATCGCGCCGTCGTAGTCCGAGCGCACCCACGTCAACAAGAAGCGAGTGTCACGGTCGTCAGCCTGCAAGAATCGCTCCTGTGAGCGAGCCAGCGCCGCCGACGCGAGGTTCGGCATCCGAACGCCCATGCAAATCCGCGCAGCCTCGACGAGTGAGTCGCCGGATACCACTTCGCTGTCAACGACTGGTGTGTCCGTCGACGGAAGCACCTGGCGGGCGGTTGCTCTGATCTCCGTGGGAAGACTGTCGATCTCGACGGGCTCGGGACAGAGCTGGCCGTCGACGCCGTACCGGATTCGCTTCTTCGAAATCAGTGGATACCGGTACGTGATAGCCCCGACCAACGAGTCCTGAAAGTACAGCCCGTGGTGGGTGAGGTTGACCGACGGCAGCGACCCCATATAAGAGTGATGCGCCTCGTAGACGGCGGCTGCTGTCTCTCTGTCGATTGGCTCCACGGCGACATGATCGGCAAATCGAATCCCGAGGGGTGCGGTGAACGGGTCGCCGTTGGNNTAACCAACAGAAGCGATGAGTGTTGGTTAACACAGTCGGTATCGTGGGTTTGCGTGCTATCCACCCTGTTCTCCTTCCCCGCCGTCGGTCGCAAGACTCGTTTGTCTCGTGGCAAGGAACCGTTCGGGGACGTTCTCGAATGCATTCAGCCCTGCCTGCTCAGTCCCCTCGACGTCGACGCCACTGTGGCCTGTTTGCCACGTAGCAGAATCGCGCTCGAAGCCGCCGTCAAAGGCCGAGAGTTCTGATCGTCGAGCTGGAGCCGCTGCTGACGAGAGTTCTTCGGCGCGGTCCGAGAGCCACCCCATCTGGTCGAACATCCCGTCGAAGTCACGCTCATGGAAAGGGAAGCGAACTGTCGCTTTCGGCGGAAGGGCAGTGTACGTCTCTCGTCCAGTCCGAATCGCAGTTGGTCGTCCGTCGAAGATGCCGCGCTTACGCAGCGCGTCGACATAGTCGCTGCCGGCCAGAACGACCAACTCCCGACAGGGGGACTCCTGCTGATCGGCAGCGTATGGCCGCCGGAGCCAATCGCCCAGTGATGAGTGGACACGGAGCGCCCACTGATCTAGTCGGCTCTCAACTCGGTCCCCTGACGGCAGCCGGTAATGTGGCTCTCCCTCGATGGGTTCGCCGCGCAGGTCCTCAATGGTCGTATCGTACGGGGCGACCGTCTGCCGGGGCATCAAGATCCCGTGTTCTGCAGAGAGAACCGCCCAAGTGTTCGCTCGTCGGTCAGCAGTTCGAGCCCACTGGACAGCTGCCTCGGCATACGATCGTTTGACCGAGAAGTACGACGAAGTGTAGAGATCGCGAACTGCAACTGGCTGGTCGGTTTTCGCATCGCCGCATCCAATCAGTACGAAGCGGCCACGAGTCCGCTCAGTCTGTGTGGTCGTCATCTGTATCTCCCTCACCCAGAAAGGGAGTCACAAAACTACAGTCAGAGTCAGTAGTTGTGGCCGTCTGGCAACGCTTCGGACAGGTGTTTCTCTGGATGGTGAACAGGTGCGTCAACTGACTCAGGTATAATTTTGCTTGGATCCAAAATTGCACGGTAGTTCTTCCGGTCTGGTGTCGCGTCGCGTCCGCATCCCGAACACTCTCTCGTACCGTCGTTTCCGTAGTCTCGTGCCTTCGTGCAACCGCAATTCGGACAACTGTACTGTGGTGCCGTCTCCTGTGACGGTTTCGCGCTCATAACTGGAACTCCCTCACCCCACCAGGAGTCACAAAACTCTCTGAGACGACACGTTCGGCTCTAGCCGTGAACTTCACTGGGAGTGAGTCCTGCCCGGTACTCTACTCTGTCTCGCTCGTGTTGGCTCCGGTACGCGAGCGTCTGTCCGTTCTCATACTCGACGACAATCGCATCCTCAAGACCATTTACAGTTGCTCTCGAACCGTCAGCAGCCCAGACGGGGTCCATCGGTTCCGCTGTTAGCGCGCTCCGGTCTGTCTCCACGGTCGGCCACACACCCCGCGATTTCCAGTATGACCGGATGTGCCGCAAGCTCTGTTGAACCGTCTCCCGTATCGAGAGGTGGTCCGCACTCGCGTAGCCGTGTGGTGAGAAGTACTCGCCGTGAAGCGCCGCCAGATGAACCCCGTTCCAGTCGACGCCAACGATATCGGCTGGTTCCTCACCGGTCACACGCGGCTGTGTTAGCTCCTCGATCACCGGATACTGCTTTGTCGGACTTGCCCCCAGCAGATGCACGCGCCGCCCCCGCCAGTCCACAATATCCGTGTACTCGTCGGCCGTCTGGTCGGAGTAGCCCATCGGATAGCCCAAGATCATGTCTTCGTCGATCACGTCGATTGCGTCGCGGCACTTCGGGACGATGATAGCTTCCGTCCCCGGAAACTTCCGTTTCAGCTCCCGTGCGGCTTGGTTGTACCGGCGCGCTTCTTGCCGGTCGTATGCGTCCCCGAGCATCCCGACTGACGGCTCGTACTGCTCGAAGCGCTCAATGTACCGGTCCAAGTCTGGATTCCGAAAATCGTTGTCTAGAATCTCAATCGGGACGTCGACGTTCCGTAGCGAGGACTGGTAGGTGTAGTCCTCGCGAACGCCGACGGCGAATCCAAGCCGGTAAGCATCGATTACGAACGGCTCCCGGTGAAGGAACCCGATGTACTCAGCCTGCTGTGCATCGCCGACAGCCGCCGCTGACCAAGAGTGTCGCGCCTCAGAGGACATGGAAAACACCGAGCGCGCCCAGCGGCGCGCCCAGCTGGCAGGCGCGGCACAAAACGACCCCGCGACTTAAATACGGAGACGAGCGGAAGTGTCCATCAGAATGAAGGAAGGCATCGAATCGCAGTACGACGACCCTGACAACTACCGGGGTGACTACCCACCAGACTGGGCGTACCGGATCGTCTTCCGGAAGCAGTTGGACAACAACACTTGCACCAACTGCGGGACGCGGTTCCCCGCGGAGGATTTGGAGGTCGTGCGACGAATCCCCGCCGAGAACGGCGGGACAAACAAGACCACGAACCTCCTGACAGTGTGCTCGTTCTGCGAAATCGATATCAAGCAGACGGGACGCTTAAATCTGCCAGAGTCAGCGAACCAAGAGCCAGCAAGCAGTCCCGAAACGGACTCCCACAGAGTGCTTGCGTTGCAGAGCGAAGTCCCGATCACTGAGGAAGTCGAGGGCGAAACGGAGGCCAACGGGCAGTCTCGCAATGGCCCTCGTTCGGAGCCCAGCCACATCCAGACACAGTCGAAGAGTCCTCTTGCAGTCAACACGACGGCCGAGGAAAGCGACGAGCAGTCCGTCCAGGATGACACCGACGAGCGTGCTGGGTGGCGACGGCTATTCGTCGCATCTATCGGAGGTACAGCGATGTTTCTAACATACTTCTGTGCGTTTGGTATCTCATACTTCTTGTCCTCGCTTGTGGGTGATATAGCGTTCTACGGCCTCCCACTGGCCGGGCTCGTGGCAGGAGTTCGATGGCGACTGTCGACAGCCATTGCGTCCGTCTACGTTGTTTTGATGTACGCTGCCGTCTGGGAGTCCATTTCGACAGAACTGTTCATGTCTCCGTTGG
>NZ_LRHL01000016.1:0-32523 GCF_001647155.1 Haloarcula sp. K1
AGCGAGGAAGTTGTAGCGAGAAGTGTTCATGCCACTCGCAGACCTCCTCAGAGAAACGTTAGATAAGGACAGCCAAGACGTTTGGGAGAATGAGCGCACCCCGACACCCGTCCGGCGGTTTGGGGTGCGTCTCCATACTGCGGGGCTGTCAATCAGGGAGACGGTCGCTATCTTAGACCTGTTGGGTGTCGATCGTTCTCACGGAGCGGTCTGGATTGGGTGCAGACACTGTCTGAGGCACAGAGTGACCCGCCGACTGCAGAGCCGTCGCGGGTCGCGGTCGATGAGAAACAAATCGAGATCGACGAGGAGAAAAAGTGGTTGTACGCCGCTGTCGACACTGAACCAAAGCTACTTCTCGAAGTGGACGTGTTCAGCCGCCGCGGGACTGACCCCGCGGCGGCGTTCCTGCACCGGCTCACTCAGAAACACGATGTTGCCGAGACAGTGTTTCTCGTTGATGCTGGCGGCTATCTGACTGCCCTCTCACGTCACGATTTGAGCGGTCGGCTCGACTATCGAATCCGGAATCACATCGAAAAGTGGTTCCAGACTGTGACCGTGCGAATCGACCGCTTTCACTCCTTCTGGAGGGTCAGTCAATCCAGCGCGAAACAGTAGTTACGATGCTTCAGACACCACTACAACCACGAACGACCGAACCAAGCACTCGACGGACGAACCCCAGCTGAGGTCATCCAGAATTAGATAGTGCCTAAGTCAGGTTAATTTTGATCTAAATGTATTGAGCTGGTTAGTCTCATCTACTGTGCAACCGTCTTTCGGACTCAGCTTCAATCATAATCGCAAGACAGTAGTCCGATAGAGAGTTTAACCATGCACATAATGTACAAAATCTACAAAATCCAAATAATAAGGATAATCGGAAAAATTCCAAATTAGTCGCTCGTGGCCTGTTCACTCAATATCTCCATAACTTCCTGTACACGTTCCTCATCAGCTTCGATACCACGCTCTCGGAGAATCTGCAGGGCGACCTCGTCACCATGATCTGCAATCACTTCTAAACATGCATCTTGAAATTCTCTTCCCTCAAACTCGGGGACATCAAACATTGAGCATACGGCAGTCACCGAGGATCGCATCCGTGTGACACCATCCCATGTCTCTTCCCGGACATAGAAGCCGTGCATATCAGTCTCGTCAAACGGGAAGGCTGGTCCACCGGTGGATTCGTCCATATCCTCCTTATCTTGATCAGGTGCGGACTCAATCTCCGACTCTGTGTCCTCAGTATCTATCTCCTCATTCGGTTGCGGTTCATCCTCCGTGTCAGTACGCTCGTCGTCTGGCGACGTCTCTTCTTCCGTTTGTTTAAGCTGTTCGGCGACGTCTCCGAAACGGTCGTCCTCATTAGGCATGACTGTGTTCCTCCACGAGGTCCGCCAAGTGGTCGAAATTCGGGATCTGGTCGCAGTCTTCGTCGAACTCTGAGACGGGCATTCCTTGCTTGAACGCGCGGGAAATCGCAGTCCGTTCCCGGATTCCAGGCTTTGGAATACTCTCAACGGTCTGCTCGGAATCATCAAGAGTATCGAATATCTCTGGGTCGATACGAGCATACTCAGGGACGAACGCACCGAACTCTCGATTGAGATTTTCAACGAGGGTCCGATGCTCGTTGTGCTGCCCCATTGTTTCTCGAATCATATTTGGGGTAACTGCGAGGATATCTAACCCGATATTCTGCCGGATTGGAGAAATTTGACGTTCAATCATCTTATTGAGACCGTTAATCGAGCCAGCCCGTGGGATCAGCGGGACTATGACACGTTGGACTGCGATGAGAGCGTTGTCAGAAAGTTTCCCTCGGCCGCCTGCCGCATCAATTATCACGTAGTCGTATCCGTTTTGAATGAGCGGATCAACGACGTTCCGCCGAAGCTTCACATCTGCAAATCGTTCGTCCTTCAGCCTCGTCTCCACATTCTCGAGATCGTTGCTCGACGGGAGAAGGTGAACGCCGAAATCCGTCTCAATAAGGAGGTCCTCGGGGTCCTCACCATCGATGAGAGCGTCACCGAGGTTAATATCTCGATCGTAGGCATCATCGTACCCAAGCTGGGTCGTCATGTGCCCGTCCTTATCCAGATCTAGGAGTACCGTCTCATGGCCGCGAGCAGCGAGTCTATCAGCGATGTTGAGTGCGATCGTGGATTTTCCTACGCCCCCCTTTAGCAACGAGACAGCTGCTCCAGGGAGCCCCTCAAACTCGTCGGCACTCATAGGTCAGCACCTCCGTAACAAATGAATTTTGTACATTTTGTAGATGATGCACATTGTGCGAACATTGAAGGTTGCGTGCGTTTCGTCGATAATGTAAGTTTTGCTCGACTCATACGATACTAATGAAGTTCATCCATGTTAATTCTGCGTCAGACAGATTGCGTACGCCATCCACACAATCTACATTTTGTATATTATGTAGATTGTTGCTACAATCCTTATTTTGCTATAATCACCGGAAATATACATAATTCGCAAAATTGGCATAATCTACATTTCGTATGCCGATATGATCACCAAGCATTAATTGACGGAATCCGCAGTATCTCGCGGCAGGGCAAGATTGCAACCTGCCGTTCACTACAAAAAACTGGTCGTGATCATCAAACTAATCAGAGTGTCTCGGCTCCGAAATCGGAGTTGCCTGTCTAACCCCCGGTAAGTAAAGTTGCTGGCTATCAAATTATAGAGTATAGATGAGTATTAGCCAACAACTAATTGTAGCCGATCTTGTTGTTGGTTAATCCGTATCACGACAGAATCAGAACGAGTCTAGCGTCGTCGATGTCTCATCTGTAGCAAACAACTCCACTAACCGCTCGTCCTCTTGAAGTACTTCCTGTGCCAAATCGGCGCGAATCGAAAATTCGTACTCATAGTATGAGCCGCCTTTGGGGCCCTTATTCTGTTCATCTACGTCCAGGAATCCTTTCAACGTCAACTGTGACAACCGGTCATGAATCGTTCTGTCAGTCCGTACATCCGCATCGATACGCTTTGCAGCCATTACATACCGCTCATAAATTCGGTTACGCTTGGACGGCGTTTCATCCTCCCGCTCCAACAGTAACAGGGAGTAGAGAGTCAGTTTACTCTGTGTTGGCAGGCGGGTTAATTCGTCGCGCACTTTATCGCGCTCAACAATCTCGTCTGCCTGTCTCACATGCGCTTCGGTGATGACGTCGGACGTGACCGCGAGCGCCGACTTCCCACGCGTGACAGGTGCAGGTTTGTCACTGCGGCTAACGGTCTCAAGTGTATTCCCTCCGGAAGTCTTCCATCCATCGACTCCGTCCTCAAAATCACCGAGAATATTGTCCGACGCAGCACCGGCCATTCCCGTCGTTCCCGATAACACCCCGCCAGCGATCCCCGCTGTTCCGATACCTCGAAGAACCTGACGCCGAGAAAACAGTCCAAATTTGCTGTTTCCTTTAATCTGACCTGCTGAGCCTGTTGTATTCGAGTAATTCTGTTTTGAGGTCCTATCTTTCACATGTCACTATTAATGTATTCTACTATATATGTTTTCAATGTTATTTCCATCCAACATTCATTTCTCAGTTGGTGTTCGTTCTTAGGAGGACACATCAAACTCAACGTCTGGGGGTAGAGGAGTTGAGATAACAGCGGGTTTAGTAATTCTACATAAGAGCGAAAATACTATAAGTAGTTTACATGAATGGCCACATGCATGTCAATTAATCGACGAGAAGTGGTGAAGACTCTCGGAATAGCAGCCGTAAGTGCAGGATTCACTGGCATCGGGAGTGCGACCCAGAACAGTAGTGTTCAGGTCAATTCCGTCTACGGTTCAGAGGAGAGTCCGCTTTCCGAAGGCGATATTATAGACACTCAACAGCAGGCCAAGGCAAATTCGGAGGCCTCCTCCTCGGTAACAGTGAAACCAGACGATTCGTATGGTCGCATTGTTGGATTTGTGTACGGTATCGACGAATCGGGACGAGCAACTTTTTATGTAGCCAAGGAACCGGAGGAGGAAGCAGTTGAACAACAGGACCAGAGTGAAAGCGCTGTCTCAAAGGCTAAGGAATTTGAATCGGAACTCAAGAAGGCAAATCGATTATTCACTGAGACGAATGCCGTAAGTCCCAGCGGCATCGACCCGGAGTGGGATCATGTTACTAACGGATACACGCCGTACCCACGCCGTCCATACGGGAAGCTAGTGGAGTCCGTTGACGTCTACGAACTCGACGAAGACACCTCAACCAATCGCTTCGCGATGAGACAAAACGCCAATATTTATCCAGGACAAGCCGAATGGGATAACGGTTATCACTGGTGGTATGCCGAGCCTGAACACAAGTGGGATCAAGGAGTACTCGATTACAATCTCGTAGATAGAGCGCCAAGAGATGACAAAACTGGAGGGGTTGATAAAAAGAGTGTGGCTATCAGCGCTGGAGGCCCTGAGATTAGTTGGCAGTTCTCTCAGCCCGACGTGGCACGATACGACGAATCGAACTCACAGGTAGCAAAGTGGCACTGGAACGCGATGACTGACCCACTTAGTTATGGGGATAATCAACACGCGCTGTTCAAAACCGGCAGCACTGCGGAGACTAGGGACAATCCGTCCGACGGCGACACGCTACTGGGATGGGGAACTATGGCGAAATTTACGTCACGGGACCGGGTGGACGCTGACGTCGACGAGTTCGGTGCTGGCGGCCGACTTGAGTACGACGACTGAAAGCGGAATGAAACCGCAATAACTATTAGGTTGGTACAGATCATGTGAGTATTAATGGAATATCGTACACGACGTGCATTTCTTGGAGCGGTGACCCTTTTCCTCGCCGGGTGTACGAGTGCGACTAAGAAGTTTGATGGCGAAAAAACTCAATCTGACTTAGTTTCATTAGACGAGTCGTGGCCACAGTCCCGCGGAAATGCGAAGAAGACTGCGTACAGCCAGAACTCAATTGCTTCCGAGCCCCATCAGAGGCGATGGCAAGCAGATGTTGGCACGCATCCAAACGGCGCATCGATGATTGGAGCCGGACAGATCGTCGCCTCAACTATCGGTGACGGAATATCACTAGTCAATGGGCACGGGGAAGTCATGGACACGGAATACGTTGGGTTAACTGCGACAACAACACCTGCTATCATCGGACAAGATTTCGTTGTATCTGCATACGATGAGGCGGTTTATCGCATCAGCTCTGAGGAAAGTTCGGTTCAATGGAAGTCACAAATAGATGGACGGCCTAGTCCCGTTACTGTTACTGAAGACCTGAATAGTGTGATTGTGGGGACATCAAAAGGTGAACTGACAGGAATCCGCGCCGAAGACGGCTATCATCAGTGGAATATCAACATTGACGATCCAATCAAAGCCTCACCAGCCGTTTTCGATGGGCGCGCGTACGTTGGTGGATATAACAGTGGAATCACAGCTGTTTCTATCGAGAACGGAGAAGAGCTGTGGTCCGTTGATACGGACGGTTGTATTGGGCCTGTGGCAGTTGATAATAACAATGAGACGACTATCATCGCTGCTGGCCGAGACAAGATTCTCCGAGGGATTAGCGCCATCAGCGGCGATGTTCAGTGGGAGAAGCCGGTGGGGAAACATTTGACACCTCCAGCTATTGTTGACGGGACAGTGTTCATCGGTGCTGAGACGAGAGTTGAAAGCTTTGACGTTTCTTCTGGCAACCGTGAATGGAGAGTTGATTTGGAAGATGTGGTGACGCCACCCGTAGTTACCTCCGAATCGGCAGTTGTCGCCGCCGGTAATGAAGTCGTAGCCATTAATCATAAAGGAGAAGTTGATTTTACTATTGGTCGGACTAAGAGTCCGCCGATTACCCATCCTGTAATACTTCCAGAAGGGATTCTCATAGGGACCGAAGACGGCTATTTAGTGGCGTATATCTCTGCGTAAGCTAACCTCAAAGGAATTTTGAACGACAGAAGCGACTCGGACGGTTTGTACATTTACTCTGAAGCCACCGGTAAGTCTAACAGGGGCTGAATTCCGACAGAGGTAACGAACACTCAGACCTCTCTCGTTTACTCAGCTTTGCACGTTAGCCTCGGGGAAGTCCGTAATCGGCATCATCTGTTCCTGCTACTACCTACGTCACGCTTCTGCTTCGCCGCGGACCGCCAATAAAATAGTATCAGCCGGTTCTTGTAGGATGGATAGGGCTGGCGGTCAGTAACCGCGGAGTTCGATCTTGACAACCCCTTCCTATCTGTTATGTGAACTGTACCTGAAAGAGTAGGGTGAAAAATATCGGCTTTAGATAACAAGCGTACAAGCATTATTATGAGTGGGTTGGTGACAAGTCTTAAAGTGTCATTCTGAGTGTGTCAACTGGAAACTCCACCAGAGCACGAGATTTCGGGATATCAAATTCGACAACACTATAACGCTAGTAATCACTTTGAGAGGAGATATCGGTATTTTAACTATCGATAGTCTCAATATGTATCTGAAATAATTGTTTTAGGGACTAGATTGACTCCTAAAATTCAGATATTCCGTATTTATATCTAAGATAAGTATTTAGATAATGTCAGAGGCTGATCTCGCCTCTAATTAGTTAGAGGGGAACGCATAGAGCGTACTCCCTCATCTCTCAGATCCGGACCAATGCAAATCGATGTTCGCTCGTAGCGCTTTGATATTCCGAAATGAAGATAAGACGACAGCGGGTTTAGAATGGAAGTAATACAGATATTCAAACGGAACGACGAGCCCGAACTGCTTCGAATCACGTCTCACGCACCACTTCCTGTTGGTCTCGAAACCCAGATAAACGGCTATGATGCGTGGTTTTGGCTGGTTCAGTGATCGGGAACTGGCTCAGATTGCTCTCCAAACGCTCATTTATATTGAACTACCAACTATACACGCGAGTTTCGGAGACCTCTGGCAGCGTAGCCACCCAGACGCTGCGCTATCACGGATGGAGATCCTCACTACCCGATTCCTGTCTCCTTCTTCAGCAACGTTAGCGTATTGTCTGCCGTTATCATCGGTGAGTGTTCATACTCACCAGTCACTTCGACCTGCACGAGTATATCCACCGCACGCCAAATTGAGTACAACAAGCACGCGAACGCGAAGTAGAAGAACCGCAACCCGAAATTCTTCGATGTCGTCGCAGCCATGAACCGCTTAATCGACCTGTAGCCGCTCTCGATTTCCCACCGGTACCCGTACTCAGTGAGGAAGTCACTACTGCGATTGGACATAAATACCGAATACTGCCGGTGGTCGTCGTGCTCAGAGTCTTCTTTCCGGCGGTAGATCAGCGTCGTCTCGTGCCACTCGTTCTTCCCAAGATGGAGCTTGCGGTCGGTCTCGTATCGGTCTTGACCCCGCTGCAAGAGTCGCTTTGTTTGGGCTATCTCGCTCGTCTGCATCCGTTTCGGGACGACATACGAAAGCCCTCGTTGGCTGAGCATCTCCAGAATGTGCTGGCTGTCGGAACCCCAATACATCAACATGTTCCCGACGTGGAGCAGTTCCTCGATAACCTCATTGCTCTCTGCCCGACGTGTCACAGTAGGGCCGTCAGGAGTAGCATATCCAAGACGAAACTTCAGGCGAAGGTTTCTCAACGGATTAAGCAGTGGACGAAGGCAAATTAGCTCGATTCATTGGTCTGTACAATCAATTAATACACGTTGTTTAGTCTCGTTCATTTCATCCCGTAGCCCATCTTCCGAAGCTCGTCCGCGACTGTTCGCGACGAATCGTTAGCAGCCAAGACGATAGCTTCTAGCACATCAATCTTGTATACTGTCTCCGATTCGAAGGTTTCCTCCATCGCATCCACGACGGCCTCGACATGTGCTTCGGCTTCCTCTCGCAGGAACAGATTTGCGTGACTTCGGCCGTCTTGGACGCCATCACGGCGGTACTTGTACGGGAGTGAGTTGCTGGAATGGCTTGCCTCCGAGGTCGTGTCGGATTCCGTCTCCGTATCCGTCGTGATGGGGTCGGTTTCGGGTTCGACCTCAGCTTTATCGAGTTCCTCAGTGTCCTCTTCCTCGTCGAAGTCGTCCTCAAACGGTGAGCCAGCGCCAGATTTCATGCGTCGAACGCCTCCTCAATCTCCGCTGCGAGGTCGTCGTACTTTTCGAGCGTCTCGTGCTCCCGATCGGGGACACGACGAACGCCCTTCTCGCCGTCCTTGTACGCCTCTTCGACCACCTGATAGGCAGTCGCCCGCGCATCCCACATCTCCTGCATCAGTGACTCACGCTTCCGGAATACCGACGGAACGTCGTATTTGACCTCCTCTTGCAGCGTTTCGAGATGTTGCTGTTGGCCCGTGGTGTCCCCGAACGCGACGGGGACGACTCCGAGTACGCCAACTTCGATGTCGAGGTTGCCCTCAAGTCCGTCGACGAGTTGCTCCAGGCCGTCGATACTGAGTGATCCTTTGCCCGAGAGTTCGACCGGAATCAGGACCGTTTGCGTAACCATGACCGCGTTGTACAGTCCCTGGCCCTCGGATGCCTGCGGGTCGCAGATTATCGCGTCGTACTCTTCGTGGATGCCGTTGCGACCGAGTAGTTGGTAGAGTTGCTCTTCTTCGACCCACTCGGCATCGGGATTCATCTGTTCCTCAGTCTCTTTGGCGCGACGCATCGCCGTGTCCAAGCCTGAGAGCATGTTGTGGGCAGGGATGACATCCAGATTGTCGACGCCTGTGTCCTCTCGAATGAGATCCTCGAACGGGCCTTTCGCCCGTCCAACCATATGCCGGACGAGATTGTCAGCTTCGCCATCATCGCGATCGTCGTCGACGCCGAAGACGTAGGAAAGCGAGGCCTCCTGCGGGTCGAGGTCGATAACCAGTGTCTTGAGTCCATTTGACGCGTGGGCGTGTGCGAGATTTGCTGCGGTCGTCGTTTTGCCGACGCCGCCAGCCTCGCTATACACCGTATATGCCAGCATGTGTTACACCTGTGTGTTGTTACTACTAATAATTATTGTATGTTACTAATATCAATTGTTAGTGTTCGCTAGTAACGGTGGTAACTATCGTTAGTAACTACTGTTAGTAGTTAATATAATTAGTTAACATTTATGAGTGAAGTTAGTAACATTTGGTAGTACTGCATTGGAAGTGGTAAGGTATGAGAACAAATCAATGGCGGCGTGTCTGGCTAACCAACACAGACCCTATTTAGTCCGCTGTTGTTGGTTAGCGTATGAGCGACGAAGGCTACGCCCACCAAGCCCTGTCTGCGTTAGATCGCATCGATGTTGAGGCACTCGATCAGGACGTTCGGGATGCACACGACGACGCAGTCATCGCCGTCAACGAACTAGCCGAGACGCTCGGAGAGAGCGAGACAGACGACGCGGTTGCCGTCGACGCGCCCGAGGAGTGGGCTGAGAATGCAAACGAGTGGGACGAGAAGATCAACGAGGCGTACGAGGCAGCGGAGATCGCACGCTCGAAGGGCACGCTGGCGGTGAAGACTATCGATGATCGGGAATACTACTACTTGCAGTGGCGCGAAGGCGAGCACGTAAAGAGTCAGTACGTGGCGCCGGTTGGTCCGTCGTAACCCCGTTTTCACCGGAAACAGTGGTGTGTTGTCAGGACTACATCGTGGCGAACTCCTCGCCAGAGTCAGGCAGGTACTCAATAATACTCTGATGGGCCCCAAACTCGCCAATAATCGTCTGGAGGGCGTCAACGACAGTCGCGATATCGCGGTTGAGCTCATGCTGGCGGTACGTGCCACCGTCCTGGCCACGATGTTCCATCTCAGACAAGGTGAGGTTGAGAATTTCGAAATCAGAGAGGAAACTACGCATCCGGCGTGCAGTGCGTGGTTCTCGGCCCTGGAACTCACAGAGCTCCTTATATCGCTGATAGACGATCCGAGAGCGAGCAGGTGTTTCCTCCTCTGCGGCAAGCGTGGTCAGCGCATAGAGAGTGAGTTGCTCATGTTCAGTCAGATCACGCATAATGTCCATGCTCTGCTGGGCCTCAAGTTTCTCCTGAGCGCGTTCGACATGGTCAGTCGTAACCGAGTCTGCGTTTTCAGTACGTGCGAGGTCGCCAGCCTTCCGGAGGAGCGTGATCGCCCGTCGGGCATCGCCACCATCCTGGCGACCGAGGGCGGCACACAACGGGATGACCCCATCCTCAAGTGCACTCTCGTGGAAGGCTATCTCGGCCCGTTGTTCGAGCACCTTCTGGAGTTCTTCCGTCCCGTATGGCGGGAACGAAATCTCCGTTTCACAGAGTGAGGATTGTACCTTTGCATCAAGCTGTTCGCGGAACGTCGAATCATTGCTGATGCCGATGATGCCGAGCTGGATGTTGTCAATATAGCCATTATTGTCAGCGCGGCTGATCTGGTAGAGGAAAGTGTCATCCGTGATGTGGTCAATCTCGTCGAGAACGATAATGACGCTTCCAGAGAGCTTATTCAGTTCATCCCAGAGAAGGCGGTAGACTTTGGATTGAGGATGGCCAGTCTCGGCGATATGGTTTTCGTGACCTCGAAGATTATTCACGAGGCTGATCGCAGCCTGATAGCTCGTACTCAGGCCATCGCAATTGAGCGAAATGACAGTGAGATCGATCTCAAAGTGGGCCGCTGAGTCGCGGAGTTCATTCAGCAGAAAGTTCGTTACGGCGGTCTTCCCGACACCAGTCTTTCCATAGATGAAGATGTTGTCAGGATACTCACCGTTGATGATTGGTTGCAGCGCAGCTTCGTATTCCTCGATCTCGTTGTCCCGGCCAACGATGTCATCCGGCACATACTCGACTTTGAGTGTATTCCGGCGTTTGTATAGTGTATCATCCGGTTGAAAACGAGGACTCATATTGTGCTGGAATGAGTCAGGCAGTCACAATAATTGTTTCGACCACCGTTTCCGCTATTTCCAGTATAACCAGGACTGGGTATCTCTTCCACTATATGAGAGGCACCCCATTATTTCCAGTGTATAACTTGCCCTCAGTGACGATGAAGTCAAAGTCTGGAAGCATGGGAGCAGATGGCTACGTGTAGATGTCACTATCCTGTATTTGCATGGAGATTACCCCAGTGTTTCCAGTAAATAGAGCGTTGCAGTCAGCTGGACACACCCCACTATTTCCAGTAAATTGCGGTCATCAGGTGACGAGTTGTGGCAGGCACTCGGAACCACCGGATTCCAGTATTTCCAGTAAGTTGGTATTTATAAATATTAGACACCCCACCGTTTCCAGTATATTCACGAGACGATCGTAATCGCAGTACAGAAGTGAGAATGGTCGCTTTTGACTATCGATACACCCTCCCCCCACTATTTCCAGTAAAGGACAGTAAGACAGTTGCCGCTAATGAGAATGAACTTTGAATACGGGAAAAGTTTATACTGATCCCGTTATAGCTAGACCGTAGTAGAGCTAGAAACGTGTTGTTGCAGGGACTAGTCCTAGTGAAAGAAATCGACAGTCCGTTCCGCTCCGCTCCTCTTGCTAGTTTTAGTGGAAATAGTGGGGGGAGGGTGTCCATTCCTAACCACCCCTTCTCAATGTGTAATCCTAATAGTGGAAACAGTGGGGTCTGACGGGTGGCAGACAATGTGGTCGCCACACTCCTTCACGGCCACAAAAAGCATATTCATTGTCCCGAACACCCATTCTTCCTGATGGCTTCTGTCGCATCATTTTGCTTGTTTGCTTTGATCCGTTCGTAGACCACATCTTCAAGACGAATTGTTCTGGAGTTTCTGCGTTGTGATGTCTATGAAGTCGACGAGGTCAACAGGGGCCCGGTGTCGGACAGGACTTCACCGACATCCAGTACCAACAGTGCATGACTGGCGTGTGACTACAACGAGTACGGGACAGTGACCGAGATGCGTGGGTATGGATCACACAACCAGCCTGCTGGGGCCATCACCGACGATACCGACCTCGCACTTTGTATCGCCCGGTCGCTCGCAGAGAATGGGGAGTTCGACGGAGAAGACATCGCAGACCGATTTGTCGGTTGGTATGACGACGGCCCCTTCGACATTGATGGGACGACGTCTGGCGCAATCCGTCGCCTCAAAACTGGCGAAGCATGGGATAGTGCCGGTCGTAGCGAATGGGAGCAGAGCAATGAAGGGAGTAACGCAGGCAACGGGAGTCTGATGCGAACAGCTCCTTACAGTATTGCCTACACCGACGACTTCGGAGCGATTCTCGACTACTCTCTCAAGTCAAGTGCAATCACTCACGCCGATCCTCGATGCCAAGCTAGCTGTGCCATCTACAACATGGTGCTCGCTGATCTCATCCAGGGAAATCTTCCCTTTGATGTCGCGATCGGGACTTACAATCTCGCTGCGAGAAAAGGCGACGTCCCCGAGTCTGGGGAGGTCATGGACGCTATAACCAGCGTGAAGACCGGTGAAATCCAGGGACGTCGGCTAGAGAACTCCGGGTATGTCGTGTCCACGCTCCAAACAAGTCTCTACCACGGCCTTACCGCTGATACCGCCGAAGACGCCATTGTGAACGCTGTCAATATGGGTGGAGACGCCGACACAATCGGTGCTGTCACCGGCGCTCTTGCTGGCGCTCGGTTTGGTGCGAGCTCACTCCCCGACCGATGGCTCTCCGAGATCGACGAAACTGATGAAATTCGAGAATTAGTCCATACTCTGTATGAGTTCTCATCAAACTAATCGTGGAAAGGAAAGTGCGCTCGAAGTGGGAATTCCTATTCTTTGATGTTCCGACTTCCTCGCAGACGGGTCCCTCCAAACGACCGTTTGTTCACGGTCAGGATGTGGGGCTTCCCGGGACGGAAGTTGATGAGACCGTGTTCAGAACACTTGTCGATGTCAACACACTCCTCGTGGTCGTCTTCGTCGACGATCAAGCGCACGCTCGGCGACGCCGTGCGTGCGTGAACTTGATACGGTTAATTTCGTGAACTCGTCTTGATGTGTGCTGTTCACAACATCAAGCAGTCGCTGAACCCGTGAAATCAAGCTATGTCTGGCGAGTCACCACAGCCGAGCGATTTTGTGCCGCCTCGGTGGCTGGAGGCTTTCCAGTATGTTGCCGACAGCCGAACCACCGTTCGACCCGATCTTCCTCGATGAACCGCTGCTTATCCCAAACTACAAGGAGACGATCATCAGCAAAGTCGGCTTGCCATTCTACGCCGACGTTGACCGCCCCGATGAAGCGCCCGCTGACGAGCGCGAGCGAACCATCGACCTTGCGGAGCGAATCCTGCGTGCCGGCGGCGTCCGAACCGGCTTCGGACACCACGAGGAAGTCCGGACCTCGATGGAATCGTGGGCTCCCAATGCCGACGAGGAATGCGACGCTGACCCCGGCTACTGGCGGTCGTCAGTTCTCTTGATGTCTCCCCAAGAGATGAACTTCGGACAGCTGGACGGCGAACCCGAGGTGAGGTACAAGAAGGCCAAGACCGTGCTTGCCTGGGCCGCCGACTGTATCGACAGCGACGTCCTTCAGGAGATCGAGCGGTCCCAAGCCGAGGACATCAAGCAAGCATGGCGCGACGCCGCAGAAGCCGAACTGACCCAACGCGAAATCGAGCAGTTCGCCGAGGACCCGCCGGAAGCGCTCGATGGGTGGACGAAACTTGACGCCAACCACGACGCTGTCAAGATCGCATACGTCGCTGACAACCATGGGAGCCATCGGTCGCGGCCGTCTTTGAGGGTGCTGACAGCGAGTTGGAGGCGCTTGAGTTTACTCTGGAAGAGTGGCAAGAGAACGACGGCAATCCTCGTGCAGCAAGGCCAAACCGGTTCTGTGTCACGACTGACGGTGACGGGGCCTACGCACAACTNNCATGGTCACATCCCAGGTTCACCACACCGTGTTTCGAGTGTAAATACTACTGTAGTCTGGTGGTTTTTCACCGGAAGCGGTGGTGTGTATGCACGCGTGAGCAGTAGTGGTTCGATGATGGCAGTGCTGGATCAAATATGTTGTTCAGTGTCAATTAACGGATTGTACCTTGGCGGGGTCGGTTTTCGGTAGCTTCAGTGCTCGGTGGACGCGTTCAACTACCTTTCTGGCGTGGTTAACTCCCACCAAGCACCCGCTTGAATAGGGTAAACGTGAGCAGCGTGAACAGGAGTCCATTGAGCATCCCCTGACTCGCCGCGAGGAGCTTCGCTCCCCACCCGATAGGACCGATTCCGCCGTAGCCGATGGTCGAAAAGGAAATGTATGAGTAGTAGATGCCGTTTCCTATTACTGCCAGCTGGTCCTCGGCATTCCAGACAACGCCTGCCCCAGTCTCCAAGGGGCCTCCGAGGACATACAAAATACCGTATACGAGTGGAAGAAGAAACGTAAGCGCAGCAATCCGCGGGAGTCGATTCCCGTAGCCACAGGTAAACTGCATCACACGGTTCAGGACGACACTAGCCCCCTTCTTTGCCTTCGTCGTTGCGTCCAGCGAGTATTCGTCTCTGATGAGACTGAGATTTTTTCGCCGGTTATAGTGGAACCGCTTGTATTCGAACTCGCGACTCGCGGGCGTATCGCCGACGTCGTTGGCACTCGTCATTGCTTTCCGGTAGGTCTCTTCAATCACCTCGGGAGTCATTTCCACGCTGAAATCGCCAGTCGCGTTGTTCCCGCTGAACTCGTGTAGAACCCAGTCGTTCCGCTCTAAGTACGA
The DNA here is from genome assembly GCF_001647155.1 of Haloarcula sp. K1. Lineage (NCBI taxonomy): Archaea > Methanobacteriati > Methanobacteriota > Halobacteria > Halobacteriales > Haloarculaceae > Haloarcula > Haloarcula sp. K1. The sequence continues at coordinate 14,701 of NZ_LRHL01000016.1, forward strand.
GTGGTGATCCGAGAAGTCGAAATGGTCGAAGTCAGTACGGCAGAACCGAAACTGATCAAGCAGTTCACCGGACCCGTTCTCGCTTCCCAACTGGACGTTTCCGACCGTGGCCTCGGTGAAGTCGAATGGAATATTGGAATCGCCGGGTTCGACGATTTGGCCGCCACTAATACTCGCTCTGACGAAGTTCATATAGATATCATCGTCAAGCGCGTGGAGACGGATATGCACCTCACCAGTAACGGTCGCGCCGGTGAAATCAACCTCGACCGCGAACCTAGTATCCCATAGAGACAGGTTCGTGAACGTAGCCTCCCGAAACGTAGCGTTGGTCTCGAAGACCGCCTCCTCGAATGTAGCGTTATCTTCGAGCGATTTTGCTTCCCCCTCGAAGAGCGCACCCACGAAGCTGGCTTCGGACTTGAACGTCGCTCTCTTGAAGCTCACGTCCTCGTGAAACCGCACTTCATCGAAGGTCGCAGGCCCACCAAAGGTCGCGTTCACGAAATCCGCGTCGCCGTAAAACTCCGTTTCGAAGGCACTAACAGAGCCCTCGAAGGTGGCGTCGTGGGCATGTACAGGATCGCTGAACACCGCCCGGTCGAGACAGAGGTCGCCGAGCACGTGCATATCATGGCAGTCGACCCGGGCTTCGAACTCCGCACGGTCGAGGTTGAGCCGCCCATCGAAGGTGGTTTCGCTGAAATCAGCGTACCGGAACCGGGCTAGCTTGAAATCAGCATCTCCACGGAAATGCGCATTGTCGAATGCGATATCATCTTCAACGGTACGGGCGCCGCCATTGAACTCGGTTCCCCGGAAGTTGGCACGTCCATCGACAGTAACGTCGGTAAACGTAGCGTCTTCGTTGAACGTGGCCTCATTGAACGTTGCTGACCGGCGGAACTCTGTAGTCGCGAATGTGGTGTCATCGCCGAATATCGCGTGGGTAAACGTCGCATCATCGTCGAATTGCGTGTCGGCAAACGTCGCACACTCAACCGCTGCGCGATTGAACAATGCGGCTGACTCGAAGTGAGCGCCAGCAAAGGAGATATGATCGTCTAACTCGTGGCTGGAGCCACGTGCGGTGATGTTCCGAAATGAGGTCTCCCCGGTAAATGATGCGTCTCGGAAGCTCGTATCCTCGTCGAAGATCGCTTCATCGCAGTCGACACGACCGTGAAAGTGTGCCTGAGAAAAGCGGACATCTTCGTGGAACGTCGTCTCATTCGCCGAGAATTCGTCGGTGACCGTGACTGCTGTCGCCTCAAGAATACCCGATAGGATGGCATCGTCGAGCTTGAGACTGCCAATGGTCGCCTCTCGGAGATTGATTCCTTGCGCAATGTGGCCGTGGGTGATGTCTAGTGCCGCAATATCGGCATGTTGGAAGTTGAGCAGATGGTTTGTCGCCCCGTCGATTTGCTGATATGTGAGCGACATTGTGGGAAGGTCGGCCCCGACGTACTCGTTACTTCGCGGGTCTTGAGAGGTGAGGTTCTCACGGAGTGTCTGCACGATATCGTCGTCGGTCACATCGAGTGACCGGCGCTCGGCACGCGACATATGGAAGATGCAGTTGTCGCTCTCTGCGTGAGACTCGTGTGGGCACTCCCATGTTGTCTCGATATACGCGTCTGTCTCGTTTGACGGGTCAAAGCGATACGAACATGTCTCGGCGTCGGGGACTGAGCTCATACGTCGCTAGGGGAGAGTGAACTGGGCATTGGGGTAGCTATTCAGTAGCGTGATTGTTTATTTGGAGCATAGTCGTTCAAAAAATCTCACGCCGTTCCTCCGGAGTGAGCGATGTATCCGGGGCGGAGTGTGCGCAGTGTTCGCACTCGTAGCTGCCGCCCCCTTCTTCGTACGTAATGATTGGCGTCCCCAGTATGAAGAACGCCTCCTTTTGTTGGCGTTCGATGATCGCATCAGCGGCTTCACCACACCCTCGACACCAGTCCTCATCCTCGGCAACCGACTGATAAGTCACCTTCGCGCGGCCGAACGTGACCGCGCTGTACGCTTCGTCTTCGCTCGTCTCAATGAGATCGTCAGCCGGAAACGGCTGCACGTCGATCGTATTGTCGAACCCGGTTTCGACGGCCGTGTCGACGTCGATGTAGGGACCCAGGTCGACTCGATTGTCCCGACCGACAATATGGACCTCGACAGAGGCATTGCCGCGAACAATGAGTTCGTTGTTCGTCCCAATGAGATAGCAGCTGACACTGCCTGTCGCGCCTGTCACGTTAACGGTGGACTGACAGCCTGAGAGAACGACTCCAGTGTTGGGATCCGTTACCTCTCGCTGTTGTTGCCAGCCACTTACCGTGACGTCGTAGGTTGCGGGGTCACGAGACGGCGCATCGCTTGTGCCGGCGTCAAAGACCTGTTCGGGGCCACGCGCCGAGAGTGCCCCATCGACAGCGCCGTGGGCGATGAACACATCTTCGGCTGTGCCAACCGCGAGGTCACCATGGACGCCATCCGGTTCCGTGTAGCCATCCTCCAGCGTACCGGTGATATCAGTCACCGGGTCGGCCACGTCAGCAGCCGGTGTGATTGGCACACCGGTGAAGACGTACTCGACGTTCCGCAAGTCGAGATCGCCGTCAATCGAGTCGGGCTGTACATACATGTCTTCCAGTCCGGACATCCGAACCGGTGTCTCTATGCCGCCGTTGAGAGTTACGTCGCCTGTGTACTCGCTCATGTGTGAATCGGTCCGTTAGATCGTGGTCGTGGCCCAGTACTGCGTGATGCTTGTGGTGGTAACCACCAGCAAGTCGTGCTCTGGGTAGGTGTGGTACGTCTCGAACGTCCTGTCGTCGGTCGTGATCGCCGTATAGGCACGTGGCCCGAACTCGTAGCAAAGGTCGTAGTCCGCTTCCGGGTCAAATTCCGATAGTGGGAGTGTCATTGCCACACTAGAAACACCGTGTGGACTCGCAAGTGAGTCCATACAGCCCTGTTCGAGCGGAATTACCTCGGCATCCTGTTCGGAGATGGGTTTGCACGAGCAAATTTCATGGAACCCGAGCGAGTCGGCAGTAACGGCGTGTGAGTTGCCGATGACGCGGAAGGTAGCTGTCTCCCCACAGAAGGGGAGCGTCTGTGCTTGTTTTACATCCATCGCGTTGAACGACGGCGGCACATCAGGATGTGCCAGATAGAGTTCAGTCGTGGTCTGGTGTGTTGTGTCGCCCATTATTTAATGAGGATATCGTAGTTTGGATGGAACACGCTATTCGGCCGGACACCGGCGTATCTCGGCGTGTCTACCCACTCGACCGCTTGGTAGCGGTGCTGATAGCGGTTCATGTATGCTGTGCCGTTATGTGGCGAAAGCGAATCGCGCGGTGCCGGTGCGAGCAGTGTGAACCGCTCGACGCGCTCTGTCTCGCCATCTGCGTCAATATCTTCCCATGCGAAATACGGTGCTGCACTCGTCAGGCCGGCTTTGTGAACCGTGTTGTAGTACGCAGTTCTGTGCTGGGCGTAGCTGTACCGTGAATACGTCCACGTCGCGATCACGCCGTCTGCTGTAAGATGCTGGCGCAGCTGACTGTAAAACTCCACAGAGTATAGCGGGAGCTGGTCGTCGTCGGTCGCCCCAGGGATGTCCAGCAAGATTACGTCATAGCGCTGCTCGGACTGCTCAAGGTACTGGAACGCGTCTTGCACGCGCGTCGATTTGTTTTCGTATCGGTAGGCTCCGTCGTGGTACTGCGCAAGGAACGGATCGGTCTTCGCCCGCTGCATGAACTCGCCGTCGATATCGACGTGGTCGACACTAACCCCGTGGCGTTGCAGTCGGTCCATCGCCGCCCAATCGCCCCCACCGATGAGGAGAACCTTCGTGTCAGTACTATTTTCGAACATCGACAGCGGGACGTCGACGAGCCCTTGATGATAGCTGTCTGCCCACGACTCACAGAGTTGGACAGCGGAATCCAATCTGAGACAGTGTTCCGTGGTGGCACCGAAGTACGGGTTGTCGCCGCTGCCGGTCCACGTTCGGTTGTACTCCGTGACGCGTTGGTACCTCGTCGTCCACGTGTCTGTGACAGCAACGTCCATCGCCCCCGGAGCGTACTCCAACTCAAATTCTCGTTCGAAGTAGTACTCAGAGACGTCCTCGCCAACCGGGCCCGCGTTGACAGCCGCGGCACCCGTGCTTGCTGTGACGAGCAGGCAGACTGCGAACAGCGCCTTCCCCGTTGATCCTACTGGCTGTGGGAGTCGGCTTCGAAGCGTTGGTCTGTGTGTGTTCGCCGTCGTGCTCGCGAAGATTAGCGCAGCGACGCCGTTCAGGAACGCAAGGACGAACACCGACGGTATGAGTCCAACTGCCGGATAGAGGAAGAACACGTAGACAAGTGAGCCGACTAACCCGCCAAGGTAGTCAAAGCCCAATACTGCTGCATAGGCACTTGTTTCATCGGCTGGGTCGCTCGGCTTGCCCTCTCGCCGCTTGATGCTAAAAGCGGCGCCCAACACCACTCCAAAGGCCCGATTCAGATGGCTGGTGAGTCGCCGAACCCCGCGGGCGATACTGGAGGGGGGCCGCGCCGTATCCCGAACGGATTCCGATAGTGTGGTCAACAGCGGCAACTCGAACCCTGAGAGGAACCCGATTGTGACAATTGGGAGCCGGGCAATCGCGCCGACTAGTGGCGCGTATGCAGCGGGGTATCTGAGCGTTCCGAGCAGGATGACGAGGAGGAACCCAAGCGGTGCAACGACGGCGAGGTACGTTTCGACACGGAAGAAGTTCGACTCGGGGTCTGTCTCCAATCGGCCTGAGAGGAACGATCCTAGCCCCAGCGACGAGAAGAACAATCCGATGGTGAGGCCGTACTGAGTGACGCTCCCGCCGAAGACAACTGTGTAGAGTTCGGCAAAGACGAGTTCGTACGCAAAGCTACACAGCGCAACGATAAACGTGAGCGCGTGCAGCAGCGGGACGCTGTGGCGCGGATGGTGCGGTCGTGGTGTCATTGGGGGGACTCAGGGCGATGGACGGCGGACGGGCGAGCTGTGGGTCAAATTCGGGGTGAGACCTTCCACTTCTGGGCTATGCTGTAGGTATCATTGTCGTCCTTGACGAGGACATCGACGGCCTCCCAGCCGAGATTAGTGCCGTCGGCTGCGGTAGTGTGCGTGCCGACTCGGTACCAGCCTGCGTTCGTGACGTCGATACTAACTGTATCATCGGGATTTTGCCACGTCTCATCCCACGAAACCGGCCCTGGCGCAGGCAGCTCCTCGTCGGTGTCGCTTACTGGGCCGATGCGGGCAATGCCCACCTCGGAGATCTCGGTTTCGGCCCGGCGCACCTCGTCATCGTGGTCATCGTACCACGTCCCAACGTAGGCGCCACCGTGGTACTTGGCACGGCCTCGTCCAGTACGAGGCGCATCAGAATAGGAGGAGCCTCGGCCACGACCAACAGCACCGCGGCCACCGCCACCACCGCCTTTCTGTGCTTGGGCCGCTCCAACGGGACTCAGCGAGCCGATGACCGACAGTCCACTCGGTGAATCCTTGGCGTTGCTGTCGAGTGACTGCGCGTTCTGTCCATTGATTGGGACGCCGTCTCGTCTGGTGGCTACCCACGGGTCGTCGACGAGCTCAGCCAGCAGTTGGGCGCTATCGATTGTAACTGTGCTGAGGACCCGGGACCGGCGTGGCGGCGGGCTCTCTGAGCTACTACAGCCAGAGAGTCCGACCAGACCGGCTGTCGGAAGGAGGGCTGCGCCATGGAGGAATCTACGTCGGTCCACAGTGGGCCTTTGTCGGTGCATATAAAGAGTTTTTTGTTCAGAAGCGTGTTTCCTGCAAGGATACCCTTCCACGCGTCAATCGCCTCGGGGTCAAGCCCCGAAAGATTCCCGTCGTCGACATGCCATCGGATTTTGTCACCAGCTTCAACACCAGCCTCTCTCCGTACCACTGCTGGGACCGTCACAGAATAGCTCTCGTTCACTGTCGTTTCGTCTTCGACCTCGTGGGGCAGATATACAGGTTCGGGGTAGTCGATAAAATAATTCACCCCTAAATTTGCCGAGGGATAGTGGTTCTCAGGGACGTGATTGATCCATATTCGAAAGTACACGATACACTTGTTTCACTCACGTATACAGGTAATGAAACTATATTCAGCGATTGATCTTGTAAGCCGATAGGAATCTTTGCCAGACATGACACACCATCGATACGCGATCGAAAAACATTCATCCTGTTTGAATGTTCGGTCTGGCATGCGGCGTCGCCAATTCCTCGCAAGTGGAATAGCCCTCCCTCCAGTCGCGCTAGCCGGATGCGCACATCCAGCCGTTTCGCTTGACATGAGAGCGGCATCAGCAGACGACATCGCTAGTGAAGTTTCAATGACAGCGCAACCTGATTCAGGAGCGTACGGAGTCATGGCGGCAGCCGTTGAAAACGGTACCGCGACACGGCAAGGCTATGACCCGCTGTTAGATGGCAGTGATACTGTTAGGTTCAACAACTCCTTTTATCGGGTTTCTGAGACTATGCTTGGAACAAGTGAGGTGACTGTCTATGAGGTGTCTCTTGATTTCAATCCAACTGAAGCGGCACCGGAATTCGGTGAGATTCAATACGAGAATCTACCCAAAAGTGATCGTGAGCATTTCGACTACTTTTTTGCGGACGAAAATCCGCCAGCCGACGGTGAAGACTCGATTGACATTGAATATGGCCCTGTATCAGAAGTCAGCGACGACTCAGTGTTTGTTCCAGACCCACAGTACGATGTGCTGATCCATGACGGCAATCGGTATCAGATAGATGTTAGCTCACACTCCAGATCCCAGACTAAGTACCAGTATGAGGTGACGAAAATCGCACCAGACAGTGACATACTTGCCGACCGAATTAGAGAACAGTACTTGTTCACTCTCACAGACCTCACAGACGCTGAACGAAAGGTCGTGGAAGAAGCGATCGACAGTGCATATTACGAGAGGGACGAAGCCTTCCAGTCCGTGATTGACCGGATTCGCGAGCATGAGGGACTCAATGTAGGTGAAGGATACGGTACCTGGCTGATAGAATACGAGAGTGCCGAGTATATCACTCACGCTGAATGGGTCGACTGAAAATATCGTCCATATCCTGTCCGCCGCGTTGGAAATCCGCGTTCGCCGCGCTCAGGAAACAGACACGTTAGAGGGTGTCATAAAACGACCAACACACCAAAGAGCAGGGTCTATGCTGAGGTGGTATGCGCTCAGCGACCCTGCAAGATGATCCTTCGGTAGAGTCGTTCTTCAATGTCGCGGAAACCGAGACGTTAGCGTTGTTTGAGCCTTTCTCCTTCGAGTTTCTCGTAGAGTTCGACGTATTCGCCCCGGCGGAGACGGGGCGAACACGAGAGCACAAGCCACCAGGGCTGATGCGTGGTTTCTTCCACTGCTACTACCACGACACCTTCGGCATTCGTCCGATTGAACGGGAGCTACAGAATACGGTTGTCTGGCTTGGCTGTGGCTTCGATCGACCGCCGTCGAGAGACGCCGGTCGATCGCTTCCTTATCGACCTCGAACACGTTGTTGACGAACTGTTCGATGAAGAGATTTCGACCACGGTTGGAGAATCGATTGAGGTTGAAATCGACTGCTCGCCTGCCGCTATACCTCATCCATCTGATTATTCAGGGAGAGTACCAGTCGAAACCGTTCGTTCTCGGGACGGAAATCGAAGCGATTAATCCCCTATGCCAGAATAATGGTTCGGATGGAGGGACTATTGTTTCTGGGTGTCTTCGCCTGTCTAGCGGGCATCACAGTCATCTTCTATATTGCTGTCCGGCAGAGGAACGCTCCCGCAGTAGTCAACACGGCCGTGTCGTTTCTGCTGGTGTTCATTCCGGTTCTCGTCGATGTCCTTGCCCACTGGTTTTACGGAGTCCGAGTGGGACTTACCCCGGAACTTCCACTATGGATTGCCGTCACCGGTCTGTTTCACTCCTACGGTATGCTCGGTCCATACGACGAGATCTCTTGGTGGGACCACCTCACCCATACGCTGTCGGCGGCACTCGTGGCAGCGTTGCTATATGCTGGCGTGATAGTCGCCCTCGAGTATGCACCGGTTTCGGCCGGAAACAGTCTGATCTGGACCACTGTCGTGTTGGTTACGCTTCTGTCAGGAGTATACTGGGAGCTGATCGAACTTCTCGCGCGAGAGTTCGGGAGAAAGTTTGACCTCCCACCTGTACTCGATCACTATGGCCGCCGGGATACGGTCTTGGACCTGTTCTTCGACGTTGTCGGCGCGGTGCTCGTCCTCGTTACCGATCTGCGACTGTTCGTCCCAATGGCGGAGGTCTCCCCCGAGACGACGGTAGCGGTGCTGGTCGTAGTCCTCGGTGGGTTGGTCGTCGGATCGCTCGTCATATCGTTAATCGTCGTCGTCGAGCAAGCTGAGTCTAAAACGCAGACACACTCCGGTAGATTTGACTGATTCGGTGCCTAATTCGAGACTCGATCTTATGTAGTTCCTCAGTCTCTTATCGGTGGATAAGGCGAATACCCCGAGGCGAGTCACTCAGTCATAATCAGAACGATCAGTATGCAGCCTTCAGCGACCGGTTGTTTCGTGCCGTGTCGTATCTAATGAAATTCCCACAATCCCGAGGTTTCTCCCTCAGGAATCTCTGTGGGCACAAACAAACGCACGTCGCAGGACGGTCAGAAGAACATACGACTCGTACTTCTGGGTCTGACAGTGCTCGCAGGGCTGCATATCCCCGACGATCTCCTCGATAGTGTCGTCGTACTCGTCGGTGAGCGTGGTGAGTGCGTCCGTAATCTGGGGCTGGACAGCGTCGATCATCTCCTCGACGGCGACGTCGGCGGAATCTGGTAGTGAGTACGAGAGAACGATCGTGTTTGCGTGGTAGTACTTTGTCGTCCCGCCGCGGCCCTCCTCGAAGCGAACGACGTCAACGAGGCCAGCATCCCGTAACTCGTTGATGTGGTGGCGAACTGTGTTCTCCGTCCGGTCGACGCCACGATTGTCGAGGTGTTCGTGAACCTCGGTCGCGGTCAGAGCCTCCTCGGACAGAATGTCGAGGATCATCGCCCGCATCGGCTCGTCAATGGCGTCCGAAACCCGAGTATCTCGCACCGCGATGTCATCAAGACGGTGGTCGGTATCAGAATTACTCATACGAGAACTGAGCGCGAGCATGCGGGAAAAGGTAGCGGGACAAAAGTTAGGCAGGTGTCTATCGTAGAATCGAGTACAGAATGGACCCGCAATAGCGAAAGTTCTAGACGACCGATTTGACTGTTCCAACTCCCCATATCTGTATTCAAACATATCATCTAAAAAATACTTATTGGGGTGCGGGCACTACCTCAAACTGTAATGAGCGACACAACCCAGTTCCGCGTCCTCGACTTCGATTGCCCGTCCTGTGCGAGCACCGTCGAACGCGCCCTGTCGAACGTCGCCGGCGTCCAGCACGTCGAAGTCCACTACGCCACCGGCCGCGTCGAGATCGAGTACGACGACAGCGTCGCTGACCCCGACGCCTTCGTACAGACCATCGAAAGCCAGGGGTACACGCCCCAGACCGCCTAAAAACATGAACAAACAATCAATCACGCAGTACTACCGGAAACACCGGAAGGCCATCGTCACGGCGACGAGCGGCCTGCTCTACGGCGGTGGCTGGAGTCTCGGCTACCTCACGAGTTTCGAGATGGCAAGCGCCGCCATCCTCGTCCTGGCGACGATCGTGGGTGGCTACGACATCGCCAAGACCGCCTACCACGAGGTCACCAACCGGACGCTCGGTATCAAGACGCTCGTGACGCTGGCCGCAATCGGGGCCATCGTCATCGGGGAGTACTGGGAGGCCGCCGCCGTCGTCTTCCTGTTCAGCCTCGGCAGCTACCTCGAGGGACGGACGATGCGCAAGACCCGGACAGCCCTCCAGGAGCTGCTGGAGATGACGCCCGACACCGCGACCGTCCGTCATGACGGGGAACTCCAGGAGGTCCCCGCCCGCGAGGTCGAAGAGGATGAAGTCGTCATCGTGAAGCCGGGCGGAAAGATTCCGGTCGACGGGACCGTCGTCGACGGTGAGAGCGCCGTCAACCAGGCGCCCGTCACCGGCGAGAGCGCGCCCGTCCACAAGGCCGACGGCGACGAGGTCTACGCCGGGACGGTCAACCAGGAGGGCGCGCTCGAAATCCGAACGACGGGTGCGGGCTCGGATACGACGCTCGAACGGATCATCCGTCGCGTCGAAGAGGCCCAGGAGGCTCAGTCGCCCACGGAGAGCCTGATCGACCGGTTCGCGAAGTACTACACGCCGGCCGTCATCGTGCTGGCCATCGGCGCGTATGCAGTCACGCAGAACGCGATCCTGTCGCTGACGCTGCTGGTCATCGGTTGTCCCGGGGCGCTAGTCATCGGGCCGCCGGTCAGCATCGTCTCTGCCATCGGGAACGCCGCCCGGTCTGGCGTACTGATGAAGGGCGGCGAACACCTGGAACGCGCCGGCAAGATCGACCTTGTCGCCTTCGACAAGACCGGCACCCTCACGAAGGGCAAGACCACCGTCGCCGACGTCGAGGGGTTCGGCGTTGCTGATGACGAGATCCTCGCGCTCGCGGCAACCGCCGAGAAGAAGAGCGAACACCACCTCGCCGATGCCATCGTCGACGCGGCCCGCGAGCGACCGACTGCTGCGACGGACGGCGGAACGACGGTCGCCCGGGCGGACGATACGGACGCGGGGCGCAGGTCGGTCCCCGATCCGGACGACTTCGACGTGGTCGCTGGCAAGGGCGTCATCGGCCATACCGATGGCCAGGAAGTTGTTGTCGGCAACCGCGCACTGCTGGCCGACCGCGGCATCGACATCCCCAGTCGGGTCGCCGACTACGTCCGCGAGCGTGAGGGGCGCGGCGAGACGGTCGTCCACGTCGTCCGCGATGGGGACATCGTCGGTGCAATCGCGCTGCGGGACGAACTCCGGGAGACTGCCCCTAGCGTCGTCGCGGCACTCCAAGACGCCGGCATCGAGACGGTGATGCTCACCGGTGACAACAAGCGGACAGCCGCCGCCGTCGCCGAGGAGGTCGGCATCGACGAGTACCGCGCCGAACTGCTCCCCGAGGACAAACAGACGGTCATCGAGGGCTACCAAGCCGACGGGCACGTCGTCGCGATGGTCGGCGACGGCATTAACGACGCGCCGTCGCTGGCGACCGCCGATGTCGGCATCGCGATGGGTGCTGCGGGAACGGATACCGCCATCGAGACGGCTGACATGGCGTTGATGGCCGACGACCTCGAACGCATCCCGTATGCGGTCAAACTCAGCAAGGCGACGCGCTGGAACGTCCTCGAGAACGTCGGTCTCGCGGTGCTGACCGTGACCGTCCTGCTGGCGGGCGTGCTCACCAGCTACGTCACCCTCGCTGCCGGGATGCTGGTCCACGAGGCCAGCGTCCTCCTCGTCATCCTCAACGGGATGCGACTGCTCCGCTACTGACCACTAGACACGATCACCATCACTCATGACATCGAATTCCACTGCGACTGACGCGACCCAGGCTAAAACCAATTGGCAGGTCAACTACGACGTCGATCCGATCGAAATCCGCGACCCCGTCGCGGAGGCCCTCGGCGTCCTCGAACCGGGCGAGCCGTTCATCATCACCTACAGAGACGCGGTGAAAGAGGCGGGACACTCCTGTCCGACTGCCTCGGGTGCCTACCGGATCGTCCAGCTCGGACTCGACGCCCTGTATCCCGATGACTATCCAGTCCGGAGCGAAATCGAGGTGCAGGCGGCCGGCCCGCGAGATGACGCCGCGTACGGCACGATGAGCCGTATCATCTCGTACGTAACTGGCGCGACCGAAGAAGACGGCTTCAGCGGGCTCGCCGGCGGCTACGGCGGCCGCCGCGATCTCCTGCGCTTCGATATGTTCGACCCGGATACGGCGGAGCCGACGTTCCGGTTCCGTCGAACCGACACTGACGAGACCATCGAAGTGACCTACCACGTCAGCGATGTTCCTGACGGTGGACCCGTAATAGGGAACCTCCAGGGGATTCTCGACGGGTCGGCAAGCGACCACCAACGGGAGGCCTTCGCTGACGCCTGGCACCGCCGCGTGCAGGTCGTCCTCAGAGACGACTCGCTGTTCTCCGTCGAAGGGGTGTGAACGCGGCGGGACCCCTCACACTCGTAAACGAAACTGCCAAGGCCGATTGTCTCGAAACAGTCGAGGTCGAGCTAGCTGTCGAGTACGATATCGCCTCCTACGACGAGTGGCGCAATCTCGTCGACCCAGACTACGCCATACACGGACGGACCGTTGAGAAGGGCACGATCATCGACGACTTGCTCGACAGACTTGAAGGCTACTACCGCCGGCAGTCGTCCTCTAGATATGAAGCCCCGGACTGGAATCTCACGGTGACCGGCTCGGCGACTGCGTGGCGACGACTCTTGATGGAATTTTTCCCAGATGCGAGGTTCAGGTTCCGACCGTGCCCACAAAGGCACTCTTCGTCTCAAACGGTTGCTCGCCGCAGGCCTCGTAGACACAGGCGCAGCGCTGGCTGCCCTCGAACTCATCAACCAGTACGATCTGGACAGGGCCACGGACACGTTCATCGCAGAAGTGACGGACAGCACGGACGGCGAGTAGCCAACTCGTCCTGTCTTGGTCTCTGTCGGTTTGTGGTACCCCCAGCGTCGTGTTTAGTTAAGCGTGACAAGTGAGGCGGACGGTCTTATTATGATCTCTGCCAGAAATCGCTCGCCTTAACGGTTATAGAGAGTGGATTGATTTGGATTATTTGTGGAACGTGAACGGACTCCCGAGTCAGTAATGTCGCTGGGTGTTCAATCCCGCGTTGTGCGGCTTTCATTGTCGAATACGGTCGAATTACTTGGGGATCTGGGTGTCCAACGCAGTCAGAAAACCGTCCACGATTGGGTTCAGAAAGCCGATGTACAGCCAGACTCCGGTAATCACCGAATCAGATTTCGCTTGACGAAACAGCATCCCGATAAGAACTCGCGAACGAATTGTGGGGGTGTCGTTCGTCCTAATTTGAGATTGGAATTTCGACGCTATGTCAAAGAGAATACCAAGTATAACCGTATCAGTTATTCGTTTCGTTGTGACAGATCACTTCGACGCCATGGGATTCGAAGGCGTCGGACATCCCATCCAGATGTTTGTACCCAACAGACACCCAAATCTGGGTGTAGTCGTGTGCCGTCGCATCTTGTATTGTACGGTTCACCATCTCAATGTCCCGCCGCCCGAGTGTAGCACGAACAACGAGCCCGTGAGCCACGAACCCGGCGAACGCGAATGTGAGAGGAATAAAGTTCAGTGGGAGTAATAATAAAATTCCACCCCAGCCCAAAAGGACCGCAAGCGGCCGTTCATAATCCGATTCCTTACGGGCAAGATAGGTTAGACCGGTACCGAGTAGCAGAATTAGCACGAGTGCAAGTCCAACAGCAATCGGCTGTAACCAAAGAAATCCCCCGAATACTATCCACGAAACTCCGGTCCAAATTAACGAGAGTTCTGGAACGAGGTAAGAGGGGTGTGTATCGATTCGGGTTACTGGCGTGTCAGCCGCCGCGGCGAATTCTTTGATGACCTGGTTTTCTGCACCTTGTTGGTGGCCGCAGGTTAGTGCAACACGTGGGCCATAGATCATTTGCGTGACGAACACACCGACTACATAGAGTGGATTTCGAAGAGCCGTCTGTATATATCTCTTCATTCCTGGTACTTCTGATGGGAGCTCGTGGTAGAACGCGTCAATGTCGACGGAGGCGGTCAGTTTCTCAAGAGAGCGTTGTACAGCCTCATATGACCGAAAGTGAGATTCACCATGCAGATGGACTGTCAGATCAGTCGACTCCGAACCCATGAAAACCGATTATTCTACTCAAAGTCAACGTTTTTGTGGATGCTTTCACCAGTCATCACTGACTTCACTCTCGTCACAGAAGATGTCCTCATCAGGATAATCAACGAGGTAACCGAGCAGGTCATGCTCAGAACCTCTTCCGTGTTGTCTGTATAAATATTGCCGCCGATCAGCGTGATGACGCCACGCAGTGGTGGACAACACGGACGGCGAGTAGCCAACTCGTCCTGTCTTGCTCTCTGTCGGTTTGTGCTTCCCTCGGGGCCGAGGTTTAAATACGATGACGAACGCAACCATGCGTGTGACTGACCGGAATCCTGAGTACGATCCCGCTGATATCCTCGGCGCAGCGAGTTCCGACCCTGAAACGAGGGGGAACGGACGGGAACGAGTCCTCGAATCCACCAAGTATCCCGACCGTACAGAGGATGATGCTCGCACCTGTAGAACCTGCGGACAGGACATTCCACAGGATGAACGCCAGTGTCCGTTCTGTGCTCAAACCGGCGTCTCCGAGACTTCGTTCGACGATCAGGATAGCAGCCCACTTGCAGAGTGGACGTTTGGGCGGGTTATTCTGGCACTTGTCGAAGCGAACACTGACTTCCATGCACGAGCCCTCGGCGCTGCGGCCTTCTCCGTTTCCGACAGCATCGCGAGCGGTGAGGATGTCTCTCATGGAACGGTGAAGTGTCGAGCAGCATTTGGAACCGAGCCAGCCGCCACTCTCACGAAGGGCTGGCCCGACCTGCCAACCGAAACCACGATCGACGAGGAACCCGGACAGGCGCTTCTAGAAACAGCCGACGAACAGACCAACTGGGACGGGGATGGAGACGACGTCCAGCCACGGATCTATCTCGAGGACGGGTCGCCGGTCACCGACCGCTCGGAGTTCCAGCGCCTCACGGATGAGTTCCGAGAGGCTGATGGGACGTACTGGCTTGTTCCCGGTGTCGTGCAGCGCCATCAGGCAAGAGCCGAACCGGAGATAATCGGTATCGGGTTCCACTGTCGGCAGTGTGGCGCCGTGACGGGACACGAATCGCACGGACTCGATGGCTTCGAGTGCCACCCACACCTTGACCGCATGATCTGGACCTGCAGGGAGTGTGGACAGCACCGACACGAGCCCGAACAGGAAGATAACACGGAGGAAGTCACAGGCTATGAGCATCTCCCCGACGGCGTCTCACTGGAGGATATCCACGGCGACGAGCCAGACTTCCAGGAACAAGCGTTTCAGGACCAGATCAGTGCCTATCGCGAGCGGAATGGCTTCTTTCCGTGGAAGCGGTAGTCCTCAGTTGAAATTGCAGTCAATCCGGCAGTAGCCGATCCAAGACGACACTCGTCCCGTCCTCGGTCCGGGGCACTGTATTCTCCAGCAAGTGCTCGTCATTTTCGTCGACGTCGAGAATGCCGGTTTCGACGATGCGAGGACCGTCCTCCCGTTCGCCGGTGAGGGTCAGGCACAGCTGGCCGTCGACCTTCCCACCGACAACCGAGATCGTCGCAACTTCGTCGGGAAACGAGACGGTCGTCCAGCCATCGGGTTTCCGGACCCGCAATTCGGTCATCAGTTCTTCTTCTCTCGGCGAAAAGCATCAGCGCTCTGGCTGGGGTACGAGCCATTTTGTGTCTCCCTCGGAGCCAGAGGAGATCATGAGTACCACAGCGCCTTCCTTCGAGGAGTATGACTTCGACCGCGGCGACCACGTCCGAACCGACTGGACCGACGGAGACGGCCCACTCGATGCAGTCGTCGGAACCGTTACAGAAATTTCGCGTTCCGGCGGCAACGTGATCGTCTCTGTCGAGGCTGACGACGACCAGTATCCCGACCGCTCGATCTACGGCGGCACACACGATTGCGCTCCCGAGTGGGTCGAGACAATAGAGCAATCCTAGTCTGACAGCAAGGGAACTCGCCCGTATTTTGTGAGCCTCTACCGGGCGAGAGGCGTTCCAGAGAGAGAGCGTCTTGACTACCAGCTATGTCGAAAAAACACGCGATCCAGACCAAGTTGAAGGGCTACGTCGTCATGACTCAGAGCGGGCCAGACAGCCTCGGCTTTGGCACGTACACACGCACCTATCCTTCATATCTGAAAGAGCGCGTTGAGGCGCATCAGTCACCAGCAGCCGGCGTCGTGGTCAACGTCAAGCGAGCACGCCACATCGCTCGCGAGTACCACGGCTGGGATTTACCAGACGAAAGTGAGCTCCGTCACCAAGCGATGGCGGGCGATGCGTGATGTCCAGTGACTCGTCCCAGTATATGACCTGCAGAACCGACGAGTGCGACGCGCCGATCTTCGACGCCGAGCGCATCGCGTGTGTCGACGGAGAGTACGGGCCCTGCATGGCTGTCGGGCGTCACGCCGGCGTCTGTTCGAGCGGCCATCTCTCTGTCTGGGACGTCGCTGAGGCCTGAGTCCCGTCGAGTGCGTACTCGCCCGTATTTTGTGTCCCCCCGAGAGGGTGAGGGGTTTCCCGAACATGAGTACCGAACAACAGTCCGTCGACGAGCAGTCTCCAAGCACCGAAGCCGACGACAAACCAGACATTCGTGCCCAACACCGGCAGGCACAGACGAGTGGCGAGGTGTTTCAGGGACGTCCACGGGGTGAGAGATAGATGTGTTGTCCCGACTGCCGGCGGCCACGGTCAGCGTCGGCGTGTGTCGACAAGCGTTACTACGTCAATGGGGTGGCTTCCGACCCGATCCCGTGGGGCGAGGGCAGCCAGTATCTCACGTACAAGCTACAAGTCCTCCAGAGCAACGAACGGGCCGTTACCGTCGACCTCGAACGGTGGCGCGACCAGTCGTGTCCTGCCTGTGGCGTCGAGCACGGCGAGATACATCATCGGTTGTGCGACTACGAGGAATGCCCTGCATGCGGCGAGCCGTTGCTGCTGTGTTCTTGTGTCGTCGAGATTGAAGTCGTTGAACCATCCGGCGTGAAGGGCCGTCTCAAGCAGTCCCTCGCTCGTCTCCTGTAGACGCCAGCTTCTAGAGCGGGCTCAATGTCAGACCGGCTCCGTGTGGCGTACTTTTGTGTGCGCCGACGAGGGTGCCGGCGTCGCACTGACTGCAGTGCGTGGAGCGCCGGCAGGTCACGATCTACCAATGCACATGCTCATCTACGCGCTCGTTGAGGCATCGACAGCAGACGCAGCACTCGCCGCTGGCAAAGGCGTTTTCGACACCCTAGTCGGCGTCGACAGGCACTCAAACGCAGTGTTCGACTACTACGTCACGTTCGACGAGAGTTCCACCGTCGCAGGCCAATCCCGGTGGGGCGAGCGTCCGACCGCGGCCCCGGTCGACTCCGAGGCCGGGCAAGAACTCCTTGGCGATGGCTGGGAGACAACGAAGTCAGCGTTCGAACGTAATCTCCAAGCAGTCAAAGACGCCCTCGACGAGCTCTCAGACGAGGAGATTATGCGCGACAAAGACCTCNNTACGAGGAACACGGATGCGGGATTCGCGATCGGACGCAGCTTGAGCGGCTTCTGGACGAGAGTGATACCCTCTGGATTGTCCCCGCCGACGTCCACTTCTGAGGGAGAGCTGCGGCAGTCAGNNCGGGTGAGGAACACGAATGTCGGAGACTCCTGATTCATGCCCGAACGAGGATTGCGACGCAGATATTGTCAAGACCGAGACTGTCGACGTCGAGGCAGACCCACGGGCTCGTGACCCGCGCACCGAGCCTGTCGTCACCTGCGCGGAGGGCCACCAGCAAGTCATGTAGAATCGCTGGTCTGCGTTTCCGAGTAGTGACGACGCGCACGTTAATCGCGCGCGGTTGGAGACGAGAGGGACACGACTGCACTCGCGCTGGCAGTCG
>NZ_LRHL01000017.1:0-67305 GCF_001647155.1 Haloarcula sp. K1
GATCGTTCAGCTTCGCATGGAATCAGCTTATCTGAACACGATGGGCCTGTGACACGGACACACCCCACCTGGCCGTCGATGCTCGTCCGTTCGGAAGCCCCGTTCGCGTTCGACTCCCCGTTATCGGCCACGAGGGCTAGCTGAAGTCTTCAAGACGTAACTGGTCGGGGTGGAGACCGTCCGGTTCGCTCGCGCCGAGCAGACGAGGCAGGGCCGTGTTCGCAAACGTCATGCCGACGACGAGCAGTATGGGGGCGAAGAACAGACCGTAGAAGCCCAGCACGACGGGGCCAAGCGTGTACGCGAGCATCAGGAGCCCGACGTGCGTGCTCTCGCCGCTGAGAAGTGGCCGAAGCAGCAGGTCCGGGATCGTGTCGACGACGACCACCGCGACGAGGAGGAATCCGAGCACATACGCGAGCAGCGAAGACTGCCCGTCGAGCACCACTGGGAGCGCGGTGAAACCGGTCAACGGGAGGTAGATTATTTTCATCCCAACGACAGGAATCAAGCTCGCGATACCGGTCAGCGCGCCGGCGAGCGTCGGATACGGGACCTCGACAGCCGCCGGCGCTACGACGTTATAGCCGGTGAACGCGGCGATAGCGATGAGCGAAATCGCCAACACGTTCAGGAGATTGCCGAACAGTACCGCTTCCAGTTCCTCGTCGACAGCTTCGAGGTACTCGCGGATGATGGCCCCGTCATCGAACCGGAGCAGCCACTCGCGGATGCGCCGGCCGTCCACCAGGAGGTAGTATGTGACGATGGTCGTAATAAACAGATTGAGGACGAACTGTGAGGCGACCGACGTAAGCACCATGGCGTTCTCGCTGAGAAAGTCGACGAACGGTGAGAGCTGTCCCGACTGGTAGGCGCTGTACAGCCCCTCGACGGTGAGGTCCGGCACGGACTCCGCGCCGTCGAGCCAACTGACGTGCGTCGCGGCCACGTCGATGAGCGCGTACTGGGTGACGAACTGCCGGGCTTCGACAATGAGGAGGACGGCCGCATAGCTGACGAGCAATAGGAGCGGAATCGCCAGCGATGCCATGACCACGACCGCACGCACTCGCGCCGGAAGGCGGAGTCTGCGCAAAGAACTGTAGTACCGTCGCGTCGAATAATAGAGGAACACGGAGACAGTCAACGCCGCGATAAACTGATATGCGAGTACGCCGACCACCACCGCGACAGCGAGGCCGAAGAGGGCGACGACGAAGCGCTTCTCGTCCATATACGTACCAGCTTATGAACAGTTATAAACATACGGGCGCAGGGAACCTCACAGACAACATGGGGCCGGACATGGTCCCAATCGGTGGCTACTCGGTTCGCTCGCGCACCGGCCCGATGCTGTCGTGGACGCCGATGTTGCCGGAGAGTTCGTGCTGGCTCGTGTCGCTGAGGTCGATACCCTCAGCGCGGCAATCCTCCTGGACCTGCTGGATGAAGTCCGATCTGACCGATGCGAGGCGGTTCCGCCGTTCGTTAGGGATCCAGATCCGGCCTGTCAAGATGACCGCCGTCGACGCGAGGTCGCTGACTCTGGCCGTCGGTGCCGGTTTCTCCGAGACATGGTCGAGGTCGCGGGCGGCGTTCTCGATAATCGCCCGGACCGTGTCGATGTCGTCGTCGTAGCCGATACCGAACTGATAGGAAACTCCAATTGGACCCGTCGAAGTCTGGTTCGTCACCGCGCTCGTCGCCAGCGTCGTGTTCGGGACGATGATGCGCTCGTTGTCCAACGTCCGAATCCGCGTCACCCGCAAGTCGATGTCGACCACCGTGCCCTGCATCCCGTTCCATGCGATGATGTCACCGACGTTCAGATCCGGGTCGGTCACGATGAACGCCCCGGCGACGAAGTTCCCGAGGACGTCCTGTGCCGCCAACCCCACCGCAAGCGTGATGCCCGCCGCCAGCAGGGTCGACCCCGCGAGCGCGCCCCGGAAGCCCGCGACGCTGGCGCCGATGACCACCGCGAGGATGACCGATATCAGGTGGACAGCGCTGGTCAGCGCGCTGGCGACTGTCTTGTTAGTCTCGGTTCGTGACAGCAGCCATCGAACTGCTGGCACGACGATTAGCCGGCCGATAGCGTAGAGTAGCGCCGCGACAGCGAGGAATTGCGCCCCGTCGGTCGCGAGTTGTCCGTACGCCGAGACGATGTCGGTATCCAGGCCCACCGGGAACTGCATACTGTCTGTCGTAGCCCAATAGATATGAAATCAGGGTGCCACGTCGGTGCTGGTGGGGACCACGGCTCCGCCTGCTGTTCGCGGCGGTGCTGCGCGTTACCCAACTCGCTCGTTCAAAATTAGCCTCGTCTTCGTCCCCACAACCTCCTCCAGCTCGCGCGCCTGCGTGATGAGCCCGTTAACCGCGTCGGTGTCGGCGGCGTCGACGACGACGACGATGTCCTCCTCGCCGGAGACTTGCCACACGAAATCGACCTGCTGCCAGTCAGCGATGCGGTCCGAAACCTCGGCCGTGTCGACGTTGACATCGACGCTGACCTCGATCATCGCTTTCACGTTGCCGGTCCGCGTCGCGACAGTGAAGCGTTCGATAACACCGTCCTCGACCAGTCGTTCGACGCGGTTTCGCACAGTCCCTTCCGACGTGCCGACCCGGTCCGCGATCTCAGTATACGGGGTTCGGGCGTCCCGGCGAAGTATCGAGAGTATCTCTCTGTCGAGGTCGTCCATCGAGATGTGACAGTATCACCGGCCGTGACTTGAGTATTACGAAATTCGAAACTCGTCTTCGAAAGCAACCCTTATGGCCGACTATAGTGTACGCATCTCGTAATGGCTGACGCATACGTGGCAATCGAGGGCGACCGCGTCATCGAGGCGCGCGCTCGCGCTCCGGGCACCGCCCGTGGCGAACTGGTCTTTACAACAGCGTACACCGGTTACGAGGAGAGCCTCACCGACCCGTCCTACGAGGAGCAGGTGCTGACGTTCTCCTACCCGCTCATCGGGAACTACGGCGTCCGAGAGGAGCGCTTCGAGTCCGACCGCGTCCACCCGCGCGCGGCAGTGGCTCGCGAGATGACCGACGACGTGGCCGAGTGGCTGGAGTCCGAGGGCGTCCCCGCTGTGGACCACCTCGACACGCGCGATATCGTCACCGAGATCCGCGACGAGGGGGCGATGAAATGCGGCATCGCCGCCGGGCCGGACGTGACCGAGCAGGACGCGCTCGACGAACTCCACGAGTGTAAGCATATGTCTGACCACACCGACATCGGCGCGCAGGTCTCCGTCGACGAGGTCGAGGTCCACAACGAGGGCGGCGACGGTGCGACGGTCGCGCTGGTCGACTGCGGTGCGAAGGGCTCTATCGCCGAGTCGCTCGTCGAACGCGACGCCGAGGTCCACGTGTTCCCGTACGACGCCACCGAGGACGACGTGGCCGCTGTCGACCCGGACCTACTGTTCATCTCGAACGGCCCCGGCGACCCCGAGAACTTCGAACAGGCCGGTGAACTCGTCGAAACCTACGTCGGCGACGTGCCGCTCGCGGGCATCTGCCTCGGCCAGCAGGTCGTTGCCAACGCGCTCGGCGGCGAAACTGAGAAGATGGAGTTCGGCCACCGCGGCGTGAACCAGCCGGTCCGTGACCTGCGCTCCAATCGGGTCGTGATGACGACCCAGAACCACGGCTACACCGTCGCCGACCCCGGCGACAAACTCGACGTGACCCAGGTCAACGTCAACGACGATACGCCGGAAGGGCTGGAAAACGACGACCTGGACATCATCACGCGTCAGTACCACCCCGAGGCCAACCCCGGCCCGCACGACTCGCTCGGCTTCTTTGATGATGTGCTAGGGATGGCGGGGGAGTAGGGAGAACCCGAGCGTAGCGAGGGGTCTCCGAATGCCCGAACGGCGACGGTAGGAGCCGTGAGGTGTAGCGAGGGGCGCGACTGAAAGGAGCGGCCCTCGGAATTGTGAGCGGGGAGCGGGACCTTTGGTCCCGCAGGCAGTCGGGCGGCATTGCCGCCCGAAGACGGGGAACGGAGTGACCCGCGAGCAGCAGCGCGGTTCGGAGCGAGCGAAGCGAGTGAGAACCGCGAGACGCGAACGATGACGACAGGAACCGTGAGCAGCGCGGTTCGCACGCACATAAGCCACGTCTCTCAGTCGCTGTCGTCGTCGATTGGCTGTCCGCGGTAGTACGTGGTCTGGTCGCTGTCTTCGTCTTCGTTTGTGGTGTCTTGTGGTGCGACGGGGCGGCCGCGGTACATGACCCGGTTGGCGGTGTCGTCGCCGTCGATTGCGTCCGGGCTGTCCTGCTGATGGTTTTCGATGAACTCGGCGGCCGCGTTCAGGGTTGTCTTGTCGGTCTTGCGGTGCACCCAGCAGTGATACATCTTCCGTGGGGTGCGGAGCGCGAGGCGGTGCGCACGGAATCCGGACTTGGTGGTAACGTCGGCAACCGCCTCGTGTGGGACCTCGATGACTTCGTCGTCCTCGTCTTTCCCGATGAGACAGAGCGTCCGGCGGCCAGTAATCAGAATGACCGTCCGACGGTCGCCGACCGGTGAGTCGGTCTTGCGTTTCGTCCCGCGCCCGATGCCGCGCTTCCCGTTGGTCAGGAGATACGCCGGGGCTTCCGCGCCGTCGAGGTACGTCAGCGGTGGGTTGTTCAGCGGTGGTGACTCGGAGAACCGACTCTCGTGTCCGGCGAGAACTGCCGTCGTTACCGAGCTACCGGGAGCCATCTCCGCAACTGTCTCCGCCCGCTCGGTGACGTCTTCTATCATCGGCTTTCCGGAGCGGCGACGGTGATTGCAACGCGATCCATACAGCTACTGCCACAGCCGCAGGAATGAGTGTTACGAACGTGCCATTATTGTCCCAGAAAAAGACAGATAGGCACCAATATATGAATAGTTACTATCTATCGCCACCATATTGGCGTAATACTGCTGAGTTGTAAGGCCAGGAAGAGAGGTATCCACGGCGAGCAGTCATCACAGCTCCACAGGCTCAGAACTCCTGTCTGACGCCCCGGAACTCGAACCGTGCGCCGCCGTCGTCGCTCTCAGTCACGGACACCGACCAGTCGTGTGCCGCCGCGATCTCCTTGACGATAGCGAGGCCGAACCCGGTGCCACCGTCAGTGGTGGTGTAGCCGCTCTCAAACACCGTTTCGTGTTGTTCAGCCGGGATACCGCCGCCGTCATCGGCGACGTAAAAGCCCGAATCGGTGAGATCACCGACCTCGACAGTGACAGCCGGGCCGCCGTGTGTCACGGCGTTGTTGATGAGGTTCTCGAGGAGCTGGCGAACGCGGCTCTCGTCGGCGTAGATCGTGCTCTCGGCAGTGACTTCGAGGGTGGCATCAGACGTCTCGACGGCCTGCCAGCAGGACAGGACAGTCGATTCGAGGGCGAGCGGCTCCGTTTCCGAGACCGTGTCCCCCTCACGGGCCAGGGTCAGCAGGTCCTCGATGAGTTCCTTCATGCGGTCGATGGCACGGTAACAGCGGTCGAACTGCTCGTCGTTGCCGGTGTCTCTGGCGAGGGCGAGCGAACCTTCGAGGACGCTAAGCGGGTTCCGGAGGTCGTGGCTGACGATGCTCGCGAACTCTTCGAGCCGGTCGTTCTGCCGCTCCAGTTGCTCGCGGTACTCGATGCGGTCGGAGATATCCCGGGAGATAGCAACGAGTCGGTCGATCTCCCCGTCAGCGAAGATCGGTGTCACCTGCGTCTCCCAGACGCCGGTCGGGTGGAGGCCCCGCTCCTCGAACGTGATGGTTTCGCCGGCCGAGACACACCGCTCGTAGTGGTCGGCGATTCGACGGCCGGTGTCCGGGCCGGCAGCCTCGATTGGGGTCTGACCGGTCAGTGACTCGGTTTCGAACCCGCTCTGTCGTTCGTAGGCCTCGTTCGTCCGGACGTAGCGGAACGTCGGATCGTCCGCCGAGTCCTCGATGTCGACGAGCGCGATGGCGTCGTTCGTGTTCTCGAACACCGCCTCGTACTCGTCGGTGAGGCGGGCCAACTCCCGCTCGCGCCGTTTCTGTTCGGTGATGTCGGTCGCAACGACACAGAGGGCGTACGGCTCGCCGCCCTCGTCGAGTATCGGCGTCTTCCGTGTCAGATGTGTCCGCTCCGTCCCGTCGACAGGAATCACCGTCTCGACTTCGACGGTCTCTCTCTGTTCGAGGGCCCGCTGATCGTCGGCGTGGGTCTGCTCCGCGATGTGGTCCGGGAGAATATCGTAATCGCTCGTCCCGACGACGGACTCGTCAGCGTCGATCCCGTAGAGGTCACGGGCCGCGCTGTTGATGAAGAGAAAGCGACTGTCGGTGTCTTTCATCAGGATGTACGTCGGCGCTGTATCGAGAATGACCTGCAGTTTGCGGCTCGTGTCTTCGAGGGCCTGTTTCCGTTCTTTGTGGTCGGTCACGTCCTGATGGATCCCCACCGCACGTACCGGGTCGCCGTTCTCGTCGCGTTCGAACACCTTACCGATGTCGCGGATCCATCGGTAATCACCGGTGGCCGTCTTGAGTCGGTGGTCGCACTCGTAGATCTCCGTCTCACCGTCGAAGTGTGCGTTCAGTGCTTCGTAGGTCCGCTCGCGGTCTTCGGGGTGGATCAGTTCGTCCCAGGTGTCTGCCGACGGCTCGAGTTCGTCGAGCGAGTAGCCGAGCATATCGGCCCAGCGCTCGTCGAAGGTGACTTCATCCGTCTTGACGTTCCAGTCCCAGACGCCGAGTTCGGCACCTTCAAGCGCGAGTTCGTGGCGTTCCGTGAGCGTTCTGAGCTCTTGCTGCCGGTCGAGTCTGGAAAGCGCCTCTTCGGTGTTGGCAGCGAGAGTCCGCATCAGTGAGACCGATGCGTCCTCGAACGCTGCGGCATCGGTTGATGCGGCGATCAGCACCCCGTGGTCGCCCAGTGGGATCAGAATCTCGCTGCTGATGTCAGTGTCGGGGTTGTAGCGGCCGGGGATAGTGGAGACATCGTCGAAGACACGCTGTTCGCCGGATTCGAACACCTCCCAGACGAGGCTGTCGCCCTCGCGAAACGTCGGATGCTCGTCGATGATCGCCTGTGCCTGGTCGGTCACCGCAGCCGGTCTGAGAGCGTCGGCCGACTCGTCGGCGAGAAAAACGGCGCTGAGCGGCAGCCCGAGCAGGTCGCGTGCGGTTTCGACGACCAGTTCGGCGACAGCCTCGCGTGACTCAGCGTGCATCAGCTTCCGGGTCGTGTCGTGCAGCGCCTCGATACGCTGCTGTCGCTGCCGGCGCTCAGTGATCTCCCGAAACTGTGAGAAGATCGCGACGGTCTCCCCGTCTTCTCGGATGGTGCGGTTGTGCCACTCACAGACGATCTGCTCGCCGTCGCCGGTCTCGATATCGAGCACGGTATAGTAGCCACCGCTGGCTTCCTGTAGGGCCGTGATCGTCTCTTCGACCGCATCCAGCGCTGAGTCCGGGACGAGCGTCTCGAACTCCTTGCCGACGAGGTCCGCTTCCCCACGCCGGAGAATCTCCTCGCCTTTCTCGTTGACCTGAACCACCTCGAAGCTCTCGTCCCACTCGATGACGCCGAGCGGTGACTTATCGATAAACAGCGAGAGCCGCTTCCGGCTCGCATCCAGTGCTCGCTGTGACCGGTACTGCTCGACCGCGTTGGCGATTCGGTTGGCCAGAATCGTGTACTGGTCAGTGCCTTGCTGCTTCTGGAGGTAGTCCGTCACACCGGCCGAAATCGCCTCGCTGGCTACTTCCTCGGAGCCTTTCCCGGTAAAGAGAATGAACGGGAGGTCTTCGTCGACGGCCCGGACGGATTCCAGAAACTCGATGCCGTCCTGGCCGGGCATATCGAAATCCGAGACGACGCAGTCGATAGGCTCCTCGCTGAGCCGGGTGAGCCCCTCGCTCGCCGATGTTGCCGAAATCACGTCGAAGCGGTCGTCGGTACGGCTGAGAAACGCCGCCGTCATCGACGCGAACTCGGGGTCGTCCTCGACGTGTAGGACACGTACTGCATCGGCCATGGAGAGTATATGAGCGTGTCCAACGAATAAGTATTTGTGCCGATCTGTTCGAGTGACAGGAATCGGTGCCGCCGCGGTGAGCGGTTTGCTCCCGCGGCTAGCCGGCGTTACTCAGCGCCCCACTCGCGCTGGGTCTTTGGCCGTTCGTCGATGGCCTGGACGGCGAGTGGCTGGTCGGCGGAGTTGATGGCTTCCAGCGCCGCTTCGGCGCTCTCGTGGGTCGAGAAGTACGTCACTGTCTCCTCGACGCAGGCTTCCAGCACGTCGCGGTCGCGGGAGAGGACGAGGTCGACCTCGCCGCTCTGGATGGCGTCGATGATAGCGTCGGTGTCCTCGTAGTCGTCGAAGTCCTGTACGTCGAAGTGCTCCTCGAAGCCGAGGATGGGCAGGTCGACGATGGCCGTCCCCTCAAGCGGGATTGCCTTGCCGACGGCCATCTGGGCCTTCTGGTAGGCCTTGCCGAAGGAACCGGCGGTGCCCATGACCTCGCCGGTGGATTTCATCTCCGGGCCGAGACGCGGGTCCGACCCCGGCAGGCGGTCGAAGGGCAGGACGACTTCCTTGACAGAGACCTGCTCGGGGATCTGCTCCTGCACGTCGAGTTCCGATAGCGTCGCGCCGGACATCACCTTGGCGGCGATCTTCGCGATCGGGACGCCGGCCGTCTTGGAGATGAACGGAACGGTACGGGACGAGCGCGGGTTCGCTTCGAGGACGAACACCTCGCCGTCACGGACGGCGAGCTGGACGTTCAGCAGACCGACGGTGTCGAGCGCGTCGGCGATGTCCTCGACGACCTCGCGGATGCGCGGCATCACGTCTTTGATCTCCTGGGACCGTGGCGGAATCATACAGGCGGAGTCGCCCGAGTGGATACCCGCCGTCTCGACGTGTTCCATCACGCCGCCGATGAGGACGTCGTCCTCGTCGGCCACGGCGTCGACGTCCAGTTCGACGGCGTCGGCGAGGAACTCGTCGACGAGAATCGGCTTGTCCGGGCTCACGCGGACGGCCTCCTCGATGTACGTTTCGAGGTCCTCGTCGTTGTACACCACGTCCATCGCGCGGCCGCCGAGCACGTAGCTCGGGCGCACAAGGACGGGGTAGCCGATGTCGTGGGCCAGGTCGAGGGCCTCCTCCTTGGAGGTCGCGGAGCCGCCTTCGGCCTGTGAGATGCCGAGTTCGTCCATCAGCTTGTTGAAGCGGTCACGGTCCTCGGCGAGGTCCATCGCGTCGACGGAGGTCCCCATGATCTCACAGTCGAGGTCGCGGCGCTGCAGTTCCTGTTCGAGCGGGTGGCCGATGTCGACGGAGGTCTGGCCGCCGAACTGGACCATCACGCCGTCGGCTTCGGTCGCCTCGATCACGTCGGCGACTTCCTCGGCGGTGACCGGCTCGAAGAACAGCCCGTCGGAGGTGTCGTAGTCCGTCGACACCGTCTCGGGGTTGTTGTTGACGACGTGGGCGTCGATGCCCAGGTCCTCCAGTGCGCGGACCGCGTGGACCGAGCAGTAGTCGAACTCAACGCCCTGCCCGATACGGATGGGGCCGCCACCGACGACCACGACACTTTCGAGGTCCGGGTCGATCTGGAGTTCGTCGCGGTCGATACCCGACAGCGGGTCCCGCGTCGAGTAGTAGTACGGCGTCGTCGCCTCGAACTCGCCAGCGCAGGTGTCGACCAGTTTGAAGTCGCGGTCGGTCGTCTCCGTCTCGACAGTGTCCACTGTGACACCAGAGCCATCCGTCGCCGCTTCGACTTCCGGCTCGTCGCCGCCGTCCTCGTCGAGGTCCGCCGGGAGCCAGGAGACGTGCGTGTCATTGAACTCGCCGCCGGCCAGCGCGGTGATCTCCTGATCGGTAAAGCCGGCCTGTGCGGCGGTCTCGTAGTCGCCCTCGCGGGCGGCGTCGGCGGCGTCGGCGACCTCTTTGAACCGCTCGACGTACCATTCCTTGATGTCGGTGATATCGACGACTTCCTCGACGGTGTAGCCGCGGCAGAACGCCTCGAACATCGCGTACGGGCGGTCGGGCGTCGGCTTTTCGAGGTACTCCGTTTCGAGTTCCGCATCGGCGATCTCGTTGAAGTCGGCAGCCGGGTTGTACTCCGAGGAGCGAAGGGCCTTCAGCAGGCTCTCGGGGAAGGTCCGACCGATGGACATCGCCTCGCCGGTGGATTTCATCGCCGTCGACAGTTCGAACTCCGTGTCGCGGAACTTGTCGATAGGCCAGCGCGGCACTTTCGTCACGACGTAGTCGATAGCCGGCTCGAAAGCGGCGGTCGTCTCGCCGGTAATTTCGTTGTCGATTTCGTGGAGGCGCTTGCCGAGCGCGACCTTCGCGGTGACACGGGCAATCGGGTAGCCGGTTGCCTTCGAGGCCAGCGCAGAGGAGCGGGAGACACGCGGGTTCACCTCGACCACGCGGTACTCGCCGCCGGGCGTGCCGTCGTCGTGCCAGGCGAACTGGATGTTACAGCCGCCTTGGATGCCGAGGTCGCGAATGACTTTCAGCGCGGAGTCGCGCATCTCCTGGTGGCCCTCGTCGGGGATGACCTGCGAGGGGGTGACGACGGTCGACTCCCCGGTGTGGATGCCCATCGGGTCGATGTTCTCCATGTTGCAGATGATGATACAGGAGTCGTCGGCGTCGCGCATCACCTCGTATTCGAGTTCGACCCAGCCGGAGATGGACTCGGTGATGAGGACCTCGTTGTTGCGCGAGAGGCGCAGGCCCTTGCGGACGCGTTCGATGAGTTCGTCCATCTCGTCGACGACGCCGGAGCCGGAGCCACCGAGCGTGTACGTCGTGCGTGCGATGACGGGGAGCCCGCCGACCTCGTCGACGGCCGCTTCGACGCGGTCCACGAGCGATTCCTCGTCCAGGTCGGTGACCGACTCGCCCTCATCGAGCGTGATGGTCGTCGAGCGCGGCACCGGCTCGCCGATGTCCTCCATCCGCTGTTTGAACAGGTCGCGGTCCTCCGTCGCGTAGATGGTGTCCAGTGGCGTCCCCATCACGTCCACGTCGTACTCGTCGAGGACGCCCTCCTCGGCGAGTTCGGCCGTGACGTTCAGGCCGGTCTGGCCGCCCAGACCGGCGATGACGCCGTCGGGGTTTTCTTTCCGGATAATCTCAGAGATGGCTTCGGTGTTGATGGGTTCGAGATACACCTTGTCCGCCATCTCCGGGTCGGTCATAATCGTCGCCGGGTTCGAGTTCACGAGCACGACGCGGGCACCCTCTTCCTGAAGGGCACGACACGCCTGTGCGCCGGAGTAGTCGAACTCGGCCGCCTGTCCGATCTTGATCGGGCCACTGCCGATGAGTAGGATTGTACGGTCCTCGTCCGCTGTCATTGTACGAGCGGAGTCTATACATCGTAATAAGCCCGGCGAAACAATGCGAAGCTCGAAGCCTAATTTCGAATATCGTAACGTATGCGTGTCACACGATTGGCTGTCTCATAGAGGGGCCACAAGTTAGAATTCCGACGGCAGCGGTGCTGAGAGGCGTCAGTTGTCGCGGTCGGGAACGCGATACCGGTAGGGCTGGCCCTGAATGACCTCGACCTCGCCGGACTGCGCACGGCGACCGAGGACAGTCGCTACCCGGTGGGCACTCCCGAACGCCTCGTCGTGCTCTTCGAGCAGGTCACAGATCTCGCGGGCTGTCAGCGTGCCGTCGGTGTCAGCTTCTTCGAGCACTGTCAGGATGCGCTCGAACTCTCCCTCACGTATAGCCATACACAGTTACAACACCGCAACCATCATATAACACCGTCAGACAACAGTCAGACGGCTGATTTCGGGAAATCGACCGACAGCGGCGAGTCACTGGCTGTCGGACAGTTCGGGGTCGCTGTCTGTCGCGTTCCCCCAGCGCTTTCGGACCCACGTCGGTCGGGAAACGGTTGTCTCGCCGACTGCAGAGTACCGGATTTCGTAGCTGACCAGCGAGTTTCTGGAGCGGTCCCAGTACGAGACGGTGAGCGACCGGACGAGTCCGTCCGGCCGGACAGTCGCCCGTGCGCTGTAATTGTCGGCCGGTTCGAACGCCGCCGGTGGGTCCGTCGCCGTCAGCGTCACGCGACAGGTGTCGCAGTCGTCTCTGGGTCGCTCAACGCTGACGTTTGTCGCGAGATAGGCTTCGATGAGTCGCGCGGGGTCGGGGTCGAGTACCCCGCTGACCGGAGTTGGCCGCCTCGTTGCGGTCCAGGCCCCCTGTGCTCGCACGTCGTAGACGTAGCGTCGGTTCCCGTTGGTGTACACCTGCTTGGTGTAGTTCTGATCGAGAATTTCGGTCCGAAACTGGTAGTGATACCTGTCTTCGACGACGAGATTGACGATTTGGGTTCCCCATTCCAGCGACAACCGCATCCCCAGCACGTACGAGCGGTTCCACGTCGCACGCCGATGGGCCGCCGCGAGTCGCCTGGCATCGACGGTGTTCTCGGTCAGGGCGGGTTCGACCCGGTCGTCCTGAGACTGCTCGGGGACCGGAACTGGCGTCACCGTCTGTCGCTCCGCCCCGCCGAAGGCTCCACAGCCCGCAAAAACCAGAAGCAAGAGCACGACCGCGACGCGACCCGCCATGCGTCAGCGTGGGGGCCGGACCAACTAAGTACTCAGGTCGCAGTCGGCCTCAGATGGCGGTGTCCGACCGGCCGTCGAAGTTCCGCTCGTCGCGGTACTGCTCGACGAACGCGTCGACGTCGAACTGGAGCATCTGCTCCTCGAACTCCGCCATCACGTCGTCGTCCTCGGCGTGGCTGATTGCGTGTTCCATCAGTTCCACGAGCAGTTCGACGACGATTTCGTGGAGGCGGCGGGAGTCGAAGTCGCTCACCCACGCCAGCGAGAAGCCGACCGACCCGTCCTCGCTGGTGTCGGCGGCGACGACTTTCTCCGGGAACTCCTCCATGACGACACCCATCAGGTGGACGGTGGTGAACTCGTCGTAGTCGTCGTTGGTCTCGATAGTCGCGTGCAGCACTTCGGTGAGAAACTCCGGGACGAAGCGTGCCAGCGGGTGCGGGTCGAGCACGACGGCGTGTGTCTTCCCGCAGTCGCACGCGAACTCCCGCATGCCCAGATGGAGGTCATGCGTGTCGACGCGTTCGCCACAGGCCAGTTCGAGTTCGGACTCGCGCCCGCCGGGCACGCGCGGTTCAGCCATTGCTTGTCGTTGTATGCTCGCGTGGTTAAACACCGCGGTCTCTGATCGCGGCGCAGACCTGCGAGCGGAGGGTTATGGCTGGCGCGATGGTATCAGCAGGGGCAGTCGAAGCGCTATGTCCGTGTTCAGAACCCGTCGTCGTCCTGGTCCGCTCGCACCTGAACGTAAGCGTCCGTAATCACGGCAAGGCTAAACGCCTGCACTGGCGCGTTCAGCACCATCGACGCGACCTGCAGAACCGACTGGGACGGCAGGTCAAACGACCCGGGAAGGACCACTGAGATGACGGACGCCGTCGAGGGAATGCCCGGAATGATACCGAGAAGGAACAGGATGAACAGAAGCACGATGATCTGTGCCGGGGCGTCCATGAAGCGTGCGACACAGTGTTTGATTGTCTGGACGTAGCCGCCGTCGAACAGGGCGATCGCCTGCAGCAGGTACACGAGTGCAAGGCCGACGACCAGAGAGGCGAGAACGCTACCGAGCGACGCGACGAGACTTAGTATAGCCTGTCCGTTGAGTTGGAAAAACGTCGAGCTCATCGAGATTGCGAACATCACGATTGCGATGCCGCCACCGAGGACAGCCGCCATCACGGCACGCTCCGACGCGTTGTCGCTCCTGATTTCGCTCTGGTCTGCGAACAGCCGGATACCCCAGAACTTGACGAGCTGTCCGAACACGAGGAACACCAGCAGCAACACCACGGCAACCGGAGCTGCCAGATCAAGGCTGAACGGTCCGACGAAATCCGCCATCGAGAACCCCGGACTGCCCGCCCCAGCAGGGCCACCCGCGCCACTGGGGGCGCCCTGTGCCATCAACTCGTCGAACAGCACTTCCATTAGCGACGAGCTTGCGACGGTGTTTCCGAGGTTGTACAGGAGAAAAACGCCCATGACCAGCAGGCCGCTTTCGCTGGTCACATCGTCGATACCGCGCCGTAACGCGTCACCGGTATGGAGGGCCATATCTTCAGTCGCTCTCCGGGAAAATATAAAACTATTCGAATCGAAGGTTCCCGCCGACAGCGGAGCCGTGCCGCCTACGGCCAGTCGTCGCGCTCCTCGTCCGCGTCGGTTGTCGCGTCCGGCGTCTCGGGTTCGCCAAGGTCCCAGTCGGCCGCCTCTGCGGCCTGCGTGACTGGGAGGTACTCCCAGCCCGCCGCCTCGGCGAGGTCAGCGTCCTCGTCGTCCGCACCGACAAAGACGTGCCGGTCGGTGTCGAACTGCTCTCTGACGTTTTCGAGACTCTCCTCGCGGCCGCGCGGCCCGGAGAAGAAGTCCTGTCTGATCCGGTGTTTCCGGGTGAAGTTGGTCACGACGTAGGTGGGCTGTTCGGAGATGACGCCGACGTACTCAGACCACTGGCGCGCGTCGTTGAACACGCTGTCCGGATAGGCCAGTTGCTTGAGGGCGTCGAGGTCGAACGCGAGTGTCATATCGCCGCTGCCGCCATCCATACGCGACACTCCGCTTTAGGCCGAAAAAAGAGCGTCGTTCTCCCGCGGGCAGTTACTTTCGGTGCTGGTCCTGCTCGGCGAGCCGGTTAGCCTCCTCCTGTAGCTCCGCCATCTCGCTGGAGGCCTGACGGTCGCTCTGGCCGTGACTGTAATTGACCGACGCATCGAGCAGCGAGCCGGCGAAGCTACCGCTGTCATCGGCTGCTGCGTCTGCCGCACCCGACTGGCCGTCACGACGAATGAGCCGGACAACGATGCTGGAGAGGGCGTCACGCATACGCATCGCTAACGTCCGCAGCGCTGAAAAAGATCGGTGTCGGCGAGCCTTATTCGGCCGGTGCGGGCGTCTGTGCCTTGACTTCTTCGAGGTCCACTTCCTTCTCCAGCAGCAGTTCCTTCTTGTCGGCGACCTGCCGCTCTTCGCGGATGAGCTGTTTGAACGCCGACTGCTGTGAGAGGTCGCCGATCAGCACGCCGCCGATGAGCTGTCCGTCCTCGAAGGCGAGACGCCGCCACTCGCTGTCGGAGTACTTCCGTTCGGCCTCGTCGTCGCCGCGGGTCGGGTGCCCGAAGGAGAGGAACGGGAAGTCGAAGTGCGTGATGGAGTACGAGGAGACCCAGCGGAACTCCTTCTCCTCGGCGTCTGCGACCATGTTCGTCCCGGCGACCGACCCCTGTTCCTTGGCCGAGCCCCACGCGCCGTTTTGCGCCTGGGAGTCGAGGATGGTGTCGTAGAACTTGGTGAGGTCGCCCGCGGCGTAGATGTCCTCGACGTTGGTCTGCATGTACTCGTCGACGACGACGCCGTCGTCGAGTTCGAGCCCCGTTCCGTTGAGGAACTCGGTGTTGAAATCGAGGCCGATAGCGACGCCGGCCCACTCGCCGTCGTAGTGGTTGCCGTCGGGGTCGACGGCACCGGTGACGTGGCCGTCGTCGTCGACTTCGAAGTGGTCGACGCCGGACTCGAAGACGGGTTCGACGCCGTTCTCTTCGAGGGCCTCGTGGATGATCTCCGCGCCGTCCTCCGAGAGCGCGTAGCGCCACCAGCGGTTGCCACGCATCAGGTACTTCGCGTCGATTTCCTGAGCGGCACAGACCGCCGCGAGGTCGATGCCGAGCAGGCCCGCCCCGACGATGATGCCCTGATCGGACTCATCAGCGTGCTCGCGGATGCCACGCGCGTCCTGGAACGTCCAGAAGTGGTGGATGCCGTCGGCGTCGCTGTTCTCGACCGGTAGCTGTGCTGGCGTCCCGCCCGTGGCCACCAGCAGCTTGTCGTACTCGTAGGTGTCCCCCTTGTGGGTGTGGATCTCGTGAGCGTCGGGATCGATGTCCGTTACGTGGGTGTTCAGCTGCAGGTCGATGTCACGCTCGTCGTACCACTCCGGCTCGTGAATGGAGATCGGCGCTTCCGGCAGCTTCCCCTTGGCGAACTCCTTGATGAGGATCCGGTTATACAGTGCCTCCCCCTCGTCGGTCAGGACTGTGACCGACGCGTCCGGGTCCGCTTCCCGGATTGTCTCGGCTGCGGACGCACCCGCGATGCCGTCACCGATGATTACGTGCGACGTGCTCATGTACGGCCGATACGAAATCGGGCTTAATGTGGATTGCTATCTGCGTATCGTTTGCGATATTGCGCGGAACACCGCGAAGGACGCCGATAGTCGAGGATTTGAAGGCGCTGGGGCCCGTATCGGTGATCGAAATGAAAATATACCAGAACCCGCGCCACTGGGCGAGCAAGAAGGCGCTGACCACGCCCGGCGTCCGGTCGGTGGCCAACTACGGGCTGGTGAAACTCCACACCAAAATCTTCCTCGGGAAGGCCGACGAGGCCCACCGGGAGGAGCGGCGTGACCACCTCGACGACTTCTT
Organism: Haloarcula sp. K1; assembly: GCF_001647155.1. Classification (NCBI taxonomy): domain Archaea; kingdom Methanobacteriati; phylum Methanobacteriota; class Halobacteria; order Halobacteriales; family Haloarculaceae; genus Haloarcula; species Haloarcula sp. K1. The sequence continues at coordinate 16,549 of NZ_LRHL01000017.1, forward strand.
CGACGCCACGATGGACACCTACGTGGCCACGCTCCAGGCAGATTACTCGGAGGCCGAGGCCCGGGAGATAACCCACATCCAGGCGAACTTCGACTTCTACAACCACGGCTGGACGGAGATGATGGAGTTCCCGGCCGACGAACTCGAAGCCCACTACGAGCGGTACGCGGACTTCTTCGACGCCCACGACATCACCATCGACGACCCGCTCGGGACGTTCCGCCCGGCCGGTGGCGTTGCCGACGCACCGTCGACGCCGGAGCGACTGGACGAGCCGGAACACCCCCACGCCGTCGGTGGGTTCGCCGACGACGTGTACGTCGAAACCGAGGACGGCGAGATGATCGTCGGCGGCGGCCGCGAGGAGCCGGAGGACGTGAGCCCGACCGACGCGCCGGTCATCGACGAGGACGACGTGGAAGGCGCGGCTGGCGACTGACTCGGGCGGCGATTACAGGATTTCTTCGGCAGGACGCTCTCAGCGCTGGGCTTCCGAAAGCGGCGAATCGTGGTCCGTCGCCGCTGTCGGTCCGCTTGCGATCCGGTCGGCGCATTCGAAGCCCGCGACGATACCGCCGTTGAGCGAGCGCTCCGGGTACTGGGCGCGCGAGGCCATCCCGGCGTAGTAGAGGCCGTCCGCGACGGCGTCGCCGAGGTCGTAGGGGATGACCATGTCCAGATAGCCACGCTCGTACACCGGTGCCGTCCGGGGATTGCGCCCCGTCCGAATCCAGTTGACGGCGTCCCGGTCGAACTCGGGGAACAGCGATTCGATGCCGTCCAGCCACGTCTCGGCAACCTCGTCGTCGCTCTGTTGCCAGATGGCTTCTGATTCGTCCTGGATGTAGCGCGCGACGTACAGCAGATGTTCACCGCCATACCGCTCGGCGGAGACGAAGTTCGTATGTTCGATGAGCGCGCCGAAGGGAGCGTCGTCGGCGATGTTCAGCCAGTACGTATCCAGCAGGGGTTCGTCCATGCTGATGACCGAGCACACCGTCCCCTGGAAATCGATATCGCAGGTGTAGCCGGTCAACTCCTCCAGTACGTTCGGCATCGCCGCGACGACGACGTCGTCGGCTTCGTGAACCGTCGTCTCGGTTCCGTCCGTGGCCGTCAACGACGAGACGGTCCCGCCGCTCGTCTCGATGTCGGTCACACGCGTGCCCGTCTCGATGTTCTCGGGGCCGACGGCGTCGACCAGCGCGTCGAGCAGTCGGCCGAACCCGCCGTCGAAGTAGCCCAGGATTTCGCCGTTCAGGATGTCCCGCTCGCCGCGGAACTTGACCCGCCCGAGCAGCCACGCGGCGCTCACGTCGCCTTTCCGGTCGCCGAACTTCGCGTCGAGCAGCGGCTCGAAGAAGTTCTCGTAGACGCCCCGCGTCGTGTGTTCGACCACGAACTCCTCGATAGGCACGTCCTCGAAGTCCTCTAAGCGTTCGTAGGTGTCGAACGACGGGATGCCGCCGCGAACGTCGATGTCGAGGACGAGCATCCCCAGCCGGAACGTGTCGTACAGCGAGAGATGCGGGTACGAGAGGATCTCCCAGGGCTTGTCCATGGGGTGGACGACGCCGTCGACGTAGTAGGCGTTCTCCCCGATGTGCCACTCGACCGCGTCACCGAGGCCCAGGTCCTCGGCGAGTTCGACGATGGTTTCCTCGGATTTCGAGAGGTGGTGATAGAACTTCTCGATGGGGTCCCCGGCCGTCTCGTAGGTCGCTGCCAGGCCGCCCAGATCCTCGCTCGCTTCGAACACACGGACCTCGTGGCCGCGTTGCTGGAGCCGGTACGCTGCCGAGAGGCCGGCGATACCGCCACCGACGACGCCAATCATACCCCGACCTATCAGCGGTCGTGGGATTTAGTTTGCGCTTCGGTCGCCGCCGTCTCCGTGTCGTCGTGTCCGAAGTCATCTTCCGCCTCATCACCCGTCACCGCCTGCTGGAATTCGAGGATCGCGACGGTCCCCGTCGGGTGGTTGTCCTCGAACCAGAGCGTCCCGCCGTACAGGTCCATCATGACCGAGACGAAGTAGAGGCCGAAGCCGCCAGCGGTCTGGTCGGGCGAGAGCCCGCGTTCGAACACCGTCGTCTTCAGTTCGTCGCTCATTCCGGGGCCGTCGTCGGCGATACGGACCTGCAGCCAGTCGCTGGCCTGCTGGACCGAGACGGTCACTTGCGGGGTGTCAGCGTTGTTGTGGTCGACCGCGTTCCGGAGGATGCTCAGGAGGACCTCTTCGAGCAGTTCGTTCGCCTGCACGCTGTAGTCTCCGTCCAGTTCACAGGAGATCGATACCGAATCGTACTCGACCCGGAGCGACTCAATCGAGCGACGGAGTGTGGCGTTGAGGTCGACGGCGTCCAACCGCTCAGCTTCGCTCGCCGTCACGGTGTTGTTGATATCCCGGATCGTTTCGCTCATCTCCGTGAGCTTCCCACACCAGTTGCTGATGCTGTCGAGATGCCGTCGTTTCGACCGCGGCACGTCGGTTCTGATGTGCTCCGCGCGGCCGCGGATGACGACCATCGCGTTGTGCAGCGAGTGTCTGAGGACGCCGTTGAAGAACTCGATCTGCTCGCGGCGTCGCTGGACAGAACTGCGGCTCTGGCGGAGTTCGCGCTCGCGTTCCACCTGGTCGAGGGCGACCTGCGTCGTCTGTGCCAGAATCGCGGCGTATCGCCTGTCCTCCGTGGCGAGGGTGCTGTCGTGGGACGTGATCGCCATCACGCCGTGGGAGCCAAGCGGCAGCATCAGCGCGTTGTCCAGTGGGTCGAGTCCGTCCTTATCGAGCGAGACGGCCTGTATCTCACCGGTTTCGTATGTCTTCCAGAGCTTGCTTTCGGGCTCGTCCGTCGGCGAGGCGTACAGCAGTTCGTCCTCGACGTGTTCCGCAATCGATTCGCTAATGACGGCCGGTTCGAGGATGCCGTCGTCTTCGAGGAACACGCCCGCCGCGTTCTGGTCGAGGACGGCCGTCGCGAACTCGACAGCCATCTCCGCGACCGCCTCGGCGGTCTCGGCCTCGATAAACTGCTGGGTCGCGGCCTGTAACGCTTCGAGTCGGTCCTGGCGGCGCTGCTGGCCGGTCACGTCCCTGAGAACGACGAGCCGACCGCGTTCCGTCCCGGACTGGTCGGTGAGGCTCGTCGTCTGTGGGTTGTAGTACGTGAACGAATCTCCGAACGAGAACACCTCGCCACGCTCGATGTGGTCAACGAGCCCCGGGACGAGGTCGTCAAGCAACTCTCCGTCGGGGTCCGGCTGATCCAGTGCGCTGGCCGCCGCGGCGTTGTAATCAATGATGACACAGTCGTCGTTGAGAGCGATGACCGGGTCGGGGAGGTTGTCGACGAGGGTGTCACCCGACAGCGTCGTCACAGACAGCGACTCGTCCTTGAACAGTACCCAGCCGACGAGCACCGCGTTGAGCGAGAACGCTACCGGCGTGAAGTCGATGGCCGGGTGCGGCGTGTAGCCGAAATCATACAGCACAGCGACGAATATCGGAAGGCCGGTTCCGATAATGATCGCCGCTGTCTGTCGCCGATAGACGTTCTGCGACCGGAACAAGAACTCAATCAGGAGTGCGTATCCGAGCAGTAACAGCCCGTAACTGACGGCGAGAAGTACCGCGAACGTGGGACCACGCTGGATGGCGACCAGCGTCGTACCGAGCTGAGTGACAGGCACGGCCACCACTTCGACGAGGTCGTGTGCCTGGTCCGTCAGCAGTAACAGCACGTCCGCGTTCACCACGAGAAACAGCGGGACGAGAGACGATGGCCGAAGCCACGACTGTCGGCCGGTGTAGACGAGCGCGAAGACGACCCAGAGCCCGATGACCTGCATAGCGGCGGTTCGCGACAGCAGGTACACTGTCCTGACAGCGGCGGGGTCCGAAACTAGTATCTGCCATATCGAGAGAGCACACCAGCAGCCCCCAGCGACCGCGAGCCAGCCGTACTGGCGAGCGCCGGGGACATCCTGGTTTCGGGCGGCGACGACAGCGATTGCGAAACCGATGAGCGCCCCACCCGCGTTCCCGAGGATGGCGACCGTGGCGATGTCGACATCCATATCGATACCTATTCCAACGTCAGGTTTCCCTGTATTATGCCTTTGGGCCGCGTTCTCAGTACTGCGAAACGGCCACAGTGTCGGTTCGCTACCTTTTTGCCTACACTGCTGAAATTCGCAGGCATGCTGACAGTCCGGGCGCCGGCTACCAGTGCGAACCTCGGGAGCGGCTTCGACGTGTTCGGCGTCGCACTGGAGCGTCCGGCCGACGTCGTCCGTCTGGAGAAGGCCGACCGGGTCACCATCGAAATGACTGGCGCTGGCAGCCAGTATATCCCGGAGGACCCCGACAAAAACACCGTCGGCGCGGTCGCCGAGGCGCTCGATGCGCCGGCACGCATTCAGATAGACAAGGGGGTCCGTCCCGCATCGGGGCTGGGCTCCTCCGCGGCCAGCGCCGCCGCGGCGGCCGTCGGGCTGAACGAACTGTACGACCGCGGCTACTCCCGCGAGGAACTGGTCCCAATCGCCGCCAAGGGCGAGGCCGTCGTCTCCGGGGACGCCCACGACGACAACGTGGCCCCCTCCATCATGGGCGGGTTCACCATCGCGACCGAGAAGGGCGTCACGCAGGTCGATGCCGACATCCCCCTCGTCGCCTGTCTCCCCGACATCGTCGTTTCCACGCGGGACGCGCGCAACGTCGTCCCCGAGACCGCCCGCGTCGATCAGATGGTAGAGACGGTCGGCAACGCCGCGTCGCTGACGACGGGGATGCACCGCGACGACCCCGAACTCGTCGGCCAGGGGATGCACGACACCGTGGTGACGCCGGCCCGCGCGAAGCTCATCGACGGCTACGAACAGGTTCGTGAAGCCGCGCTGGCGGCCGGTGCAACCGGTGTCACAATCTCCGGGGCCGGCCCGACGGTTATCGCCGCCTGCGCAGAGGAAGACCGTCGGCAAATCGCGAGCACGATGCTCGACGCCTTCGGCGAGCGCGGGGTCGACGCCCGGGTGTACCAGACACGTATCGGCGGCGGCGCTGAAGTGTTCTGAGACCGTCCGCAGGTCCGCGACGGTACGCTCCGCGACTAGCGGACAGGTCCGTTTCGAAGGCAGTCGCGGAAAAGCGGGAAGGAGCATCTCGTCAGCGGTGTCTACAGGTGGGATTGGGGCACTTGGCCGGTATGCAGGCGGTGTGGGTGCACCGGGGATGACAGGGACTACTTCGTTCCATATCGTGCCGGGAGATCAGCGAGAAGACCGGGCTGTTCATCCCGCACGCGGTCAGTCGTCGACGAAGAGAGATACCCCCGTCGGGCGATGAGACGTCTGTACCGCGTTATAGCACTATGTACTGCTATTAGTAACAGCAAGGCGTCTCGCCGCGCTACCTGAATAGCAATGGCATCTCAGACGGGGCACGCGCTTCCAGCAGCATACGACGCGCTCAACATCGGTATCGCACTGTACGACCCCGACAGTGGTGCTATTCTGGACGGCAACGAACGGCTAGCAGAGATATTCGGATACTCAGTTTCGGAGTTGCGCGAGCGGTCGATCAGCGAGTACACCGCAAACACATTCGTCCACTCTGTCGCCGATTTCAGGTCCCGGTTGCAAGACAGCGCCGCAGGCGGGTCGCGCCAGTTCACGTGGCGGATCAAACGGGCGGACGGCGAGCTCATCTGGGCCCGGATTCACCTCTCGGAGCGGGTCGTGTCCGGGAGGACGTACGTCTGTGCGGAGATCCGTGACATCACGGAGTACTTCGAGACACACCACCGCGAGGAGCTCCTCTGGCGGATACTGCGACACAACCTGCGGAACGAAGCGACAGTCATCGCCGGAAACACAGCCCGTATCACAGCTTCGGCCGGGACTGAGGCCGTGCGGGATGCCAGCAAGACGATTCGGTCTCGCGTCGAAAACCTCACGAACATCGTCGAATCCGTCAAGCAGATCGAACGGGCAGTCGCGCGCCCCGGCACAGACTACACCCGCTGTCACGTCACGCGCAGGGTACGAGGTGTCGTGAACACCATCCTGACCGACTACCCTACTTCAGAGATTACCGTTACCGAACGGGCAGAGCTGTGGGTAGACAGCAATGACGCATTCACATACGCACTCACCCACGCCATCGAGAACGCAATCATTCACAGTGAGGCTGTCACCCCGTCAGTCGAGGTATCCGTCGGTCCGTCACCGAACACCGGCCGAGTGGAGATCTGCATTCGCGATTCGAACCCCCCGATTCCAGATACGGAGATCAGCGCGCTCTTCGACCCGACGCAGGCCACAGAAACGGCGCACGGTACCGGCGTCGGCCTGTTCGTGATGAAGTGGTGTATTGAGTCTCTCGGCGGTGAACTCCGATTCGAGCGGAGCGGTGACGGGAACGCCGTCTTTTTTTATTTACCGGCACGGGACCCGCCGGACGACCAGCAGTAGCGCGCCAGTCCTCGACTGCGAGACGTGGTCGGGCAGATACTCAAAGCAAGAAGCCGAAGACGAAAGGCAGGTCAGCCGCCCTGGACGAACTCGTTTCGAACGTCCCGGAGCACTGCCTCGGCGTGCCCGTCGGGGTCCGAGAGGTCCGGGTCGTAGACAGACTTGATTTCGCCATCGGCGAGCACGAACGTTCGGCGGTCCGTCCGGCCGCCGCTGGTGTCGAGGCCGAACGCTTCGGCGACGGTCCCGTCGGGGTCGGCAAGCAGGTCATACAGCAGGCCTTCCTCCTCGGCGAACTCATCGTGGGTCGCCACGTCGTCCATCGAGACGCCGTAGACGGTGATACCGCCCTCGCGGAACTGCGGGAGGTGTTCCTGAAAGTCGCGGGCTTCGATGGTACAGCCGCCGGTGAAATCTTCGGGATAGAAGTACACCACCGTCGGCTCCTCGAAGTCGGGCGAGACGGGTTCGCCGAACTGGTTCTGGGCGCTGACGTCGGGCGCTGGCGCTCCGGGTTCGAGCATACCGTCGGTTGGTCGGCGGGGCCGACACACCTTTGGGTGGCGGCAGCACGACCCGACGGCAGGATTTGGACAACCATTTAACTGACCCCTGGGAACCCCTGCCTATGTCGAATCCGCGAATCCTGATTCTCGGGCCGCCGGGAGCCGGTAAAGGAACTCAGAGCGCCAACCTCGCCGAAGAGTACGGCGTCGAACACATCACGACCGGTGACGCGCTCCGGGCGAACAAGGACATGGACATCAGCGACATGGACACCGAGTACGACACGCCCCGCGAATACATGGAAGCGGGCGACCTCGTGCCGGACGCGGTGGTCAACGCTATCGTCGACGAAGCGCTGTCCCAGGCCGACGGGTTCGTCCTCGACGGCTACCCGCGCAACCTCGAACAGGCCGAGGAGCTGGAAGGGATGACCGACCTCGACGTGATTCTCTCGCTCGATGTCTCGCGAGAGGAGCTAGTCGACCGGCTCACGGGCCGGCGGGTCTGTGACGACTGCGGAACGAACTACCACGTCGAGTTCAATCAGCCCGAAGAGGACGGTGTCTGTGACGACTGTGGCGGCGACCTCATCCAGCGCGACGACGACAACGAGGAGTCCGTCCGCAACCGACTGGACGTGTTCGACGACAACACCGCACCGGTCATCGACCACTACGGGGACCACGACGGCTTCGTCGCCGTCGATGGCGAACAGACGCCCGACGAGGTCTGGAGCGACATTCAGGACGCCGTCGACGCACAGACGGCCTGAGACGCGACGGAACCGCCGTTCGAGGCCGATATCGTCGAGACAGTCAGAGTAAAACGTTGATATGCCGTCGCACCTCAAGCACACACAATGGCACGTACCGCGCCGAAGGTAGAACGACTCGCCGAAGACGGCGAGGCAATGACTGATGCGCTCTCGACGGTACTCGCTGCGGCCGAAGAGAACGGGACCGTTACCTGGAGCGACGTGAGCGACGACCTCACGAGCGGCGAGTGGGGCCGGCTCATCGAATCCGGCCTGCTCATCGACGCCGACGGCGAGGGGTTCGTCATCGACGATCCCGAGGGCGTCCGCGAGGCGCTTGAAGAGTCCGACGCCGAGCCCAGCGACGATGACGACGACAGCGGCTGGTCGAAGTGGGACAAGCTCGCCGGCCTCGGGACGCTCGGCCTGTTTGCAGGCTACTCGATGACCTCGGTCCGTGACGTTATCGCAGGCGGGGTCATCGACATTGTCCTCGGGCCGCTCAACGATATGCTTCCCTTTTATGTCGTCATCCTGGTGCTTGCGATCATCACCGGCACCACCTCGACGATTCTCCAGGACAACCTCATGGATATGTCGGGGATGGGCGACCATCAGGAGAAGATGGAGGACCTGAAAGAGCGCCGCAAAGCCGCGAAGGAACGCGACGACCAAGAGGCGCTTGACCGTCTGGAAGAGGAGCAGATGGAGCTGATGACCGACCAGATGGGGATGTTCAAACAGCAGTTCCGCCCGATGGTGTGGATCATGCTGGTCAACATTCCGCTGTTCCTCTGGCTCTACTGGATCGTCTTCGGAGCCGGCGTCGACGCGAGCCCGGTGATTACGCTCCCCATCTTCGGCGAGGTCGAAGCGTGGAGCAACAGCGTCGCCGGCCCAGTCCAGGCGTGGATTGTCTGGTACTTCCTGTGTTCGCTGTCGTTCACCCAGATCATCCGGAAGGCGCTCAACGTCGAGACAACGCCGACCGGGTAGGCGCGAAGAGACAGCCCTTTCTATCGGGGCCCCCCGAACACCTCTATGTTGATTACCGTCTCCGGCCCGGCCGGCAGCGGCAAGAGCACACTTGCCAAGAGCCTGGCCGACGCCCTGAGCTACGAGCACGTCAGCGGCGGCGATATTTTCCGCTCGCTGGCCGAAGAGCGCGGGATGACACCGCTCGAACTGAACAAAGCCGCCGAGGAGGACGACCAGATCGACCGCGACCTGGACCGTCGGCTGCGTGACATCGCCGCCGAGCGCGACGACCTCGTGCTGGAGTCCCGGCTCGCCGGCTGGATGGCGGGCGAGTACGCCGACATGAAACTGTGGCTGACCGCGCCGCTCGATGTGCGCGCTGACCGCATCGCGACGCGGGAGAACAAGCCCTTCGAGCAGGCAAAGACCGAAACCCGGGAGCGCGGCGAGAGCGAGGCCCAGCGCTACAGCGACTACTACGACATCGATTTCGACGACCTCTCTATCTACGACCTGGCGGTCAACACCGCTCGCTGGGACCCACAGGGAGTCCTGAGCGTGACCCTGCACGCCGTCGAATCGTACAGCCCGGACGGCGACGAAGGGAAGGCACCGGTCGAGAACATCCGGTACGAGTTCTGAGCCGATGACACTCCGTGCCCCGCCCGGCGAACGGGACCTCGATTCGCTTCGCTCTTTCGGCGTCGTCAACCTCGACAAGCCCCCGGGCCCGTCGGCCCACCAGGTGGCGGCCTGGATCCGCGACGCCACCGGCCAGGACCGGGTCGCCCACGGCGGGACCCTCGATCCGAAGGTGACCGGCTGTCTCCCCGTGTTGCTCGGCGACGCCGCCCGGATGGCCCAGGTGTTCGACGACGCCGTCAAGGAGTACGTGACGGTGCTCGAACTCCACGACCAGGCCCCCGCCGACATCGCGGATATCGTCGCCGAGTTCGAGACCGAGGTCTACCAGAAGCCGCCCCGGAAGAGCGCGGTCAAGCGCCAACTGCGCGCGCGGCGGATTCACTCGCTGGACATCCTCGAACAGGGCGAGCGTCGGCTGCTCCTGCGCGTCCGGTGTGCTTCGGGCACCTACATTCGGAAACTGTGTCACGATATCGGGCTGGCGGCGGGGACCGGCGCACACATGGGCGACCTCCGCCGGACGGCGACCGGCACCTTCGACGACGCGTCGCTGTCGACGATGCACGACCTCGTCGACGTGCTGGCCTTTGCCGAGGACGGCGACGAGGGGCAACTGCGCGAGATAATCCAGCCGGCGGAGCGCGCGCTGGTCCACCTGCCGCGGGTCACGATTGCACCGAGTGCTGCTCGGGAAGTCGAAGACGGTGCCCCGGTGTATGCGCCGGGTGTCATCGAAGCTGGGCCGGCCGAAGCCGGCGACGCGACGCCCGAGACGGGTTCGCAGGTTGTCTGTGTCACGCCCGACGGCGCTGCGGTCTGTCTGGGAACGCTCGTCGGCGACCCGGACGCCGACAGCGGCCTCGTTGTCGAACTCGACCGCGTGCTGGTGTAGGTTGCCGTTCCGGGACCAACGTCGATAATTACGGGTCAGGTACTCATGAGCCGCGGGAAAAGCTAAGAACGCCTCTCCCATAGTACTAGTATGGACCGATGGGTCGATCCCGACGAGGCCGACCCGGCGCAGTGGCGTGGAACGGGGCCGTACGATGACCTGCGCCGGGGCGAGGAGACGATCTCAGTGCTCGAACGCGCAATACGGACGCCACTGCCGTATCAGTACGAAATCGAGATCCACCATGACGACGACGTCGCCGAACAGTTCCGGTCCAGCGAATACAAACACGCACGTATCGTCTACAACAGCGGCGTTGACCCCAACCGACGGATCAAGCTCCTTACCCGCGGAGTGCTGTGGGGTGGCGACGAACTACACCAGCGGTTCCAGGCGCAGTACCGTCGACCGCCGCCACCCACTGAAACCGTCCCGTTTGAGGAGTACACCGTCTGGAGCCGGTACCAGTACGGGACCATCGAGCGAACAGACGACGGGCTAACCTTCACCGAGAGCGAGGCAAACCCGGACGAATCGCTCCGGGAACTCGACTGGGCGACCCTTTTCGACCCGGTCCGGGAACGGCTCGCAGAGTTGGAACTGGTTCGGAACCCCTCCTTCGCGAAATACCGCTTGAAAGAACTCGATGAGTGGACTGCCTATCGAGCGCGGTTCCAGTACGACCCCGGCGCGTTCGCCATCGGTCCCTGATTAGGGGATCTATAATAAATCAGGATGGGGTGGTACACAACGGCATGAAGCACCTACTAACTGCGGTCCCGCTTCAGCCCGGTGGCGGGTTCCTCGAACTGGCGCTGCTGTTTCTCGTCCTCGCCGTCGTTGCTGGGCTGGCCGGCCTGGGGGGCGTGGCGGGGCTCAGCATGCGAATAGCGAAGATACTCGTCGTCGTGTTCCTCGTCCTGATGGTCGTTAGCTTCCTCCTGTGACGCCGGCTTCGGTGGGTAGTGTCACCGCCACACCGTTTCTGAATCCTTTTATCCATGTGACGACTTCTATCGGGTATGACCGAGCAGGACGCAGCCGACGACACGGCCGCGACGGAGGAGTCGACCGCGAGCGAGGCGCAAGCGGACGGCAACGTCGACGCGGATTTCGAAGACGCCCCCGAGGACGTCACCGCGGACGAGGTTGACCTGGGCGAGTTCGACGTCGACGACGATCTGGTCGACCGGGTCGCCGAATCGGACCCCGAAGACGTCGCTCGGGAACTCTCCGCACTGCGGACACGCGTAGACAGTCTCGAATCGCAGGTCGAACAGCAGGACGACGACATTGAGGAGCTAGAGGAGAAGCTCAAGCGCAAGCAAGCGGAGTTCCAGAACTACAAAAAGCGGATGGACAAGCGCCGCGAACAGGAACAGAAGCGCGCCACCGAAGACCTCGTGACGCGGCTGCTCGACGTTCGGGACAATCTGGAGCGCGCGCTCGGACAGGACGAGGACACCGATATCAGAGGCGGGGTCGAGTCCACGCTCCGTCAGCTTGACGACGTGCTCGACGCCGAGAACGTCGAGGTCATCGACCCCGAGCCCGGCGGAGACGTCGACCCGACACAGCATCAGGTGCTCGCCCGCGTCGACAGCGACCAGCCGGACGGAGCCATCGCCGATGTCCACCGGCCGGGCTACGAGATGGCCGACAAAGTGCTACGCGAGGCACAGGTCACCGTCAGCGAGAGCGAGGAGTAGCGGGCGACCACGATGGTATAGCGGTCGTATTGCGGTACATTAAATAATCACCGGTCAGGGAACGCCACCGAGTATAAAACCGCCCGGAGGAGGCCCCTTTGTCCGTTTTTCCGGTCAGTACATCTAGCAACTTTTAACCGGCGCAATCCGCTATGAGCGGGTAAGATGGCGAGCAACAAGATTCTGGGTATCGACCTTGGGACCACGAACAGCGCGTTCGCGGTCATGGAAGGTGGCGACCCCGAAATCATTGTCAACGGCGAAGGCGAGCGGACGACACCCTCTGTCGTCGCGTTCGACGACGGCGAGCGACTCGTCGGGAAACCGGCGAAGAACCAGGCGGTAAAGAACCCCGACGAGACCATCCAGTCGATCAAGCGCCACATGGGCGAGGACGACTACTCGGTCGAACTGGACGGGGAGGAGTACACGCCGGAGCAGGTCTCGGCGATGATCTTGCAGAAGATCAAACACGACGCCGAGGAGTACCTCGGCGACGAGATCGAGAAGGCCGTCATTACCGTCCCGGCGTACTTCAACGACCGACAGCGCCAGGCGACCAAGGACGCCGGGGAGATCGCCGGCTTCGAGGTCGAGCGCATCGTCAACGAGCCGACCGCGGCCGCGATGGCCTACGGCCTCGACGACGAGTCCGACCAGACCGTCCTCGTGTACGACCTCGGGGGCGGCACCTTCGACGTCTCCATCCTCGATCTCGGTGGGGGCGTCTACGAGGTTGTCGCCACGAACGGGGACAACGACCTCGGTGGCGACGACTGGGACCACGCCATCATCGACTACCTCGCAGACGAGTTCGAGGCTGAACACGGCATCGACCTGCGCGACGACCGGCAGGCCCTCCAGCGGCTGACCGAAGCCGCCGAGGAAGCCAAGATAGAACTCTCCTCGCGCAAGGAAACTCGCATCAACCTCCCGTTCATCGCGACCACGGACGACGGGCCGCTGGACCTCGAACAGAAGGTCACGCGCGCGAAGTTCGAGTCCCTTACCGAGGACCTCATCGAGCGCACCGTCGGGCCGACGGAGCAGGCGCTTGCTGACGCGGACTACACCAAGAGCGACATCGACGAGGTCATCCTCGTCGGCGGTTCGACGCGGATGCCCCAGGTGCAAGACCAGGTCGAAGAGATGACTGGGCAGGAGCCGAAGAAGAACGTCAACCCCGACGAGGCCGTCGCGCTGGGCGCGGCCATTCAGGCCGGCGTCCTCTCGGGCGATGTGGACGACATCGTCCTGCTCGACGTGACGCCGCTGTCGCTGGGTGTCGAGGTCAAGGGCGGTCTGTTCGAGCGGCTCATCGACAAGAACACGACCATCCCGACCGAGGAATCGAAGATCTTCACGACCGCCCAAGACAACCAGACGCAGGTCCAGATCCGCGTCTTCCAGGGCGAGCGTGAGATCGCCGAGGAGAACGAACTGCTCGGCGCGTTCGCGCTCTCCGGCATCCCGCCGGCCCCCGCGGGCACGCCCCAGATCGAGGTGTCGTTCAACATCGACGAGAACGGTATCGTCAACGTCGAAGCCGAAGACAAGGGCTCGGGCAACAAGGAGGACATCACCATCGAGGGCGGTGCCGGACTCTCCGACGAACAGATCGAGGAGATGCAACAGGAGGCCGAACAGCACGCCGAAGAAGACGAGCAGCGCCGCGAGCGCATCGAGGCCCGCAACGAGGCCGAGGCCTCGGTCCGCCGTGCCGAGACGCTCCTCGACGAGAACGAGGAGGAGATCGACGAGGACCTCCAGTCCGACATCGAGGCGAAAATCGAGGACGTCGAGGAAGTCCTCGAAGACGAGGACGCCACGAAGGAGGACTACGAGGAGGTCACCGAAACCCTGAGCGAGGAACTGCAGGAGATCGGCAAGCAGATGTACCAGGACCAGGCCCAGCAGGCTGCCGGCGGCGCAGCGGGCGCTGGTCCGGGCGGCGCAGCCGGGGCCGGCCCCGGCGGTGCTGCCGGTCCGGGCGGCGCAGCGGGCGGCGCGGCCGAGCAGGGCGAGGAGTACGTCGACGCCGACTTCGAAGACGTCGACGACGAGGACGAGGACTAACAGGACGGGGCCGAGTCGTCGGCTCGGAAGATGAGCGAAGCGATATCTTCCGGTGTTTCGAGACGTGAGCAGAGCGAACGTCTCGAAGACGATGACGAAGAATAAGTCGTTTTCATCAGCCCGTTAGACGTAACCTAACGAACGTTCAACGGCAATCAGTGCGTATTTTCTAATCGGACGAAAGTACTGAGACAGGGGCCGCGAGTGTGCGGAATAGTAGCAAATTCGTAAAGCGAGTGAGTTGGGTCAGAAAGATAATCTATCCAGTACATAGCTGAGTTCTATCACTTTGGGTCAATGATCGCAGTAAGTGGACACATCGCTTGTCGATGCTTGTAGCCAAGCAATCGGAGCATTAGTAGGATTATCCTAACGGAAGTAACCCTGACAATCAAAACAGTATAAGATAATGAAAATAGTGCATATATATCAGATAGACGGGCGTATAGCCGCGCAGTGAGCAATCAGGAGCGAATCCAGCCACAGTGTCTGAGCGCCCAACTCGACGCGGTGCGACACGAGGACCGCCGTCAGATACTATTCGCGTTACGTGACGCGGAGCGGTGGCGGCCATCCGTCTCGGAGTTTGATGGCGGTCGGACACCAGTGGGCGAGCCAGCAATCCCGGCAGACTTCTATCATCGGCATCTCCCGAAGTTGGCGGAGATAGGGCTCATCGAATGGGACCGGGAGACCCACTGGGTAACACGCGGCCCGGAGTACGAGCAGGTCCGGCCGCTCCTTGCGTTCCTCTCCGAGAACTACGACGAGTGAGAGATAGGGAGCGCAAAATCCCGAACTGCGTTGTTCGCTAATCCTGTTCGAGTGGCGTCATTTCCACGACGCCCTGCGAGAGGAGGCGGCGCGCGATGACGATGAGTCCATTTCTGAGTCCGGTCGCGAAGATGGCTTGTTCGTTGCCGGTCTGCGGGTCGATTGATCTGACGAGCATCGCTGACCGGTCGACGAGCAGGAGCCGCCCGACAGCAGCATCCTCCTGCGGGGTTATCTCGCCGCGGAGCCAGTCCAGTTCCGACAGGAACGCGGTGGCGCGTGGGATCTCCCGTTCCACGCGGTCCCGTATCGATGCGGACCCGCTACCGACGATAAGATCGATATCCGAGTCGATGGAATTGAGTTGCTCGATCAGTGGCTCGGTGAGGACCGCGTCGGAACCGATGACGAGGACCACTTCGTCAGTGGTCTCCTCGATGATTGCCGCGGCACGGTTCTCGATAGCGTCGGACCCGGAAAGCGACCAGACCTCCTGTAGCTCGGCCTCGTCGTCGTCGGACTCGATGCTTCCCATCTCGCGCAGCGCGGACTGGAGGCGTTCGACGCGCTCTTCGTACTGATCGCGGAGCGTTTCGGTGGCCTCGGAGAGCGGGACAGCCCGGAACTGCTGGGGGCTCGAATGCTGGACCTCGACCAGCCCCTTCGCTTCGAGAATCCGAACGGCGTCGTAGACGCGCGTTCTCGGAACCTCCGTTACCTCGCTCAATCCCTTCGCTGTACCGCTGGACATCCGAGAGAGTCCGACAAAACATTTCGCCTCGTACTCTTTCAGGCCCAACTCCTGGAGTAAACTTACTGCTTCTTCGTGTGTTGCATCAGATGTCATGTGTCCCAACCTTCATCTCGGTGGAAGCCGAGGATGTGTAGAGAGATGACGCCCACAGGTAAAAGACGTTGTTACTGTAACACTGTCGGCTCTCGTCTCAGTGAGCGGTGGTCGACGAACGATCCACGGTGTATCGTAACTGAATGGGCCTCTAGCCGTTGTAATCGGTGATGTGTGTCGACGTTGTTTCTACGCGACAGTTATATTTACTCAATTAATCACACAACTGTTATACATGGGTCCTGACTATGAGTAGTTGGCACGCAGCAATCTATGTGTCCCAACCACATCTGCTGCGTGCTACTTTCAAAAAGTCGGTCCGACAGGCTTTGAGCGATGTGTCTGGAACGTGATTCGGCCGAAGCGGATCGCTGTCAGATAGAACTCAGCAGTCATCTCGCTGCCCGTAACTTCACCGCCCGATGGAAACAGTTCACTCCGAAAAGCAAGTTCATCAGATAGCTATTGTATCAGCCTACGGTTATAAACTGTAACCAGTACTGTACATTCGCGGACACGTAACCGGTGTTCACTCGGGTATTAGGTAGCCGTATTATACATCACATATCCAACTGATGAATTGACAGTAGAATTAATATGATAGATAGACATATTTCCAGTAATGAGTGGGTCCGACAGGCGGCCCGACCGGACATCTGACGACCCGGACACCCTCCACGCGGAGTTCGACTGGGACGTTGTCTCACCGTCAGTCGCGGTGATGCAAACGGTCGCGATCGCGGCTGACCGAGAGGCCATAGAGCTATCGCCCCTCATCGAAACGCTCGATCCGGACGCGCTTGACGAGCTATTTGTCCATGCATCAGGTCCGGACAGAGCCGTCTCGCTCTCGTTTCAGCTGGACGACTACGCAGTGACCGTGACCGGAGCCGGGGACGTGTATGTCCGCACCGGGCCCGTCCGTTCGTGACCGTTTGCAGGACAGGCACACCACCGATGGCGGCCGGTGACGCTTCCCGGAGACGCTATACGGACCCGCCCGTGAGGTGCAAACAGTCAGCCAGTCTCGTTACCGAGCGTCACTGTGTCGAGCGTCGTCGTCCGCTCGCCCGGCGCACCGAGTGGGCGGCCGGTCCAGCGAACCGCAATCGTATCGCCGCTGTCGAGGAAGAAGCCGACGGAGACGTCGCCGTCAAGGTAGTTACCGTCACCGTCTGAGTCCACGCGCGGGTCGTCAAGAACGATTGTATCGTCGGATTCGACGGGTAGCTGGTCCGCCTCAGCCCACGTCAGCGTGGTCGAGCGGTTCCGGTCGGCATCAGTGACGACGAGCGCCAGCGCGTGCGTGCTGGTGTCCGTGAGTCTGTCCCCGCCAGCGTGGGTAAGCGTGACCGCCCCTGCCTCGGCGTCGAACTGGCCGTCGATGGTGACCGACGGGGACGCCGTCCGCAGGTCCGCGCCGGGGCCGACGACGAGTGCGGCCAGCCCGACGACGGCCAGCGCCGCGAGCCCCCAGACTGCGACTCGCTCGACCGTGACGAGACCCCGGTGACCACGCGACGACTCAGGATTCATTGCCCGAATCCTCCCCCGGCACGGAAATAAGCGCCCCGGTACGGTCCGAACGCTGGAGTCGTTAGTTGAATGTTCGAGGACCCGTTCAATTGGACCACGGTAAAGAGCTATAGTAGCCATTGAACAGCAATGCACACCTGATCGCACGACAGCAGTGTGATCAGTGTGTAAGCAGTACAGTCAAACACTACTAGTCGGCAACCCGTTCTTTTGAAGTAGCTCAATCGTCTAAGCCTCGTACAACGAATGAGTCAGGATTTCTACGAGATACTGGGTGTCTCTCGGGACGCCTCCGAAGACGAGATCAAGGAGGCCTATCGAGAGAAAGCCCGGGAATACCACCCGGACGTGAGCGACGACCCCGACGCCGAGGAGAAGTTCAAGAAAGCCAAGAAAGCCAAGGAGGTCCTTACCGACGAGGAGAAGCGCCAGATGTACGACCAGATGGGCCACGAGCGCTTCGAGCAGGCCGAGAAGCGTGGCGGCGCTGGCGGTGGCGGCGGCCGCGGCGGCATGGGCGGGGACCCCTTTGGCGGCGGCGCTGGCGGCTTCGATATGCAGGATATCTTCGACCAGTTCTTCGGGGGCGGCGGCCGCGGTGGGCGCGGCGGCAGCCGACGGCGGCAGGGCCAGGACCTCCAGACGCGACTGGAAATCGACCTCGAAGAGGCGTACAACGGCGCGACAAAGCAGCTGAACGTCACCCGGCCGGAAGCCTGCGACGACTGTGACGGGGCCGGGCATCCGCCGGGGGCCGACTCGGAGACCTGCCCGGAGTGTAACGGGCAGGGCCAGACGACGCAGGTCCAGCAGACACCGATGGGGCGGGTGCAGCAGCGGACGACTTGCCGCCGGTGTGACGGCGAGGGGACGCTGTACGACGAGACGTGTTCGACCTGTCGGGGCAACGGCGTCGTCCAGAACGACGCGAGCCTCGAAGTCGAGATCCCGGCCGGCATCGCCAACGGGCAGACGCTCCGGATGGAGCGCGAGGGCGCGCCCGGCGAGAACGGCGGCCCGAACGGCGACCTGCTCATCGAGGTGAGCGTGCGCGACCACCCGGACTTCGAGCGCGACGGCGACGACCTGCAACACCAGCAGGCCATCTCGTTCCCGCAGGCCGTCTTCGGCGACACCATCACTGTCCCGACGCTGGACGGCGAAGTCGAAGTCGACGTGCCCAGCGGGACCCAGAGCGGCGAGGTGTTCCGACTGGAGGGCAAAGGAATGCCGCGACTCCGCCGACGCGGCAAGGGTGACCTCTACGTACAGGTGCAGGTCGTCACGCCCGACAGCCTCAACGCCGAACAGAAGGAGGCCCTCGAACAGTTCGCGGAGGCCGGTGGCGAGGAGGTCGACGTCGAGGAAGGCTTCTTCGAGAAACTGAAGAACTCGCTGTAGTCAGTCGCCGCTCGCCGGCGTCCCGTCTGAGCCGGACTGACCCTCGTACTTCGCAAGCGCCGCCGAGAGCGCGGCGTCGGCATCGACATCGAGTTGTTCACACAGCGCGAGCAGCGCGAACAGGGCGTCGCCGAGTTCCTCCTCCCGTATCGACAGCGCCGTCGAGTCGGTACCGTAGCCGGTCGTTTCGTTGACTTCGGCCGCGATGTCACCGAGTTCAGCCACCACGTCGAGCAGCCGGTGGGCGGGCGGTGTGTCGAAGTCATTGTATCTGAGTACGTCGGCGACTTGTTGTTGTCTTTTCATTTCTAGAGCGTGGAGGAGGCCACTTATATCGGCTTTGTGGCCGCGCTGTTTTTCATCGGCGGGGCCGAACGACGACACATGCAGGTACTCGGTGACCTTGTCGCGCAGGCCCGCGACCGCGACGGCGTTCTCTTTCGCTCGCCGGAGCGGTCGACACCGTACAGCTACTCCGATTTCGCCACGAACGCCTGGAAAGGAGGAAATCTGCTGCGGCACTACGGCGTCCGGCACGGGACGCGGGTTGCCGTCGTCGTCGGCCCGAAAGAGCCAACTGACGAGGACCAGCCGGGCTACCTTCGGGACGGGCCGGACGCGCTGCTTGCCTTCCTCGCGGCCGCGCTCGATGGCGCGGTCGTGGATATGGACCCGCCGAATGCGGTCGATGCGACGGCGCTTATCGCACCAGCGGCGTGGCTCGACCGCTACACGCAGGGGCCAGGGACGAAGGGATTAGCATACGGCGGCCCAGTCGATGATCCCACCATCGCCCAGTTCGAGCGGGAGCTGTGGAGCGAGAACCCGCTCCAGCCGCCGGGCGAAGTCGCGCCCGAGGACGACGTGTTGGCGGCCGACAGAACGTACACGCACGGCGATCTCATGGCCGAAAGCAGTCGTGTCGTCGCAGACTACGATATCGGCGCGGAGACGACTGTCGCGCTCCGGGCACCGATGACGACGGCGGGGGCAATCGTCGCCGGACTGCTTGCGCCGATGCGGGCCGGCGCGACGGTGGTGTTCGGTGGCGACGAGACTGGGGATATCGCTGTTGCTGACGGGGATGCGCCGGAAGAAACCGTTGTTCGGCCAGACGACACGACGCCGTCGTAGCTCCTTTTAATCGTCCGCTACGGGGCCGTTTAGCGAGTCGCGCGGTACTCGCCGTGTTTGACGCCGAGCGCTAGAATTAGCGCGAAGACGACTATCTGCCCGACACTGACGGGAAGTGCGATACTCGAAGGCATTCCCATGAACGAGCCACTCACCATTACCCCGACAAGGACGAGAAAGGCGATTGCAGTCTTTGTCGTATCGAATTCCATAACAGCCGATCATTGGAGCCCGGGTCGTCTAAACGTTGGCTTTGCGGTTACTCTGTCGGGCGGACGAAGTCCGCAAGCGTCACCAGTAGGCCGAGCACCCACCCCAGCGGGATAGAGATGCCGAGCCAGATGATGACGTAGGCGATACCTTCCCGGTCGAAGTTCTCGATAAAGAACTCAGCGACGCCGACGGAGGCCAGCACCTCGTAGAGGAACCACCGCGACAGCGAGTCGCTCGCTGGAATGACGACCGAGGCGACGGTCGTCGAGTACAGCGCTGCGACGACCGGCGGCAGGAAAATGGCCGTCATAGCGAACGGATATGCCAGCGCGACCGTCGTCCCACGGCCGCCGACCCGCCGGAACGTGACCGCGAGCGCGCTCGATAGCGTCGCAACGCCGCCGGCGACAACCACGGCGGTGAACCCACCCGACACGAGGTCGATACTCCCCGGTTCGAGTCGCGCGAGAGCCGCCAGGCCACCCCAGGCGACGACGGAGAGTAGAACGACGCCGACGACGCCCAGGCGGGTCGCCGTGCCGTCGATGCGACGGGTCTGGTAGCGCAGGACGACGCCACACAGTACCAGCGGATACACCAGCGCGATGACTGGGACCCCGAGCGCAGACCAGAGGCGATAGAGGGCCAACCCAACCGAGGAGTCCGGCGTCCACGTCCCGAGGACGGTGTCGTTAGCGTTTCGCTGACGTGGATACACGAGTTCCATCCACGTTTCGTGTAATCTATTGAGGTCGATACGGATCCCGCCGACGACCCCGTGGCTTCCGGTAGACATACCGGTGGTTTCGTTCTACCGGCGTTAAATGTTTCACGGCAGCCGTGGCAGTTGTGATATGCTGTGAAGAGTACTGCCCCGATTCGAAACCGACATATTCAGGACGGGGAGTCACAAACGGTCAGGTATGACAGACGGTAGAGCGGACGTGTCCCGTCGGGGCTTCCTGCGGACGGCGGCAGGGGCCACGGCTGCGTCGGCCGCAGCAGGCACCGCGACCGCACAGGAAGGCACCGAGGGCGGCGACGGCGGTGGAGGCGGCGGCGAGCCGGACTACGGCGGTTTCCTGGACCAGGTAGGGAACTTCGACGGGTCGACCGTCGACGCAACCGGACAGGACACAGCGACGGTGGAGGTCGGCGTGCAGGCCAACGGCGGAGCCTTCGGCTTCGGCCCGCCCGCAATTCACGTCGACAACGGCGCGACCGTCCAGTTCGAGTGGACAGGTAACGGCGGCGGCCACAACGTCGTCTCGGACGGCGACGGGCCGCTGGACTCCGGTAGCGCTGTCTCAAGCGCCGGCGTCAACTACGAGCACACCTTCGAGGAGGACGGCATCTACCCCTACGTCTGCGTGCCACACGAGAGCCTCGGCATGAAGGGGGCCGTCGTCGTCGGGACGGACTACCCAGCGAAGTCCTCCGGCGGCGGTGGTGGTAGTGGGAGCTCCGGCCCGCCGGAAGTGCCAAACAGCGCGAAAACGCTCGGCGTCGCAACCTCGTTCGTGATGGTCGCGACGCTCGGACTCGCGTACTTCTTCATCCGGTACGGCGGCGACTACGAGACGCCCGAGTAACGCTCCGTCGCCGCGTTACACCGAATCCGGACCGGCGTGAATCTCCAGATCGACGTCCCGTTCCTGCCCTTCGAGGTCCTCGACGACACGTTCGACGATTTTGGTCGCCTCTTTGCGGATGAGCGGCTTGACTTTCTCGATGACCCAGTCCATCGAAACGAGTCTGGGGAGGTCGACGGCATTGTCCGAGGCCGACCCGGGGTCGAACGCAACGTGAAACCGCACCCGTGACGCCGTCTCCACGTCCGCCGGGACGCCGTCCGGGTCAGGCTCGACTGCCCAGTACCCTTCGGCGTCGATGTCCTTGACGATCCGCCAGTCGATGCGCGTCGGCGGTGAAACGTCAGTCACCGCCGACCGAGCGGTGTAGGAGAGCTGCCACCACGAGAACACGAGGTCGTAGTTCGTCCCCGGCGAGCCGTCGCCGTCCTGTACCACGCGATCGAGATACTCCGAGTATCGCGCGTAGCCCGGAAAGTCCAACAGAAACTCGTAGACCTCTTCGGGTGGGACGTACACGACCGTGCTGACCTCGACTTCGTCCACGTCTGTGACACCGGATGTACTGAAGGTAAACTTTCGGGCATCGAACCCCGGCCGTGGCCGCGCTTTTTGCCGAAACATTTCCACAGAGCATAATTACGAACAGAAAATATTATCACTCTGTATTGGGTATGGTGACAGTACCATGAGTGCATCCGATATCCAGTCCGCTGATACCGACAGCGAGCACGAGACCAGCGGGTGGGACGCCGTCCGCGATCTCCCGCCGAGCGCGAAACTCGTCGCGAAAGTCCTGGAGTACAACGAGACTCTGACTCAGAGCCAACTCGCCGAGGAGACGCTGCTGCCACCGCGGACGGTCCGGTACGCACTCTCCCGCCTCGAAGATGTCGGCGTTATCGACTCCCGGTTTTCCTTCGCCGACGCGCGAAAACGGATCTACACGCTGCAGGTCGAGTAGCCACCCGACACGACTCACGTCGAGTAATCGAACCCTGTATTCCGCGCCAAGAACCGTTTTACCGCTCCTTGTCGCCCGTTGACAGTGTGAGGACAACGTTGATTAGTCAGCCTCACAAGACATCTGGTATGAAAGTCGTCCTGATTGGTGTCGGGCAGGCTGGCGGGAAAGTAACCCAGTCGCTTGCCCAGTTCGATTACGACATGGGGTTCGACGCTGTCCGGGGGGCCCTCGCCGTTAATACGGCGCGAGCCGACCTCCAGAACCTCGATATCGACACGGCCCTCATCGGACAGGACCGCGTGAAAGGTCACGGCGTCGGCGGTGACAACGAACTCGGGGCCCAGATTATGCAGGAGAACGCCACCGAGGTGCTCGACGAACTCGACGGGCGCATCACGACCGAGGCCGAGGCCATCGTCGTCGTCGCCGGACTCGGCGGTGGCACTGGCTCTGGCGGCGCACCGATGCTCGCCCGCGAACTCAAGCGCATCTACGAGAAGCCGGTGTACGTCCTCGGCATCCTCCCCGGCCGGGACGAAGGCGGTCTGTACCAGGCAAACGCCGGTCGCTCGCTCAAGACCGCCGCCCGCGAGGCCGATTCCCTCCTCCTCGTCGACAACGACGCCTGGCGGGGCAGCGGCGACAGCGTCGCTGCCGGGTTTGAACGCGTCAACGACGCTATCTCCCAGCGGGTCGGCCTGCTGTTTGCCTCCGGCGAGGCTGTCGAGGGAGTCGGTGAGAGCGTCGTCGACTCCTCGGAGATCATCAACACGCTCAGGGGCGGCGGCATCGCCTCCATCGGCTACGCCAGCGCCGAGGCCAGCGAGGACGCCGGCGAGAACGTCAACACCATCACCAGCGTCACCCGGAAAGCCCTCCTCACGAGCATGAGCCTGCCCAACGCGGTCAAGGCCGACTCGGCCCTCCTCGTCGTCGCGGGCGACCCCGAACGCCTCTCGCGGAAGGGCGTCGAACGAGCGCGCCGCTGGGTGGAAGACCAGACCGGGAGCATGGAGGTCCGGGGCGGGGACTTCCCGCTCGGCTCCGACAAAATCGCGTCGCTCATCGTCCTTTCGGGCGTCGAACGGTCCGAACGGGTCGACGAGTTCATGAAGCGCGCCCGCGAGGCGGCCGACTCCCAGGGCGGGACGACCGACCCGGACGAGTTCACAAACGACAAACTGGACGGACTGTTCTAAACTGTTTTCGGCGCAGATACCGGAATTACTCGACTGAGACGGCAGCCTCAGGCGAGGCTGCTACCGTCGAACTTCGCGCGGTCGAAGTCGTGGTCGAGCAGGTCGAGAACGGTCGGCGCGATGTCGTAGAGGTCGGCGTCTTCGATGCGAACGTCCGGGTCATCAACCAGGAGCGTCGCGTTGTCGAAGCTGTGCATGCCGTTTCGCGGCCCGACACCGAAGACGTCATCGGAGCCCTTGAATCCGGCCTTCAGGTCGAACCCGTGGTTCGGAACGACGGTGAGATCCGGTGCGATGTCATCGTGGTCGCCGCGGAAGGCGTCTTCCTTGGTCACGACACGGTCGGCGACCTTCTTGCCGTCCGGGCCTTCCAGCGATTCGAGTTTCTCCTTGAGGTCCGCACGGACGGACTCGTACTCGGATTCGGGAACGCTGCCGTTCGGTTCGCGGCCCTCCAGATTAATGTAGAAGCGGCCGGGGATGAGCGAGTAGGCTTTCGTGTCCTCGCTGATGTCGCCGAGTTCGGAATGGTCGTCGGTCGCATAGTCGAGCCACCCCTCCTGCTGGAGCCACTCGTTGAAGTGAACCTCGTAGTCGAGGGAGGTGAAGCCGTGGTCCGAGGCGACGACCATCGTCACGTCGTCGGGGAGTCGGTCGCGTAGGTCACCGAGATAGGCATCGACCTGCTTGTAGAACTCGAAGAACGCCTCCTGGTTCTCGCCGTCGCGCTCGTAGTCCTTGAACAGGAAGTGGTTGACCCGGTCAGTGGTCATGAATACCCCGAAAAACAGGTCCCAGTCGTCCTGCTCGACGTAGTGTTTGAACGCTTCGTAGCGTTTTTCTAGCGTCTTGTGGGCGTCCTCGACGAAATCGCTCTTGTCGTCGTCGTGGCCGAGTTTGGCGTTGACGTCGATCCGGTAGTCGCTGTCCTGAAGGTGATCTCGGAGTTCGTCCGGGTAGGCGGCCTTGTCCACGCCCGGTGAGAGGAAGCCCGACACCATCCGCTGGACGTTCCGCTGTGGCGGGAAGGTAACCGGCACGTTCAGAACCGTGGCATTGCGGCCATCGTCGGTGACGCGGTCCCAGAGGCGCGTCGCCTGCACGTCACGCCCCATCGGGACGTAGGTGTCGTATGACCCGACCTCGCGGTCCTGAAAGCCGTAGACACCCGTTTGTCCGGGGTTAACGCCAGTCGTCAAAGCCGGCCAGCAGGCGCTAGACTCGGGCGGGACGATGCTGTCAATGGGGCCGGCGCTTCCGTCCGATGCCATCTCCGTGAGGTTCGGGAACACGTCGGGGTGTTCGTCGATGAGGCTGAACGGTACGCCGTCAATGCCGAAGAAGGCAACACGCGGTGCGTCGTCTCCCTTCAATCGGTCGAATAATCCCATACGACCCGTTAGTCAGGTCAGGAACAAGAAACTTCTTTTCGGAGCCGCGTCACCGAAAGCGGCAAAACCATCGATACAGCCCACGCTCAGGACGACTGGTCCGCGTTCTCCGGAACCACGGTCAGATGTGCGATTCCGGGTGTCGACCGCCGCTCGACTCGCGGAACGACAGTCGTGTGGTCCAGCGCCGCGTCGGTGTCATCAGTAGCCATACACATATCGATAGTAGTTACACGGACAAAAAATTACCCATGCTCATACATAATCGGAGACACCTGCCGGTATTACTTCTGGAAATACGGCGGCGGTGGAACAAAACCGCAAAAATGTGGTCCCGGAAGCGTCAGTTGAACTCTTCGTCGTACAGTTCCTGGGCGTGGACAATAGCGTCCTTTGCGGCTTCTTTGTCCTCCCAGCCCAGCGTTTCGACTTCTTTGCCTTCTTCGAGGTTCTTGTAGGTCGAGAAGAACTCGTCGATCTCGTCGAGGGTCTGCTGCGGGATGTCGTCGAGGTCCTCAATGTGATCGTAGCGCGGGTCCTCGATCGGAACTGCGATGACCTTATCGTCTTGCTCGCCGTCGTCGTCCATCTTCATCAGGGCCACGGGACGGGCCTCGATGACACAGCCGGGGAACGTCTGGTCTTCGACGAGGACTAACACGTCGAACGGGTCCTCGTCGTCGTAGTACGACTGCGGGATGAAACCGTAGTCAGACGGGTAGTGAACGTTCGAGTGGAGAACACGGTCGAGGACGACACCAGGGATGTCCTTCTCGTATTCGTACTTGTTACGCTCGCCTTTCAGGCACTCGACGACAGCGTAGATCTCTTCGGGCGGGTTCGGTCCAGTTTCCAGGTCTTCCCAGAGGTTCGTCATCACCGGCGACTGCGCGACGCCGTCAAAAAATCCTTTCGTAATAGCCACAGCTATTCGGTATTATGCGCTATATAACCCAATAATATCTAACTATAGATATATTCTTAGATTACACTTACTACCTGTAAACGACAATCTGAAAGCAGATTAATCGGAAACTCAATTTAACTGAACCCATATAATATAATTTTCTCGATATTATTGTACCTGCTAGTTGTGTGGTGGTTAATGCCCCACAGCAGGCGTTGTGCGCCAGAGTTAACAAGTGTTAAATAGCTTGCTGACATTTACTTAACTATGTCAGAGGCACAAACAGTTACTGACAGTCCGGGCATCGCAAAAGAACTTACCGCTTTTCAGCAGAATATCCTGGTAATACTCGCTGAAGAGCCACGGTATGGTCTCGCTATCAAGCGCGAACTGGAAGAATACTACGACGACGAAGTCAACCACGGTCGCCTGTACCCGAACCTCGACGACCTCGTCGAGATGGGGCTCGTCGAGAAGAGCGAGCTCGACAAGCGAACGAACCAGTACTCCCTGACTGAGTCGGGCAAGGACGCAGTCCTCGACCAGCTCGGATGGGTGTTCGGGAAGTTCATCTCCGACGACGGACGAGCCGACGAACTCCGTGATCTGATCACGGCACAGCAGTAGACTCGCATCTGGGCACCTGCGAACTACTGTTAATCAATTCTTAATGCGAACCAAACGCTGACTACCGGCGGGTATACCGAACGGTTACACGTCGGGGACACGGCCACCGGCTTCTTCGACAGTGAGACGGATCGACTGGTCGAGGACCGACTGTTGTTCCGCAGTTGGCCACGCGTTCCGTCGGACGTAGTCGTCCCGAAACTCCTGAATTTCGTCCGGTGTCGCCTCCGAGATGGGTTTCGCGTAGTGGTTACCCATGAAATCGGCGAGCAGCTCCGCGTTGGCGCCGTGTGTCTCACCGTGTGTTTCGGTCACAGCTTCGACGACGGCTCGGTTTGCAGCGTCGATCTCCGCCCACTCGTCCGGGTCGCCGGGACCCGAAAGCCGTATCTCGACGCCACGGTCGATGTCGTCGACCCGCTCCGGACGGATGACGCCGTCATCGACCCATTCGACGGGATGGCAGACGAGCACGTCACCCGTCTCGTCGTTCCTGATGCGGGCAGTGTAGTCGTACTCGGCGAGGATTTCGTCGCGTTCGGTCCTGTAGGCGTCGGCCTCGGCATCGTCGACCGCCTCGCGAGCGAGTCTGGTCAGCCGTTCGGCCTGTTCGGTCACATCTGTCGGCAGGTCAGTCATCGTCGAGTGCGTCGTTAGCTAGTTCGTCTGCACGGTCGTTTATTTCCCGCGGAACATGCTCGATCTGCCAGTCGTCGAAGTCGGTCAGCAGTTCGCGCACGCGGACACGGCTTTCGCGCAGGTCTGGGTCGTTCGTATCCCACTCGCCACGAACCTGTTTGACGATAAGCTCTGAGTCACCCCGGATATGGACATCGTCGAATCCGTAATCGCGTGCGACTTCAACCGCGCGGATGAGCGCCTTGTACTCCGCCTGGTTGTTTGTCGCCGTTCCTATCGTTTCTCCACCCTCCGTGACAATCCCGCTGTCGTCAACCAGCACGTAGCCGACTGAGGCCGGTCCCGGGTTTCCCCGCGATGCGCCATCAAAATATGCATGGACGCGCCCGCCGTCAGTGCCGCGCAGCAGGGCCTCAAGTCGTGCAGTCCCCTCACCCTGTACGACGACTTTTCCGTCGTAGGCGACCGCCGTCGCGCCGCCGTATTCGACGCGCCAGCGCTCGTGGTCGGTGTTTCCCGCGTCAATGTCGAGTCCCGCATCCGCCAGACGCTCGCGGGCCGTCGTCTCATCGCATTCGATGACCGGCATTGTCCGAGGGTGGCTGACCCGTCGGTATAGACGTTGTGGTCGGCCCGTCAGTTTCCGGCGTTTCTGCTGATTCGCTCGGCACCGGTCTGTCGACCCTCTTCACCGCCGAGTACCCGACCGAGAACACCGACCAGCCCGCCGACGGTGACAACGGCTCCGGCGGCGAACATTATCGACAGGATTGGGTCGACAGGCTCGATGAGGATGGGTGAGAGAAACAGGACAATCCCGGACAGAATGGCTATCGCCGCTGCAACGGGGCTTACCTGTTTCCCCGACGAGACGCGGTAGGTGGAGTGTGCGAGCGTGAGGGCCGCGAGTTCTCCGACGAGAAGGTTGACCAGCGCCTGCTGGTACGCGACGGGAATGACGGCAGAGACGAATACGACGACCATGCTGACCAGCGTCGCGCCGAGGAGGAACCACTTCGTTGTATCTACCATGATTTATATCACCTGTTGTTACTCAATCCAACCCTGTAAGAGTTGCTCTCCCACGGACCGCCGGAAAGGTTCTTATCGGGGAGGACCGAAGGCGTGACAGATGCAACTCGACGAGTTCATCGAGGGGTTCGAGGAGGACGAAGCCGCACAGCGGCGCCGCCTTGCGGCGGAGAAATCCTACGCCATCACGGACCACCTCGAAGACGTCGAGCAGCAGTTCGAGGCAGCAGTGCAGGGCGATTCGCTGTTCGGATCGACGGCCCCCGAGATATTCGTCGGTCGGTCGGGGTACCCCAACGTCTCAACGGGCCTGCTCTCTCCAGTCGATACCGACGCCGCCGCTGCCGGGTTCGCGACCAGCGGCGACTGGTATCAGGAGGGGCTTGGCATCGAGGACGTCCTCCAGCGCCGGACCGGCATGGTGAACTCCACCCAGACCACGTCAGTCGATTCGGTCAGCGCCGGTGGTGGGCGCGGTACCAGCGGGGTCCACGACGTCTGGAACGGTTTCGTCGGCGTCCAGCGTGAAGTCGCCATCGCGGACCATCCCGTCGACGTGGAGGTGGGTCTCGACGGCACTCCCGAGATGGATGTGAACTTCGACGACGTTGGGACGCCAACGGGGCCACGGGCACACGCGACGGGTGCGGACCTGGCGGAGAACCCCCACGTCCCCCGGCCCGTCGAAAAGACGCTGTCGGACGACGACTGGCGCGCGGAGGGTGCGATGGCGTACCTGTACCGCCGCGGGTTCGACGTGTACGATATCAACACCATCCTCTCGGCAGGCGCGCTCGGGCAGGCCAGCGAGCGGTCGCTGGTGCCGACACGGTGGTCGATCACCGCCGTCGACGACACGGTCGGGCAGTACGTCCGCGGGACGCTCCGCAACGCCGACACCATCGATAAGCCGGAGTTGTGGTACAACGAGTACATGGGAAACCGCTACTGGGTGGTGCTTGCGCCCGGCCGCTGGGAGTTCGAACTCGTCGAGATGAAAGCCCCCCAGAGCGTCTGGAACCCCCGTCCCGAGACGGGCTACTACATGTCTAGCGCTCACGAGGGCTACGAGGGACGGACCGCCTATGTCGAGGAGACTGCGGGAGCGTACTACGCGGCACGCCTCGGTGTCCTCGAACACCTGCAGGAGCGCGACAAACAGGCGAAGTGTCTGGTGCTGCGGGAGATCACCGACGACTACTGGGCCCCGGTCGGCGTCTGGCAGGTACGCGAGGGTGTCCGCAACGCGTTCGACGGCGAACCCGGGACCGCCCAGTCCTTCAAGGAGACGCTGACGGCCATCGCCGACCAACTCCCCGTCACCCTCGGGCAATTACGGCGCAAGTCCGAACTGGTCGCCGGGCTCCAGTCGCAGTTAAGCGATTTCTAACAGCGCTTCGCGTTGCGGTAAACGACCCGTATCCAGCAACCGTTATCGGCGTCGCCCGCTGTCACCGTCACCGGCGTCGTCCCAGGCTGAAGTGCCGAATCCGCTCTCGTCGGTGTCGTCGCTCCAACTCGGTTGGTCAGTATCGCTGTCTCCTATCGGTTCATCCACGCTCGGAGTGGTCCCTGTCGTGGCTGGCCCGGACCCGTGTGTCCCGCCGGTCGCAGTCGTGGGTGCGAGCGGCGGTTCGCCGTACTCCTCCTCGTATGCGTCCGCGAAGCCACGCCCCCAGACGTACATGATGGCCGACTGGCCAACGAACGCGAGGAACGGAACCGCGAGGTAGCCGACGATGGTGAATCCCAGAATGGTCGCTCCAACGGAGACGATGACGTTGACCGCAAACGCCATCACCACAGCCATCAGCATTGTTCGGCTCGTCCCGACAGACGAGAGAACATCCCGGTCAAAACCCGCAGCGATACTATCAGCCCGGACGAAGTTCCCTGTCGCGACGGGCAGTATCACTGCCATTGCGAGAACGCCGATAAGGTAGAGCAAGGCGGCGACGAGAAAGCCCACGAGCAGCAATCCTTCAGAGCCGCCGAGTCCACCGCCGATCACCAGCAGGCCCGGGACAGCAAGCGCGAGCGTGAGCAACAAACCGTACCCCATAACGACAACGGTATGTCGAATTCCGTCAACGGTTATGTCGGTCAGATCCAGTTCGTCCCAGGCCGGCGGCGTGTCAGTCTCGCCCCTGAGGACCCGGCGCATCACTTCGAGCATGTATCCCTGAAACGTGAACAGCGGAACGATCAAAAAGCCGAAAAACAGTACAACCCCACCGAGGGCAACGCGTTTGACCCAGTCGTCGCCCTGTGTCTGGTAGCGAAGTGCGTCCTCTATCATGTTCAGTCAGTCTTGAGATAGGTCAAATAAGTTGTGTAATGATTGAAAGCTGCGACCCAGACATCGCAGCTCTTGGACCAATTCAGCACGGGCAACGGCGTGGCTCAGGGTCGGTCAGTCCCGTGTGGCGAGACCTCAACAAACGCCGGGGTATCGACACCTCCAGCGCAAACTGGGCATCCAACAACCAACAGGCGCTCGCGGACGCCACCGTCGACCGTTGCACACGCATCACAGTTCGGGCACGTGAAGCGGTACTCCGGCATATACTCAGGCACGGACTTGGATAGCCGAAGGAACTGTCCCCTCAATGTGAAGGGTCTATACGCACGTGAGAGCGTCCCGCTCGCCAACCGCGACTGCCGTACGGTAGACGGTCTCAGATATATAGCCCACAATAGTGGTCTTAGGAAGGATTATTCCACTCGCTCGGTACGGTTACACGATGACTGATACGCCACTGAAGTTCGGATTCGTCTGCGTCCAGAACGCGGGCCGAAGCCAGATGTCCGCAGCGTTTGCCGAGCGGGAGCGCACCCGTCGCGGACTCGAAGATGCGGTCGAAATCCTGACCGGAGGCACAGACCCCGCGGACGAAGTGCACCCGGAGGTCGTCGAAGCGATGGGTGAACTCGATATGGACCTCTCTGACCGGGTTCCGCAGGCAGTTTCGAACGACGAACTCAACGAGTGTACCGTCGTTGCGACAATGGGATGTTCGACGCTTGAACTCGACGCCGATGTCGCAGTGCGCGACTGGGCGCTAGAGGACCCGCACGGGCAGCCAATCGAACAGGTCCGGGAAATCCGAGATGCGATCGAGAAGCGTGTCGCCGACCTGTTCGACGAATTCACCGACAGCAGTATCAGTTGAAACGAGTGACACATTGAGCGCACTGCTCTCGTGCGATCAGGTGTACATTGAATTTCAGTGGCTACTATAACCGATACCTGCTGCAGACGCTGAAGTTAGAGCGGTCCGATGCGCCGGCCGAGTCGCCTTAGTCCTTGACTGCTGACTACCACTCGACGTACGTGAGATACTCGACCTGTTCGTACGCCAGAAGCCACGTCCCGTAGCTATCTGTGACCTCGATCCCTTCGTGTTCCCGAATGCGGTCAGTGACTGACCGGAAGGCCTCGTCATCCTGAAAGTAGCCGCCGTCAATCGCTTCTTCAACGACTTCTCGTTCGGCTTCGGAAAGGCCCGTAAGGGTGAACAGGTACTGGTCTCGGATCTGGTCAGCAAACGAGTCGACACCCGACGCAACTTCCGTCGCTTCGTACCGGTATTTCGTCTCTGTTGTCGTTCGTGTGCTGACCGTCACCCGGTAGCGGTCGCCGTCGTGGACGATAATATCGTACTGGCGCTCCGGAACGAACACCGACCCGTCACCCACTTCCGCGGCGGTTCCGTATCCGATACCCACATCGTATCCGTCCCCGCTGGGCGGGTTGTCGTCTGAAATAATTGGGTCAAGGCGCTGGCGGTCCACCGCCGGTAGCTCCTCATAGGCGATTTCACCGATTTCAGCCGTCGAATCAGCCGGGTCGAAATCGATTCGCACCTCGTACACCGTCACTTCGTTGCTCTCAAGTGGCGTCTCCGAAACTTCGTAGAAGGTCTCATCGATCCGGACGGTATCTATCTGGTCGAACAGTTCGTTTCGGCCCCGGCGCGTCGCGGAGCCGTTTTCGATGGCCGCTGAGACAACCGTGTATTCCGCCGATTCGGAGTCAGGCGATATCGAAACTTCGTCGGCAATATCGGTCGCTGTCGCGTCGTCCATGTCCAGCACGACGGAGGGATGGCCACAACCAGCGACAGCAGCCGAGAGGAGGACTGTGCCGCCCGCGAGGAACTGGCGTCGTCGCATACAGCTACTGACAGACAACTGGAAGGAAAGTCTTCCGGGCTGGGCCTGTTGTGTCACCCCCGGTAATCGCTATGAACAGAGTGAGCGTGCGCACTGACTGGCAGGATGTCTACTCACTTCTGCTAGTGGTCGTTCCCCCGTGTGAAATACCGCAAATATGATGAAATCGGTGTGGATGGTTCGCCGAAACGGAGCCGAGGGACCAGCTTATTTTTCCACAACCCAGACCATCTCTTTTGCCCCGTCTTTCAGCGGTTGCCAGTCAAAGCCGCCATAGCCAGTCCAGTCGCTCCATCCGGTTGTCTCCAGAAGGAGCTCGAACTCTGACTTCGAAAGGAGGGCCAGTTGAAACGTTGCCCGTCGAACCACATCTCCGTCGTGTGCAATCGTTCGCTCCGTTTCGACAGTCTGCGCAACTTCGTCGACAAGCCGGGATATGTTGGTGACAACGTATTCCTCGCCCTGATATGTCACAGACCGTGTTTGTGGCTCGTCATAGGATTGGGAGATCAGATCGAAACTCGGGACAAAGAAGTTCAGGACAAGTCGTCCATCCGGCGCGAGAGCCTCGCGGAATTGTCGGAGCGCCGCCTTCTGCTCCGCTACTGTGACGTTATGGAGGAAGGTGCGGAACGGGACGATAATGAGTTCGTACTTCCGGGAAGTAGCAAAGTCAGTCATATCGGCTTGCCTGACAGCGGGTGTGAGGCCAGCTTCGTCGGCTTTCTGCTCTAGAACCTCAAGCATCTCCGCAGAGATATCGATACCGTCCGCATCTACACCAGCCCGGAGGAGTTCAAGATAGATGCGGCCTGTTCCACAACCGACTTCGAGAACCGGGCCATCGGTCTCTGCGGCCAGATCAACGTAGAACTCAACATCGCCGATTTCCTGATCCTCGTAATTAGCATCGTAAAAGCCCGCCCACTCGTCGAAAAAGTCTTTTGCGAGGTCCATACGTTCGTCACGGTGGGACGGCCTCATGGTATTATCGGTGGTATGTCATGTGATGTCTCTTTAGACAACGCCGAACGCACCCGTAGCTGTTCAACACTGTGTGTGGTCGTCTGGTCAATTTCTTCCGTCACCAGTTCCGAGCAAGGCCAGAAGCGCCGGTTTACCGTCTAATAGGGTGCAGCTTCCACGTCGCAGCTTTGTTGGCGTACGTCTCTCGGGACTTCGAGCTGGTCACCGGAACCACCTCGTGAGAACAGCCTGAGCCGTAGTAAACGCCAGACGGCGGCAGGGTCCGCAAGGTTCCCTTGCGAGTTGACAGAGAATTCCTTCAACGGCACTTTTCAATTCCGCCGAAATCAGCGAACTACAGCGCTGTAGCTCCGGTTTCGGTAAAGCCAACAACGGGAAGAACTCGGTATGGGCCAACGCGGATTTGAACCGCGAACCTCCCGGTTATCAGCCGAGCGCTCAACCTGATTGAGCTATTGGCCCAACGCATTCTTTTGTACCCGAGGGGTATTGAAAAGGGTAACGTTTCGCGGCCGGTTAGGGATGTGAAACCGCGTCAGGGCTTCAGTTTTCGTCGCTATCGTCGAAGTCGACGTCAGTGGCTTCGGTGGGGTCGAAGGAGGTGCCGGAGCCGGAACCGGACCCCGAACTGGGGCCGCCATCTGGACCGGTCGCACCGGGGCCGGCCGGGCCGTTCTCGTCGTTAGGGAACCCGCCGACGTACACCTGGCCGCTGGCGAAACCGCTGGTCTTGGCATCGATGTAGGGCCGGACGACCCAGCGGCGCGTGGCAGCGCGGACGGGGTACCGGGTGAACGGCACCGCGAGCAGGAGGCCAACGAAGTCCGTCACTAGGCCGGGGGTGAGGAAGAACGCGCCAGCGGCGATAAGGAGGCCGCCGTCGATGAGTTCGTCGGTCGGGAGTTCGCCGACGGCGAGCCGCTGTTGTATCTTCCGAAGCGTCGCACGGCCTTCGGCGCGGACCAGCAGCATGCCAACCAGCGCCGTCAGAACGACGAGGGCGACCGTCACGAGCGAGCCGAGGAACGGTATCGCGACCGTCACCAGTAACACGATGTCGAACAGCGGGATGAGCAGCAATAGCCCGATGACCCGGAGCATACGACTGCTTGCAGGCCCGCCCCCAAACGCCTTTCGAGAGCAGGACCGAGCTGTCGACCGCCGGCGTAGCGGGTCAGCGTTCCCGCAGTCGGACTTCGACGGGGTCTGTGGGACTCAGTGTAATCTGCATCGCCAGCGACAGCGGCGGTTCGGTGACTGCTTCGACGGCGTACTGTTGGGCGATGGTTGCCAAGGCGAGTTTGGCCTCCATCCGGGCAAAGCGCATCCCGATACAGTGGCGCGGACCGCCGCCGAAGGGATAGTAGGCGTAGTCCGGGAGCGACGCTTCGAGGTCGTCGTCCCACCGTTCGGGGCGGAAGGCGTCGGGTGCGTCGTACCACCGGTCGTCCCGGTGGACGAGCCACTGCGGGAGAGTGAGCTGGGCGTCCGTCGAGAGCTCGTACCCTCCGAGCGTCACCGGCTCTGTCGGCTGGCGAAACACCGTGAACGCGGGCGGGTACAGCCGCAGGACTTCATTCAGCACGGCATCGAGATACGGCAGTTCGAACAGGTCCTCGGGCGTCGGCTGGCGCTCCCCCAGCGTTGCGTCGAGTTCGTCGTGCAGGCGCTGCTGGCGCTTCGGATTGTTTGCCAGCAAGAACCAGGCGTAGGTGAGCGTCAGCGCCGTCGTGTCGTGACCGGCGACCAGAAACGTCAGGAGCTGGTGACCCAGTCGCTCGCGGTCCATCGTCTCGTCGTCGAGCGAAAGCAGCAGGGAGAGTACGTCGTCGCGTGCCTCGCGGGCGTGCTCGTCTTCACGCTGACGGGCGGCGATAACGTCGTCGAGCGTGGACTGGAACTCGGCCAGCGAATTAGTGACGGCGCGGTTCGTTCCGGTCGGAACCCACAGCGGGAGGTACGCCGACAGCGACCGCGGGTCCAGTCGCGTACGTAGCGCGTCGAGTAGCGGTTCCAGCGCGTCAGCAGTCGTCTCGATATCCACGTCTAGCAGCGTCTTGCCGAGAATGTTCAGCGTCAGCGACTGCATGTGTGGGAGGACATCGATGCGCTGGCCGTCGCTCCAGCCCGCCGCCGTCCGGTCAGCGAACTCAGTCATCGTGTCGCCGTAGGCGGCGATGCGCTCCCGGTAGAACGCCGGCTGGAGCGCCGTTCGCTGGCGTTGCCACTCCTCGCCCTCCAGCAGGAACAACCCCTCGCCGATGAACTGCCCGAGCGTATCCTGAAGGAGTTGTCCCTTCTCGTAGGCGTCAGCATCGGTTACCAGCACTTGCTCGACGAGGTCTGGATGGCAGACGAAACAGCCCGTCGTCCCGGCCACGTTGTACCCCACGACGTCGGCCTCGTGGGCACCAGCGCGGTCATAGAACCCCAGCGGGTCACGTAACATCGCGGCGGTGTTGTCGACGAACGGGACACGGCCGAGACGGGGTGGCTGGTCGCCCGGCGTGACCGGCTCCGGTGGTTTGGGAATCGCCTGCTGGGTATCCATCGCCCACGCTTGGACCGCGCCGCCAATCGGTCTTTCGCCGGGAGTGAGAGGGCCTTTGTACGCCCACCGCCCACACCCGGTATGGACGAATACGCACGCGACACGAAGGTCGAGTGGCGCGAGTGGGGCACAGCCCCGTTCGAGGACGCCGCCGAGTCGGGGAAGCCGGTACTGCTGGCGCTGACGGTTCCGTGGAGCGCCGAGTGCCGGGCGATGGACCGAGGTACGTATGGCGAGCCCCGCATCGCGGCCAACATCAACGACGGGTTCGTCCCGGTCCGCGTTGACGCCGACCGGAACCCACGCGTCCGGGAGCGGTACACGATGGGTGGATTCCCGTCGACGGTGTTCCTGACTCCTGAGGGCGAGGTCATCACCGGCGCGACGTTCCTCGGGCCGGACGGGTTCCGCGGTATTCTGGACTCCGTCCGGGAGTCGTGGGACGCCCAGGGCGCGGCGGCGGGCTCGATTCCCCGGCAGCTACAGGACGAATCGCCGCCGACTGGCGAACTCCGGCCGCGCATCGAGGAACACATGGTCGAACAGTTGCTTGGCGCGTTCGACGACGAGTTCGGCGGCTGGGGAACTGACGTGAAGTTCCCGCTGCCGCGGACCGTAGAGTTCGCCCTTGTCCGAGCGCGGGACCAGGCCACCCGGACACTCGAAGCGATTCGGACACACCTGCTCGACACCTACGACGGTGGCTTCTTCCGGTACTCGACAGAGCGCAGCTGGGGGAACCCCCGGCGTGAGAAGCTACTGGACGAGAACGCTGCCCTAGTCCGGGCCTTCGCTCACGGCTACCGGTACACTGGGACTGAGGCGTACCGGGACGCCGCCCAGCGGACCGTCGACTACCTCACGACGACGCTGTGGGCCGGCGACGCGTTCGCCGCGAGCCAAGCCGGCTCGGACGAGTACTACCGGCTGGAGCCGACAGAGCGCGAAGGGACCGTGTCGCCGAACGTCGACGAGACAGTGTTCGCAGACCGCAACGGCCTCGCTATCGATGCCCTGCTGTGGGTCGCAGCCTACACCGACGACGAGCGCGCACAGCAGTACGCCAGTCGCGCGCGCGACGCCGTCTGTGAATCGCTTGTCGATGGCGGCGAGGTCGCCCACTACGACGGCGCGGACAGCGATACCGGTCTGCTGCTTGACCAGGCCCAGCTCCTCCAGGGCCTGACGACGAGCTGGCAGGTCCTCGGTGAACCGGGGCCGGCCAAGGCTATCGCCGACTGGACCATCGAAAACCGCCAGCAAGATGACGGCGCGTTCCGGGACGGTCCCGACAGCGGCGCAGGGCTGTGTACCCGCTCGCTCCACCCGCTCGACGCGACAGTGGAACTGGCTGACGCCCTTGTCGACCTCGCGGCACTCACCGGCGAGGGCCGGTACCGTAACGCAGCGCTTTCCGCCGTCGAGTCCTTCGCCGGCGCGGCCGAACGGATGGGCATCGAGGTCGCCGGCTACGCCGGCGTCGCGGCCCGCCTCCAGCAGCCCCAGACGCTCACGGTCGGCACCGAAGCGGGGACCGACCTCCACCGCGCGGCACTGCGACTGGCCGACCACGAGACCACCGTCGTCCCGGAGCCGGACGGCGACGGCACGGCGCGACTCCTCGACGGGGACGCTATCGTCGCCGAGGGAACGACGCCGACCGACCTCGAAGCCTCGATAACTGGCGAACGCTGACACGAACAACGGCAGCAAACGTGGACAAACGGTAAACCCCCGACAAGTTTTTGCACACGTACCCTGATGTATGGGTATGTCCAGTCTCAGAGATCTCGGCCTCTCCGAGTACGAAGCTAGAGCATACCGGTCGCTACTGGAAACGGGACCGACAACGGCCAAGGAACTGTCGCGGGCCAGCGACGTCCCGATGGGCCGCATCTACGACGTGCTCAACAGCCTCGAAACGTACAATCTCGTCCGCAGCCAGACCGCCAGCCGACCCAAGAAATACGTCGCCGTCGAGCCGGACACCGCCCTCGACCGCCTGCTCGAAGACAAGAAGCGCGAACTCCAGGAGAAGGTCGGCCAGTACGAGGAAATCGTCGACGACCTCTCGTCACAACTGGAGTCGGCAGACCCCGTCGAGGAGCCGTTCTGGACGGCTGCCGTCGGCCCCAACGACTCGCTTGACCTGTTGCTCGAACGGCTGGCTGCCGCCGACGACGAGATCATCATGGTCGGCTCGGCACCCGCCCGGCAAGTGGACATTCTTTCCGGCACCGAGCGGATCGTCGATGAACTCGAAGCGGCGCTGGAACGGGGCGTCGAGGTGTCCCTGCTCGTCCGACCGGATCTGTTCGAGAGCCTTCCCGAGGAGGCCAACCGCGAGTACTACGAGCGCCTCTTCCACTACGACAACTACAGCGCCCGCGCTAGCCCGAACATCAGGACCACGTTCGAGCTACTCGACGGCGTCGAGGTCTGTATCGAGGTCCCACACCCCCTCGGCCGCGAGGAAACCTTCGGCGTCATCGACATGAAGGACTCCGATTTCACTGCCGATATCAGCCAGGCCTTTGAAGAACACTGGGCCGAAGCGAAGCCGGTCGGCCCGCCGTAGCTGGGTCAGCAGAGAGTTAGAAACAGCGTCACAGACAGCGACCGCAATCTCGCGAGTCGCTACGCCTACGGCTTCGCCGTTCGTAACCGAGACGTGTTGCGTCTCGCGCTCCCCGCTCGAATTTCCGAGGACTTCGCTGCGCTCAGTCCTCGCTAACTTCCTGCCGCAGATCGCCCAGCTGCGCCACGCGCTCGGCGTGGGCATTGTGCTGGTGGATTGACTCGTCGTTGGACTGTTTCATCGTCACGACGGCATCGTCCGGCAGGTCCGGGAACGTCTCGACGACGCCCTCGGCGAGCGCACGAACGCAGTCCTCGACGAATTTGGCGTCCTTGTGGGCCTCGTAGGTCATGTGGTCCTCGTCGGGCCGCTTCGCGAGGTTGTAGATGCGGGCACTCATCGAGTCGCGGGCGACTTCGATGAGTTCGTTCAGGTCGACTTCGGGCGCGCCCTCGCTCTGGACTGTGAGCGTGGCGTGGCCGCGCTGTGAGTGGCCGGCCTGCGGGTTCGTTTCGAGGAACTCTTCGATGACATCGTCGTCGACATCTAGCTGCTGGAGCGTCTCGCGGGCACGGGAGGCTGACATCCCCTGGGAGCACGGGCAGACAGTCATCCCGGTGACGCGAGCGCCGATCTCCTCGCTCGTCCCGTCTTCGGTCGCCGTCGCCGAGGCGATGATATCGGCGGTCGACTGCGTCGGCATCCCGGAGGCCGGCGTGGACTCGTGTGTGACGTACTCCGCTTCCATCCGGACCTCCGCCTTCGTCGTGTAGTCGTGTTTCTCCAGCAGAAGTTCGGCGGCGTCGCCACAGACGTCCTCGACCCGATAGGCTTCCTCGGACACGGCGGTCTCCAGCGTCTCGTCGATGACCTCCATATTGCGGGACATATCGGCCCCCTTTCGCCAAGACGGCAGATCCACGAACACTTCGAACTCCGCCATGAGCACGATGGGGTCGCGGTCACGACGCCCCAGCTTGACGAGTTTCTCGACGCCCGTCACACCGACGCGATTGAGACCGACCGTTACGTCCGGACTCGACGCCTGCACGTCCGGGAGTTGCTGACTCATTGCCCTTCCTATGGAAGAGAATCGGTTAGTGCTTTCGAAAGGGTGGGAAGGTCGCCGTGAGCATCGCCACCGTAGAAACGACCCGCTCCGAACCGGGTCAGAGCTGTGTGTTGTCCGGCATCGATTCACCCGTCTCGAAGTCCCGGAACAGCAACTCGAAGTCAGTGGCGTCGAAGGAATCGGTGATATCGTCAAGCTCCGCCCGGACCTCCGCGAGTTCGGCCTTCAGTTCAGCGAACTCCTCGCTCTCGTCGAGGACGGCCTGTGGTTTCGACGATTCCAGTGCCGCGTATTTCGCCGTGAGCGAGTAGCACTCACGCAGGCGTTCCTCGTAATCGGCGTACAGGAGCAACTGTTCGATTGTCCCGAAGAGGTCCTCCTTCGACACCGGTTTGAGGACGTAGTCATCGAAAGGCATCTCGATGATGTCGAAGTCGGGGTCTACCGCGGTCACCATGGCTACGCGCGTATCGTAGCGTTTCTCACGGATCGCCGACAGCACCTCGTCGCCGGAAAGGTCCGGCATCCGCCGATCTAACAAGACAACGTCGACTGCGGAATCAAGCTTCGAAAGGGCGGCCTCACCGCTGTATACCGTCTCGACTGTGTACCGGTCCCGCAACTGTTCCGCGTACACGTCGGCCACGGCTGGTTCGTCGTCAACGACGAGGATTGTCGCTTGCCGACCCATTGTCATTAGCTAGCATGTTTAGAACAGAATTGCAAAAGGATTCCGGCTGTCCCAACTGGCTGCCTTATTATCCAGGCCCTACTGGCCGACGATATCGTCGTACCGCGCTCCGGTCTGTTTGAGCGTCGCCGTCGAGTAGAGCCGGTCGTGTTCGTAGGGGAGGTGTTCGGTGGCGAGTTCGTTTATCTTCTGGTCGACCACGCTCGCTTCGCGCCCGTGAATCATGGTAAAGAGGTTGTACTGCCAGTCCTGCTCCGGGCGGCGTGGCCGGTGATAACAGAGCGTGACGTAGGGGAGTTCCCCGACTGCCTGTCCCCGCTCGTCGAGGGCGTCGTCCGGCACGTTCCAGACGACCATACAGTTGTTGTCGAACCCGGTAACGATGTGGTTCACGACACAGCCGATGCGCTTGATACAGCCGGTCCGCTGGAGTTGCTTGATAGCCGAGAGTACTTCGGACACGTCGGCATCGACAGCGTCCGCCACGTCCCGGTAGGGCGTCGCGACGAGCGGGAACCCACTCTGGATTTCGAGCAATAATCGCCGGTCCAGTTCCGAGAGGTCGACGGCGGCGTCCTCGCTTATTCGCGTTGCACTGGCGTCAGTTGTCTCCAGACTCTCCCGGGCGAACCGGTCCCCATTGACGACCGGGAACTCCAGATCGATGTAGTAGTCTGTCAGCATCGGCAGGACGAGCACCGAGCAGCCGGTTTGCTCCTCGATCTCGGCCAGAATCTCGTCGCGTCGCTTTCGGGACCCTGCAGTGACGACGAACCACATGTTCCACTCGTGGTCGCGAGCGTAGTTGTGGTTCACCTGCCGGTACTCGTTGATTATTTCGGCGACCTCGTCGAACCGATCCTCCGGGGCACTGACAGCAGCAAGCGTCGAAGAGCCGATGACCGGCGGGTTCAGAACCGGGCCGAAGCGGCGGAAGATGCCGTCATCACGGAGCGTTTTGACCCGGTCAAGTGCTGTCCCTGCTGAGACCCCCAGCGCTTCACCGACAGCCTCGAATGGACGTTCCTGAATCGGGAAGTCACTCTGGAACTCGTCGATGAGCGCAGCGTCTACCTCATCGATCTGCTCGCGCCACTCGCCCGACTGGAGACTCATTGTATTCGGTTAGGAGTGTAGTCGTGTATCCCTTTCGGGACCGCAGCCAGTTCCCGCAAATTGAGAACGAAACGCAGGGGCTTTTGAACTCTGGCCCGAACACGTTTCCATGGCGCAAGCGACCCGGGAGTACGGCGAATGGCCGCTCAAACGACTCATGACGGAAGTCGTCGGCTCCGGTCACAAATCGGCCGACGATATGTCCCGCACGCAGGCCCGGGAGGCGTTCCGACGCATCCTCGGCGACGAACCCGACCACACGACGCTCGGCGCGTTCTGGCTCGCCAACCGCTGGAAGCGCAACACCCCAGAGGAACTGGCTGCCTATGTCGACGTGATGTCCGAGGAATCGGTCGAGACAGCCGCTCCGGACGCCGACCCGGTCGACTGCGGGGCCAACTACGACGGCAAAGGTCGGTCCGCGATTCTTGGCGTCGCCGCGGGCGTCGTCGCCGCCGCCGCGGGCACGCCCGTTGTCGTTCACTCCGGCGACCGCGTCCCCACGCAGAAACAGGACGCCTACAAGCACGTTCTGGATGAACTGGGCGTCCGAACGGAGATTGAACCGAGCGAAAGCGCCGATATGGTCGACGAGGTCGGCTTCGGCTTCTACTACCAGCCGGCGTTCAATCCCGGCATCGACGCCCTGTTCGAGCGCCGCGACAACATGGGCGTCCGGACCTTCGTCAACACCGTCGAGACGCTCGCGAACCCGGCCAACGCCAGCGTACATCTCGGCAGCTTCTACCATCTGGCCTTCGCGAAGAAGATGGTCCGAACGCTCGCACGATCTGAAACCAGCAGCGTCGAGCGTGCCCTGTTCTTCCAGGGAATGGAAGGCTACGACGACGTTCGCCCCGGCGAGACGGTCGTGGCCGAATGGCCCGTCACCGGCGAGGAGTCCGACGACGAGGACATCGCGGACTTCGAAATCCGTACCGGCGAGTACGGAATGGACATCGAAAGCGAGGACCTGCAGGTCGACGACATAGCCGAAGAGTCGGCGGCGATAACCGAGGCCGTGCTGGCCGGCGAGCGCGAGGACGGCTTCGCCGACGCTGTCGCGCTCAACGCCGCCCTCCGCATTTACGCCCGCGAGGACGCCAACAGTATTCAGGACGGCCTCGAACAGGCCCGTGAAGCGATTGCCGACGGCAGCGCAGCGGAGATACTCGACGACCTCCGGGCCTTCTAATCCGGCGACGGGGTACGGAGCGGAACCCACTTCTACCGAGCGGGCGAAGTGATTCTAATGGGACAACACGCCAGCGCTCGCGACAGCACTGCGTGGACAGTACCCGCATCAGAAACACCCGGCGTCCACGAGCTGGTCGACACCAACGGTATCAGGCTCCACACCGTGACCGCTGGGCCGCCGGACGGCGACCTCGTCGTCTTGTTGCACGGCTTTCCGGAGTTCTGGTACGCATGGAAACACCAGATCCCGGCGCTCGCCGACGCCGGCTACCGCGTGGTCGCGCCGGACCTCCGGGGGTACAATCACTCCGACAAGCCCAACGGCGTCGCCGCGTATCACATCGACGAGCTGGTCGCCGACGTCGCGGGTCTCGTTTCGGCGTTCGACCGCGAACAGGCCCACATTGTTGGGCACGACTGGGGCGGCGTCATCGCCTGGCAGACCGCCATCGACCGTCCCGATATCGTCGACCAGCTAGCGGTCCTGAATGCACCCCACCCGTCGGCGTACGAGCGAGAGCTCCGCCGCTCGTTCGACCAGGTTCT
This sequence comes from Haloarcula sp. K1, assembly GCF_001647155.1. Lineage (NCBI taxonomy): Archaea > Methanobacteriati > Methanobacteriota > Halobacteria > Halobacteriales > Haloarculaceae > Haloarcula > Haloarcula sp. K1. The sequence continues at coordinate 59,760 of NZ_LRHL01000017.1, forward strand.
GCGGTCCTGGTACGTGCTGTTCTTTCAGCTTCCCGTCCTTCCCGAGGCCAGCCTCCGCTGGAAGGATTGCACCGTGCTGGAGCGCATCCTCGCTGACGGGCCGACCCGCCCCGACGCCTTCACCGATACCGACGTGACGCGGTACAAGCGGGCGCTCGGGCAGCCGGGCGCGCGCACGGCCGCAGTCAACTACTACCGGGCACTCGGCCGACGGAACGCAAAGCTGACGCTCACAGCAGGCGGCATCGGCGACCAGCCGGTGACAGCGTCGACGCTCCTTATCTGGGGTGTTCAGGACGACGCGCTCTCGCTCGCCCTGACTGAGGACCTCGACGAGTGGGTCCCGGACTGTCGAGTCAAGCGGCTCCCGGCGGCGAGCCACTGGGTTCAGTTCGACGCCCCCGAGCAGGTGTCGAAGCTGCTACTGTCACACCTGCCGTAGCCCGGAATAGCGAACAGCCGACACTCCCGCTCGCGTGGCGACGTGTCGGGCTCCCGCGACCCGCCACGCGACGGCTACTCAGATCATGGCGGCGATGGCCTCGTATCGGTACTTGAACTCTCGGTCAGTGGGCAAGCTTTTCTGCCGGGCTTCCCTCCGATTGAGTATGAGTGACCTGACTGCGACCCTCCACACGACAGAGGGCGAGATCGAAGTTGAACTGTACGACGAGCGCGTACCGACCACCGTTGAGAACTTCGTCGGCCTGGCCGAGGGTGCCGACGACTACGACGGGACCGAAGTCGGTCCGGGGACCGGTGCGTGGGAAGACCCCGAATCCGGCGAGAAGCGCATCGACCCACTGTACACCGACATCGACATCCACCGCATCATCGAGGACTTCATGATCCAGATGGGCGACCCGACCGGCACCGGCCGCGGCGGCCCTGGTTACTCCTTCGACGACGAGTTCCACGACGAACTCAGTCACGACGGCCCGGGCGTCCTCAGCATGGCCAACAGCGGCCCGAACACCAACGGCTCGCAGTTCTTCATCACGCTCGACGCCCAGCCCCACCTCGACGGCAAACACGCCGTCTTCGGGAAAGTCATCGACGGGATGGAGGTCGTCGAATCCATCGGCAGCGTCGACACCGACCGCAACGACGCGCCGACCGAGGAGATGCTGCTCGAATCCGTCGAGATTCACCGGTAACCACACAACGTTTTCGTTGTTCCGAGCGAGCAACCGATAGTGGCACACGTCGAGCGACTCACCGTCTACCCCGTCAAGGCACTGGACGGCATGGACTGCGACTCTGTATCGATCCGCCCGGGCGGGACGCTGGCGCACGACCGCGAGTTCGCCATGTTCGACGCCGACGGCGACGTGGTCAACGGGAAGCGGACCGACCGCGTCCACGACATCGACACCAGCTACGACACCGGAACGGGAACGCTGTCGGTCACCACTGACGGCGATAGCGTGTCGTTCGAACTCCGGGATGCGGATGACCGCGCCCGAGCAGCCGAATGGCTCAGCGCGTTTTTCGACGTGGACCTGACCGTCGAGCGCGACGAGACGCTCGGATACGTCGACCGGCGGGAGATGGGCCCGTCGGTCATCAGCACTGCGACGCTTGAGACCGTGGCATCGTGGTTCGACGACGTGACCGTCGAAGGGCTGCGACGGCGGCTCCGCGCGAACGTCGAAATCGGCGGCGTTCCGGCGTTCTGGGAGGACCGCTTCGTCGGTACGGACGCTCCTGCCTTCCGGGCCGGCGGCGTCCGCTTCGAAGGGGTGACACCTTGCGGTCGCTGTGTCGTCCCCCAGCGGGACCCTGACACCGGTAGGGAAACCCCGGAGTTCCGGGAGCGGTTCATCGAACGCCGGCGAGAGACGTTTCCGGAGTGGGCTGACCGGGACGCCTTCGATCACTTCTACACCCTGATGCTCATCGCCCGCGTTCCCGAGGGCGACCGCGGTGCGGACCTCGCCGTCGGGGACCTCGTCGAGGTCGTGTCGACGGATGAGACGTAGCGGGCGAACGCGGCCGAGACCGACAATCGAAAGGCGGTCCGCCTCGAACGGGGCGTAATGGCAGACGCGGACGACCACGTCGACCCGAGTGAGTTCGGCGAACAGGACGGTCCCCCGGTCGAGGAGAAGCCCTACAAGATCATCTTCGAGGCCAACAAGTGCTTCGGCGCGGGCAAGTGCGCCGAGAAGTCGCGCAACTGGACGCTCGACCTCGACACCGGCATCGCCAAGCCCGAGACTTACTTCATCGACGAGGAGGACCTCGATCACAATGTCGCGGCCGCGGAGGCCTGCCCGGCGAAGAAAGACCGGGGCATCATCCACGTCATCGACCGGCGAACGAACGAAGAGATCGCCCCAGACCCGAACGGCGACGGGTCACTCTCCGTCGACTGGTAGCGCAGTTTCTGATAGCGACAGCCGTTACTGCCACCTATCAGTCCACGGTGGTCTCCCGTGCGCGCGGTCAGAGACACCGAAAACTCGGTTCTGCGGGGGTGAATCTCCGCCCCCAGAAAACAGCCACCACAGGATATATCATGTAAGATTACTATAGATAATAAACTGAATTTCTTGATGCAAGCAGTTTAATATTTCAAGCTACTGTATGACATAACTTCTATTTATGGGGGGCAATTTGGGTATCAATATGCCACGTTCAAGTAGCATGGAGCGTCGATCGTTTCTGAAAGCGACGGGCAGTGCTGCGGCCGCCGCAGCACTGGCAGGATGTTCAAGTGATAGTGACAGTGACGGAACTGAGGACGAGGCGGGGACCGGAGACGGTATGGACTCGACGGACAGCAGTGGGGGCGATGTCGGGACCGACCTGAAAGAGGACGGTGACCTCTGGCGAGTCAATACGGGGACGATGACGACGATGGACCCGATCGAGGCGACCGACACCCAGTCGGGGATTGTCATCCAGCAGATGTTCGACCCGCTGATGAACTATCCCAACAGCCAGCCTGCTGTAGAGGGGCTTATGGCTGCGGATTACGAGGTATCCGACGACTTCACCACTTATACGTTCCAGTTGAAGGACGCGACCTTCCACAACGGAGACACCGTAACCGCCAGTGACTTCGCCTACGCGTTCGAGCGGCTGACTGCATCTGACAACTCCAGTCGTGCCTACTTCGTTCTGGACTCGCTGGGCGTCACACACGAAACGACGACCGAGACGGTCGACGGCGAAGAACAGGAAGTGTACAAGCCCGGGACACTCGGCGTCACGGCCGTTGACGAAACAACGCTCGAGATCCAGCTAGACGCGCCGTTCGCCTCCACGCTGGAGATGCTCGCGTACTCCTCCTTCTCACCGGTTCCCGAGGGCCTGGTTGGCGACATCGAAGGGTACGACGGCGAGATGACCCAGGCCGAGTTCTCCAGTTCGAACCCCATCGGGAACGGCCCCTTCGAGTTCGATACGTGGGACTCCGGAACTGAAGCCAGAGTCGGCGCATACGACGACTACTACGGCGAGAGCCCGAGCGTCGACGGCGTCCACTTTGCGGTCATCGAGAGCGATTCGGCCAATTACAACTACGCGATGAACCGCAATGCCGACATCTTCGAGTTGCCCACGGCGCAGTACGACCCCGGGAAGGTATCCGTTGAGGAAGAAGACGACCAGGGTCGTCAGATCGGGACCTACGGCGAGTTGCGTAACGGCGCGACGGCCAACTACTCCGGTGTGTCGACCATCGGTGTGTTCTACCTCGGATTTAACATGGCCAACGTGCCCAAGCCCGTCCGTCAGGCGGTCGCGTACGCGATGAACCAGCACACCGTTGTCGAGCAGGTCTTCAAACAGCGCGGCGAGCCCGCGTACAATTTCACGCCGAAGTCCATCTTCCCCGGCGGTGCCCAGAACTACAACGACCGCGCCGAAAACGAGTACCCGTACGGCTACGACGACAGCCAGCTCGGCCAGGCCCGTTCGGTGATGGAAGAGGCCGGCTACGGCGAAAACGAGCGTGTCGCCATCGAGCTGACGATCTACGAGTCCGGTGTCTGGAGCGAAACGGCAAGCATCCTCCGGGACCAGCTTCAGAGCGTCTACATCGACCTCGAAGTCAATCAGGCGCCGTTCAACACGCTGCTCGAACGTGGCCGCAACGGCGAGCTAGAGATGTACTCGCTTGGCTGGGTCGCCGACTGGCCCGCCCCGGACAACTTCCTCCAGCTGCTGAACCCGCCACAGACCGATACGAGCCTCGACTTCCCGATTTCCTACGTCAACTGGCAGCCGGAGAACGGCGACGCCGCACAGCAGGCAGAGGAGGCATACCAGTCGCTCAGCGATAACCCGGCACCGACAGAAGAAGACCAGGCCGCCCGGAACGACGCGTACATCAAACTGGAGAACGCGAACTGGGAAGACGTCGCAATGCTGCCGGTGTATCACGAACTGAGGGAGCTGTTCTGGTACGACCACGTCGACTTTACCCCGCCGGCTGGGATGGGGCCGAGCCGCCAGAAGATGAACACTGTGTCTCTCGGAGAGAGAGAGTAGTCCCGCTCCCGCTAGCGTTTCGTTTCCGTCATACCCGGTGACGGTACCAAGTTCGCAGCCCTCAAAGATTATGAACTCACAAATACCCGTACAACCGAGACAAGACAAGCCATGAGCCGCTTCACATACCTGTTCAAGCGTGTGGCTCTGTCAATCCCCGTTATCATTTTCGGGACGACAGTAACGTTTGCAATCATCCGGCTGGGGCCGCTTAGCCCCGCGGCAGCGATCCTCGGACCGCAAGGCGATGCGCGTGCGATTCGACAGATCGAGCAACGATTGGGATTGAACGAGCCCCTCTGGGAGCAGTACTTCGATTTCATGGGTAATCTGTTCCTGTTTGATCTGGGCCAATCGTGGGTCGTCAACTCCGGAACGCCGGCCATCGACCTCATCATCAGCTATGCCCCACGGACGATCTGGCTCGGGTTCTGGGCGGTCCTGATCGCCCTCGGAATCGGAATTCCACTCGGCTTCTACGCCGGCCTGAATCCCAATACGTTCTCTGACTACTTCGCCTCCTTCGGTGGAATTGTCTGGCGAGCGATGCCGAACTTCTGGCTTGCGGTGATTCTGGTTACGGTGCTTTCACAGACAGAGCAGCTGTTCGGGTTCAGCTGGACCAGCTTCATCGTGGAGACCAATGTCGTGACCTCTCCGAACCTCGCCGTGCTCAGGAGCCCGACGAGATTGATAACTGATCCCGGGCAGGCATGGACCAATCTGGCGAAAGCGACAAAACAGATACTGCCGCCCGCACTGGTGCTCGGGTCCGCGTCGATGGGCACAGAGATGCGTATCGGCCGAACCGCCGTCCTTGAGACAATCAACTCGAAGTACGTCGAAACGGCCAAGGCCAAAGGCGTCTCACCGCGAGTGCTGGTGTGGAAGCACATCTTCCGGAACGCCCTGATTCCGCTCGTGCCGGTCATCACTGCGGAAGCGTTCATCCTGATCGGCGGATCAGTGCTCGTCGAGACTGTCTTCTCTATCAACGGTATCGGCCTGCTGTTTGTCAAGGCGGCAAAGCAGGGTGATCTCCCGCTTGTCGGGACGCTGATGTACCTGTTCATCCTGCTTATTGTCGGCCTGAATATCGTACAGGACTTCGCGTACACGATTATCGACCCGCGTGTGGGGTACGACGGATGATGGAAACAGAACTCACCGACGACATCGATCAGCCGTTGAAGGACCGACTCAGGGCACACCCCAGACCGGCACTACTGTGGGGAGCAGGACTCTGTATCCTGTTGCTGCTTGAAGGACCGACATACCTCGATGGGCTGCTCGGCGCGATAGGCGCCGGACTCGGGTTGCTCCCGGGAGCGCCCGGTGCCGAGGCGTTCGCCAGTGCGTCAGCCTTCTTCAGCGAACTGCCGCATCTGCTGAGCCGTGAACTGGTACCCAACCGAGGGTATTACGACGGGAGCGCCTGGCAGGGGACCTTCCTCGGCCTTGAGCCGAAATACGCGTGGCTCATCCGCTTCCTGCTTGTGTATGCATACGTTGCAGCGTTGCTAGGCTGGCTGTGGTACGGCTACGTCCTTTTCCGTCGGCACTACCGCGCTGCTGACTGGACGCCGACTGACGACGTCATCGACCGACTCCGAAGCCACTACTGGGGCCTGTTCGGGCTCACTGTCGTCGTCTTCTTCGTCACGATGGCCGCGTTCGCGCCCGTTGTCGGCCCAACCACGGCCGAAGAGAATATCGAGGGACCGTACTCCCACGATATGAAGTACTACGACGAGGACACGGAGACGGTCGAGACGATTACCATCGGTGAAGCGAACCTCGGTTCCGCTTCCCGCGGTAGCGGAGACAGCAACGTCGGAGTCTGGAGTTACGACGACTTCGGGCGGTTCCACCCTGTCGGAACGCTCGTCAGCGGCAAGGACCTGTTCACCTTCCTCGCGTTCGGCGCACGGGTGTCACTGTTCATCGGGCTCGGGTCGATGGCGATTGCGGGCTTTATCGCAACGACGCTGGCATTAGTTACCGCCTACTACAAGGGGGTGACTGACCTCATCGTGGTGCTGACCAGCGACTCCGTCCAGGCAATGCCAGCATTGCTGCTGGTGATTCTTGCGACGGTGGTGTTCAGGAACCACTGGATAGCAGAGCTATACAGCGGGGCCATGCTGTTCATCCTCCTGTTCGCGTTGATACGCTGGCCGGGGCTGTGGCGAGCGGTCCGTGGCCCTGCGTTACAGGTCGGCGAACAGGAGTGGGTCGACGCGGCAAAGAGTTACGGCCAGCGACCCACTGTGATTATGCGGAAACATATGGCACCGTATATCCTCGGTTATCTCCTGGTTTACGCCTCCCTGACGCTCGGTGGCGTGATTATTTCCGTCTCTGCCCTGTCGTTCCTCGGACTCGGGATCACCGCCCCGACTCCCGAGTGGGGGCGGGCGATCAACATCGGACAGCAGTACATCGCCAGTCAGTCCTGGCACATCTCGCTCATCCCGGGCATCCTGATTACGCTGGTTGTCACCGGATTCAACGCATTCAGCGACGGGATTCGTGACGCTATCGACCCACAGAGTGAGGGTGCCGAAGGCGGTGCGACTGGCGCGGCCGCCGGAGGTGGTGGCGGATGAGCCACACCGACGACGGCGAACCGCTGCTGGCCGTTGACAACCTCCGAACCGTGTTCCACAGCGAGCGAGAGGAGATCCGCGCTGTCGACGGCGTTTCGTTCGACATCGAGCGCGGCGAGACGCTCGGTATCGTCGGCGAATCCGGCTCTGGCAAGAGTGTCACCGCACGCTCGATAATGGGACTGGTCGACAGTCCGGGCGAAATCCGCGAGGAGTCGTCTATCCGATTAGACGGGAGAGAGCTGACGACGCTTTCCGAAAAGCAGTATCGGTCAGTTCGTGGCGGGGACATCGCGATGGTGTTTCAGGACCCGCTGAGCTCGCTCAACCCGGTGTACACTGTCGGGAACCAGATCATCGAGGCGCTGGAGCTCCACCGCGGTATGGAAGGCACCGAAGCCAAGTCGGAAGCCATCGAACTGCTGCGTGCAGTCGGT
>NZ_LRHL01000018.1:0-10842 GCF_001647155.1 Haloarcula sp. K1
AAACCGCCGTGCCTCACTCTTCAATCCTTATCTGAACACTACGGACCAGAACACTCTTTACTGTTTCTCTGTAAACTGTAATTAACGTACACTATGTCACGCACCTCAGACCAAACCGACGGCGACATTGTCCGCGACTTCCTCTCGGTCGCGGATCTCCTCGAAGAGCCTCAACTGGCACAGCTGTACGCATACCTCGCTCGCAAAGACGAGGCGACTGTCCAAGACGTAATGCACGAACTCAGCCTCGCACAGGGAACTGCCTACAGCTACGTTAACCGGCTCGTTGACGCCGACGTCGTTGAGGTCACTCACGACGAGCAGCCCCGTCGATATGCAGCCCGCGAGATCAATCTGACTGTGACGACAGTCGCGGGCGACCGCGAGTACACGATCACGCCAGCGCTCATTGACGCGGTCGGTCGCCGTGAGTCCAACGATGACATCGACACCTACATCGACCGCCACAGCGTCGCCGGCCTCGCAACGGCGCTCACCTACGCGGTCGCCCGCGAACGTGGGGAAACAACCCACCGGCTGATGGCTGAGGATCTCGATATCTCGCCGCTGGCTGCGGAGATGATCCTGCAGGCGCTCCGGCCCGTCGTCCACGAGCACTACGACATCGAAGCGTCGGGCGCGTCGCTTGACGAGTTGGACACCAACGACAGCGACGCGGCTGACGACACGTGAGCAGCCTCCATATCGTCGACACCGGCCTGTTCGTCGCGATGGGGCAGCTGTCGAACAGGCGGTACAAGGCCGTCCGTCGATTTGCCCGCCAGAACGACATCACCTTCGTCCTTCCAGAGCGAGTGTACGAGGAGCTGACAGTCGACGACTCCGACGTTGAAGCGCCACCTGTCGATGCTGCGATCAACGAGGAGTGGGCTGACGTCGCAGCGCCACTTGATTTTTCCAAACCCATCGTCTCGAGGGCGATGGATGGCGTCCAGAGATACATTGCGAGCGCCGACGACCGACCCGCAGACGAGGTCGAGCGAGCCGACGCCGCGCTTGCGGCCCTAGCTGCTCAGCATCTCAGTTCGGGGACAGTACGCCAAGTGTACATCTATACAACCGATATCGCCGCCGGCGAAGGGGCTGAAACTGTGCTCACCAGTGAGGGATACGGTGACTCGGTGACGTTCGTGAACGGCTTCCGGTTCCTCGAAGATTTACTCCCGGGCGATAGCTAGTCGATTCTCAATACTCTGTCGAGATCTCCCTACTTTATCTTCGACATTTTGTATTCCAATTGCGGTACGATTGTTTCCACGGAAGCGATTCAGGATCTATTCGCCTAGCTCATCCGTTTTTGTCTTAACCAACAAAGTCGGCGCAGTCTGGGGAAATGTTGGTTAGTCGGTGTCTGGGCCCAGTGGCCCGGGTAGACACACCTCGGTTTTGTGTGGCCGCAAGCGGGTGGCGGCCAGACAGGGCCGCTGGGAGGTAATATCTCCGGTGAATGATATTCACTGTCTATGGCGTGAGGACGGATTCATTACCGAATCCGCTGAGATTCGGATGCAGTCGAGGTCGTTGTCAACCCAAGACCAATTGCGTTCATCTATAGTCTCAATACCTGAGTCTTTAGCATCCCGTAAATAATACAGACTCTCATGAGTGATTGTATCTGGGCTGTGTGTAAGCCCGAGCAGCGGGCTATCTTGTTTTTTTGTATTACGTATGGTGCGTCGGTTATCGGAATCCAACTCACAAACTGGGCATGGAGTGCTGAAAAAGAGACCAACGGATTTCCGTGGATAGATGAGTGGTGGATACTCGTACTAGTCACAGTGATACTCTATGTATTTGGAGGGTTCAACTCGAAACTTCTATTCGTTTGATGTATTCTACGGTGTCATAGAACGGTTCACTGGGTCGTTTGTTTCAACGCTCTTGAGCGAGAACTACTTGCTCAGCAAGTGTACAAATAGAGCGACTACTCCCAATTAGCCACGAGTAAACCGATTGTTGTGAGCGCTAATACACCCCCCGGAGTAGTTCGTCGACGTCGTCGGCGTCAGTGATCGCGGCTTGCACACGATCGATGAAGGCCCGGATCGGCGCATGGAACTCAGACTGCGGAATGGCGAGGATTGGGTCGTCTTTCTAGAGTCGATCTGGGTTGATCGTGATGTGGTTTCGTTGTGGCGTCTCTCGAATTTGTATGGCACCAATACTGTCGAGGAGGGCGACAGCCCGCCACACCGTCGAGCGGGTGACACCCGTGGCGTCAACGAATTCGGGGATCGTAATCTCCGTGTCGTGGGCGTCGGCGAGCAGTCGGGGGATGTCGTCTGCGGCACCGATACGAAAGACATCGGTATCCGGGTCAGGATACGTATCGATGCAGACCGTTATATCCCGTTTCGCTATTTCAGACACTATCTGATTTTGTGCAACAGCATATAAATATAGTAACAATTGAAACGATTTACACACTGATCGCACTGCCATCGTGCGATCAGGTGTGCATTGATTTTCAATGGCTACTATAGGTGGCGTCGTCAAGTAGTAGGGCAGTATCCTATGCCAGTAATTCACGGCCGCTATTGGTTCCAGGGTCGCTGGCTCGACGTTGATTTGGCGACGATGCGTGCTATTGTTTGGCCTGTTTAGGGTGCATCGGATCCAGAAGGGAGGCCCCACCTGTGAACAACTCGACGAGAGCTGTGCCGGTGGGACAATCGATCCCGAGTGGGTATGCGAGGTAGACGATCCGTTTGGTTGCTGTTCCGTTATTTACGTCCCCAGATCATTCAACGATAATTGCACCCCGATGTCCTATAGAATGATGTGGTTCGCATGAATACCGGTAAATGCCAGCCTTGGTAAAGGTATCTTCGAAGTGAACCCCAGACTTGGCGTATATGGACTCTTCACCAATCTCACTATCATCGAAGACTATGTTATGCGCACCTCCCTTCCCGATCCAGTTCCATCGAATTGTTGTCCCAGTTGAAACCTTTATTGCGTGCGGATCAAACGCGAAGTTTCCACCATTACCTTCTGCCCCTGACACGATTTCGACGAAGTCCGTCCCCGTTTCGTCAGTGATTGAGCCATCATATTCATCTGTTGCAGCAAGCCACTTATCCACAGTGGGGTACCCACTCGATGGTGCGGAAGCCACCACAACGACCCCCTTCATTCCCACCTCTTCATGTGGCTCGCTAACGTATTTGTACGTCCCTTCAGTTTCGAATGTATACTCAAAAGTATTGCCTGCTTCTGCAATTGGCTGTCCGCTGTCAAACGTACCGTCTATTGCTACAACATTGTGCTCCGTCTCGTCTCCAATCCAGTCCCAGGTTACGGTTGTGCCTGGTGTAACCTTGATCGCAGGCGGTGCAAATGACTTTGTACCCGTTATCCCGAGATATACTGTTGGCGGGTCATTATACCGGAGATCGCGAATTGTCTGGCCTTGTGGGTCGTTCGCACTTAAGAGCCATTCATCTAACGGATCCATTGTACTTGCCGACTCTGTATCCTCGGTCTCATGAGGTGTTGAGGGATCACTGGAGCTTTCTGCCCGAACACGGCTGAAACCGACTAGTGAGCCGAGTCCGACAACGCTTGCACCAAGGAATGTACGCCGATTACTGGAGGGCATTGCATGCGGATAGTGACAGAGTAACATAAAAAAAGCTGGAGGATGGTTTCCAAACAATAGAAATAGCTTTGTTGAAAATACCAATTCTCGTATGGCTGATGAGACACATTTGAGGCTAATAATAGGTGGGTGCCTATGTGAGGGACGTCCAATAGGTAAAAAGTGTCAGATCAGCAGATGCTGATATCGCAAGATAGACGTGAACGACATCGTCGGCCTGCGGTGCGACGTGTTGAGCCATAACGACGATCTACAGCGATACTGCAATGGTCAGGACAAGTGTCCCTACTTGATTTGGAGCAGTCTCCGGTCCCACTGAGCAATTCTGATAGCATCTGGGATTGTCTCTGAACTTGGCAGCCTGATGACGTTGAGATGACTTGGAAAATGGTGGGCACACAAGCAACTCGTGACGAATTACAGAGCGTGGGATTCCTGATTATAAACGAGTGGCAGGCACCGAATAATAACAAGCAGTGCCCAAAACCGCCGTTCTTTGTAGCATAACTCAATAACTAAGCCCAAGATACTATCATCTCAATTGTTATTCGGAGGAAGGCAAACTGGCTAATAAGTATAACCTCGTCTGCTCTGGTCCGCTAGAAATACGGTACTGTGGATTCGGCATATAGTTCGTGTGGATAGGATCCTTTCCGCTATAGAAAATGACAAATTTTCATATGACCAGTAGCTTCAGTTATTGAGCCACAACAATAGTGCATGCACATCGACGGTATCCATCACCTTGTTTTGCTGGTTGACGACGTTCAGAAAGGTGAATCGTACTACCGGGAACTGTTTGATCTCGAAGTGCATTTCCGCGAGGGCACCCTTGATGGAGAACTTGGAACTGTCCCCGAAGAGGTCTCATGGGAAGAGGCCCTCGACGAAGGAGTGACACCGTATATGTCGTTCCTTGGACGAGACGGGTTCCATGTGGCGGTCGCTAATGCAAAGGGACAACAGGACACTGGCCGGCTCGACCACATCGCACTCGCCGTTGATGATGACGCATTCGAGGCAATTACTGAACATGCCGACTCCCTTGGGTGTGACGTCAAAGAGAACGCCTCCCATCACCGCGTTTTTCTAGATAGGTACAACGTCAAGTGGGAACTGAACGAGAAACCCCGTCCGCCCGGCCCGGCATTTACAGAATTAGATGTTTGACCGATAGATACAGGGATCTCACGTTGTACTGCGATCGAATATTCTGTTCAAAATTGGAGTGATTACTACAAACCCGATGAAGATCACGACGACGTAAAAAATAAAATTGGTACCTATTGCGAGTGGACCAGCAATATCGCTCGTATAGGTATTGTAAAGCGTGAATATAATCGCAGCAACTACGGCGTCTGGGAGATAATTGGATACCAACTCTCGTAATTTCATACTGGATCTTGTCACACTATTTTCAAAATCATATCGGTTAGGAAGCAATTTTCAGAGGTTGAGTTGATGAGTAGACACACGAATTAACGCTCAACTCTCAATCAAAGGTACGAAACAAACATCGGCAGCTTTCTGCATTGGAGAAATCGCCTCATACGAGGATTCACACAGTCGAACTGAATCGAATCTATAGTCCTTGATCGGAGCGACACACTCGAGATCCCTCTCAAAGGCGGATCGAGAGCGCAAGCTGGTGCTGTCGTACGATGCGGACGAGCGTGAACGAACAGGCGCACCACTAACTGCGGCCCGCCACGATAGAGGCCTCTCGACGGAGGTCGGACGCAGAACCGATACACACGGGAACGGACTTTCAGGGCAGAAACGCCGGTAGCTCGCCCGAATGCGCCATGAGCTGACTCGGGGCCGCTGGCGATCCAAAGCAGAACGGAATCTCGCATACGGGTTGGGCGAGGTGCGCCGGCCGGCTCCCAATGGCCTCATAGTAGATTGCCATCCTCTCCGTCGGAATCGCTCTTCTGCTACTGAGTAGTGTGGCCGCACACTAGGTATTTCACAGCCGATCACATACACTGTGGTATGAGCAGCGACAGAGTCGACGCCGAAAGTAAGGTGTCTGGAAACCAGGCAAATATTCCCGCCCGGATTCGGCGCGAGCTCGATATCGACGATGGTGATCAACTCCGTTGGCATCTCGAAGACGACGGCAGCATACGGGTCCAAGTTGTCCAACAGCAAACGGGCACGTTCGCCGACTTCGACGGCTACGCTGGTGAGAAGTCGACCAACGTAACGAGCGATCACGACGCCTGGGGCGTCAACGTCGAGTAAATGCCTCGTGCACTCATTGATACGACAGTCCTCTTTGCAGCCGCATACCGACGGGATGGATCCCACGATGCCGCGCTTCCCGTGCTCCAGGGAATCGACAATGGAACGCTCCCGGAGGCAGTCATCCTCGACTACGTTCTCGCAGAAACACTCAACGGCCTCACGACCCACGCCGGCCACGACGCAGCCGTCGATCTCCTTGATCGTATCGAAGAAAACGCCCGCTTCCACATCGACTCCCTCACCACCGACGCCCTCTCGACAGGGAAGGCCCTTTTTCGCCAACACGAACCGCTCTCCTTCGTCGATGCCTGCATTATCGCGTATATGCAAACCGAGGGACTCGGTTACCTGTATGCGTTTGATGACGATTTTGACGCTGTCGATGAAGTCTATCGGCTCGATACCGCAACGAATCCCTACGATCCGGACTGACACTGGTAGACGCCAGGGCCGCCGACGAAGTTCGGTCTCAGGATAGTTGTACCTCATAGTCAACCGCCAGCTCCCGGCACTCGTCCCACTTCGGAAGACGCTCTTTATCGACTTTGTCGTGTGTCCCAAGGTAGCGGCGCAAGGCGTCGGTTTCGTCTTTGAGGCCATACTTCGCCGCCTATTTTCATCGTCAACGTCGGCGTGGCGGAGCAGAAGCTATCTAGCCAAATTAGCGACGGTTCAGTGAAACTATACGGTCTTTCCGCAGCCTTGCATAAGAGCGATCGGCGGCTGAGACCGGCATCGCAGGCGGAACACCTCGATTTTGTGTGGCCGCAGGCAGGTGGCGGCCAGACCGGGCCGCCGGGAGGTAATTTCTCAAATGGGAGACGTTCAGTGTCCGCGATGTGAGGAAGTCTTCAACACTCGGTACAACCCTGTGAGGTTTCGCGCCGGGTCCTTCTACGACCCAGAGCGCGATGAAGAGTACGAGCAGGTCTGTGAGGACTGCCATCGAGAACTGACAGACAAATAAGTCAGTCGTCTACTCCCCAATTTTTTCTGGTACTGGATCGGGGATCGTTCCGAGTTCCATCTTCAGGAGGCGCTCTGCTTCATCAGTGTGGGTATCCTCTTCGATCAGGAAGGCTTCGACGGTTTCCCGATCACTGTGATACTGGATTGCTGTCTCGTATCCATACCGGGTGTTTACGCCTGGTGCTGAGCCGTGCTTGACACGCACCAGAAACTCGCGATCCTCCCATGTTTTGATTTTCACTGACAGCGGTGCATCGAGTTCTCGGCGGGCGATGTCGATCACTTCGTCGACGACCGGCCCGATCGTTTCCATGCTCGGAATCTGACGCTGGTCGGATGGCTGTTGCTCTGGAGAAAGGTGTGGCTGTGACATGAGAACGGTGCGATTCAGACTTGCCCGTCATCGCTCAAAAAGCTCCGGGTTGGGCTGGCTCCCCCAGCTGGCACACGTCGAGATACCGATTCCACGGAGTGTCGGATGTATCGCAGGCGTGGGTCTGCCGGCCCGGGCACAACTGGGCTGGATGGCTGGTGGACCGTCCCAGCGCGCGACGCCACTGACAGACTCGCGATGCTCGTCTGTCGTGTCCTCGTTCACTCTCGCTCACTCGGACGACGGGGCGCTGCGCTCGGCGCGGTCGCGCGCCTCACGCCGGTCCACTCGTGCCTGCAGTGGCGGGCGCGATCCCCGCCGGGAATCGGACAGTTCCCAGCTGAGTGGCACACTAATTTGCGACTACACTATGATACGAAAACAAGGCACATTGTACCTATTGGGTTTCAGACACAAAGCTCCGGACATGATGGTGTGCTCGCCGACCGGTGAGCGACAAGGTGTGCGCCACGAGGGGCCGAAGCGAGCGAGGGTCGAGCGTGGGTCTGCCAGCACTGGCTCAGTTCGAGTGTGGTCGTGATCGGCGTGGCCCGGGACGTCGGTGGCCGGCGACATGCGTGGCACAGTGGACTCGCATGACACTCGGTGGGGCTGGCCCGCCATGTGCAGTCCCGGTCGGACTCTGGGGAGTGAGGTGAGACATATCTGTTCTCCAATAGGTGAGAGTGCAGGTGGCCTGAGCGGATTCGTACCCCTGTTTGTGTCGGGTCTATCGACCCGCTCTCCCACTGTTAGATTGCCTATGCATTTCTCGCAAAAATCGCTCTCAGAACGCCCCGCAAAGCACGGCAAGTTAAAGGACCAATTATTCGGTGAATCACACCCGCCACGTATTGCGATTTTGTACGAATCAGTCACTTAGCTAATAGATTCACATAGGAGCAAAACCGATTCCGTCTGGCGATTTCACCCAGAATCAGTTAGCTGGGGAGACTTTACCGGATATCTGATAATAGCTCTATTGAGGGGCTACAGCCAAAGGACTCTATCAGTCAACAACCAAAGGGAGATCAAGAGATTATCTGCAAAAGTATAGATTTTCTTAGATGCTATCGTTACTCTGTAGAGAGGCAGTCACATGAACCCAGCCGGGTCGTGCCCCTTCTCTTCTGACTCTGTTTTGTCTTGCTCATCAGTCTCAGTAGCGTCTGATTCTGAGGCCGATTCAGCATCTCCTTTCTCAGCGGCTTCCGTCTCATCAGTGGTGGGGTTCGGTGACTCGTCAGAGGAGAAGTCACCGCTGTTGTCGTCGGACTGCTGGTCGTGATCGCCACCGACGCACTCACATTCTTCATCTGATAGGTTCGGATGGTCTGCGTCCGGAGACGTGACGGCGGTGTTTGCTGTTGTCTGGTCGAGTGGGTCGGTCGACTCGTCGTCGCCCAACCCGTCTGTCGCGTCGACAGTCGGTTCGACTTCGGAGTCACGATCCGGGCCACTCTCTCTGGACTCACCGTCGTCGTCCTCACCAAGTGACCCATAGAGCACATCGTCGAGTCGGGCCCGAGTGAACGAGAACCAGCTGTCACTCTCTATGTCGGTGTCATCCTCAGAGGGTTCCAGTTCTGAACTGCCCGGCGACTCCGCACCCTGCGCCGGGAGGCTATCGCGAACGTCGTCTAGTTCGTAGGACTGTCCATGAACCCACATCGTCCGAGAGACGGCAACGCACTCACCGGGCTGGAAGTCTCGGAGCAGACCGGATGTGACCGGTGTTTTGTCCTTCTCTTTGTACGTGTCCCGAGCCTGCGTCCGGGGGTTCTCGCCGCGTCCCTGGTGGCTCATCGACACCATCTCGGACCGGTCATACTGTCGACTCTCGCCAAGTTCGTCAAGGATGAAGTCCGTCGACTCAGTGTCACCCGGACCGAAGTAAACGCCCTGCGGGCAGTTGCCGACAATGCCAGAGATTGTACTGTACGTGTCTTTGAGCTGGCCGATTGTCTGTACACCGACTAGTGCCCGGGCCTTGTGTTTCCGACCTCGGGCCGTGAGGTTCGTTACCTGAGTGAGCGCCGGCAGCGCGTCAATCTCGTCGAGGATATGGACCGTCGGGTTCGAGGCGTTCATCGCGTAGCGGATTGACCAGTCTACGAGCAGCTGGTACATCGGCCCGAGCGTTTCCAGTTCCGTCGGGTTCGAGTCAATGATGAGGACCCGGCCTTCCGGGTTCTCGATGTACTCTTGCAGGGAGAACTCCCCGTAGTCTCCGAAGTCACCAGTGAAGACGGGATCGACGTTCTCCTTGATCGTCTGGTAAACGTTCTGTGCGCCTTTCTTGTCAGGGTCGATGTGACCCGAGTCCAGTCGGTCGAACTCATCGAGTGCCTTTTTCAGCGCGATATGGCCCTCGTTGAGCAGCGAGACGATATCGGCGTGACAGAGCGCATGGCGGCGACTGTTCTTTTTCGCGTTGAGATGGAGATACATCAGCATCTCCGCGAAGGTCTGTTTGGCGGGCCGATGGAATGGGTCGTGGCCGTTGGCTTCGCCGAAGATCGCGCCGGCGACCTCACGGAAGTCCGACTCTGAATCGGCGTCCCCTCCCCGGGGCCCGGGTGTTTCCGCGTAATTCTATAGATGGTGTGAGGTGCAGAAGAGCATAATGAGTCTCGACAAGAGAGAATTATTGGCGATACTGCGATTAAGAATGCCCTCTAACGCGGATTTTCCTATCGGCATAAACTGAATCAGTTCCTGTTTCTCACATCTATTATATCTCTTTCTTTCTAGCTAGTTATTGCCTAGAGTAGAAGAAAGAGAGAAACGGTCTGCTATCCGTTTCAAACCTCTGTATCAGCTTTCTGCTCTCTCTAGAATTAAATATCTCTTCTAATATTTTCCTGTATTTATATGTGTATCTTGGTTATTCTCATTTAGCCTGTCTTGCCTATCTAGGGTTTACGCGGAAACACCCGGGGGCGGGGGTCCCAAATCATAAGGATGGATTTGCCTGCCATTCGGTGGCGAGGGCAGCAGTTCGCAGGCTCTACCCCCAGCGCTGACGTGGACATCGACGACTACGGACCGGAGTTTGCCGACAAGATGGCTGTCATCGCCGAAGTTCTCTATGATCTGGGGCATCGGAAGATCGACTACGGCGATGAATTGACGCTGGCTGTGACTGGACGTGCTGATCGACTTGAGGAGTGGCTGGCGTTGCATCCAGATGTCAGGCAGGTGCTGTCGCTGGTCGCTCACCTGCGGGGGACGACGCTGGAACGGCAGACCGACGGGGCCGAACAGTGCGTTACCACCCCCCAAATCGGTCATGCTGGGGCTTGACCCCGATCCGACGACGACTCAGCTTCGCTCGTCAGCTCTGCAAATTAGACATGAATCCGGCATTCTGGCTGTTTCTCTGGGTTTCTGTTCTATCTGCTCAGGCAGCTCCGATTACAGGGATAATCAGGAACATCTCTCACGTCTGTATGGCGCACATGCAGGGTGATGCAAGAGTTTATACAATCACACAGCTAATATTGAAGTGAACTATGAGTCTTGATGAAGCGGTGGACGGGGCGCTTGCGACATATGGGATGTCGCGTAGCGAAGAGGCCGAAGAAACTGGCCGATTAGTCGCTACTCTCCAAGACTAACGCAGTCC
>NZ_LRHL01000019.1:0-13563 GCF_001647155.1 Haloarcula sp. K1
GTGTGGACAGCACCGACACGAGCCCGAACAGGAAGATAACACGGCGGACGTCACGGACTACGAGCATCTTCCCGACGGCGTCTCACCGGAGGACATCCACGGCGACGAGCCAGACTTTCAGGAACAAGCGTTTCAGGACCAGATCAGTGCCTATCGCGAGCGGAATGGCTTCTTTCCGTGGGAGCGGTAGCCATTCGATATAGTCGAGGTTTTCTGCAAATTCAGTATCGGTGTAGTGTTTTCCAACGAGCGTGCGACCGACAAACGTACAACGTTCTAGCCAAGCCGTTAATATATCGGCTGTATCATCTGGTTAGATGTCTCCGTTCCGGATATCAGCGATACGTTGGCGGCTGTAGAGTTGCTCGTCTTGATCAAAGATGTCGGAGAATAGTTGCCTTGTGGCACGCTCGGTCTTTGCAAGGTTAATAATCGGGCCTTGATACATCCCGCCTGCCGGGTAGACTTCCCCGTTCTGAACCGCGCTAAGTTGGCTCGCAATATCGTGGTCTTGGAGGAACGTGAGGTACGTATCACGGAACCCCGAGCGTGTCCAGTATTTGTCGGTGTAGAACATCATGATTTCGGGATCGATATCCAGTAGCGTTTCATAGTCAATGGTACCGCGGTCAGATGTAAAGCTCTGGATGTCTGAACCGGTAAACGCATCACTCACGCCGAGGTCGTGCCAATGTTTGTATGCAGTTGTCTCACCGAGCCGGTAGGGGTAGTATTTTTCTGGTTCGGTTGATGCTGGAGAAAGGAGCCCGATAGCCGGACGCTCGCTTTTAGGTGGCAGCCGTTCCTGGATTCCTGAAATCGTTTCGTCGTGGAGCGTTTGAAGCGCCTCAAAACGATCCATCCGCTGGAACACCTGTGCGATCTTCTCAGTGGCTTCGTACAGCGAGTAGTATGGATAGTCCTCATGCCAGGGATACGTGGAGAAACTCGTGTTGCCACAGAACGGAGAGATACGTTCGGCCATCTCCGTGACATCCGCGCGCTTCCAGTTGGGGATCAGGTTGATCACATAGTTCGGGTCGATGAAGTGGACACCAGCGTTGATCTCCAAGAGGGTCTCTTTGGAGATCCCGTCTTGCCAGAGCGATATCATATTCTCTTTGCTCGGAGAGAGGCCTGGAATATCTTCGTATGCCCATGTCCGGTACTCGTCTGTGAGGACGACTGCGCTTGGTTTTTCCAAACCGAGTGCGACACCCATGTCACCCCAGCTGGCGTTTTCTGCGACCCAGGTTTCGGGAACGGACTCGAAACGCACTTCACCAACTGGTTCAATCGTCACGGAGTACGAACTGTCCTCTGTTGGTGGTTCGGTCGACGTTTCTGTCAGTGTCTTCGTTGTGGTCTGTTCTGAACCTGACGCCGTTGTAGGAGACTGCGAGTCGTCCCCACCTGAGCAACCGGCGAGGAGGCAGCCACTGACGAGTGTGCCGCCGTATTTCATGTAATCGCGCCGTGTTGCTGACTCCTGCTCGGTGGCTTCGTTTGCCATACATTTTAGGGAGGCCTAAAATATAAAGTAGTTTTGAAGTGTCGCCCAATCGGGCTTTTCGTAGCGTCAGATTGAGGGTGCCCTGTTGGAGCGGGTGCTTCGCACGCAGATACTACAATTCTCGTGGGTGCAGTAGCCTTTGCTGGTGAATTTCCCTGTCTAAATCACGACTAATTCACAGCCACAATTGATCCGATAACAGGGACTCCAAAACGATACTCGTCCCGTCCTCAGTCCGGGGCACTGTATTCTCCAGCAAGTGCTCGTCATTTTCGTCGACGTCGAGAATGCCGGGTTCGACGATGCGAGGACCGTCCTCCCGTTCGCCGGTGAGGGTCAGGCACAGCTGGCCGTCGACCTTCCCACCGACAACCGAGATCGTCGCAACTTCGTCGGGAAACGAGACGGTCGTCCAGCCATCGGGTTTCCGGACCCGCAACTCAGTCATCAGTTCTTCTTCTCTCGGCGAAAAGCATCAGCGCTCTGGCTGGGGTACGAGCCATTTTGTGTCTCCCTCGGAGCCGGAGGAGATCATGAGTACGACAGCACCTTCCTTCGAGGAGTATGACTTCGACCGCGGCGACCACGTTCGAGCCGACTGGACCGAGGGAGACGGCCCACTCGATGTAGTCGTCGGAACCGTTACAGAGATTTCGCGTTCCGGCGGCAACGTGATCGTCTCTGTTGAGGCTGACGACGACCAGTATCCCGAGCGCTCGATCTACGGCGGCACACACGATTGCGCTCCTGAGTGGGTCGAGCCGCTAGAGCAATCATAGTCTGACAGCAAGGGAACTCGCCCGTATTTTGTGAGCCTCCGCCGGGTGAGAGGCGTTCCAGAGAGAGCGTCTTGACTACCAGCTATGTCGGAAAAGCACACAGTACAGACCAAGCTAGTTCGTTTTGTCCCCGCTCTCACTCTAGGGGCTGGTCGAGAATATCGAAGATATCGACAGCCTTGAACTCCTGATACCGCTCTTTCCCCGTTGTTTCGGTTAGGACATCCTGTGCTTCAAGTTCTTGAATTGCGTTCCGTGCTGTCTGTGCGGTCACATCCAGTAGCTCAGCGACGTCGTTCGTGGTCAGGTATGGCTGCTTGAACAGGCGCATCGCCAGCCGGTCGGCGGCTGTTTTCTCGTGTCCATAGGTTCGCTCGTACTCTCGACGGAGATTCCGAAGATCGTTCGTTCGTGTGACTGCCTCGGCAGCTTGTGAGCGAATTCCCTCGACGAAGAACTCTAGCCAGGGCTCCCAGGCACCCGTTTCGCTGACTGTTCGCATCCGGTCGGCATACTCGATTTTGTTGCGGTTGAAATACGCGCTCGGATACAGATACGGTTGTGTGAGGTAGCCGTTCTGAATCAGCTGTAACGTGATGAGAATACGTCCCAAGCGGCCGTTCCCATCCTCGAAGGGGTGAATCGTCTCGAACTGATAGTGGACGAGCCCAAGCTGAACAAGGTCGTGGAACTCGCTGGTCGTGTTGCAGTACTCAATTAGATTCGTCATCAGCTCCGGAATCCGGTCCGGTGCTGGCGGGACGAATGGTTCCTGGAACGACGAGGCTGCTGGGAGATTGATCGGCTTCGCACGGAACTCCCCAGGGTATTCACAGTGACCACGCACGTCCGCCATCAGCAACTCGTGCAGGTCCTGTAACAGTCCAAGTGTGATCTGGTCGCCCTCGGAGAGCCGAGTCGCACCTTTAGTGATCGTCCGCTCGTAATTGAGTGCTTCTTGGACATGCTTCCGAGTGGTGCCGCTATCGGCGAGCTCCTGGGACCGGAATACGTCCTCGATATCGATATCTGCACCCTCAAGCACGACCGATTCGACGGCTTCGCGACGGACCATTGTCGTGTACAGCAACGGATTGGCTTCAGTCTCGTCGCCGATGCCTTCTAGCCGCCCGAGCTGATAGATGGCGTCCTGCAGCAACTGCTGGAAGTCGGCGTCGAATTCGAGGTCATGTGCCGGTGGCAGTGGATCTGGAAGATAGTACGGCCGACGCCCGAAGGGAACATACTCGCCAGGCGCTTTATCCGGAAGGCTGTTGCCTGCCATTTTGCTTGCAGTCGTCGTATTCGGGCTAAGGCAAAAACACCTGTGGTATATTTTGGTTAGCACAGTGAGTATCCGATATCTGTATATATGCGGAAAACCGGACACCGTTGCTAACCCAAATCGGGGATGCAAGCTACAGGAAGGTCTTGTGACTGGACTTGTCGTCACACCTGTTGTGACTACTGGAATCGCTGTAGTCGCTCCGTTCGTGTTACGACCACTCACTACACTCCTGACAACAGAGGGTCGCTCCCGGTTGCTGCAGCCAGCAGACAGCAGCGTCGACGGCGGCAGGGCAGTGCCACCGCGTCCAGTAGTGTCGCGAGTAATCCCGCGGACAAGCCAGCCGAGCTGGGCACGAACCTATGAGGGTTGGGGCCGCCGCATTGAGGATATCCGCAGCGCCGGCGGACCGTCGTTCGGATTGTCGAAATCCCCGTCACCCACCAGACAGCCCTGAATCGCCTCGTGCTGGGCATCACTCAGATCACGATACGAAAACGCTTGCTCCGCGACCAGTGCTGTGTGAGGCGCTGATACTGGCTGTCGCACTGGTGGCAGACGCCCCCACGAACGTCGACGATCCACTCGCTCATACCCACTGGCGGGGCGGATCGATATGTGGGTACCACGCTCGCCCCGGTGTCGGTCGGTTGGCTATTGCTGCAATCCTGAGTGGGAATGATAGGCTATACACAGCTACCGCTCATCCACGGCTACTGATCAGTACAGGTAGTGCACCTGTCACCGCAATCAGTCTCTTACTATTCAGCACCGGTTATTGGTTGTGCGACTGAGTGTACTCAAATAACTCCAGACTCAATACGCCTCCAAACCCAATAGCAACTGCTGAGACGATGGTCTCCAAGAGAGTCTGGTCAAGGAGAAGCATTGATACGAGGACTGAGAAAGCGGCTGCGCCCCGAATGATACGAATCTATTTCAGGCGAGATAATGCGTAGTCTACACAGTCATATAAGCGAAGAATAAGTTTGTTTATTTTGTGGGCCGCTTCTTGTATCGGTAATCGACATATAAACGGAGAAACCCAAGAGGAGTAATAAAGAAGAATATGTAGATGCTTGTCGAAGTAACCTCAACCACGCTAAAGTGGTCTAGAACAGCTAATAGACTGACTGCGGCGAGAATAACGTCCACCACTCGCCCTGGACGCGTTTCAGAGAGGGCTTTATCCATATATTCGGGGGCAGTCCAAGAACACTAAAAGTTGGTCGTGTTGCAAAGTCCTCTAGAGTTCAGTAGCAACTGGCTCCCGTGAGAAACGGGACGTCTCTGGAGTCCACCCATGAGGTGTCCCATGCACGCCACAATCGACGTGCGGTTGATAGCATCAACGGCGACAAAACGATACCGCTGGCCACGCTCGCCGAGTTCGTCACTGACCAGAACACCGAATCAGTTCTTCTTATCCGAGCCAAAGACATCAGTGCTCTGGCTGGCGTAGAGGCGGGTTTGCGTCTCCCCGATAAGTGGTGCCCCGAACATGAGCACCGAACAGCTAATACCCGGTGGTAATCGGCAGGCAAAGTCACCGGCGCATTTTTCAACCGCCACTATAAGTGATACATATAAGTCTCACAACAGATGATTTTCGGGAGTTTACCCGTTTAGATCCGACTGATGATGAGGATCTCGGACTTGGGGACGCTCTTGTTGCAGTCGCCGTTGATGTTGATGTGGATGCTGTTGCCGAGGTCTGGGATGCCCGCGAACAGATATGACGTACCTTCTCGATACAAACATTCTCATGTCGCTGATGCCCTCCAGCCGCCCGAGCTGATAGACTCCATCTTGTGATAACTGCTGGAAGGTGGATTTGGATTCCGGGATATTTGCGGCCAGAGTAGCTCCCTGATATGCGAGCACGGCGCAACCTCCATTGGCCCGTGGCATCGGCGACTTTCTCACCCGCATTGATATCGTAAAAAGACACCCCTTGTAGGGAGCGGTATCGAGGTCTGTATAGCGTTCATAGCAATCCAATTTAGTATTGCCCGGAACAGCCGGGTATGCGAGATGCAACATACCCGCAACTGTGGGCCGCTGTCCGGGCCACGCGGAAAGCTGGCCGGACGCTTGAGTCCGTCAAACCGGCCGCCGATCAGTTTCAAGTGAAACACAACGGCGATATAGTCACTGAGGCAGACCGTACGGTCGAAGAGACCATACTAGCGGAGCTGAGT
This sequence comes from Haloarcula sp. K1, assembly GCF_001647155.1. Lineage (NCBI taxonomy): Archaea > Methanobacteriati > Methanobacteriota > Halobacteria > Halobacteriales > Haloarculaceae > Haloarcula > Haloarcula sp. K1. The sequence continues at coordinate 5,782 of NZ_LRHL01000019.1, forward strand.
GGGCAGTTTCCCGACCATACTGTCGTTTCCGAAGAGAGTGCCCCGGAGTTCACGACAAAACCGCGCTGGATCATCGACCCGATTGATGGCACGACGAACTTCCTCAATGGCATCCCCCACTATTCCATCTCTATTGCCTTCGAGGGCGCAGGCGAACCAGATGTTGGAATTGTCTATCATGTCCCCTCAGAGACGATGTACACTGCCATCGAGGGTGGCGGTGCATACGCCAACGGCCAGCCGCTGTCACTGTCGGCAACGACTGAATTGTCCGAGGCGCTTATCGTGACAGGATTTGACACAGCGTCGATGCAGGCACAGGAATACGACCACTTCCGCACCATCCTCAATGTGACACAGGGCGTCAGGCGGTTCGGCTCGGCGGCTGGCGAACTAGCGATGGTCGCCGCCGGGCAGTTCGATGCGTTCTTCGAGCGGCAACTCTCCGTCTGGGACACTGCGGCAGGTGTCAAAATCGTTGAGGAGGCCGGCGGCGAGGTGACCCGAATCAAAGCTCTTGACGGAAAGAACAGCGAGATGGTGCTGGCCTCAAACGAGGCCATCCATCAGGATCTCGTCGCGCTGGTGTCGGCCGGGACTGTCCCCAAGATGGACGGCCAGTAGGAGCAAAGGGGGCGAAAATTAGTAGCCGTCACGGCCACGTTCGTTTAAATACCCCGGTTTGTAGATATATAGCGACGTATAGCATAATATTATAAGATCTTTTTTATATACTTGTAATTCTCTCAGCTGATGACACGGAACAGCACCACATCGCAGGGTGAGGCCCAACAGACGCGGCGACGGTTCATCACCGCTGCAGGTGCGGCGGGGGCGACGGCATTCGCGGGGTGTATCGGCGATTCAAGCGGTGGGTCGGGGACCCAGACGATCACACTCGCTGTGTCCAGCGGTGACGGGGAGCTGATCAAGCGATTGCTGAAGAACCACGTCGAATCGGAAGTCGGCGTGACGACGGAGACAACGGTTCTCCCGAACGCGAACCTCTTTGAAAAACTCTCGACGATGTTTCAAAGCGAGAAGGCGACTTACGACATCGTCGCCATGGACGATCCGTGGATGCCACAGTTCGCGCGGCATCTCGCGCCGATCCGGGACCACGTCGACTCGCTGCCGACCGACCAGATCATCCAGCAGACCCTCGACATCGGGACCTGGCCGACGCCCGGTGAGGCAGTCCCGCCGAACGCACAGGACGCTGAACCGGAACTGAAAGCGCTGTGTGCGGTCGGGAACTCACACATCTTCGTCGTTAACGAGCGGTTGTACTCGGAGGTCGGCGAGGATCTGCCCGAGACGTGGGAGGACGTCTTCCGCGCTGGACAGAAAATATCTGAGCAGGTCGACGGTGCGGAAGGGTACGCCATGCGCGGCAAGAGCGGGAACCCGATCATGTCCTCGTATTTCAGCGTCGGCATGAGCATGGCTGGGAATATGTTTGACGAGAACTGGGGCTACGACTGGGCCGACGACAGCGGCGTCGAGGCAGCCTCTTTCTTCGTCAACGATCTCGGTTCTATCAGCCCAGACGGGGTCGCCTCCTTTGATAACAGTCAGGTGCTCTCGGGACTGGCTGACGGAAGTATCGCTGCGGCCCCACAGTGGCCCTCCGGGACCTCGCTCCTGTTGAACGAGGATAAGGCAACTGAGTACGAGAACATCACGTTCCTGCCGATCCCAGAGGGTGAGAAGCGGGCGGCCCCTGTTCAGGGGAACTGGTTGCTCGGCATCAATAGTTACGCCGATTCGGAGACGAAAAGCGCCGCCGGCGACGTGCTCCAGTCGTTCGTCTCGAAGCAGGCCCAAGACCAGTACGTCGACCTCGGTGGCGTGCCGTTCCGACACGACACGTTTGAGGAAAACATGGACGCCCAGCCGTGGTTCGAGGCCCTGTACGGTAGTCTCCAGAACGCGAAACCGCGGCCCCGGACGCCGCTGTGGAGCGAGATCGAGACCGCACAGGGGCAGCCGCTGAACGCCGCGCTCGTCGATAATATGTCCGTCGAAGAGGCAATGACCGAGGCCGAGTCACAGATCGAATCGATTCTCGATGAGAACGGCTACTGAACCGGACCGGGACAGTCGATAGCCATGTCACACTACTCCGAGACGGTCGGCGGCGGCCGCTACGAGCGTGTCCTGCTGTGGGTCGAGGATCACCTCCGGTGGATCTTGACGCTTCCAGCGCTTGCCGTTCTCGCGGCGTTTTTCATCTATCCGGTCGGTCGTGCGCTGGTGCTGTCACTGTACCAGTTCGACACGGGCGGGCGGCAGTTCGTTGCGCTCGAAAACTACGTAGCGATACTAACGGCGGGCGCATTCTGGCAGTCGCTGTGGATCACGGCGAAGTTCATGTTCTTCGCCGTCTCGCTTGAGGTCGGCCTTGGCATCGCCATCGCCTTCGTCCTCAACAGCAAGGTGCGGTTCCGGGGGCTGATCCAGACTATCGGCCTCGTTCCGCTCGTCATCTCGCCGACGGTCGTCGCGCTGCTGTGGCAGTTGCTGTACCAGAACGGCGGCGTCCTCGATTCGCTGGTCGCCCCGCTGACGAGCGGTCCGGTCCCGTGGCTCAGCGACCCCTCCATTGCGCTATACGCGCTCGTCCTCCCCGATGTCTGGCAGATGACACCGCTGGTGACGCTTATCGTCCTCGCTGGCCTGCAGTCGGTCCCTGACCACGTCCAGGAAGCGGCAATGATGGACGGTGCCGGGCGGATGCGGCGACTTGTCGACGTGACGCTGCCGTACATCAAGGAACTCGTCGTCCTGGTACTCATCCTCCGGGTCATCGGGACGATGCGTGTGTTTGCGAAGGTGTTCGTCCTCACCCGAGGTGGCCCGGCAAAATCAACGGAGGTCATCAGCATGGCCATGTACCGGGAGGCGTTCAGCTACGGGAACTACGGCCGGGCGTCGACGATGGCGCTGCTCCTGTTGCTCATCGCCCTGGCGATCACCTACGCCTTTGCGACGGTGTCGGAGGTGGAGTTCTGAGATGGCGACGGACACGAAACCAAGCCACAGCGTCAGTCGGACGGTGCTCGCCGGCGTCGAGCGCATCCACGAAACGCTCGACAGCTACGGGCTCGTCCCGACCGTGACGAACGGCATCGCCCTGCTGTTCGTCATCTGGACGCTGTTTCCGGTGTACTGGATGGTGTCCGGATCGCTCCGGACCCGAAGTGACCTGCTCGCAACGCCGCCGAAGTTGGTCTCGACAGCGCTCACGGTCGGGAACTACCCTGAGCTGTTCGCCCAGCGCCCGGCGTTCTACGAGTTCCTGTTCAACAGCGTTGTCGTGACGGTCGGCTCGACCGCCCTCGCAGTGTTGCTCGGGACCGCAGCGACCTACGGGTTCGTGAACTACGAGTTCCCGTACGACCTTGGTCGATTCCACCTGCCCTTCCTCGTGTTGACGACGCGCTTTCTGCCGCCCATCGTGACGGTGATTCCGCTGTACGTCATCTTCGATACCGCGAACCTGCTCAACACGCGGCTGGGCCTCGTGCTCGCCTACGCCGCGTTCAACATCCCCTTCGTCGTCTGGATGCTGAAGGGCTTTTTCGCCGAGCTCCCGGACAGCATCGTCGAAGCCGCCGTTCTCGACGGGCACACGGAACTCGGCGCGTTCTTCAAGATCGTGTTGCCGATGGTGCGCCCGGGGCTGATCGCGGCGACCATCTTCACCGTCATCAACGCCTGGAACGAGTTGCTGTTTGCGGTCATTCTTACGAGCAACACCGAGGCACAGACCCTCCCCGTCGCACTTGCGACGTTCAAGACGGCCTACGCGATTCAGTGGGAGCTGCTGACCGTGGCGGGGACGATTGCGATGGCCCCCGTTTTGCTGTTCGCGTTCCTCGTCCGGGAGAAACTGCTCCGTGGGTTCACGATGGGGGCGGTCCGATGACGACGACACGGCACCGTGTACAGACAATAACTAGCGACAGGCGGAGCGAACACTAATGGTACGCGTACGCTACGACGACGTGACGAAACGGTACGGAAACGAGATTGGTGCAAAAAACATCGATATCACCGTCGAGGACGGCGAGTTCGCTGTGTTGCTCGGCCCGAGCGGCTGTGGGAAGACGACGACGCTGCGCTGTCTCGCGGGGCTTACCGACCCCACAGAGGGCGAAATCCGCATTGACGGGACAGACATCACTGACAGGCATCCGAAAAACCGCGACATCGCGATGGTGTTCCAAGAACTCGCCCTGTACCCGCACATGGGCGTCGCGGCGAACATCGGCTATCCGCTCAAAGTGGGGGGCATTGACAGGGCGACGCGGCGGGAGCGCGTCGAAGACGTCGCAGAGACGCTGGACATCGGCGAACTGCTTGACCGCGAGACAGACGAACTCAGCGGCGGTCAACGCCAGCGGGTCGCAATCGGCCGGGCGATCATCCGTCGTCCGAGCGTGTTCCTGATGGACGAACCGCTGGCGAGCCTCGACGCGAAGCTGAAAGTCGAGATGCGAAACGAAATCAAGAAGCTTCAGCGAGAGCTGGGCATTACGACCCTGTACGTCACCCACGATCAAGAGGAGGCGATGACGCTTGGCGACAAGCTCATCGTGATGAACGATGGGACCGTCCAACAGGTCGGGACGTCGGCCGAGGTGTACCACGACCCCGCGAACCAGTTTGTCGCCGGCTTCATCGGCAGCCCGAGCATGAATTTCCTGCGGGTCCGCCGTGAGGCGGCCGGCTCACAGCGAGTCGTGGCTGCCAACGACGCTACGTTTTCTTTCAGCGTCGAAAGACTACCCACCGCTGTTGACGACACCGACCCATTTGTCCTCGGCGTCCGGCCCCAGTACTTCTCGGTTCACCAGTCACCAATCGACGGCGCAGCCAAAGCCGAGGTCACAGTAACGGAACCGATGGGCGACGAGCAACTGCTCACGGTCCAGTTCGACGGCGACGACAGGGAGATTGCAGTTCGAGCGCCGTTTGACGTGAGCGTTACACGGGGTGACACCATCTGGCTGGGCGTTTCCGGCGAGCGTGCCTACGTGTTCGACGTCGAAACGGGAGCGCGGATTCGACAGACCGAGCTATCTACAGATACCGCCGTTCCCACCGGTAGCCAGCCGTAAGATGTGGCGGCGTACCATCGGTAGAACTCGGCATACTGCGGACAGTATTACACAGGCGAATAAAAGGTTTCAGACAATGAAATGGTAAATAACACGCAGAACAGGCGTCACACGACGGACGAACAGGTCTCGGACAGAAACTACCCGGCGAGCCGGCGCGCAGTGCTACAGACGGCCGGCCTCGCGGTCGGTGGTACGGCACTCGGAGGGACAGTGATGACGCACACAACAACGGCAGAGAGTTCGTTCGAGACGAAGACGTGGCAGACGGACGCCGTCCCCGGAACACCGGTTCGGGAACTAAGCTTCCCCGGGACCCATCACGCTGCGATGGTGACTGATGAGCCGGACTCGCCAGAGTACTATGACTGCCAGACCAGAGATGTCTACACGCAACTCTCGGACGGAATCCGGTTTCTGGACGTTCGCGTCGAGTCACAGGGTGACGGTGACGAAACCGTATTCTACGGCCATCACGCCGATGAAACCGGCCAGTCCCTCGATGAGACGGTGTTCCCAAAGATTTCCCAGTACCTCTCAGCGGTCGACAACGCCGGGGCCTCGGAACTGATCTTACTCAAGCTCTCGCATTTCTATGATTCCGGTGCGTTCAGCGACGATGCGTTCGAGGCAGACGACTGGGAAGCGCTGTCGACGCTCCTGACCGACACGTTCGGGGCGTACGCGTTCGATTTGGGTGCGGTGGGCGGCGCTGATGCCCTCCTTGATGCAACACTCTCCGAGTTCGATGGACCGAAGATAGCGATCTTTTATCGGACGCTCACGGAGCACGACGACCCAGTCTCACTGCCTGATTTCACCGCGCCGTGGGCCGACTGGGTAGCGAGTTCCTATCCAGACACAGCTACACCAGGGGATGTGCTGGCAAACGGTGTCAGGAACGACCACACTGAAACGGACCGGCTGGGCGAGACACAGTGGATCATCCGCGCACCAACAGATCTCTACAGCGGCGCACAGCAGACGAACGCGATGTTACCCCTGTACGAGCAAGTCGTCAGCGTCGCTCCGGAACTGAATCCGAACCTTATCCGTGTCGACTACTACGAAACGTCCGATATCGTCCCGCTATGCCGCCGACGGAGTGTCGCCGGGCTGGATGGGACAAGTGATACGCCCCCGATTTCAGAAGGTGTCTACTCGGTCCACTCGGTAGAGACGGGGAACGTCATCGAAATCACGGATGGGGATACCAGCGACGGCGCGAGCGCGGTTGAGGCCGACTGGACTGAGAGTGACCACCAGCGGTTCAGCATCCAACCGACTGGCGACGGCACGTACCGACTCGACGCAGTACACAGCGGCAAGGTACTCGATGTAGAAAACGAAGGAACAGACGACGCGGTCGACATCATCCAGTGGCCCTGGACCGGGTATGCGAACCAGCGGTGGTACGCTGTATCAGTCGGAGACGACCGCTACGCGTTCATCAACAAACACAGCGGTCGCGTGCTTGACGGCGAACAACCCGGCGCGAACGTCCACCAGTGGCACTGGGAAGGGGACCCAAATCAACAGTGGACCCTCCATAGTCGGTGAGCGTCGCTATCCCAGTCTCTACACAGGCTCCTCATCGGCAGTTGTATACACCTCCCCAGTCGGGGACCTTTCATTGCCCTGTCACACCTGTTGTGACCACTGGAATCGCTGTAGTCGCTCCGTTCGTGTTACGACCACTCACTACACTCCTGACAACAGGGGGTCGCTCCCGGTTGCTGCAGCTAGCAAACAGCGGCGTCGACGGCGGCAGGGCACGTACCACCGCGTCCAGTAGCGTCGGTTCAGTGTCGGTTCTGGTCCTATCCGGTGTGCGTCACAGGGTTAGGGCGATGATTCCACCACAACGGGTGTGACGCCACCTGTGGCGGCTTTGTGGTCACTGTTTTCCAACAGATCGAGGCCGATGTAGCGTTTTTCGAGTAACCCTTCGGCAGTCTTCATATCCATCGCGAGAATCTCGGTTTGGGTCTGGTCCCGTCCGACCTGCCGAGTTTTCTCGACGACGTCGTCGCCGCCGATGTCGACCAGTGTCTCCCAGACGCGCTTGATCGTCTGGCGATGGGGCTCCTTCCCGAGTTCGGCGGTGAGGGCCGTCTGCAGGTCGGCTTTCGTCATGAAGACGCCGCTACCGTCGGTTCGTGTCGTGGCAAATTCCGGCCAGCGCTTGGTGATGCTGATGGCGCGATAGGTGTTCTGGCGGTTCGAACGTTCGACGAACATGGTCTTGACTTTCGATTGGCGGCAATTCGCGAAGAAATCCAGCGGCGAGGTGCTGGGTTCGATCCCCTCGGGTAGCTGCTCGGCGTCCTCTTGGTGGTCGGTGTTGGCTTCGAGTTGCTGGGCTTTGGCGATGGCACTCTTGGCGACGTCGCGGGTGGTCTCCTGCTGGGCTTTGAGGTCGTCAATGCGCTGGTCGTTCGTGGCGGCGTCACCGACGGCTGTGGTGGCAACCTCGTGGGTCTGTTCGAGGTCGGCCTCTAGTTGGGTGACGCGTTCGTGGAGGTCATCGATAGTCGCGACCAGCGTCTCAAGAACACTCGAAACGAGGGGTGACATGCCGTCGCCGAGGTCGTTGACGAGCGCCTGAAGTTCGTCGGTATCCGTCTCAGCCTGTCCGATGTCCATGTCGAGGTGG
>NZ_LRHL01000020.1:0-34451 GCF_001647155.1 Haloarcula sp. K1
TCCCGGGACCAGCACGGTATCTCCAGTCCCGAGGATATCGACGATGATCTCTGCCGACAGTACGCTCGTGACCTGGCCCGGGCCGACGATCGGGACGAAATCTCACCAGAGACTGCCCGTCGCTACTTCGCATACGTCCGCTCGTTTCTCACATGGGCCGTCTACGAGGGCCTGATCCCGACGAACCCAGCCAAGACCAACCACGCCGAAGGACCACTTCCCACCGACGAGACTGAAACAGACCAACAGTACTGGACGGCACGCGACCGCGATGCTATCTGCGCTACTGCGACCGCCCGCGTCGACGACGCCGGCGAAAGCGACGACGTCGACCGCACGGCGGCATACCGCGACCAGGCACTCGTCTTCCTACTTGCATACTCAGGAGCCCGGAGTGCAGAACTGGTTGCTGTCTCTGATGACGAAGAGCGGAACGGCCTGCGGTGGCGGCACGTCGACCTCGAAGCCGGTACGATGCAGGTGTTCGGCAAGAACCGCACCCGCGAGTCTGCGCCGATCCTTGACGATGCTATCCGTCCACTCCGGCGGTGGAAGCAGCTTCGAGAGCCCGACGAGAATGCAGCTGTGTTTCCCAGACTCGACAACGCGGCGAAGGCACTTGACCCGACGCCGTCGATCACAACCCAGTCGGCTCGGGATATCCTCGCCAAACTCTGTGAGTGGTCTGAGTACGATTTCGATGAGCCGCTGAAACCCCACGGCGCTCGCCGTGGCCTCGGGCGAGAAATCTATCGCGAGAACCCACAGCTGGCACAGGACGTACTCCGGCACAAATCCATCGAGACAACCCACGAAGGCTACGCACAGGAGGCCGCGAAGCGGACACGCGACGAAGCGAACGATATCATCTCCGGTGAGTAAGCTAATTGACTCGGACTATGATGGTATAAATAAGCCCAAGAGGTGGTTTATTTCATGACCTTTGAGAGAAGCTATCTGCTCAGTAGGTGTGCATACTACTCGTATTCACTCTCGGGCAACTACATCCTAACCGATACGAATTTGAAGATTCGCCGAACAATCTCATTATGGAGTTACGAACGTTGGTCTCCGATCACCTTCCAAACGCCGTAGTTGCTGCGGCCATATTCACGCTCTACAACGCCTATACTGACGGTATTTCTGACCCAGTCACGATTGGTTTCGAATTCATTTCCTACGTTATTGCGATCTTCATCGGATTCGTGGTTATTACCCCGATTTTGGACAAAGTATTCGACAGCGTTACAACATGAATGGCCTGTATTGACCGTCGGCTTGACTCAAGAGCCAGTTCAGAAATGATCAGTACGTGTGCTAGGTGATCAATTCATTCATTCATTCGAATCTGTATTGCACAGAAGGCCTATATGCTAATACAAATATAATTCGACCATGAAGAGGCCCTCCCGTCGGCGGTTCCTCCAAGGGAGTGTCATCGCGATGGCTAGCCTAGCAGGCTATTCAGCCCTCTCAGCAAACCCTTCACCGGACTGTTCCGACGACGAGCTAGTTCACGAATCTGACGCCGATCTTGACCAGACAGCGTCGTGGCCATCGTATCAGTACGACTCAGCGAAACCGGGTACAATCCGGAGGCGAGCGGTCCGAAAGACGGTGTCGAGGTGGCCTGGCGACATCCCGCGTGTACAGAGGCCAGCTCCGGTGCCGTCGTCCACAACGGACAGGTCTCTGCCGGTGGTCTCGTGGTGAACGGTCGGACAGGCCGCACGGTCGGTGGTGAGTGGGACGGCCACGCCAGTACACCGACGTTCGACAACGGACGAGTCTACGTTGGTGCGCACGATTTACTCGCACTTGACGCGGCGACTGGCGAACGTGAGTGGACGTTCGAGACCGAGAGTGATAGCGGTGGGATGGCGACTCCAGCCGTCGAAGACGGGACAGTATACACGCGAGGTCAGTTCGACGATCCGACCATTTACGCCGTCGATGCATCGAGCGGAGAGGAGAACTGGCGGTTTGAACTCGATGGGGAGGGTCGTTTTCAGCTGGCGGTTGCCGGCGAGACGGTCTACAGCATCGATGAAACATCGACAGTCTACGCTCTGAACGCGACCAACGGGGAGAAACAGTGGCATCAATCCCCATCGGCCGATATCGAGCGTTCGGTTCCAGTCATCGGAGACGGAATGTTGTATCTCGGTGCGGGTGAGGGAGATCTCCTTGCTCTTGATGCCGACGATGGGTCAACTGTGTGGCGACGTAGCCTTGGGTCCGGTTCCGTTGGTCCTGTCGCCGTCGGTGATAGAATCTTGTTCCTTCCAGGCCCGGAAACAGATTTGATAGCGCTGGCTGCGCCTGACGGGCACGAAGAGTGGCGGCGTTCCGTCAGTGCGACGCTTTCGGGCGCACCTGTCGTTGCTGATGATTTCGTGTACGTCATTGCAGGCCACACGCTGTACGCCTTTGATGCGAGTAACGGCGACGAAGGCTGGCAGTTCGAAACACGAGAAGTAATGTTCGTTGACTACGATCGAGGAGGGGTTAACAGTGGTCTCACTGTCGTTGACGACCTTGTGTATGTCGCCACAGCCCCCGGTGATCTCTATGCGCTTCAGGCACAGTGAGTTTCATCGACAAACTAACGATCCCATCTGAAAGCGCTTCTATCTCACTTTTCCAGCTGATCAGAATTGACTGTTCTGTTTTTCGCCTGGAGACCTTGGCGGAGCTATTGAGCGATGATGTTATGTGACTATTCCGCGTAAAAAACACTCAATAGTACCCAATATCAGGGCCACTGCTAGTGGCATAAACCACCATCCGAAAAAGAGTGGTGCTGGACTATCGACAATTGCAGTAGAATCTCTCCAGAGCACAAGTACAGTCATTGACACTGTGGCTAGCAGAGGAAGTACTAGGGAATATTTTAAAAACAGATATATTGGAACTGCCAGTAACAGGAGACTTCCAACTGCCATCCATGGAGTCCAAAGTCCGAATTCGTTTAATGTATTATTTCTTTTAATCCTCCTCATAATGAGTATCATCGCCATTGAACCACCAACCAAAGCCAGTACAAACTGAGTTCTGGTTGAGAGACCGTGGTCAATCATGAATAGCATCTGTTTTATCATAACCTGTGTTATGTGGGCGTGTTTCGTTGATTTTTAATAGACAATTCCACCAAACCATCATGACTATCCTATTTTGTATCTAGGATATTGATTATACTCCAGTCTGTTTCGTATCCTCAGCTATTCCAGTCCAAGAGGGGGCTCACCTCCGCTGAATTGAATCACCAGAACTCATTATTTCTCAAAATGTCTATGAAGTAGCGTAGGATTCAAAGCTAATCGAATCTTCTCGGAAATTCTGGTAAGTGCTCTTCCCCCACGTAATAGATTCGGTATTCTCCGAAATGACCAATCCTCGAATTGTACCGATCTCGTCATGGATGACGATAACCACTTTCTTACTCGGTTCTAAAACGGTGATAAGACCAATCGGAGGAGTCTCTTGACTGACTCGTATCGAGAAATTATCACTGTTCTGGAGTGTATCTAATTTCCCATTAAAATTAGATTGGAGATACTCAATGGCGCTAAGGGGCAAAATGAATTCAGCCGTCAATTCGTCGGCAGTCGTCTTCTCCAGATGTAGGTCAATCTGGTTAGGAAAGATTGTTGGCGCGACCCCATAGAGATGTGAGGCTTCAGAGATGGACGACTGCAACTTCTCATATATCTCCTCCACCATGTGATTATTTGTTGATAGAATTTTCGCTCCTTGGAAGAGAGACGGGTGAAGAACTGTGTTGATCGACTGTGTTGTATCGAATACCTCTCTATTCTGGAGTAAGGATTTTATCGTCTCTGAAAACCGTCGATATTCGTCGAAAATCAGCACTCCAAATGGTGTTAGTTGATACTTATTATCTCGTTTCTCTATTAAACCGTACTCCTCCATTGAGTTGAGCCCGCGATAAATTGTAGACTGTGACTTGTCTAACGCTCGGTTAAGCTCCTTCTGGCTAGCAGATGAGTTTGATAGGAACTCAAAGAAATCAACCCGTTGGTGGACCTCAGGAATGAACTCCTCAATAGAGGGGGATGGAGGGGCCATATTGGGAAGTGATATCCGACTGCATTAGTTTTATCTTAAAACATATGATAGAACTATTTATATTAAAACTTATCTGAGCTGATTACACTCTCAAAAATCACCGTCCATTTGTCAAGTTCATTGGTTAGTTCCCCGTGTGTTGAGGTTCCAACTCCATGACCTGCATTTTCTGTAGTCCTGAGGAGAACTGGGCTATCACCTTGGACCTTTGACTGCATCCTTGCAGCCATTTTCCAAGCGTGACATGGAAGGACACGCGTGTCACCAATTGCAGTACGAAATAGAATTATAGGATGTTCAGCTTTGTTAATATTATGATACGGCGAATATGATTTCAGATTCCGATACGCGTCTTTATCATTCGGATTACCATATTCTGAGACCCATGTTTCTCCGAGCCCAATCTGGTTAAATCGGATCATGTCCAACAGGGGAACTTCACAGATAGCGGCACTGAATAGATCCGGCCGCTGCATTACAGTCGCGCCAACAGTAAGCCCGCCATTGCTCTCCCCAGTTATTGCCAGCTTCTCAGAGTTTGTATAGTTATTCTCGATAAGATATTCAGCAAAATTGATTGTGTCGTCGAAAGTACGCTGTTTTTGTTCCTGCATTCCTTGCCGGTGCCATGACTCTCCGAATACACCACCGCCGCGAATATTGGGTTGTAGATAGATGCCACCGTCACGAAGAAAGGGAAATATAAACCGATCAAAGCTCGGTGTCATAGTCACACCGAATCCACCATAAACATTAATCAGGGCAGGGTTAGGAGTCTTGAGTTCTATATCCTCTTTATATACGATAAAGAATGGGATCTCAGTACCGTCATCGGCTGAAAACCAACACTGTTCCACCTCAAACTCTGATTGATAATCCAGCGCCGGCTCGTTTATAACTGTTTTAGAGAGATAGTTGTCGGAGTTAGACTCGGCAGCGGTTTGATTAACCTGAATTTCTATTGTGGATGGTGAGGTCACAAAAGATGTGAGGTTGAAGACGAATGTGTTCGGACTCGCTGCTAAACTATTTGCCATTAGAGTGCAATGATCTGGTAATTCCACTGGCTGAGCAAAACGCCCTGAGCGGTTGTAAACGGTAAGCCGCGAATTAGCGTTCTTTTGATAGTGTCCGACAACGTGATCGTCCAGCACCGAGACATCGCGGAGAATCCGATCACTTTGGAGTATATGTTTACTGCTGGCCTGGAGAGAGGCTTTATCAGGATATGTTTCGGAAGCGGAGAGAGAAAGAAGCTCATAGGTAGACGACTGGACATCTGTAAGTACATAGAATTCGCCCAGATCCGTGTACTCCACCGGTCTAAAGTGGCTTTCACTCTCAACGTAGATCGGATCGAACCCGGATTGGGAAAGATGATATAACTCAGTCCGATTCGTGCCGTCATGTAGTGCAACGATCGCGTTATCAGTTCCTTTTTGCGGGACGATTTGTGGCCATAACCGTTGCGCTATACCATCTACGACGGTGGTAGATTCGTCAGTACTTAGATCGTAGTAATCAATACTCTTTTTCATGAGACCCTCTTCACAGGATTCAGTTTGAAGATAGTAGAATCCGTTTTCTCCCCACGCAAACCCACCAGCGTTTGTCCGGCCACAGTCTGGTTCTACTAGTATAGTCCGCTGTCCGCTATGAACGACGTGAATATCATACTGCTCGCGGCCACCTTGTGATACGCCAAACGCGACGTATTCACCTTGTGGAGAAGGAACAAACCAATCAATCGCACTCAGATCACTATTCAAGTCTTCTGTGGGATCGCAGATCGTAGTCGGTGAGTCAGTGAGGGCCTGTCGAAACGTTAAATTTGAGTGGTCTTTACCCTCCCCACGTCGTAGTTGGTAGTATCCGTTTTTTGTCGGAGTTATCGTCCCTGGATCCGGAATGTTAGTGGAGAACTCGGGCTGCTCCTTGAGAAACTCGCGAGTATCGGTCGAAAGAACACTATCAGTATAGGAATTTTGTTTCTTCACCCAGTGGTGGACTTCTTCGTCCTCGTTTTCGAGCCATTGGTATGGATCAGAGACGACTTCACCATGAAAAACATCACTCGTGTTAGACCGTTTTGTCTCGGGCGGATTGTCCATAGGTAAATAACGACAGTTTATTTAATTATCCCTGACAGTTATCTCTTCTAGGTGGTCTTCTGACCGAACTTCTTGTAACAGCTCCTCATTTTGGAGGTCACGTTCATTGATCGGGGGCAGGTGCAGGATGTAATAGCCTTTATCCAGTATTGGGGCCATCTCTTCAAGGTTTGATATTTCGAACTCATGTCGTTGTGATTCGGCAATTGGATAAGTGGCTGTTTGGAGTAAATACCCGGTATGATCTTCCGGATAGAAATTCTGGAGATATTCTTTGAAACGGGTGAATCGACTTTCCTTACTTCGCTTTTCGGTATGGCGATCAGTCTCTACCACGCTGACCTGCCAAATCATTGCTGGAACTTCCGGATTGAGTTCCCACTCTCGAAGCAATAAATCGGTAGCTTCGAACATTTGAACACCGTTTGCCGCAGGGTCAAAAGCAATATCTGAGTATACACAATCGATGGCGGAGATTCCTGGCTGAACTTCAACGTTCAATCCTTGTTCCCGCCCTTGTCGAATGACGCTCCGGCTTGGATTGACGAATATCATCGGATGTCCGTAGAGAGCAAATGTGATCGGTCCATCGACCTCTGTAGCACCCTTAAGTACCTCTTCTGACATCCGGTCATATGTAGCGACTCGATCTTCGCCTTCATTGTACTCACGGTTGAGCATAACTACGTCTTCGGTATAGGTCTCTTTGATATGATTCTCCACCATCGGTTGCCCGTCAAGTAGATACACCCGCTCAGAAGCTTGGAGTGCGTTTTCAGCTTCACGAGTGAGTTGAGTGTAGCCCACCATTCCAGTCCCAATGATGTATATATCAATCGGGTTATCCTGTGTGCTTGTAGTCATTGGTAAAAAATATGAGGCTACTTTCTCAAGCCTCAGACGATGGGAGGACGATACCTGCGATCTGGATACCGTTCGCCCGCTTCTCGACGATCTGATTCAGCTTGTTCTGATTCCCTGACTTCAGTGCTTCAGTCTCCTCTGTAGTCAGATCGTCATACTCCTGGAGGACGCTTTCCGGATCTGATTTGAAACGATGCGCGAAGGTTAGGTCACTCATCGACCGCTCGATGATGTCGACCACTGTTTGGTGCGACATTGCAGATTGACCTGTAACTGGATTGAAGTTATAACTACCGGAAAATTTCATCCCAGTTGATAGGGAGTCTTTCACTTGATGGTAGTATTTGTAATCTGTGGAAATTATTTTATCCGCTGGTAACGTTCGGTCGAAGTGAGATGTAAAGAGCCACCGCTCTTGCGTAGAGCAACGGATAGACCTGTAGTTACACTGAGCCAGCGATAAGCTGAGAGTGGGCGTTTATTCAACTGGTATTCGGCAGAATGTTCCAAGAGTTAGTTGAGTTGGGCTGCGTCAAGATCGACACGGAATCACTTGCTACCCGCATCGAGTGCTGACTCAAGGAATTTTGGGAGTCTACGTCCCGTCCATAGCGTGGGCATACTTTCACTCACGTTGACGGGGCTGCCACTGAGATGGGTCCGGACTGACGGCCTCCAAGCCTACAGAGAGATGGAGCGTGACCTTCGAACAATCATACACAAGAGAATGCCCATCGCCCGACGGCGTCCGCATATACAAGCAAAAGTGCCTCTTTTCGCTTGTTTCACCGTGGTTACGGAAATTCCAAAGCCTATCCAAGCAGGGCTTGGAACAGGCTGTTCACACCTTTGGCACCGTTCGGTCACTCACTCTGGCTTGCGAATCCGTTGAGTCAACCATTGAATGTCCCGATATTAGGGCCTTCCGTAGCATTATATAAGAGCCTGTCATTCTAAGTATTCTTAAGACCGTCCACCGAATAGGGAACCGCAAACGATGTGCCCCCGCCCAACTGATCCTCCAGAACATGAGCCTGTAGTTTCGGTCACAGGCCTTACAAAACGCTATACAGGAGAATCGGGACGCGTCACAGCCGTTGATAACATTTCCTTCGATATTCAGCCCGGACAAATCGTCGGACTCCTCGGCCCAAACGGTGCTGGCAAAACAACAACCGTCAAAACGGTTCTCGGGCTCATCACCCCCACATATGGCGATATTTCTATTCACGGCATCCCTGTTCATGAGGCCCGTTCACGCACATACAACTATGTGAGTGCTGTCCTTGAAGGCGCACGCAACGTTTATTGGCGATTGAGCGTTCGTGAAAATCTCGCGTTTTTCGCTGGCCTCCACGGCATCGATCCACAGGCACGTGTCGACAGACACGAGGCGATTATCGACACGCTTGGACTTACTGGAAAGGCGGACGAACCGGCGAAAAACCTCTCGCGTGGTATGAAGCAGAAAGTCGCCCTTGGCTGTGCACTCGTCCGCGAAACGCCCGTTCTCTTCCTTGACGAACCGATGCTTGGGCTCGACGTAGAAACGACCCGTGACCTCCAAACCGAATTACAACGCCTCGCCCAAGAGGAGGACAAAACTATCGTGATTACGAGTCACGATATGGACATCATCGAAGCCGTCTGCGACCGCGTGATCGTTCTCAGTGACGGCGACATCGTCGCTGATGATTCTGTCGACAACTTACTCGACGTCTTCCAATCCCAATCATATCGCGTCCAACTGACCGAAAACCCACCAGCACACCTCCGAGAGAAGCTCGATACCCGCTTCCGGCTACTCGACTGGCGGACCGACACTGACTCCGTGGAGTTCGAGATCGCGCTCGCAGGCAGTGAAGAGTTCTACGAGTGTGTCGACGTACTGCAGACGGCAGAAGCGACTGTCCGGTCGTTCACTGAAATCGAGCCCAACCTAGAAGATGTCTTCGTTGAACTGACCACAGCTGAATCATTGCTACCAGAGGGGGGAGAATCATGAACCGGCACCTCACCTTGTTTCGAGCAATTGCGAGTAAATCAGTGACGCTCTCGCGTCGATATCTCCTGAATACAGTGGTGGGATTCGGAACGCTGTACATGTTTTTCGCACTCATTTTTTTCGGCGGGCAGTTTGTGGCAGAAGATTTGATTTCACGGTCAGTAGGACTGCTCGTTGTCGGGTATTTACTATTCACAATGGCAGTGTCGGCATATGCCGACCTCACACACGACTTGACTGACGAGGCGCAGTGGGGGACGCTGGAGCAGTTGTCGATGTCTCCGTTCGGCTTCACAGAGGTTGTCGCGGTAAAGACCGTAGTTAACCTCTTGGGTACGTTTGCTACCGGCATCGTCCTTCTAGTACTGATGATGGTGACAACAGGGACATGGCTTTCTGTTGCACCGCTTTCGCTCGTCGTGCTCGGTGTCTTGACGCTGCTTCCCGTGGTCGGCCTCGGGTTCGTCTTCGGTGGGGCGGCGCTCGTCTACAAGCAAATCGAGAAGATGTTCCCGCTGATCCAACTCTCGTTTGCAGCCCTGATTGCTCTCCCAGTCCAAGAGTATGCACTGTTGAAGTTCCTTCCAATGTCGCTAGGGAGTCACTTGTTGCAACGAGTGATGACGGATGGACTCCGCGTGTGGGAACTACCGGTATTCGACCTTGGGGTATTGGTCGGGCAGGCGGTTGCCTACCTAGCGGTTGGATTATTTGTCTTCCGGGTTGGGACAGCTAAAGCACGCAAACGGGGTGTTCTCGGGCACTATTAATCGATGAGAAGCAGTGGCCGATAGTGTAATAGACCCAAACGTTGCACCCGTACTGTGAAATATAATATTTCTTACATAACTTGGCTTGAATTCACAGGCCCAAATACCACTATCATGATATAACAAGCGTACACTTGTAAGATAAGATGATTTAATCCGTTCTATGGTTCTTTCTAGCGGTTTCTCCAGCAGACACTGCCGCTGAAAACGCCCTCCATGATCCGGTAGTTCTCTGGGAGCTTATTCTAACGATCCATAACGACCGCGGGGTGCATTCATGAGATGCTTCCCGACTGTAGAACAACTGAGGACGATCAGAAGCCGATGAACTGACGGCTCTCGATGGTGATACCCAGAAACAACGGATTCACGGTAAGATAGCGGAGTACTCCCGGAAGATGCGTTGACATTTCAGAGTTCCGGGAGACAGTGAGGAAAGTGTCTACAGAGAGTCGTCTTCGAGATGAGTCATCCAAATCTCGACATCTCAGATGGTAGAACAAACGAAACAGCAGGCACTGTCTAGTTGAAGGAGTCTGAGAAGTGAGGAGGCTGTAGCGGAAAGTGTCCATGCAAATCGCAGACCGCCTCCGAGAGATGTTAGATAGGACAGTCAAGACGTTTGGGAGAATGAGCGTACCCCGACACCCATTCGGCCGTTTGGGGTGCGTCTCCACGCGGCGGGGATGTCGATCAGGGAGGCGGTCGCTATCTGGGACTTGCTGGGTATCGATCGCTCTCATGGCGCGGTCTGGAACTGGGTTCATACACTGTCTGAGGAACAGAGTGACCCGCCGACGGCGCAGCCGTCGCGGGTCGCAGTCAACGAGAAACAAATCGAGGTTGACGGGGAGAAAAAGTGGTTGTACGCCGCTGTCGACACTGAATCAAAGCTACTTCTCGAAGTTGCCGTGTTCAGCCGCCGCGGGACTGACCCCGCGGCGGCGTTCTTGCACCGACTCACTCAGAAACACGATGTCGCCGAAACAGAGTTTCTTCGTCGATGCTGGCGGCTATCTGACCGCCTTCTCACGCCACGATTTGAGCGGTCGGCTTGACTACCGAATCCGGAACCACATCGAAAATGGTTCCAGACTGTGACCATGCGAATCGACCGCTTCCATTCCTTCTGGAGGGGCAGTCAATCCAGCGCGAAACAGTGGTTAGACCGCTTCAGACACCACTACAACCATGAACGACCGAACCAAGCACCCGACGGACGAACGCCAGCGGGGGTCATCCAGAACTAGACAGTGTCATCCGAATGAATTGCACCTATACTGGTATAATTCCAAATATCTAATATATAGAACTATATTCGAAAAAACTGCCTTTATATCTCTGAATGAGCCGTAATATTACTCTATCCTCCACTCCAAAAGGGTACAACTCCGAGTTATGTTTCCGTACTTATCCAAAACTGCGATCGAATATACTCAAGGGTACTATCTCCGATCAGGCCCCAATACCCTCTATCTTGTATTCACTCGCTCACACGCGAATCGGAGACCAGCCCCCTTTGTCGACACGATGAATGCCGGTTATCGAACAAAGGTTCACAATCGTTTGAGTCTCAGAGGCCAACGCAAACCCGCAACCAGCTTGCGGAATGACTTCGGGAAGATATCGTAGTGTCTGGCAAACTCGGGTCGGGCTCGCCGCGGTTGAACGCGACGTGATTCCCAACGGTGAACGCCCGAGCTTTGATATCTTTGCAGGCTTTGGCCGCTGTTGGACCAGTATGGCTACGCACGTCTCTGAGGTCATCAACCATGTGGTCTCCCATGGTTTATTGAATTGGGGCGTCGAGTTGCTGGCCGGATGAGGAGTTGACGTCGCGCACAGACTCGGGTACTTGCGTATCGCCGTCACAACTCGACTCGTGGTGTGCCCCATGCGACTGCTAGACCGATCTGGGATTCTGCCGCTTGATGTCCCGTATGAGATTATCGGCGGTGAGTAGGTTGCCGACAGCTCTTCACAAGGAAGCGACAGACGACCTCCAATTGGGCCGGTCAGCGAGGTGAGAACGTATCGTGTGTCTTGGAATCGCTTCTACAACCGACGGTAGATGATGATGCCACCGAGAGCAGCGACGATCATGCTCCCGGCAATAAGCAGATTCGTGGGTGAACCGCCAGATGGCGCGGCATTGTCTGTGGCCGCGGTCTGAGACGGTGTGATTGCTGGCCCACCACTACTAGTCTGGGTCGAGGTTGACTGCTTGGTGTCTGTCTCGGTCGAGCGCTCAGTTTCCGTGGCCGTTGTTGGGTTGTCGCTGGGCGTTGGTTCCGTTACTGTCGGTGTGTCCGTCGCTGTTACTGTGTCACCAGAGTCACTGCCGCTGGAGTCGCTATTATCATTGTCATCGTCATTACTACCGCCGGAACTCGACGAGTCCTCCTCAGTAGGAGTTTCTGTTGCAGTCGGCGTAGGCGTTGACGTGTCCGTTGGTGTTGGTGTGGCTGTTTCCGCCGGCGTTGGTGTCGACCCATTCGCATCGTCGGTTTGGCCTTCGACGGTGAGGACGCGCCCTTCTGTTCCGGTGACCGAGTAGGCACTGCCGTTCTCGTCACCCAGCGCCGCGACACTCACGGAGAGCCCGACAGTTCCGGGATTCTCGGCTCGGACAGTGACAGTCGCGAGTTCTACTGGGCCGCTCTGGAGTGTGTTCATTCCCGTCGCCGCCAACTGCACTGACGCCCCGCCGTCGGGCTGCTTGGCGTACGCTGGGCTGTCGGCATACCTGACGCTCTCGATGGTCGCGACGCTGCTGTCGTTGAGCGACACTGTCGCGTTGAACGTACCGACACCACCGCTGGCCTCGGCCACCACCAGCTCGTACTCGACGGTTGCGCCCGAATCAACGCTCTCTGCAGCCGGCGAAAGTCGAACCTCTGTCCCGCCGGCACCAGAAACGACAGCAGTACTCCCAACCAGCGCAGCGCTAACCAATACTACCCTCATGAGACGAGCGAGTTGCATCGATATTATCGAACCCGATTTCCACAGTATTAAATAAACCGGAAGTAATCTTTGAATTAACACTGGAATACTTCATGTCTAGAGGTCACAGTCGTACTCGTGAGGGTATCGAACTCGTAAGTGAGCAGGCACGGCCGCTGTTGGCGGTCATCCTGACCGTATTGCTCGTCACCAGCCCAGTCGTCGCAGCGGTTCCGGCCGGCGCACTCACACAGGCCGGCAATGCAGGCAACACCGGTACGGACGCGGGTAACACCGGCATCGGCACTGGCGCCGGAAACACGGCTGTGACACCTGGCCCGGTCGTCGGCTCGGCGAGCCCGACCGACCCGAACGGTGATGGACGCTTTGAGGACGTCAACGGTGATGGCAGCTTCGACGTCGTCGACAGCCAGGCGTTGCTTGCTCATCTCACGAACGCCTCCGTCCAGAACTACAGTTCGAGTTTCGACTTCACTGGTGACGGACGAGTCACGGTCAGCGACGGCCAGTGGCTCTACGTTCAGGCTGTCAATCCGACCGAGACCGACGCTGACGGCGACGGACTCAACAATACCATCGAGGTCGCGCTCGGCACCAATGCATTCGACACCGATACCGACAGCGACGGAATCGGCGATTGGACCGAAACCAACGGCGGTAAGCCCATTGACACGGACAGCGACGGCATCATTGATGCCCGTGACGCCGACAGCGACGGCGACCGTATCCCCGACATCCGCGAAGGGACCAAGGACACTGACGGTGACGGGACGCCCAACTACCGCGACACCGACGACGACGGCGACGGCATCACCACCCGGACCGAAGCGCTTGACGGCCAGAACTACAGCCACGACGTCGACTTCGACGAGACGGTCAACTGGCTCGACACCGACGCCGACGGCGACGGGGCCCCCGACGGGACGGAGGGCACCGCCGACAGCGACGGCGACGGGATGCCGGACTATCTGGACAACGATCGTGACAACGACGGGCTCCCCGATAGCTACGAGCGCAACGTCACGAAGACCGACCCCGCCGACAACGATAGCGAGTCCCCTCTGACGAACTACACCGAAGCGGACAACGACGTCATCGACGGGATGGAGGACTTCGACCAAGACACGCTGGGGACATACGTCGAGTACGCCATCGGCACGGACCCGTTCGTGAGCGACACGGACGATGACGGCCTCTCAGACGGCTTCGAATACCGGAACGACCAGTTCAACCCGCTCGATGCCGATACGGACGGTGACGGCACAAGCGACGCTTCGGGCGACCTTGACGGTGATGGACTGACCAATGGTGAGGAGGCCCAGCGCGGGACCTTGGTCGACCGACCCGACACCGACGGCGACTCGCTGAACGACAGTCGCGAAATCGAGCTGGGGACGGACCCAACGCTGCCGGACACGGACGCCGACGGACTGGACGACGACGAGGAACTTGCCATCGGAACCGACCCGCTGAACAACGATTCGGACGGCGACGGCGTTCTCGACGGTAACGAGACCTTCGAGACGGCGATGGACAGCGAATCGACCGGCGCCACTGTCACGCTCCGGACGAACGGGTCGGGGGCCGACGTCACCATGGAGGCCAAGCCCGACTTCTTCGAGAACACGTCGGCCAGTGCCGGCCCGACGATACAGCTTGAGAACCGCACGGCCTTCGAGAACGCGACAGTCGAACTCCCGGTCGACGCCTCGGTCCCCGAGTCTGAGTACGAGAACCTCTCTATCTATACATGGAACGGCTCCTCGAAAGACACCTGGAGCAAGGTCGAGACGACTATCGAGAACGGGACGGCGAAAGCCACCGTCGAGCACTTCTCGTATTTCACCGTGCTGGACACCGACGAGTGGGTCAGCGCGACGCAGGTCAGTATCGGCGAGCCGGTCGACTTCAACGCCGGCGACTCGTTCCGCTGTCGGAACGCCTGTAACCTGACCGGCAACTCGACCGTCGTGCTTGGCGGGGAACCCACGACGCGGAAGATAACCATCGAACAGGGCGGGGACAGCTACGAGGTGGTACCACTGAGCAATGGGCAGACCATCGAGAAATTCTACGACTACGGGAACGCTGAAATCAACTCTCCGCTGCCAGTCGCGAAAAGCGACACCAGCCGGCTGTTCTTCTGGTCCGGTCCGAACGGCCTCAGTCTGGTTTTACTGCAGGATAAACCGAGAGATGGGTCCGGTGCCGCCGTCTCCTTCGAACTCTACGAGTTCCCGATCAGTGACGGGAGTTGGGTTGTTCGGGACGACCCCGGAGACAACTACGGCACGACGCCTGACTGGAGCTGGAATGACGACAACACCGACGGAGGGGCGTTCCGGGGCGAGCTGACCAACGCGACGTTTACCATCAAACCGAGGTTCAACGAAGAGGCGGTGAGAGACCCGATCACCCCCGGCCAACTCAATGACTGGGAGGTTCTGTCCGGACGCGCGACCGACCCAACCAACGAGTCACTGGCAATAGACCAGAACATCACCATCAGCGTCCCGGGCGACCCCGACGAGAACGCCTCCAGTAACGTCAGTGGTGACACGGGTAGTGCCAACATCACGGACGATCTCACGTCTGGCACTGACGACCTCGCGGTGGTGTATCAGACCGAGCAGACCAACACCAATCCGGCAGCGAGCATCGAGGTGACCGGTGCGAGCGGAACCACAGTTTCGAAAGACCTCGCTATCGGGACCGTCGGCACCGTTCAGACGACGGTCAACGTCTCCACGCTCGCTCACGGCCCCGCGAACATCAGCCTCTCGGCCGACGGCGTCAATATGCGAGCGGAGGTCGTCCCACGCGAGACCTTCGACAGCGACGGCGATGGCATCCGTGACTCTGTAGAGAACCAGAACTGGACGCTGCCGACCGCCGCCGCAAGCACGTTCTCGACGGACCCGTACGACGCTGATACTGACGGAGACGGCATCCCCGACGGGGAGGAGGTCATCTACAGGACTACCGCTGAAAACGGCACGCTCACGACGAGCATCGCGGTCGCCAACTCCGACCCGACCGAGGTCAACAGCGACGGGGACGAACTCACCGACCTCGAGGAAAACCGCGGGTGGAACACCTACCTCGCGCGCTCGCCCTCAACAGCTGAACAGTTCGTCAGCGCCCGCCAGAACGGTGGGGACGCCCTCGGCGTGCTCTGGAAGCAAAACGTCAGCTCCGACCCACTGTCGACAGACACCGACGGCGACCTGCTGGACGACCACGAGGAGCGTCGCCTCGGGACCAGCCCGACTGTCGCCGACTCCGACAACGACGGCAGTGACGACTACTACGAGGTTTCGAACGACTACGACCCGACCATCCACGACCACAAAGCGCCACTGGTCGAACCGCTTGAAGTCAGCGCCGACAACACTGCCCGAACCAGCTACACAGCTCGCGTCAGCGTCTCGGACCAGAGCGGCATCTCCCGAATCGAGTTCCACAAGGCCGGGAGCAAGCAGTGGTCGAGCCTGGGCGATGGCGCGACCGCTCGAAACTTCGACGCCAGCATCGAGGTCGAGCGTGACGCGCTAGACGCCATATACACCGGCGCAACCGGCTTCTTCACGCCGGTGACCGTCGACGCCAGCGCCACGGATATCCACGACAACCGCAAACGCACGGAGCTCAGCGGGCCGGACACGTTCGGACAGGCGGCCGACAAATACGCCAGCTTCCCGGCCAGTCCTGGCAAAGGCGGCTTCGTCGCCTGGATGGGCCTCTCCTCGGGCGCGTCGACAGTGGTCGGCGAGAGCGTCGCTGGCGTCGCCCAAATGGTCTCCGACCCTGGCGGCTACGCGAGCCAGATGGCCCAGCTGGCGACGACCATCGCCAACAACCCCGCGATAATCACGAAGCTGCCCCAGATGATGGCGAGCCAGCTCCGCCAGCAACACGAGACCCGCAATCCCTTCGACTCCCGCGAGCAGTACTATCAAGAGTTTGGCGGCGGCTGGTCGCTGGGCTACTCGACTGGGACAGTGGCGCCCGCGTTTGCATCTGGCGGGTCGAGCGTCCTCCAGAAAGGACTGAGTAGTTCATCGAAGCTCAGACGGCTGGTCGACGCCGCCGACTCGGCGGTCCCCGACAGAGTGCCAAACGGCGTCAAGCCGACGGCACTACGGCGGGCTGGGAAAGTCGACGACTCGGTCCCCGACGCGGACGTGCCGACCGGGCGCATGAGCGCGAAGCTCGACGACATGCCCGGGCCGAAGCGCCAACGGACCACCGAGCAGTTCGACCAACTCGACACTGACGGGAGCGATTACCTGGGCAACACCGACATCAACGACCCGACGCTGAAGGCCACCGACCTCTTCGAGAACACCGGGCCCAGTGGGCGTCGCGCACTCAACGATCTGGCGGAAAGCGATCAGGACGCCGCCGACGCGCTCCTACAGATGGACGACGCTGCGACCCAACGCCGGTTCGTTCGAGCTTACGAGAGCGGCGAGGTCGACAGCGATGAACTCACGACGGCGCTGCGAAGGTACGACGAGTTGGACGCGAACGAAAAACGAACGGCCGATGCGATGGTGATGCGTGGCGGTGACGATGGCGTCTCACTCCTCGATGAGCAGGTCTGTAACAGTCCCTGTGATAGTTTCACTGAGGCCTGGCATGGACTCAAACAAACTGATTCAGTCAGTTCCAATGACGCCACCACCTTCCGAAACAATCTACTGGGAGGCGTCCAGCGAGGCGAAATAAGCGATGACCGGGCAGCCGACCTCCTCGGAGACACGAAACAGCTCGCCACCGACGAGGGTCGTGATGTCACTGATGTCATCAACAGAGACGATCGCTTCTCACGAGCGCTCATCAGACAATACGAGGAGTCAGATTCTGTCGGGACGGACACGTTGCGGAGGATGGATCAAGTCGGGGAGATAGACCTCCCAGACGGCCAAATTGAGCGCAAATACAAACATGCTGATGACTTCGGCGTGACCGGTAACAACAACCCAGAAAATCAGGAAGCGTTCAGAGAGGCAATCGCTGAGCATACGGTTAATCCAAATACGGAACGAATCGAAGGTCGATACACTCGATTAGAAGGCGACCAAAGCGTCACGCACCTCTACAATCCAAACACTGGAAATAATATCATCATTGACGACGGAGAGTTCCTCACTGGATTCAAATTGACTCAGGGACAAAGGACGAATATGCGAAACACGGGAGTCATTGGAGGGGGATGAGCATGAAAGCTGTTCAGAGAGCCAACAAGTATTTAGATCTTATACGCTCCTACACAGATGGAGAAATAGAAGCATCAGAATTCATGCATACGTATCTGACTGAGTTCAAGGAGGATTACCAAGATGTTGCTCCAGACGAGCCATACGAAGTACTCGAACAGTTATTCTTTGCATGTGATGTTTACTGCGATGACCCAGAGCTACGAGGGAAACATGATATTGGGGAGCGCCAATTTTTCAAAGAAGCAGCCTATGCCCGAAGGAGACTGGAGGAGATGCTGAACGAAATGGAAGAAAGTGGTTCCAACGAATAATTGGCGGAACGAATAACGACCAGTTCGATTGGTCAATGAAGAACTACTTCGACGGTAACGATACTCACATGAGGCCACCGACTGACAGAGATACATATGGACGAAACGAGCGATGACAACTCGATTACCCTCGAACTGACTCGGAACGAAGCGATGGTTATGCTGGAGTGGTTAGAGCGAATGGATAAGCCAGAAGATAGGGAGAATCTGGAACCGTTCGAAGCGGCTGTGTTGAGTGTGCGCGCTGATGTCGAGTGTATACTAGAAGCATCCCACCCCGATATATTTGCACCGGGTTATGAAGACAAACTCGAGAACGCGATTGACGACGTGCGGTACAATCGGTCCGGCGACGCGTGATCGACGAAGGACGGGTGGAGCAGCACTCGCCAATGTGCAGTCTTAATTCTGTCAAACCACTTGAGTAGCGTAGATAGTCGGAAAGTCTGTATTTCGTGTGCCCGCTGAAGGGGTGGCGATGGCGCCGTCGGTCCTGGACTCACTATCATAACCACGACCGGGGAGGCACGCGAGCGGGGTCACTGATCTCTTCGAGCACACCGGGCCCAGTGGGCGTCGTGCACTCAACGATCTGGCGGAAAGCGATCAGGACGCCGCCGACGCGCTCCTCCAGATGGACGACGCCGCTACCCAGCGGCGCTTTACTGAGGCCTACGAGAGCGGCGAGGTCGACAGCGATGAACTCACGACGGCACTCACCCGCTACGACAGTTTAGATGCGGATGGAAAGGCTGAGTTCGACGACCTACTGGCGCGCAACGGCGACGACGCGGCCGACTTCGCCGGGCGCACGGACTCGGATACGTTCGACGCTGTGGTCTCACCTTGTGGGGCCAGAAGTGCGCCGTCGCTCGGTCGTGCGGGGTCGCTTCGCACTGACCGGTATCACTCGGTCGCAACGCCGCCGTCGACCCTCGCACAGAGCGGTGGAAGCTGTCCCGATCTTCCGGATGACGTAGAGGATGACCTGCAGAATGCCCTTGTAAATGTCGACGGAGACCTCGATGCCGACAGCGTCGACGATGTCCGCCGATCTATCAACGAGCTAGACAGGGACGCACAGGACTCCGCTACCAATCTCATCGAGAGCGAGGGCACTGACGGTGTCTCGGTCACCAACGACGCAACTGATCTCAGTGACGGCAGCGATAGTGTTCTGACTGACGAGGACGTAAACAGTCTTATCGAATCTTACGAACTCTACAGTCGCAACAACGACGCGCCTAACTCTCGGAGCGCCAGAGATATCCAGAACGACATCAACCAGCTTGATGCACAAAATGTCGAAGGCCTACAGAGCGCGGTACGAGGTGGGTTCGGCACTCGGACGAATATGAAAGGCCTTGACGGCGAGGTCGACATAGCGACGGATCTGATGGACAACAACGATGCTGTCACGGTCAGAGAACTGTCCGTTGATGGCGATGACATGACCGCTGATATTCCTGACCAGGGGAGGAGAGAATCGGAAGTCGACATCGAGCTTGAAACTTCCGACGGGAGGACAATCGGTGTCGAATCGAAAAATCGGGATTACAACGATGTCACGTTCGACCAACTAGCAGAGTCCGATATCGACGACCTCACTAACAAATTCAACGTCATCTCCCGAAACCGTGATGAAATGTATGTCGTCAGTCGGACAGACAATCCCCGCGACAACGAGATCATCTCAGCAGCCATTGATAAGGCTAATTTCCCGGATGGCTTTGATCCGCAAAGTGATCTAAAGTTTATCTCTCCGGACGAACTATCTCGTATAGAGTAACATGGACGATCCGTATCACATCGGGTTTGTCGCCAACAAAACACCCGATGCCCGAGAACTGTATAATCGGTGCCAACAGGCCGGGTTGAAAACAACTCACGACGGGGAGGCAGACATCGTCGCAGAATATCGTATCGGTCTCACAGGACACACTGATTCGAGTCTGGAGGACGCATTGAACGCGCTGGAGCAGACGGAAAATGGTTCTATGCGGTTCTGGACAGAGGCAGATATGATGATTCGTGTGGGCATCTCCCACCCTACGACCGAGGACGAGCAAATGATGGGGTGTGTGAATATCGGTTTCCAAACGAGTGAAATCTATGGTGGCGCACATCCAGACTCGACCTACAGAGCACGTATCGACGAATTACTCGATATCGTGGCAGAAATAGTGCCTACCGTTGAACCGAAATATGTCTGGAGCTCAGTATACAAGGGCCACGAAGACTACGAGCGGTTCGTGCCCGATGGTGAACCGATAGCTAATAATATTGAAAACCTATCCTGGATTACAGTCATGTCGCCGCAGGTGATAGAGCAGTTCGGCGGTCGTGAACACGTACTTGATACACCAGCATGGCGAGTCCGAGAACTCGACTCCGGGCATGTTATGCTTGTGCTTGAAGAAGATCCCTACGACGCGATGGAACCGAAACACGACCCGGCGGAAGTACATTTGTTCCAGTAATCCTATGTCTGCATCCGTACATACTGTGTTGGCTGCGTTTAGAATCGTATGTAGCAGCACTGATGCCGATGGGATGTTACCGATATGACTAACGCTCCTTTACTGGCTGACCCCTTCGCCGCTCTCGACATCGGTGAGTACGGTGCAGACGTGTGTGTCCACCGCGACGACATTAGCACAGAGTTCCCGAACGAGATTCTAGAACTGATTCGTGTCCAAGTCGATGAGGACCGAGACCTGCGCCGCGTCGACTCGGGACAATTCGTCCGTAACGTCGTTTACGCTGACTCCGACGACCGCCACTCAGTAATCAAGCAGATGCTCGCTGACGTTCCCAGCGACGCTACCGACGACAACCTCTACGTCTCGGCGTTGCTTCGGGACGTAATCCCGCCGGCGTTCGTCCGACTGGACGACCCCGACGACGAGAACGTCGTGACGAAAGTGATGCGTCTTGAGACGGACGTGAACAAAATCAAGCTCCTCGTGAGTCTAGGTCGTGTGGCCCAACAGGACGACTTCACTGCGGAGGACCTCGACTCGATGGAAGGAGCGCTGGATACGCTGAACGAACTCGATGACACCGAGAATATCGACCAGTACATCGAAGCGAAGCTGCTGTAAGCAGTGACGAAGGCCGCGAGTGACAGTGTCCTTAGCGAGGGTTCGACGTAGTGTAATCCTGCAGACTTAGAATGCGATATGGACTCTCCAGCGATGATGCCTGTCCTGAGTCAGTGACAGCGCGGGGTTATCGCTTTGATACACACGCTGTGGCTGCTTTACCTATCCTCTTACAGCGGCAATGAGGGGGGCGACTGTAGACTATAGTAGCCATTGAAAATCAATGCACACCTGATCGCACGACGGCAGTGCGATCAGTGTGTAAACCGTTTCAATTGTTACTATAGAGGTAACTGTCTCACCGGAATTTACCTGAGTTCACGGGGAACGATATCTCGGCGGTGAGTAAGCTAATTGACTCGGACTATGAGGGTATAAATCAGTTCGAGAGGTGGTTTGTTTCATGACCTTTGCGAGAAGCTATCTGCTTAGTATGTATGCGGATTGATCAGACTTATAGAGGAATATTGATATTGTACTGGTACTGTGAAACATCTCTATCGTCGTATAGATGCGCGGATACGGACTCTGTCTCGCGGAGGATACGCAGTTCTGACAGGTATTCTAACCGGCATTGCTGTCCTTGTATTCACCCTGTTACTGGGTGATTGGGTCTCTTTTCAGGCGGTGTCGATGTCTGTCACAATAGCTGTGGTTTATTACATACTTGACCCAAATAACCAAGCCGAGTAAGGATCATTGAGCTGTTGGGAGAGCTTTCTCTTAGACGAACAGTAGGTACTTCCCCTGTACTGATCAAGTCGAAGACGCGAAAACCCGGTATGAGAGCGTTGTCTGAAACTCTCAATGCGGATGGCTAAAACACCGTACTGTCAGCCCGTACACTCAGTGGAATGCGCGGAGAGAATGTTGCGTTACTCCGGCGCAACGACATCTTCACACATTGGACACTCGGCCCAGATACCCTCCGTGCCATCGTCTTTCTCGTATTCAACCAGCAGCCACGGAGTTGTGATACGCTCGTCACAGTTTGGACAGCGACCGAGACTCTGCGTGTCATCAGGCATGGAAAGGGGATGGAAGGAGCGTGTGACAGTGTTCTGTCCACGCAAAAATTGCCTACCCTCGGATATAAGCGTTTAGCCACTGCCTCGCGCTAATTAACAGAACCGTGTGTTCCGCCCTCACGGTCACACCCACCCAACCGCTGGGCAGTATAATAGGGAGTCCTACTCGTCGTCTTACTCGCCTGCCGCGTCTTCTCTTGGCTGGATATCTCGAAGCCGACCACTGATCTCCTGGTCGTACTCTTCTAGGAGCTTGTAGAACTCCGCAATCGTCTCCGCAGCAGTCTCACCCTTCGATTTGATCGTCACTCTGTCTTGATCGCGAGTGTCTGTGCCTCGATCCAACCGTGCTTCCATACTGCACCCAAAGTCCGTTCGTTCGACCTTTTCAACTGAGTCTGGAGCCGCATCCGGCTCTGTGTCTGATTCTTCTGACATGGTTTTCCTCGGGACGCTCTCACTGGAACGCCCCGCACCCGACTGGGGCACACAAAATAGCCGTCAATCGCTACTCTCGAACGCACCTAGATTGGCCTGCTCACTCGAGACAGACGCCGCAACGGGAGGTGTTCGATCTTCCGCGCCCGTGTCTGTCCCCTGCGCTGGACTGGGCTGGTTGTCTCCTTCGACCGTGTTCTCGAAGGCATCGGTCACCCACTCGTGAAGCTCCTCGACCTCCTCGTCGTCGAGTTCGCGAACGCTCCCACCCAGCGAAGAGTACAAGGTCTGCCACGCTCGCTGGAACTCGACAGTCAGCGAGTCGCCCTGAATAACGTAGGCGTCCAGATTCAGGAAACAGCAGTTCAACGCCGTCATTCGGGCACACAGTGGGTCCTTGTCTTGCCCGACAAACAGCGCGTCTGGCTGCTTTCGACCGGCGACCAGCAGTGTTCGACCGCTCCCACAGGCCGGGTCAAGGACCGTCTGTCGGTCCTCGGTATCGCTTTCGTCTCCGACGCCGGCGATCTCGGCTATCGTCTCGCAAACAGAGTGGGGCGTGAAGTGCTGGCCGAACGCATCGCTGGACATCCCGTATTCCTCGTAGACGGCACCCAGAACGTCGGCGTCGGTAGCCGCCATCCGTTCTTGGAGCTGGCCGAACGCCTTGGCAAAGAGGTCGACCGACCGCTGCCCGCGTGGGTGATCCATGTCGCCGCGCTCGCGATAGTCGTCAGCGATCTCCAGATACGGGTCGTCTCGGTCCTGCAGTGCGAACAGCACGAGGTTGACCCAGTCTCGAAAGACCGTGTGCGCGCTGTGCCCGCGCTGGCGAATTTGCTCAAGCGTTGCAACAATCTCGTTGACGTCGATCTGTGGCGAAGCCATGCTCTCTCAGCCACCAGAGAGTCACAAAATCTGGCCTGCCGGAGGGCACCGCTCTGGGAATTCTACTTGTGAAATGAGCTGGTCGGTACAACTAATGAAAAAGCCAGAGAGAATAGAACAAAAGCACGACGGAAACCCGTTCTCAGTTAGCTTCCCAAATGGCGATGGAAACGGAGAAAGAGGACACGAGATCTACAGGATTAGTATTCTTCTTTTCAATATGACTGGAATAAATTAACAAAATATTCTACGCGAACACGTACTATGCATACAAACCAGCCGACTGATTCAGAGTCAGAGTCTTAGCCGATCTTATATAGTTACAATTCTGTAATTGCTGATCTAGAGACGTTGCCATCTGGGCCAACTCGAAGAGAAATAGACACATAGTCAGCTATAGTCTGGTTATACACTGTCTGATTATTTGCAGATATTATAATATCGCAAGATTCGCCATCAACCTTCCGTGTGATCGTGATTGAGTCACCTGATTGGAGTTTGTAGCTCCTCTCACGACATGCTGCTTCTACTACAACTGTACCCGAAAAGTCTGCGTCTACAACCACGTCTACAAGCTTTGTGCCTCTACAAAACTGTGGGTAGCAATCTCCAGCTGAGGGGGTAGATCCAGTGCTTGTACTGTTAGGGGTGGGTTCAGTGCTTGTACTGTTCAGTGTATATTGATCGTTTGAATCGGTGGTACACCCAGACAAGAATATTACGGATAGCGTAGATGTGATTATTTTTCGACGCTTCATGATTGCTTTACCTCCGAAAAACCAAAATACTTTGTGTAACCTGGTCACTGGTTAGAAAAAATGCGTCTTATTAGTTGTTAAAGTACACCAAATGGGATAGTTGGCCTTGTTGAAACCCTCAACCGGTAATAGGTTTCAGTAGTCCTGCTGGTTTCAGAGCGCAAGTCGGTCACGGACAAGTGGCCGCTTCCAAGGCGGTCGGTTCGCTCAATACAGACAAGACATTTACTGATGACGGATCACCCGCCAAGTGATGAAGCGACGATCACTGCTGTCGCTCTCGGTCTTACTGATTCCATTTGCTGGCTGTTCCGCAGAGACTGACCCGGATGTTGCAGAAGACATTTTCGTCGTACTCTATAATGAGAGTTCGGAACAAGCCACAGTGGCGGTATCAGTCGTAACAGGCGATTCAAGCGTGTTTGAATGCGAAACAGCGGTCAATCCCAGTAACAGGAAAAATGTGTATTCAGGCATCACCGAGACTGGAGACTATACGCTCACAATTTCCCTCGGTGATGGACGTGAACAGGAGTATCCATTCAATATCGAAGAATACGATCTCCGGATGGGATCGAACATCATCGTCTCGATAAAAGAGACTGAGATTGAATTCAGTATCCAAGAATGAGTTGTGTTCCGTCTTTTGTCTGTTTGGTATTCCAATCAATCTGCACGCTCACTGAACGGTCGTTTCAATCGCTGTCATGAGCAAAGAAACCGTTCTACAGCGGCTACAACGGGTCGTACAGGTTTTCAACCCCCCGTCGATAGTAGTCTTGACTGGAATCTGGAACTGGATCAGCCTCCTCCGGGTGCTTCGCGATGACGCTGGCGAACTGCTTGGGCGGCTTCCAACTGTCATCAATTTCGCGGGCCTCCAACTGTTTCATGACCGCATGCTCACCGTCAGCGGTGACGTACAGAACACGAATTCCCGGCTTCTCGCTCAACGGGCCCCTGAGTAGCTTTCCAGTTCGTGTATTCACCAGCCACTCAAGTAAGAGCCCAGCCCGACACTGGATTGCGTACAACTGCACTTCGTTCTCCTTGGGAGATTCTGTGCGACCGTTGTCGGCCCACGATTGGGGCAGCGACCGATTGTCAGTCTCATCTTTCCATCGCCACTTCAACTTTTTCGGCCCGGTGTTCCCACGTTGGTATTTACTACTCATTGTTGGATTCTCTCAGCCACTAGAGAAACACAAAATCCGCTCTGTATCGACTCTATCGCAACTTTTTTGCTGTTTGGGAATATATGTATTCGCTCTTCCGTAGGAGATTGTTGATACAGTTATCCCGAAGGGAGCGAGGATAGAAACGGACCGTTAGACCGCTCAGCGAGCTGGTTCTTATCTAACTCGGGCTGTACCATAATCGCAAGACACCTCTACATCAACAATGTGCTACGCATGAGCGATGTTCGAAATTGGGGACGGGCTATCCAATATAAAATCGTCTATTAGATTATTAATATCAATAATAATCTAATTACGCACTTATCAACACAAATATCAGTATATTGTGACTCAGACAAAGAGCCTGCAACGGCTGGTGAGTCTATTTAGTTAATAACGGCTATATGTCCTCAGGGGTTGAGTTCTTTGAGATATGGCTGGTTGCTATGTTCCACTCCCAGTCAATCTCAGTACCACAGTTCTGGCACTCTGAATACCCGTTCTTCCAGAAAAAATAATTCCCACATTCATGACACTGAACATCGTCGAACGCCGTTGGAGGGGGATCAATGCCATCCTGCTTAGACTGTCGGTCACGAACACCCCCTTGATACCACTGTTTCCATACTCTCTGGTCGATGAGTGGGGCGATACTGGGGCCATCTCGAACCCGGAGGACGTCATCACAGACAGGGCACTGGACTTTCTCATCATCACCAACACCGACTGGAATACGAGGCCGGTTGTCAACAGGGTCAACCGCAATGAAGGGCATCGCTCACTCCAATGATGTCCGATAGTAAATGTGTTTTCTCGTCCAGTAGATTGCCAGTTATTTCGTTACAGTAGAACTGGGCCCAGTTCTGTTATCTGGTGAGCTAACCGACTTCATCGGTGACACCCGCTACGAAGTACAATCTATTATGTTGAGAGTACCTGATGTCCTATCTTGACCAGTTCAGCGTAGCGTTCTGCAACGCGATGTATGAACGCATCGTCACGGAGGTCCTTGATGCACTCAATGTCCCAAGTGTCAACAATAATCCGCATTGAGGTTCTAGAACTCACCGTGAATCCACGACACTCGAACTTGCTACTGTGCTTTCGGAGACTCTCAACGGCCCCACTATCATTTCCGGATGAATCAATTGCGACCTTGATCTCTTGATCATCGTATGGGTTCACACGCAATGCATACCGGATCGAGTCCGGGTGAGTCTCAGCCCTTGTTTCAAGATATGGGTAATTCGTCGAGAGGTTACCAAGGACTGGATCAATGCTCTGAACAGAGAGTAAGCCTTGGATGTCTGGGAACGCCCTCGTGAACACATTTGTGGTGAATACCCGGTCACCCGGTTTTGATGGCGCAGATAGCTGTGAACGTGATTCGTCGTAATCAATGACAGTGACCGCTCCGAAGCCGCTCCTGCCAGACGGGAACTGGAACCGTTGCACCTCCACACACTGTATGTCAAGACCTCGATCCCGAAGCCACCGGGCAGAGTCGCGCGTTTGACCCGTAATCGATTCTGCGACGATAACAAGTCGCTGCGTTTGGTTCAGTTCCCAGGGTTTGGCATCAGTCTCAAAAAAGGCATTAAACGCAGTCAACAGGGAACTGTGCTCGCCCACAACGTCCTGTACTGACCACTCTTTGCCCCGATACTCGGAGTAGAGGTTATCGAGATCGTTGTAGTCGTACCGGTCAAGGGATTGTGCGTAGAGCGGAGGTTGGCTTATGATACTCGCCTCAGAGGCCGATCCAGAACCAGAGTCTCCACGCTTGAGTTCGACGACAACTACATTCCCATACCGGTCCAGTCCCAGCAGATCGGGAATCCCTGTAGACAGGCTTGGTTGCCGGGCGAATAAGAGAATGGGCTCATCAAGAATCGCCTCTGGGGTTTCGTTCAGCCACCTCTCTAACTCCGCTTCCCCTTCTCCGTCCTCTTCACCAGCAGGAATAATTGGGTCCGATTTAGCCTCAGTAGTATTTTGAGGAGAATCAACATCGTCGAACTGGTAAATTCGCATCCCTGCATCAAACTATCCCCAATGGGATAAAATGGGGACAAGCGTTTCACATATCCACAGAGTCTACTTATTAGAGCGATAGCGGTAGCTACGCCACCGATAACTCGCTGGCAAGCGGTAGACGAGGTGCAGAAGGCCGGTGTGTCGGTGTTCATCTCGATGTCGAACATACCCGCCGATGGGCGAAGATGACTTTCACAGGCTGCTCAGCTACTTCAGAGCGCTCGGTGAGAGCGTCGTCTTCCACGAACCAATCAATCCCAGTGGCGCGAATTTCCAGCAGTGTCTCACCGCCGCCGGGCAAGCCGGCTATGACGACGTTGTCAAGAAACTCCAGCGGATGCAGGACACCAGTACTGGGTCGAACACGCCCTTAATCAGTTGAACGCAGTCCACCAAGTCGCAACGCGCTTCGACGGGCTCGAAGTACATTTCTGGCCTGATGATGAGCTGGTCCGCTCGACGAGCGGCCAACTTCGGTCAAAGCTCAACGCAATGCAACAGGCCGTCTCACCGGAATCGTTCACTAGACGTGATACGGACGTCTCACCTGAGCAGTCCGAGTTAGCCCGAGATGGCGAGTCTATCAAGCATCTCATCTGATGACAAGGACATCGTCGGGAAACGCCCTATGGCCCGCGCTCAGCAAACCAGTTTGTCTTGGTATAGTTAGATAACCAACAACTGCGGCATTTATTGCTCTGTGTTGGTTAGCCGTGACCCAACGAACTGTTTAGTCTTCGACCCTTGCCTCTCCTCTCTATTCCGTGAAATGAGTAAATCCACACTCACAGCCCAGCCTGTCCGACTAACACAGTGTGCCTCAATGTAGAGGAATGCTTAGGCCTGCGGAGTTCGCCAGTCACTCACCAGTGTATCTTGCACAGTACCATCCAGAGATACTTGCACTTTCGCGCGTAATTGCTGGTCATCTGGGGGTAATAGGTTTAGAGTGGTAGTGTGCTCTTGTTGCGGACCAAGCTGTACCGGCTGACTCTGCTTGGATGCGATCAACTCGTCGTTTGGGTTCTGGAAGCCAACCGTCGCCTGAGCAGTGCCGGCCCCATCGCCGACATTTTTTATACTCACTTCAACAGCTGCACCACCAGAGGCAGGCGTATTAACGGCATACGAGCATACCAGTACACCGCTGTCGTTTATTGGTCGGAACTCGGGTGTTCCACCGTCCATATCCGGTGGCAGCTGTCCGATTTCCCATCCTGAAGCTGTAGTCTCAACGTAGTAGTACCGCTGGCCGTCTTTCTCGAAGTATGTCCCGGGGATGTTTTCAGCGCCAGCAATACCGAGCGCCATGTGTTGCTTGTCACGGAAGACCAGAAGTTTTGACCCGTATCCAAATTGTTCAAGCATCGAAGCTAGAAGAATGCAGGTATCTTCACAGTCACCTTCCTTATCCACTAACGTCTCGACTGGATATTTCGGATACTCGTTGTAGCCGGCAGAAACTTTGTCTGTGGTGTATTCCAGATTCTGAACGAACGCCATCATGTGGTTGATGATGCCGGGATCGCTCAGGCCATTCTCTTTCCCGTAGCGCTCAAACTCGCTCACTATTCCCTTGATGTACTGATCATCGTAGGTGTCGGAGACGTAGGCACCATATTTGCGAGTTCGATCCCGGTTTTTGTAGTACTGGTAGAGAACCTCTGGAATCTCAAGCGAGAGCGCTGTTGGGCCAGCACCTGACTGACTCTTGAACGTTCGAGAGAGTGTCCCACTCGTTTCGAGGTTCGGATCAGTGCTTCCGCGAAGTCCACGTAAGTGGAGCGGGAACGTTGGTTGTTCCTGGCTGCCAACAGAGAAGCTCCCAACGGTGTCGACTGTGTCCATGCCCTCGAGTTCCGACTCAGTTGGCCGTACGAGAAAGAGTATGCGCCCCATCTCGATTGGACCCTCATTTGTGTCTGGGCCGATAACCGTGTGAGTTCCACTTGCGGAGATCGTGGCGATAGTCTCTCCTGAGGTGGTTCCCTCTTTAACAAGTACTTTTTCAGCCCCATTTAGCTGGACAGTCGCATCTACTCGATACTTAGTGCCGCTCACCCAGTCTTCGGACCACGTAACCGTTGGTTGTGGTTTGGGAGTGGAGGTAGGCGTGGAGGACGATTCAGAGGCGGGGGTCGTATCCTCTCTGGAAAGAATTCCAGTGCAACCTGCCAGTACAGATGCTGCACCAGCAGAAACTGTTGTAAGCAAACTTCGTCGCTGCATTAACAAGTAGATATATAGATGGGGTAAACTTGAAACTATCTAGAAGTTCATCACTTGATTATGTGTGGGTATTAGAATAAAATCATATAGTATTCAGCTAGTTTCATTTCGTGTATTTACCGCCCTTCAGCGAGCTATGATATGAATGCGAGTTCGATACCGTCATTGGTTTGCTGTGGTCAATGACTGCTCGAAACAGAATAGTCGAGAGGGTTTTTGCGCCTTCTTTCGCTGGTACGTCCATGTAAGGGCTACAATTTGACCGTGCAGTCTAGTGATGATATTTTCCACAATTTTGTGTCCCCCCGATGGGGTGAGGGGTTGCCCGAACATGAGCACCGAACAGCAGTCCGTCGACGAACAGTCTCCAAGCACCGAATCCGACAACCGCCCAGACATTCGTTCCCAGCACCGACAATCACAGACGAGTGGCGAGGTTTTTGCGGGGCGTCCACGGGGTGAGAGATAGATGTGTTGTCCCGACTGCCGGCGGCCACGGTCAGCGTCGGCGTGTGTCGACAAGCGGTACTACGTCGACGGGCAAGCCCATGACCCGATCCCGTGGGGCGAGGGCAGCCAGTATCTCACGTACAAGCTGCAAGTCCTCCAGACAAACGAACGGGCCGTTACCGTCGACCTCGAACGGTGGCGTGACCAGTCGTGTTCTGCGACTACGAGGAATGCCCCGCGTGTGGCGAGCTGTTGCTACTGTGTTCTTGTGTCGTCGAGATTGAAGTCGTCGCACCACGCAGTCCAAGGCTTCGCATCAAGCAGTCCCTCGCTCGTCTCGTGTAAGTGGAACCATCGTAGAGGTCTGTGGTCGATAGCAAGACCAGACCCAGTGGTCCGAGTTTTGTGTGCGCCGACGAGGGTGCCGGCGTCGCACTGACTGCAGTGCGTGGAGTGCCGGCAGGTCACGGTCTACCAATGCATATGCTCATCTACGCGCTCGTTGAGGCATCGACAGCAGACGCAGCACTCGCCGCTGGCAAAGGCGTTTTCGACAACCTGGTCGGCGTCGACAGGCACT
Organism: Haloarcula sp. K1; assembly: GCF_001647155.1. Taxonomy (NCBI): domain Archaea; kingdom Methanobacteriati; phylum Methanobacteriota; class Halobacteria; order Halobacteriales; family Haloarculaceae; genus Haloarcula; species Haloarcula sp. K1. Next base: position 31,033 of record NZ_LRHL01000020.1, read on the forward strand.
CAAACGCAGTGTTCGACTACTACGTCACGTTCGACGAGAGTTCCACCGTCGCAAGCAAATCCCGGTGGGGCGAGCGTCCGATCGCGGCTCCGGTCGACTCCGAGGTCGGCCAAGAACTCCTTGGCGATGGCTGGGAGACAACGAAGTCAGCGTTCGAGCGTAATCTCCAGACGGTCAAAGACGCCCTCGACGAGCTCTCAGACGAGGAGATTATGCGCGACAAAGACCTCGCTCGATGTGCGTTCCAGAGAGTCGGAGCCGCCAAGGGTCCAGAGATTGCACTGTACGAGGAACACGGATGCGGGATTCGCGATCGGACGCAGCTTGACCGGCTTCTGGACGAGAGTGATAACCTCTGGATCGTCCCCGCCGACGTCCACTTCTGAGGGAGAGCTGCGGCAGTCAGTTTTCGTCGAACCCGATTTTGTGTGTCCCTGGCGGGTGAGGAACACGAATGTCGGAGACTCCTGATTCATGCCCGAGAGAGGAGTGTGACGCAGACATCGTCAAGACCGAGACTGTCGACGTCGAGGCAGACCCACGCGCTCGTGACCCGCGCACCGAGACTGTCGTGACGTGTACGGAGGGCCACCAGCGAGTTATGTAGAATCGCTGGTCTGCGTTTCCGGGGAGTGACGACGCGCACGTCGGGGTCGCGCGTGGTTGGAGACGAGAGGGACACGACTGCACTCGCGCTGGCAGTCGGTCCCTCTCAGTGTGGGGCAGACGCCGGGCGAAACAGGTGGTTGGCTGGTGTGTCGTCTGACCGCCGGGCAGCCGCCGCTGGGCGGCACGCTCGCTCTTGGCGGAGCCGGTGCGTGGACCGATGGCCGGCGGAGAGGGTAGGAGTGGCGCGTGTCTCGTGTGTGGCCGGCAGGGGATTCTGGTGTTGCTGGCCCTGGAGTCGAGTCCTGTGGCACTCGTGACGGTGTCGAGGGAGGCGGCGGTTCGGATGGCAGGACTCGTGGGACTGCTGGCGGGACTACTGACACTGACTGCGACGGGACTGCTGGCTTCGACGGTACTACTCCGAGCGACATCGCGACGGCGGACTCGGTGTCGGACCAGCACATCTTGAAAGCCCCACGCCGCTGGCGGTCGCTCAGCGACATATCCTCACTCCGTTCGGATAGGGGCCGCTGACGCGACCACGGCAAGCGCCAGCGGCGTGCCCCTTTCAGTCCCACCCGACTGCTACGGCACAGCACAGCAAAATCGAACGCACGCGTCGGAGTCGCGCGCGATCCGGCTGAGGAACCCTCGCGGCCGGCGCTCCCTCGCCGGAACGAGGACGCTCCTTGCAGTCGCTGTGTTCCGGGCTGCTCACTTCGTTGCGCTGCCGGGCTTTCACCCATCCGGCACTCGCTTGGCCGCGCGGGATGCTGGCTCACCGCAACCGCACACGATGGGGCCGCCCGCCGGGGTGTCAACCACCCACGGCCTTTATATACTATTCTCCCTCGAAACGCGAAACACAAGACGCCGCTTAGAAACCACTCAGACACCCGAATATTGCACTTGAAACAATACAAATGGTCCGTTACCTTTAAGTAGCCGTCACCCATGCCATTAAGTACGGAAAGACACGACGCACGCGGCGCTGGCAGGGCAGTTTCACGCCGCAGAAATCGGGTGTTGTCGCACCCGACAAGTGTCTTTCCGTAGGCAAGCGAAAGACAATGTACGCTAGCAATTCCAGCGGTAAGAAAGCATCGGCAAGCAACCAGACGGTTTCCCTTTCGGCCCACGTCGAGGGTGGCCCCGAACAGCTTCTAGAGGCGGTTGCAGAGACGGAGAACGGCGACGGACTCGATTTCAGGATGAATCGGGGTAGCGATAGCCGTGGCAACTTCTACGCCCGGCAGGAGGAGGCATACGACTGGACGCGCTCGACCGAGGTTGGTCCGGACCGGCGCTTTGGCGAAACGCTAGAACAGCAGGAGGAACGCCACGGGCGCGAAGCCGAGCAAGCCCGACACTCCGAGGTCGCACGCGCCCACGTCGACGGTGCCGACCGCGAAGCCTCGGCTCGCCAGCTCACCGACGCCGAAACCGAACGCGCTGACGGGTTCCGCTCACCGGCTGACCCCCGGCAGTGGATGGACCGCGACACGCTGGCGCGAGTCAACCAGCAGGCCGCGACGCTGGCAGACAAAACCAGTCTGTCACGAGCGGCAGCAGGCCGCCGACTCGCGGCCCTTGTGTCCGGGCAGATGGGCGACTGTAACAGCCTGTATGAGGCTTCCTTTACCGTGTTCAGGGACGCCCGTGACGAACTGGCAACTCCCACGCCTATCGACGAGGTGAGCCCCTACGGCTACGAGTGTACGGTCGAGGGCGAAGTGACCCACATCATTGAGGAGCCAGACGCCCGCAATCAGTATCAGGTCCTCTACATCGAGGACGACGAGGGAACGAGCGCGAAGGTCACGGTCTGGGGCAAGTCCATGCACGGCGGCGAGATGGTTCGCACGCTCCACGAGGGCGACAGAGTTCGGATTTCCGGGGGCAAGCCCGACGACTACAACGGTATCAAGACGGTGGCCGTCACGAGCGACACGCTCATGTGCATCATCGAGCGCGGCGACGGTCCCGCGCCCACCGGACACGGGGGCGGCTCGTTCGGTTCGTCCGGCGATAGTCGAACGGCGGCGTCGTGGGAAGCAGAATCAGACACCCATCAGTGGGCCAACGAGCGGGATTCTGACCGCGCGGTCGCCGTGACGCTCGGCAAGGCCCGCTGTCCTGAACCCGGATGTTCGGACCTGTTCGACACTGAGCATGGGGCCGCCACCCATCGCGGTATCGTCCACTCCGCAGACTGACGCCCGACACCGGGGGCGTCCCCCACCGAGCGGGGGGCTTCCTCGGGCGGTGCGACGGTGCTCGCGCACGCGGCCTCGCCGCCGCCTCCGGCACAGCGGGCGGCGGCGAGACAACCGCGCGCACGGACTGGCACGCCACCGCACCAGCGCGTCAACGTGGGTCAGTCTGGTGGCGGCTGTGAGAGAGCTGGTGTCCTAGTGTGTGCGTGAGCGTGGGCCAGCCGGCCCGGGAGGAACTAAGGGTGGGTGGCTGGTGGGTCGCGACAGCGCGCGACGCCACCGACAGACTCCCGCTGGTCGTCTGTCAAGCCCTCGCTCGCTCCCGCTCACGAGGACGACGGGGCGCTGCGCTCGGCGCTATCGCGCGCCTCGCGGCGGTCCATCGTGCCTGCGGTAGCGGGCGCGATCCCGGCCTGCAGCTGGAAGCAGAGACTGGAATCGTTTTTACTCATAGTTGGTCGACCGTTGATCAAGAGAGTCCCAGTGGACCAGCTACTGGATGCACTACCTCAAAGAGAAGCTTATCGCGATACCGTGATAGTGACCAGAACCATCGTGTTCAGATAAGCTGATTCCATGCGAAGCTGAACGATC
>NZ_LRHL01000021.1:0-51347 GCF_001647155.1 Haloarcula sp. K1
TGCTACTGTCTTCGGAGAAGGGTACGGCATATCAGTCACGCACTAGTGTTCTTTGTACCTATGGGGGGTACCTATAGTAACAATTGAAACGATGTTCACACTGATCGCACTGCCGTCGTGCGATCAGGTGTGCATTGATTTTCAATGGCTACTATAACCGGTAGTAACTCTCACACACAGAACCGCTTGTGTTCGACTTTTGACCAATACACAAAACACTTAATGACCAGAAATCATAACTGATTGTGAATTTATCCAGACGGTCAGTGCTTCAGCTAGCTGGTGTTGCACTCGGTGGCCTCGTCACAGGATGCTCGTCAATGGATACAGCGACACCCACAACGCAGTCACCGAAAACTGCGGCTCAGCCAGCATTGGAACTCACGGGAGAGGTTCTGCGCCAATCAGCAGCCGCGGCCCCCGCGCGAGTGGCAGCGACGCTGACAAACGTCGGGAGCGAAACTGTCCGTCTCGGGTACGGCCCGACGCTGCTGTTCACCGATACAGGTCCAAGTGAGGGCGTGACCCGGACCGACACCCTCGTGTTTGATCCGAAGAGTCGGGGCGTACTGCGGGCCGACCCCGTACAGACATCAGCAGGGTGCTGGCGGTACCAAGCGGACGGGAGAGAAGGGATCCAGAGTTCGATACAATACCGGGAGCTGACGCCAAACGGCGAAGTCACCGGGGAGTACGATATTTACACGGCTGCCGAGGCCGAGGCGTGTCTCCCTGCGGGGACGTATCGACATCAAGACATCGTCGAAACGCCCGAGCCAGTTCGGTCGGCGACGCTGATGCTCCAGCTGGACATCGACGAGCAACAGCGGATCGCCGTCTCCGGCGAGGTGTCGGCATTCAGGAGCGCGGCGTCCACCCAATAGGCACGCAGCTACTGCGGGATCGATGTCGCTCGAAAAACACACTCCGGGAAACGCTTTTGGTGATACGTCCCCCCGTCAGTTCCGGGGTGGGGCTATCGGAGTGGTTTGTCGGCTCAATGTGTCTGGCAGCTGTCCGGGTCGCTACAGAACGAAGGTAGCAGGGTTGTTATACGTCAGAACAGCACCCGCTACGTTTCGTCGCCCTGGTCGTCGTCTTCCAGTCGGACGCCCGGTTCGATGACGGCGTCGCTCTGGCGCTCGCGGTTGCGCTCCGCGACCCGCTCCCACTCTGCCAGGCCCTTTCGGAGGGTATCAGCGTCGAAGCCGATGGTCTCCCCGACCGCGATGAGATCCCGCGGTGCGCGAATCTGGAGATGGTTACTCGGCGATGCCGAGACGACGAACGGTGCGCCGGCGTCCTCGACCAGTTCCCTGAGCTTCCGGAGTTCCTTGATAGCCCGGACGCGAGTGCCGCCGGAGGCCCGGAGCACCGGGCCGAAGTCGAACTCGACGCGGACGCCGTTGTCGGCCGCCGCGTTCGCCAAAACGTGGTTGAAATCGCCGTCCTCGCGCATCGGGTGGGCGAGCACGTCGACGGTCGGTTGCTCGACCGCGAACCGGTTGATGCGGCGGTCGCCGCCGTGGACGACGACGACCGTCCGGTCGCTCCGGTAGTTCCCGACGAAACCGCTCGCTCGCGAGGGGTCGTCCGCCCGGACCTCGACGCCGGCGGCGACGTCGATGTCGTACGCATCGCTGATAGCGTCGGCGTCGTAGTCCGCCTGCGCGTCGCCGTGGTTCCTGACGACGATGCCGTCGTAGCCCGAGTCAGCGGCCGTCAGCGCGTGCCGGGCGACGGTGCTGTCGCCGTCGGGATGGGCGTAGACGGCCTCGTACATCACAACTCCTCTAGGAGTTCGCGGGCGTTAGCGACGGCCTTCTCCCGCTTTGCGGGGTAGGCCTCGACTTTCGCCCGGAGCGTGATACCGTCGCCGCGTTCGACATCGCCACCGAACGCAGCCTGTTTGTCGAAGGTGAGAAAGAACGAACAGTTGTCGTCGACCCGGTCGTCCAGTTCCGCACGCACTGCCGCGATATCCGGCGCTGACGCGACCTGCGTGAGTACGTGCCGGATGTCGTCGGCGTTCTCGACGCGAGCCGAGAGGACGACGATCCGGTCGCCGTAGTGCCCCTCGCTTTGTGCGCGCTCGATAGGGTAGTCCTCAGGCAGGAACGTTCGGAGCGCTCCCTCGACACGCTTGTCGTCCTCTGTCGCATAACAGAATGTCCGGAGGTCGACGTAGTGGAACGGAACCGACGACATTGAAGCCCTACTCGTCCTCGGCGGCTTCGAGGTTGTCTTCGGGGACGCCCTGCTCCTGTCCGTCCTCGAAGGAGACCGTGTAGTTGGCGTCGCCGAACATCGTCTCGACGACCTGCGTGATGGTGCCTTCCTCGCCGTCGTAGTCGCTGTGCTCGTCGTGGAGAATAACGCTGTCGTCCTCTTCGAATGCCATACTGGGCGGTACTCGGTGGCTCGTCAAAAAGGGACTGATTCAGGTTTGCTCGGCCCAGTCGCGGACGTGGTGGGAAAATGTCCCTGTGACACGGCCCAGATCTGACAATCAGGACCGCGACAAACCTCGATCAGCCCAAAGCCAGGGGTACGCTGATCAGGGCTGACCGATCTTGGTGTTCCCTGTCGCTTCCGTTGCGAAAGGCATGGCCATGATTAGACTTGTCTAAATATTTTCTTAGATAGATAGAATTAAGTGTCAGATCATTCTACAGTCACATGCGTTCCATCAACCACGGAACGCAAAGGCGTACAGATCGAGTGGGTAGAACAATCCGTCAGGTCGTCGAAACAGCCAATGAGTTCCTGCTACACGGGAGCGTGGCTATCCTTGTTCGGGCCTCTTCCCGTGTTTCGCTTCGAATGAGCCGGACCAGACATGTATCCGCGTTTGCAAGCTCTCCACCAGTGTCAGTGGCACAACGGATTCGGTTTCGAAACCCCCCTGAGATACGCCACGGCAGCCGATACGTCACAACAACTGTTATGGGACTCTCTCGACTAACCATCGACATGATCAGTCCACCGCTCTCCCCCGTCAAGACGGTTGTTTCGTCGAGGTGTCAGACACAGATAGGACACAGATGACGAGCGTCGACGACCTGTGGTACCTCTCCGACGGGGCGTGTCAGACCGCCGAGCAGACGTATCACCAGCTCCGGGAGCAGTACAGCGGCTACATCGAGTTCACGCGCCACCGTAACGTCCCGCGGAATCGGTTCCGGGACGTGGCCGCTGTCGCTCGGGACCACGGCGCACCGTACGGGGCGCACACGCTCGCCTACCGGCCCACCGGTGAACTCCTGCTCGTCCGCCACGAGGGCGTCGACATGTGGGTACTGCCCGGCGGCGAACTCGATGCCGGTGAATCCCTGCAGGAGGCCGCACTGCGGGAGTTAGGCGAGGAAAGCGGCATCGAAGCGGCCATCGAGGGACTGGGGCTGCTCGGACGGGTCGAGTTCTACTGTGACGGGAACATGGCCTGGGGCGTGCTGCCGGTGTACGAGGCGCGAGCGGAGACGACCGACATCGCAGTCAATGACCCAGATCATGAAATCAGTGAAGCCCGGTGGTTCGACGAACTGCCGGCCGATACGCGCGACCGCGAAGAGATTCTGCAGTGGCGCGGGCGGCGGTTCGGCGGCGGGGCGTAATCCGCTGAAACTGCACGGGTTACTCCGGGCCGAACGACTGGCCTTCGCGAGCGTCGGCGTTCATCCGCCGGATGGTCGCGCGAGCGTTGCTGGCGTCGTAGCCGAACAGCACGGTTTCGGCGTACTCTTCGGCCACTTCGACGGCCTTCGAGAGGTCGTCGACGTCCACGTCGACGGCGTACAGTTCGATGCTGAACGGGGTCGAGAGACGGTCCTGCCAGCCCTTTGCGAGAATCTCCAGCCAGTAGGTCGTCGAGTACGCCATGTCGTAGATGGGGACGACGAACTCGTCGACGAACTCGGCGATGTCGTCGACGGCGACGCCGGAGCGGGCTTCGAGGTGGCCGGGATAAGGGTCGGGATACAGCGTGAGGTACATCTCGCCGGGCACGCGCTCGCGAGCCTCGGCGACGAACTCCGTGATGACGTTACTGCGCCAGGCCGACCAGTCCTCGAACTCGCTGTCGGCAAAGCGTTGCTCACAGCGATCACAGTGGCAGTACTCGTCCCGTGGAAAGCCCACGTCATCGAGGCGGACGTCCTCGTTGACGGCGGCGGCCTCCTCGATGATGTCGAGCAGGCCCTCGCGGTAGCGGTCGTGGGTCGGGCAGACGTACGTCCAGTCGAAGTACGGCTGGTTCCGGGTCGCCGGTGTCCCCTCGTCGTCGAACGCGAGCAGGTCCTCCTCGCTCTCGACTGCGTTGTCGCCGAAACAAGACACCATGTTCACCGCGCCGGCAATCGGTTCGACAGCGCGGCCGGTCACGTCCTTGACCTCGTAGAACGCCCGGTCGAACTCGGACCACTCCGTCTCCTCCTCGTTACGGGTGACGACGCCGTACATACACGCTGGTACGGCGGTTCGCCGGGTAAGAGTTCGGAAAGCGACGGCGCTGTCGCTGACAGCGCAGAGACCGAGAGAATACTGCCGGCCATCGGGATACCCCACCCCATACGACGCCGTTGAGGACCAGTAGGCAGGGCGGCCGACAGTAGATTCAGAGGGCGATACAGTCGATTCGCGCAGCCTTACCGCTTGACGTAGTACGCGAGGGCAAGTGCCATGACCGCGACGAGGGCGATGACTTTCTTTGACATCGTTTCAATAAACGAACACCGATTATAAAGAACTACCGCCGTGCTAATCGTCAGCACTCCCCTCTGTATCAGCGGGCATATCGGCGTCAGAGCCGGGGATATCGGCCCCGTCGTGGGTACCGACCGGCGGTCGGTTTACCGCTGCCGCTGACGAGTCTTCGAGGGGAGTCCGGTCGTCAGCGTCGGCCTCGATCGATTCCATGTCGCCGTCTTCTCGCGCGTCCTGGTCGATCCGCATCGAACAGAACTCAACGCCGCACATCGAGCAAAAGCGCGCCTCTTTGTAGTTGTCACCGGGGAGCGTCTGGTCGTGGTACTCGCGGGCGCGGTCGGGGTCTAACGCCAGGTCGAACTGTTCGCGCCAGTCGAAGGCGTACCGGGCTTCAGAGAGCGCGTCGTCCCAGTCTCGCGCCCCCTCGCGCCCGTTTGCCACGTCGGCGGCGTGGGCGGCGATGCGATAGGCCGCAAGCCCGTCCCGCACGTCGGACTGCTCCGGGAGGCCGAGATGCTCTTTGGGCGTGACGTAGCAGAGCATCGCCGCACCAGCACGGCCCGCCTCCGTCGCGCCGATGGCGCTCGTGATGTGGTCGTATCCCGGCGCAACGTCGGTCACGAGCGGGCCGAGGACGTAGAAGGGCGCGCCGTCACAGACCTCCTGCTGACGTTCGACTTGCTCGGCGACCTGATCCATCGGGACGTGGCCCGGCCCTTCGACCATCACCTGCACGTCGTGCTCCCAGGCGGTCCGCGTGAGTTCCCCGAGCGTGTCCAGTTCGGCGAACTGCGCGTCGTCGCCGGCGTCGGCGAGACAGCCCGGCCGGAGGCCATCGCCGAGGCTGAAGGTCACGTCGTGCTCGCGGAATATCTCGCAGATGGCCTCGAATTTCGTGTACAGCGGGTTCTCCATGCCGTTCTCCTCGATCCACTGGGCGAGGATAGAGCCACCCCGGGAGACGATGCCCGTCTTCCGGCCGTCGGTCAGCGGCAGGTGTTCCATCCGGACGCCGGCGTGGATGGTCATGTAGTCGACGCCCTGCTTCGCCTGCTTCTCGATGACGTCGAGCAGCAGTTCGTGGGTAATCTCGCTCGGGTCGCTGGCGCGCTTGACCGCCTCGTAGATGGGAACTGTTCCGATGGGGACCGGCGAATGTCGGACGTTGGCCGACCGTATCTCGTCAAGGTTATTCCCTGTCGAGAGGTCCATCACCGTGTCCGCGCCATAGTGGACAGCGGTGTGGAGCTTCTCCAGTTCGCCCTCGATGTCGCTCGTCTCCTCGCTGTTGCCGATGTTTGCGTTGACCTTCGTCGCAAACTCCCGGCCGATAATCATCGGGTCCAGTGAGTCGTGACCGACGTTTGCGGGAATCACCGCCTGTCCGTCGGCGACTTGCTGCCGGACGAACTCCGGTTCGACACCTTCGCGCTCTGCGACTCGCGCCATCGCCTCGGTGACGGTTCCGTTCCGGGCCGCTGCTAGCTGCGTCATAATCACTAGGTTATACTACTTGGTTATAAAGCTGCGGTGATCGGTCGCGGTAAAGAGACCCTGTCAATACTGGGACCGACCCCAACACCGATGTACGCGAACAGGAAATAGACGAACAATGGCCCGCCGGACCCGCCGCGCAGTACTCACGGCGCTGGGGAGTGGTATCGCCGCGACGGCAGGCTGTGGGTCGTTCGGTCGGGAGCGGGTGGACGTGCTGGTCGCGGGGAGTTTACAAAAGGCGGCCAGTGAGACGCTACAAACCCAAACAGACGTGGAGGTCGCTGTCGAAGCCCGCGGCTCTGTTCAGGCCGCGCGTCTGGTCGCCGACGGGAAGCGCGACCCGGCTATCGTCGCGCTGGCGGATCCGACCCTGTTCGACCGGGTCATGGACACCGCCTGGCACGCTGTGGTCGCCAGCAACGAGATGGTGTTGGCGTACAACCCTCAGACGGGCGGCGGGACGCGCGTCGCGGAGGCGAACCCGTGGTACGCCCCGCTCCGGGGGGACAGTGTCTCACTGGGCCGCACCGACCCGACGCTCGACCCGCTTGGCTACCGGACCCTGTTCGTGCTGGCCCTCGCAGCCAACTACTACGACGAACCCGGCCTAGCTGAGGCGGTTCTCTCGCCGGACCAGACCTATCCGGAAACGCAACTGCTCGCACAGTTCGAGACGGGAGCCGTCAACGCCGCGTTCGTCTACCGGAGCATGGCAATGGAGCGGGACTACCCGTTTCGGGAGTTCCCCCCGGAGATACACCTCGGCGACCCCGCACACGCGGAGCGGTATCGGACCACCAGCTACGAACTGCCAAACGGCACGGCAGTCGCCGGCAACCCAATCGAGTACGGAGCCGTCCGCCGTGACGAGCAAGAAGCGACGCGTACAGCCTTCGATACAGTCCTGTCCGGCGACTGGCTCGCACCACACGGATTTACCGTCCGTCAGGCGTATCCTCGACTAGTGGGAGATGTCCCGAGTACTGTCACGCGGTGAGACCAGAGCCGGCCACGCGGTCGGCGTGCGCGAACTCGTGCCCGTCCTGGGAGCGGTGCTGCTCCTGTATTTCGTCGTCCCGGTGATGGTGCTCGTGCTCACGTACTCCCCGACAGCGCTACTGACGAGTCTGACCGAGACGTACGTCATCAACGCCGCAATCACGTCGCTCGTCGCCGCGCTCGGCAGTACCACCATCGCCGTCGTGTTCGGCCTGCCGTTGGCCTACTGGCTCTCGAAGAACACTGGCATGCTGGCGACCGCCGCGATGGGGGTCGTCGTCCTGCCGCTCGTCCTCCCACCGATCGTCAGCGGGATGTTGCTGTTGACCGTCGTCGGCCCGAATGGACTCGGCGGCCTTACCGACCTGGCGCTGACCCGGTCGCTGCTGGGCGTCGTCGCCGCCCAGACGTTCGTCGCGTCGCCGTTCTTCGTCGTCACCGCCAAGGCCGCCTTCGACGGCATCGACGACCACCTCGAAGAAGCGTCACGGTCGCTGGGCCGTGACTGGGTCGGGACGATGCGCTCGGTGACGGTGCCGCTCGCAAAGCCCGGCCTGCTCGCCGGCCTCGTACTGACCTTCGCCCGCGCAATGGGCGAGTTCGGCGCGACGATGATGCTGGCGTACTACCCGCGGACGCTGCCGGTCCAGATCTGGGCCTCGTTCATCTCGGACGGACTGGACGCGGCGCTACCCGTGGCAGTGGTCCTGCTGAGCGTCGCGCTCGGGACGCTGCTGATAGTCCATGCGCTGCGGGCGACACCGTGGCGGTAGCAGTCGGTATCGTGAAAACAGCGCCGCTGACTTACCGCTCGTGCGCCCAGAACTCCTCGTCGACGGTGACCTCTTTCTTGAACAGCGGCACCTCCTCCTTGAGACGGTTGATGCCGTCTTCGACAGCACGGAACGCCTCGCCCCGGTGGCCGGCCAGGATGACGACGAAGACGATGTCCTCGCCAGCGTCGACTACCCCGGTCTTGTGGTGCAGGCGAACCGCGTAGACGCCGTCCCGCGCTTCGAGGTCCCGCCGGAGCGCGGCCATCTTCTCTGTGGCGACCTCGTCGTAGCGCTCGAACTCAAGCAGTTCCGTCGGCTGGTCCTCCGGTCCCTCCTGTGCGCGGACGCGCCCGGTGAAGGTCGCAATTGCGCCGGAGTAGACTTCGTCCGGATCCCGCTTTACGTCCGCTACGAGCGTCTCCAGCGTGATGTAGGGGTCCCGTTCCTCCATCGCCGCGACGATGTCGTCGAGATCGGCGTCCGCGCCGTGGGGTGCGCGATGCACGACGGGGTCGGCGACCTCGCGGTCGTCCAGAACGACCTTCGGGATGCTCGCGTCCGAATATCCCTCGACAAGTGCGTAGTCGTAATCGGGCGCGAGCGCGTCCAGCGTCTCATCGAGCGTTCGGGATTCGCCCGTCGCGTACCACTCGCCGTCGTCGGTGAGCGCGACCGTCTCGGCCGCGCCGGCGTCGCGGTGGCGAGCCGTGTCTTTTCCGTCCGTGTCGACGTCCGGGGCGTGCGTGCAGTGTTTGACCGTCGCGACGCGTCCGGACCCGGAGAGCCGCTGGGTCAGCCGCTCGACCAGCGTGGTCTTCCCCGACTCGGAGTGGCCGACGATACCGAGGACTTGCATGCACACCGGTAACGGGGCGACGTAGATAGACCTTTTTCATGGCAGCCCCGAATCCGTCGCCAGTAGCCGTGCTCACCGGTCGACGGTCTTCTCGACCACGCGGATGTCTTCGATGGCCGTCGCGGGGTACTCGCCGTCCTCGTCTTTCTCGTTTGCCTTCACCATGTCCCACACGACGTTGAGGCCGGTCGTCACGCCCTCCAGCGCCTCCATCTCGCAGCCGGTCTTGCCGACCGTCTCGACGGCAACGGTGATTTCGACGGCCGCGTCGCCGACGGTGAACTCGACTTCGACGTTCGTGATGGGAATCTGGTGGCACATCGGCACCGTCTCCCAGGTGTGCTTGACCGCCTGAATCGCACCGATGCGGGCCGTCGTCAGCACGTCGCCTTTCTCCACCTCGTCGGCGTCGATAGCCGCCAGCGTGGACTCGGTGAGCCGAATCTGTCCGCGTGCGACCGCGCGGCGCTGGCTCTCGGCCTTGTCTCCCACATCCACCATCTGTGCGTCCCCGTCCTCGTCGACGTGCGTGAACTCCTCGGGCATGCCTCCCTGTAGCCGACGCCGGCCCAAAACCGTGCGGGTGCGGGTCCGCGTACCGGCGGAACCGTGCGGGGCCGCGTTATCGACGGACGAGGCCGAGCAGGTGACCCACGGCTGGCGCGACGAGTTTCTCCGCGCCCGTTCGGGCAGCGTTCTCGCTCCCGGGCAGGCAAAACACCAGCCGGTCGTCGACGACGCCGGCGGTCGCCCGCGAGGCCATCGCCATCGCCCCGACTTCCTCGTATGAGAGCCAGCGGAACAGTTCGCCGAAACCGGGAACCGGCCGGTCGAACAACGGTTCGATGGTGTCGACGGTCACGTCGTCGGGCGTGAGGCCGGTCCCGCCGGTCGTCAGAACCACGTCGACGCCGTCATCTAGCAGATCGGCGACGGCGTCCTCGATAGCGTCCATCTCGTCCGCGACGAGGCGGCGCTCGGCGATTTCGTGGCCCGCGTCCTCGCAGGCCGCGGCGATGATGTTGCCGGCAGGGTCGTCGTCCAGCGTTCGCGAGGTCGAGACCGTGAGGACCCCTATTTCAACCCCTTCGGCGTCGTGGGCGTGATGGTCGTCGTGGGCGTCGTAGTCGTGCTCTCCATGACTGTGGTCGTGGTCACTGTCATGGCCGTGCTCTCCGTGTTCGTGGCCCGCCTCGCTGTCGCTGGCTGCCTCGTCATGGTCGTGTCCCATACCCGAAACGACAGTCGGCGGAGAAATATACCCTCGGCTGTTTGGCCGGTGACCGGCGGTCGGACGGCGGCCCCGGCACCGCGCCAAGCCAGGTCTGGGGCCGAGAGGTCAGCGGCTTACTCGTAGTACGGCAGGCGTTCGACGACCTCCGCGAAGGCCACGTTCTCGCGGACCTGATCCATCTCGACGCGGAGACGCTCCCCGACATCTGCGTCAGAGACGATGACGACGTACCCGCCGTCGATACGCGCGACCCCGTCGCCTTTGTCGCCGATGTTTTCGATCTCGACCACGCGCGTTTCACCCTCGGCAACTGGCGGGGACGACGGTGCGAACTCCGGTTCCCTGCTCCGCCCGTCGGACCGGGAATCGGACTGGGTCTCAGACTTGGATTGAGAATTGGACTGAGGCTCGGGCTCCGATTGAGAATTAGACCGAGGCTCGGGACTGGAATGAGACTGTGACTGGGGGGTGGGTGCCGAAGCCGCCGACTGGAACAGTGCAATCCGGTACAGCGTCCCGGGGGCCAGCGTTCCCAGTTCGACTTCTTGTTTCGGAATCTCGACCACGTACGAGTCGTTCTGCTCCTCGACGGAAGCCGTAAAGAGACAGTGAAGATCTGAATCGGTCGCCATTAGTATAATTGGTTCAGCTAGCACCGGAACTGCATTGATTCTGGTGTTTTCGATCCGTCGGGCCGAGCACTGCTGGAAGGGGTGACAGACAGGCTGTGCACGCCCGCTATCGAGCGATCCGTCGGGCAGAACTCGGGGTTACTCGAACTCGAACAGCCGACAGAGCTCGCGCTCGATGGCGTCGGTGAACGCCGACAGCACTGTGTCGAACGTCGCTTCGTCGCCCGGGAGAGACTGTGCACGCGCCGCAGTGTCGTCGGGCAGCCGGATGCTGAACGTCCCGTCCCCCTCGTACACCGGCTCGCTCTCGCTGAGAATCTGCCGGTCGATCCCGCGAAGGACCTCGGAATCGTACTGCCCGTGTAGCTCCTGGTACGCGTTCGAATACGCCGTTTCGAGCTCCTCGAAGTAGTGGACGTACTTCTCGTCGAACTTCTCGGCGTCGAACTCGGTCATAGATGCAGTGTCGCCGGGGCGAGGGTAAAGGGTTCCGTGCCTCAGAGATGGAGTTCCCAGCCGAAACCGCTGCAGCGTCAGTCGACATCAATGCGGTCGGATTCGGGCTCCGCCGGTCGAGGGTCTATCGGCCACGACCGGACGCCGCTTACCACTCCCGCGTACCCCCGATTTCACCGTCGAATCGAGTGAAAAACTCGTCCATGAATTCCCGACGAGTCCGACCGAGACGGCGGCCGGGGTGGGTGTACAGCATATCTAGACGTTCTCGGGCCCATTCCCGAAGCAGCGTGATATCCGGATGATCCGACGATTCGAGGTCAGTATCTGACGTGTCATCGATGACAGCGTATTTCTTACCCGTCCGCCCAGATCGCTCGCCGACGATACAGGCCAGTCGGACGAGTCCGCGTGCCCCGGCAGCGTCCAGTTTGTCCGCATCGAAGAGGAGTTTCGCCTCCAGCGTTCTCGGCTCCGGAGAACTCGCGCGGATACTGTGTGCTCGGATACAGTGTTTGACACGGTCGATTCGGTCGGGCTTCACGTCTTCGGCCGCGAGTAGTTGCGCGGCTTCCGCCGTGGCCCATTCGTCGTGGTCATCGATTTCACCGGCCCGCTCCCGGGGCCGACCGATATCGTGGAGCCACGCCGACGCGGCAAGGACATCCCGGTCGACCGAGCCGTCGCAGTGCCCCGCGAGCCGAAGCGCGACGTCTCGGACTCGCTTGGCGTGAAACTGGTCGTGCGCTGGGAGGGCGTCTTCGTAGTACGGGACCGACAGTGTTCGAGCGAGGGGACCAAGTTCCTGTGTCATTGGCGGCGGTGGCACCTCGCGTGCCGGCTGGAATAACTGCTGTGAAATGCCTCTGTATCGCTGACATGAAGCGGAGCGGTCCCACTCAGCGGGAGTCAAGCAGGTCGTCGAGGAGTTTCCGCTGGGCGGCGGCGAGATGTTCGGTGAACGTCGAGGTGGAGATGTCAAGCGCTTCGGCCACGTCGCCGGCAGTCGCATCGCGCGGATGCTCGAAGTACCCCATCTGGTGGGCCTGGCCCAGCACCTCGCGCTGGCGATTGGTCAGTTTCGCGCGGTCGAGCACGACCGGCTGATCCGTCTCCGTGGACGTGTCTTCGAGTAGCCGCCGTAGTTTGACGGTCTCGCCTTCCGACTGGAGGTCGGCAACGATATCCCGCAGAGTCGGCATATCGTCGACGAGAAACGTGACAACGATGGATTCGGTATCCGCCGTGAACTTCTGGACGACACAGCCGGCCGCTTCGATACGTTCACAGACACAACCCTGTTCGGCCGCCCGGGACAACTGGAAGACGTGTCGCTGGTCGTAAGCGAAGACATGGTCCACATTCGGGAGTTCGCTCTGTAGCGCTCCCGGGTGGTCATCACCGCCCTTGAGCGTGAACTCTTCGAGAACGCGGTCGGCATCGCCACTCGTTGCGCTCCGAGAGACCGACGACACTGACCACTCCTCGTCAGCGTGTGGCTGTACTTGACAGGACCGAGGACCGAACACTTCGACCTCGGCGAGCATTCGGCCCGACATACACGGTAGATGGGCCGGCCTCCATAAGAAAGGGCAGGCGAACATGTTCGTATAAAAAACCGCCATATAATGGGCCTAAGATGTCGGGCTGGCAGTTCATCCGGGTTCTGGGACAAACCCCGAACACAGCGACACAGCGCAGCCGTTCGAATCGCTGGCGAACCGAGATAACACAAGATTATGAGACGCAACACGATACTCATCGGTCTGTTGATAACAGCGGTGTTGCTGCCGATGTGGTACGTCGCTTTACACGGCGAGCCACCGTCGGAAGAAATCGCTATCGACGAGAGCGTCAGCGACATCCGGCCGCTCGAAAGCCCAGTAGAGACGCCGAACAAGCTGTCACCGAGCCAGGTCGGTGTCGTCGTCTGGGTCGCCCTGTTCGGTCTCGTGGGCGTGCTGACGGCCGCCCACCAGTTCATGAACAGGGCGGTCCGGCCGCCCGACGACGCCGAGCCGGTCACCGACGGCGGGATGGTCTCGTTACCGTGGCTCAACACGGAGCACCGCTGGGTCGTCGAGTACCACGACGCCTCGGACGCCATAGAGGGACTCGTCGCCATGAGCGGGCTGACGGTCCTGTCTATCGTCTTCGCGGCGCTGTTCACCGGCGAGTACCTCACGCTCGCCCGCACCCAGTACTTCGGGCTGTACGCGACCGGGATGTTCCTCTCGCTCGCGCTCTCGACGGTCGCGTACTACGCCTGGTTCATGCCACACGTCGAAGTCGCCGAGATCAGGGGGCACGAATGATAGACTATCCGAAACCCGATGACGACGACGAGGAACAGGGCGATGACTGCTCGTGTGAGGGGGCCACCGGTACGTCCCCGACGCTGTACGGGGACGCCCGCGCGGAACTCCGTCGCAGGGACTTCGCGAAGTTCCTCGCGACCGTCGGCGGCCTGACTGCCGTCGCCAGCCTCACCGCACCGCTTGCCAGCACCACGCAGGTGTTCGAGCGGGGGTACAAGGGACCGGTGTACTCCGACGGCATCCACCTCGTCGACAGCGAGGGCGAGCGCATCACCGAGGAGCGACTCTCCGAAGGCGAACACATAACGGTCTTCCCGGAGCCCCGGCCCGGCATCGAGGATGCCCCGACGCTACTGGTACGCTACGCCGAGTCCGACTACGGCAGCGACATCGCAGAAGGGTTCACCGTCAGCGGGTACGCTGCCTTCTCGAAAGTGTGTACCCACGCCGGCTGTATGGTGTCGGACCGGGAGGACGACCTGGTCGTCTGCCCCTGTCACTTCGGGAAGTTCAACGTCCTGGAAGGGGCGGCGGTCAGTGGCGGCCCGCCTGGACGACCGCTCCCACAGCTTCCGATTACGGTGACCAGCGACGGGTTCCTCGTCGCCACCGGGGACTTTGAGGGGCCAGTCGGCCCCGGAGGTGGATAATGTCCCGCGCCAAAGCCGTCTACGACTGGTTCGACACGCGCCTCGACCTGGAGAACGGCCAGACGTTCCTCGGCAAGGCGTTCCCGGCCGAGGACTCGTTCCTGCTGGGCGAGGTGGCGCTGTTCTGTTTCCTCCTCCTGATCCTGTCGGGGGTCTTCCTCGGGTTCTTTTTCGAGCCCTCGACCTCCGATGTGGAGTACGACGGCAGCGTCCAGAAGTTCCAGGGCGAGGAGATGCCCGAGGCGTTCGTCTCGGTGCTACATATCACCTACGATGTGCCGTTCGGGATGTTCATCCGCCGACTCCACCACTGGGCGGCCCACCTCTTCGTCGCCTCCATCGGATTGCACATGTTACGGGTGTTTTTCACCGGCGCGTACCGCAACCCCCGGGAGCCGAACTGGATCGTCGGCACCGGCCTGGCAGCGCTCTCGATGGGCGCGGCCTACACCGGCTACGCGCTGCCGTTCGACGAGTTCGCCGCCACAGCGACGAGTATCGGTTACAACCTCACGATATCCATACCCCTGTTAGGTGATTTCCTCGGCCAAGTGGTGTTCGGGGGTGAGTTCCCCAGCAGCGCCACCATCCCGCGGCTGTACTTCCTGCACGTTCTCGTGATACCGGCGGCTATCGCCGTGGGCTTAGCCGTCCACATGGCCATCCTCATCAGGCAGAAACACACCGAGGCCCCGCGGGACGGCGACGTGACCGGCGGCCGTCAGTCCGTCGACGAGGAGGACGACGACATCATCATCGGCCTGCCGGCGTTCCCGAACCAGGCCGCCGTCTCCGCGGTGGTGTTCTTCGTCACCGCGGCGACGCTGTCGGCACTTGCGGGCCTGCTCCCGGTCCACAACGTCGCTGAGTACGGCCCGAACGACCCCGCGGCCACGCCGGAACTCATCATGCCGGACTGGTTCCTGATGTGGGTGTACGGCTTCCTGAAGCTCCTGCCACAGATCAGCTTCAACGTCGGCCCGGCCCACATCAACGGGGAGTTCATCGGCGGCATCGTCCTCCCGGGGCTGGTGTTTGCCGCGGTCGCCCTCTGGCCGTTCATCGACCGGACGGAGCCGACCCACTTCACCGCGGACCCGCTGGACCGGGCCTGGCAGACCGGTGTTGGCGTGGCCGCCGTCGCGTTCATCATGATTGCCTCGATTGCGGGGATGAACAACATCCTCGCGGACCAGGTGCTCGGAACGACGACGAACGTGGTCAACCCCATCCTGACGGCGGCGCTGCTCGTCGTCCCACCCGTCTTCGGCGGCATCACGTACCTGCTGTTGCGGGACGGCGAGCCCACGCCGTCACAGGAGGGCGACGTAGCCGCTGACGGTGGTGCAGTAGACGAGAGAACGGCTAGCACCGAATCGGAGGAGAACGGATGACTGCGAGCATCAAACTGACTGAGCGGCAGTATCGCCTGCTGGATACGACGAGCAAGCTGGTCGGCCTCGTACTGGTCGCCGCCGGCCTCGAAGTCGGCGGCAGCACGCCGACCGGCATCGCGCTGGCTATCGTCGGGGCTGCCTGCGCGACTGCGACAGTGTTCATCACCAATGAGTAGAAACGACCTGACTGACGACGAAACGGACAGTGCGGGAATCAGTCGCCGCGACTTCGTGCGCGGTCTCGGAGCCGCGTCGCTGCTTGGCGCGACGGGGCTGTCCTTCGCCGACGACGGCATGGACGGCCTCGAAGCGGTCGACGACCCCATCGGGTCGTATCCGTATCGGGACTGGGAGGACCTCTACCGCGACGAGTGGGACTGGGACTCCGTCGCCCGCTCGACCCACAGCGTCAACTGCACCGGCTCCTGTTCGTGGAACGTCTACGTCAAGGACGGCCAGGTCTGGCGCGAGGAACAGGCCGGCGACTACCCGACGTTCGACGAAAGCCTCCCCGACCCGAACCCGCGCGGGTGCCAGAAAGGGGCCTGTTACACGGACTACGTCAACGCCGACCAGCGCGTGCTCCACCCCTTGCGCCGCACCGGCGAGCGCGGCGAGGGCCAGTGGGAGCGGATTAGCTGGGACGAGGCGCTGACCGAAATCGCCGACCACGTCATCGACGAGGTGCAGGCGGGCCGGTACGACGCCATCTCCGGGTTCACGCCGATTCCGGCGATGAGCCCGGTGTCGTTCGCCTCCGGCTCCCGCCTCGTCAATCTGCTGGGCGGCGTCTCGCATAGCTTCTACGACTGGTACTCGGACCTCCCCCCGGGACAGCCGATCACCTGGGGCACCCAGACGGACAACGCCGAATCCGCCGACTGGCACAACTCTGACTACATCATCGCCTGGGGGTCGAACATCAACGTCACGCGCATCCCCGACGCGAAGTACTTCCTCGACGCCGGCTACGAGGGCGCAAAGCGGGTCGGTATCTTCACCGACTACTCCCAGACGGCCATCCACACCGACGAGTGGCTCTCGCCCCACGGCGGCAGCGACACCGCGCTCGCGCTGGGCATGGCCCAGACCATCGTCGACGAGGGGCTGCACGACGAGGAACACCTCAAAGAGCAGACCGACATGCCGCTGCTCGTCCGGGAGGACACCGGCAAGTTCCTCCGGGCGAGCGAGGTCGGCCTCGCCGAGGACGCCGACGACCCGGACAAGGTGTTCGTCATGGTCGACGCCGACGGCAACCTCCGTCGTGCACCCGGTTCGCTCGGCGAGCGGGACGGCCAGAAGGACTACTCGTTAAGTATCGAACTCGACTTCGACCCGCAGCTCTCGGTCGAGCGTAGTGTCGACACCGACGAGGGCAGCGTCGCGGTCCGGTCGGTCTGGGAGAACCTCACTGACGAACTCAGTCAGTACACGCCGGACGTTGTCCACGAAGAGACCGGCGTTGGGACGAACACCTACCAGCGGGTCGCCCGCGAGTTCGCCGAGGCCGACGCCGCGAAAATCATCCACGGCAAGGGCGTCAACGATTGGTACCACAACGACCTGGGCAACCGCGCCATCCAGTTGCTCGTGACGCTGACGGGCAATCTCGGCGACCCCGGCACCGGACTGGACCACTACGTGGGCCAGGAGAAGATCTGGTCGTTCCACGGCTGGAAGGTGCTCTCGTTCCCGACCGGAAACGTCCGCGGCGTGCCGACGACGCTGTGGACCTACTTCCACGCGGGCATCCTCGACAACACTGATCCGGACACCGCAGAGAAGATACGCGAGTCCATCGACAAGGGATGGATGCCGGTCTACCCCGAGGAACGGGACGACGGGAACCGACCGGACCCGTCCACGATGTTCGTCTGGCGCGGGAACTACTTCAACCAGGCCAAGGGCAACGTCGCCCTCGAAGAACAGCTCTGGCCCAAACTCGATCTCGTCGTCGACATCAACTTCCGGATGGACTCGACGGCGATGTACTCCGACATCGTCCTGCCGGCGGCCAGCCACTACGAGAAGTACGATCTCTCGGAGACGGACATGCACACCTACGTGCACCCGTTCACGCCGGCCGTCGAACCGCTCGGCGAGGCCAAGACCGACTGGGAGATATTCCGCCTGCTCGCCGAGAAGATACAAGAGCGCGCCCAGGAACGCGGTGTCGAGCCGATCGAGGACCGCAAGTTCGACCGGACCATCGATCTCACGACCATCTACGACGACTACGTCCGCGACTGGGAGACCGGCGAGGAAGAAGGGCTCGTCGAAGACAAAGCCGCGGCGGAGTTCATCCTCGAACACTCCGAGGAGACCAACCCCGAGGACAGCGACGAGCAGATAACCTTCGACGACATCGACGAGCAGCCACAGCGGTTCCTCGAGGCTGGCGACCACTGGAGTTCGGACATCAAGGATGGCGAGGCCTACGTCCCGTGGCAGGACTACGTCCACGACAAGAACCCCTGGCCGACCTTCACCGGCCGCCAGCAGTACTACATCGACCACGACTGGTATCTCGAACTCGGCGAGGAACTCCCGACCCACAAGGAGGGGCCGGAGAACACTGGCGGGGACTACCCGCTGTCGTACAACACGCCTCACGGTCGCTGGTCCATCCACTCGACGTGGCGCGACGACCCCAAGATGCTCAGGCTCCAGCGGGGGGAGCCGGTGGTGTACATCAACCCCGAGGACGCCGAAGAGCGGGGCATCGAGGACGGCGACACCGTGGAGGTGTACAACGACCTTGGCGCGGTAGAGGTGCAAGCGAAGATCTACCCCTCCAGCGAACCGGGGACCGTCCGGCACTTCTTCTCCTGGGAGAAGTTCCAGTACCCCGACCGGGACAACTTCAACACGCTCGTCCCGATGTACATGAAGCCGACGCAGTTGGTCCAGTACCCGGAAGACACCGGGGAACACCTGCACTTCTTCCCGAACTACTGGGGGCCGACCGGGGTCAACAGCGACGTGCGTGTCGATGTCCGACCGAGCGGAGGTGACACCGAATGAGTACCGACCAACAGGACGACCAAGGCGAAGAGGACACGCTGGTCAACGTCGCTGACGGCGTCGACCACCAGGTCGCAATGGTGATGGACCTGAACAAGTGCATCGGCTGCCAGACGTGTACCATCGCCTGCAAGAACCTCTGGACGGAGGACGGCGGCAGCGAGTACATGTACTGGAACAACGTCGAGACCAAGCCCGGCGAGGGCTACCCCCGCGGCTGGGAGGACTCCGGCGGCGGATGGAAATCCGGCGAGCACAAGGAACGCCAGCCCGGCGAGATTCCCGACGAAGAGGACTACGGCCGCGCCTGGGAATTCAACCACGAGGAGATCATGTACGAGGGCAGCGACGAGCCGCTGCGGCCCCGCGACGGCGCGGAGTGGGGACCGAACTGGGACGAGGACCAGGGGGCCGGCGAGTACCCCAACAGCTACTACTTCTACCTCCCGCGCATCTGCAACCACTGCACCCACCCCTCCTGTGTCGAGGCCTGCCCGCGCTCGGCGCTGTACAAGCGCCAGGAAGACGGCATCGTTCTCGTCGACCAGGACCGCTGTCGGGGCTACCGCTACTGCGTCGAGGGGTGTCCGTACAAGAAGGTGTACTACAACACTGTCTCGAAGAAATCCGAGAAGTGCATCTTCTGTTACCCCCGCATCGAAGGGGAAGGCCCCGACGGGGAGACGTTCGCCCCGGCCTGTGCCGAGGAGTGCCCGCCCCAGCTCCGGCTGGTCGGCTTCCTCGACGACGAGGAGGGTCCGATCCACAAGCTCGTCAATGAGTACGAAGTGGCCCTGCCGCTCCATCCGGAGTTCCGCACGCAGCCGAACGTCTACTACATCCCGCCCTTTGCCCCCGGGCAGCACACGGAGGACGGGGAGACGGTCGACATCGACCGGATTCCCCGGCAGTACCTCCGGGACCTGTTCGGCGACGGCGTCGACCAAGCCCTCGACACCATCGAGCGCGAGCGCCAGCGGGCCCGACAGGGCGAAGACAGCGAACTGATGGAACTGCTCCAGGACAAGAACCCGGCCAAACAGTACCGATTGGAGGTCTTTGACGATGACTGACCACCGACACACGCTCACACTCACGGCGGTGCTGGCGGGGCTCATCGTCGTTTCGACGGTGGCCGCGCCGATGGCCAGCGCCCGGCCAGCACACGAGATCCCGGTTTCGGAGGTATCGACGGCCGACCTCGCACAGCCGGACGCCGACGGGTGGACGGGGGTGCCGGCCTCTGACGTGCCGCTTTCGAGCGCCCCGAGTAGCGTCCCGAACGCCGACGACACGTCCGTCGAGACGGTCGACGTGCAGGCGGCCCGGACTGACGAGCGCCTGTACGTCCGTCTGCAGTGGCACGACGCGACACGGGATACAAACGCCAGCGGCACACGGGCGTTCGCCGACGCGGTCGCGGTCCAGTTCCCGGTCAACACGAGTTCTCGGCCGCCGATAGCGATGGGCGGCCCGGACAACCGCGTCAACGTCTGGTACTGGAGCGGGTCGACCGGGACGCAGGAACTGCTGGCCGGCGGAGTCGGTTCGACAACCGCCTTCGAGAACCCGACCGTCTCGGCCAACGCGAGTCACAGCGGCACCGGCGGCAACGCCACCTGGACGGTGGTCTACTCGCGGCCGCTGGACGTCTCCGGCGAGAACCGGACCGACCTGCGGACCGACGGCGACCTCGACGTGGCCTTCGCCGTCTGGAACGGCTCCAACGGCGAGCGGTCCGGCCAGAAAGCGGTCAGCGAGTGGCACTACTACCCGTTCAGCGGCGGCCCGCAGGGCCCGCCCTACGAGACACTGCTGTGGACCGTCGCCGGTATCGCCATCGTCGCTGTCGTCGGCGTCACCGGCTTCGGCATCTATCGGACACGGGGGGTCGAGTGATGGCGAGCACGCCAGCCGACTCGATAGATGACCTCGATGAGACTGCCGCTGCCCGCGGCGCGGTGTACGCGACGCTCGCCAAGGCGTTCGAGTACCCCGAGGAGTCGTTCCACAGCGCGGCGGCCGACGGGACGCTGGAAGCGGATTTGCAAGCGTGTCTCGACCGGACAGGCCTCGACGTGACCGTCCCGTCGCTCACCACCGGTGATGACTACGAGACGCTCGCGGCCCGCTACAACGACATCTTCGAACTCGGCTACAGCGAGTACACCGACCGCACCGACGGCTCGCTGGAGACCGAGGGGCCGCCAGTCCCGCTGTACGAGTCCAAATACCGGCCGGACCACTCCTGGAACGACGTGAATCTCGACCTCTCGCGGGCCTACAGCCACTACGGCCTCGAAATCGACCAGGAGACCCGGGACAACCACGACGCCGTGACCTACGAACTGGAGTTCGCGGGCTACCTGGCCCGCCGGGAAGCCGCCATCGGAGACGACGCCGCAAGTGCCAGGCTTGACTTCCACGACCGCCACCTCGGCCACGCCGCGGCCGGCGTCGCCGACCGGCTGGCCGACGAGCCGGGGACCGACATCTACGGCGGCTTCGGCGAACTGCTGGAGGCGTTCGTCCGGGCCGACCGAAACGACCTCGCGGACCGACTGGAGGGGAAGCGATGACAGCCACCTTCCAGCAGCGAGTCCGGCCGCTACTGCTCGGCGGGGACCGCTCGCTCGCGGACCTCGCGGTCGGCACGGCGGCCGTCGCGGTGGCCGCCCGCTACCTCGCGGTTCTGTTCGTCAACGCGCCGGGATACGGGGTCCCGGTCGCGCCCGGCCCGTTGACGGTCGCGTCCACGGCCGTCGTCGCCGCCGCGGCGGTCACCGTCGCCGTCACCGACGCCGACCCGGCCGCCGGCGTCGGCCTGCTGTTCGTCGGCGTGTTCGGCCTGCTGTCGCTCGTCAGTAGCGCTGTGGCGCTCCCGGCGGCCGCCGCCGTCGTCCTCGGGACGGCGACGGTCGCGGCGGTCTCGGGCCGACGGCTGGACCCCGTCTCGGCGGCCGCGACCGCCCTGCTCGTCGCGGCGCTGAGCGTCGGGCTGGCGAGCGGCGTCGGCGGCTGGACGGGGCTCCGACCGGCGGCCTCGACCGCGGCGCTGCTCGGGGTCGCGGCGACGCCGGCGTTCGCCGCGACGGACTGGCGATCGCTGTCGACGGCGGACTGGGGCGCGATACTCGGCGGCGTCGCCGCCTTCGCCGTCGTCCTCGCGGTCGGCCGCGCCGTCCCGTTCGTCACCGGCGCGGTCACGCTCACAGGAACCGGCGTCGTCGGCACGAGCCTGCCGGTCGTTGCACTGGCCGCTGCCGGTGCGGTGACGGCGGCCAGCGCGGCTAGCCGAACGCGGCGATGGCCGCTGCTCGCCGGCGTCGCGCTGGTCGCGTTCGCGGGCGTCCCGGCGTCGCTCCCGCGTGCGCTCCCGTTCGCGCTCGGCATCGCCGTCCTCACCGCACAGGAGGGCCAGCGATGACGGGCTGTCACGACGACGACGAGTTCGAGAAGCACCTCGAAGAGGACCCGGACCCCCAACTCGACCCCGAGCGCAGTCCGGGCCTGCACACCGACATCGAAGCGCTCGAAGACATCGAAGTATCCCGCGAGGACGTGACCATCGGCGAGGCGACACCCGAAGAGTTGGCCGCCAGCGACACCGAACCCGTCGAGGACGACGCGGTGGCGTCGCTGCTGTCCGACATCGAACACGGCGCGAAGACCGACCGCCGGCGCGCCGCCCTCGAACTCAAAGACCGCGCGTCCACTGACGAAATCGTGGCGGCACTGGCCCGCGCCGCAACGACCGACGACGACAGCGACGTACGCCAGTTCGCCGTCGAGGCGCTGACGGCCCACGGCGGCGAGCGGGCCGCAGCGGTGGCGGTGGAACTGCTCGACGACCCCGACCCGTGGGTCCGGGCCGAAGCCGTCGTCACGCTCGACAACGTCGACCGCGAGGCTCACGAGGACGATATCGCGGCCGCAATCGACGACGACCACCACGCGATCCGGCGCAACGCGGCTATCTCGCTGTTCAAGCTCCGCGGCGAGGCGATGGCCGACCTGCTGCTGGAGCAGAGCCGCGACGACAGCGAGCGGGTCCGCGAGTGGGCCGCCCACATGCTCGGCGGCGTCGACGAGGACCGCGCCCGCGAGCGACTGCAGGAACTCACCGACGACCCGGCCACCGTGGTCCGCCAGACCGCCGAGCGGTCGCTCGACGTGGACCCCGGACGGTTCCGGCGGCAGTTCGGTGGTGCGCTGGAGAACGACGCCCGACTCCTGCCCGGCGAAGACAGACTCAATCGGATGCCCGACCTCTGACGATGACTGACGGAACGCCCACCACACTGACCGACCGTATCGAAGCCGCACTGCGAGACGTGCGCGACCCGAACGCCGACCTCTCCGTGTTCGACGCGGGCTTCGTCGAGAACATCGACGCGGCCGACGGCGACGTGACAATCGAAGCCGACCTGACCGCGCTGGACGGCCAGACGAGCACGCAGGTCGTCCAAGCGATGCTCCACGCGGTCGACGACGTGGACGGCGTCGACAGCGTCCACGTCGAACGGACGACGCCATCGAGCGAGGGGCAGGCCGGTGTCGAGTCGTTCGACCACGTTATCGCCGTCGCCAGCGCGAAGGGCGGCGTCGGCAAGTCGACGGTCGCCACGCATCTGGCCTGCGCGCTGGCCGCCGACAGCGAGGTGGCGCTGTTCGACGCCGACATCCACGGCCCGAATGTGCCCGAGCTGCTGGAGGTGAGCGGCCCAGTCCACTCCAGCGAGGAGGGCGACCCGCTCCCGGTCCGGGCGGGCGACATGGACGTGATGAGCGTCGGCCTGATGGAAAGCGGCGCGCCGCTGGCCTGGCGCGGGGCAATGGCCCACGACGCGCTTGAGGACCTCTTCGAGAACACCGCCTGGCGAAACGACGAGATACTGGTGCTGGACCTGCCGCCGGGGACGGGCGACGTGGTGCTGACGACGCTACAGGAGGTCCCGGTTGACGGCGTGGTCGTCGTGACGACGCCGTTTCACGCCAGCGTCAGCGACACCAGCCGGACGGTCGAACTGTTCCGCGACAACGACGTGCCGGTCCTGGGAACCGTCGTCAACATGGCAGAGTACGTCTGTGACTGCTGTGGCGAGCCGAACGACCTGTTTACGGGCGACGCGCTTTCGGACCTCGATGCCGAGGTGCTGGCCGAACTCCCGTTCTCGCACGACCTGCAGGGGACGCCAGCGCCCGGCGACGTGCCCAGCGCGGTCAGCGATTTGGGGGATGCCGTGGAATCGGCCCTCGACACCGCCGGCGAGGTGGGCGTCGATCCGACCGCCGATATCCGGGGCCTGCCGCCACAGGAACGCAAGGATCTGGTTCGAGAGCAGTTCACCGCGCTGGACAGCGGCGAGTCGTTCGTCCTCGTCAGCGACCGCGACCCGACGCCGGTCGGGCAGTTCCTGGGCCGGCTCGCGGAGGCCCCGCGAGAAGCCTTCGACCCGTTCGAGGTCCGCCGAGCGACACCGTCCGACTGGGTACTGGAGACGGTCAAGCCGTGAGTACGGTCGCTGGCAGTCGACAGTGATAGCCGGGGACATACCTCGCGGGCAGGACTAAAGGCCTAATTGTCCGCACCCGTAGTAGTAGCATAATGACCGCGAAACTCGTGACAGCGGGTCGACTCGGTCGGGTTCGCTCATGCGCCGTGCCCCAGCGGGCCGGAGGGGGAGCGTGACCGACCCGTTTGCGGTGATGAACGCTATCGGGCTGGTCGGGTTCGCGTTCGTCGGCGCGGCGAAGGCTGTCGAGGAGCGCTACGACGTGTTCGGCGTCACGGTCGTCGGCGTGATGACGGCACTGGGTGGCGGGACGACGCGGGACCTGCTGTTGAACCGCGTTCCGAACTCCCTGCAGTCGCCCGGCGAGGTCGCCCTATCACTCCTTGGTGTCACCGCCGCTGTTCTGTTCGTGCATTTCCTCGACGACGGCCACCAGCATCCGGTCGTCCTGACGGCCGACGCCATCGGGCTGGCGGCGTTCACGACCACCGGAGCGCTGCTGGGCCATCAGGCCGGCCTTCCGGTGTTTGCCGTCGTCGCGCTGGCGACGGTCAACGCGGCCGGCGGCGGGGCGATATCGGACCTGCTGCTGGGCCGGACGCCGTTCATCCTCCGCGAGGACTTCTACGCGTCCTGTGCCGTCATCGGCGGCCTCGCCTTCTGGGCGCTGGCACAGCTGGGCGCGGCGGCCGGTGCGGCATCGGCCGGGTGCGCGCTCGCGGTGCTGTTGGCCCGAGGGCTGGGCATCGGTCGCGGGTGGTCGCTCCCGACGGTCCAGGCGTGGGAACGACGCGACACACAGTAGAACCACGCCGCAGCTCCGGGTTCCCGTCTGTCATGCCCCGCTCCCCTGCATCCGCTGGGCTTCGTCGCTGTGACCGACTGTGGGACCGCCTGTGAGAGCTGTCTCTCGTACTCGTCGCGATACTGGTCGCTGACGGCGCACACGACTCTGAACGCGTATTGACCGCGAAAATGGGTGAGGGGAAGTCGGCCGCCGCGACGAACCCGATCAGTGCCCCGCAGATCCCCTACTGACCGAGCACCTCCCGGGTCGTCGCCGCCAGTGACGCGTAGAACGCTTCGCGTGTCTCTGCCTCGACGTGCCCGAGGAACTCGTCAGCCCACGCATCGAGGTGCTCCGTACGGAACTGGGCAAGCCGTTCGTCGAAGCCCGCTTCTGCCAGATAGGCGGCGAACTCCAGTTCGGTCGCAATGTGGTCCGGGAGGTCCGGATGGTCGGCCGCGGGCTGGACGCCGAACTCCCGGTACCAGCGTACGACAGCCATCGTGGCTGGCCCCTTGACCGGGCCGAGTTCGTCCGGGTCGTCCCCGTCGCGATAGACGCTCTCGTAGGGTGGACACGGTGGCCCGTCCGGCCCGATGAACAGCCGGGTGTACTCGGCGTTGAGACGGCGAAGGTCAACCGAGCCGACGTCGCCGACCACCGGGACCAGCTCTCCGGTCTCGACGGCTTCGACCAGCTGTTCGGTCGGTTCCCGCCAGCATTCAGCGAGGACGGCGTAGGTCGCCGCGACATCCGAGCGGAATCCGTCGCTGTCTGTGCCGCGCTCGGATGCCCGCTCACGCTTGGCGGGAGCGTCAGTCTGTCTGGTCATTGTCGCCCCTGTCGACCGCCGTCAGTCGCGTACGATTCGGGTCTCTCGACTCGCTGAATCGGCACGTATTTCAGGCCGAGCGTGACGATGAGTGCGCCGAAGGCGACGATACCGAGGGTGACAGCCACTTCGACCAGCGTCGGGGTGTAGGCCCCCGCAGTCGCCCAGATGTCCGTCGTGATGCCGGCATACTCACCACCGGTCGAGATACCCGGTGGGAGGGCGATGTTAGCGACTTCGTACCCCGTGAACACCAGCCGGATCCCTTCGAACATCGTGCCGAATACCGCGAGGAGGCTCGCGGTGAAGATGACCGACACGCGCTTCCGGAGCGATGGAATCATCAGCATGACAAGCGGGACCGCCCCGCCGACGACTGTCCAGAGCCAGAAGTAGACGGACTCGCCGATGAGGAAGCTACTGGTGATGGCCCAGAACTCGAAGTGGTTCGCCCAGGCGTGGGGCAGTCGCTCGGCCGCGAGCAAGTACACTACGTGAAGCGCGAGGAAGATGCCGAGTATCTTCCCGAGACTCGTGAGTTCCTCGCGGTCGACCTCGTAGTTCGTGAGTCGGTCTGCGAGTACCGACACGACCAGCAACAGCCCGAGCCCGGAGACGAGCGCCTTGGCGATGAACACCGGTGCGACGAGGGGGCTGAACCAGTCGCCCCGACCGATCTGCGTCGCGAAAATCCACCCGGTCACCGAGTGGAGTGCGACCGCGGTCGGGAGAGCGAGTGCTGCCGTCCAGAACATGAGCGTGCGGTCACGCTCGCGTCCAGCGTCGGTATCAGCAACACCCAGTGCGAGTCGCGACCCGCGAGCGGCCAGGTCGCGGCGGGTCAGCAGCCACAGATACCAGAGGTTTAGCACGCCATAGAGGATGACGATACCGAAGTCCCACACCATCGGCGAGCGGAAGTCCGGCGAGGTGAAAAACTGGTAGAGTCGCTCAGGCCGCCCGATGTCCGGGAGGATGAGCAGGCCTGCGACGGTGATACAGGCGAGGCTGACCAGCACGCCGAGCCGTGCGAACCCCTCGTAGCGGTGTGAATGGAAGAACTTCGGAGCACTGGAGATGATGAGTCCCCCGGCAGACAGCCCGACGAACAGGACGAACATCATGATGTACAGTCCCCACGAGAAGACGTTGCGCATCCCCGTGGCGACCAGCCCCGTGGTGAGTTGGTAGCCCCAGGCTGCCAGTCCAGCGACCATGAGGGCTGCGAGCAGACCGAGCCACAGCCGTCCTTTCGTCCCGAAGGCCGGGATTGCGATCCGTGACGAGTCAGCGGCCATCAGTCATCACCTCCGGACCCCACTGCCGGGACGTGTGGAGCGGCATCACCCTCGATGGAGTGGGGGCTCCCACCCGAGTCGCTACTGTCGCTTCCGTCGGCGTCAGACGGCACGTCCTCGGCTCCATCGGACCACGGAGAAACATCGTCGAGTTCGCTCTCCATTTTATCCGACGTTTGCGGCCGACCGGGACTCATCTCGCCGCTGATGTAGTGCGTCTTCGGGTCCGTCCCGCGGTCTTCGAGGAGCTGGTCCGTCTCGTACTCGTTGATGTACTTCGAGACGGTACTCCCCTCGTCGTCGAGGTCGCCGAAGATGCGTGCGTCGGCCGGACAGTTGACGACACAGGCCGGGTCGAGTCCCTCGTCGACGCGGTGGCTACAGAACGTACACTTCTCGACGACGCCCTGTGGCCGGGCGGCAACGTCGCCCGTCCCCTCCTCGGGCATCTGCTCGGGTTCGTCCCAGTTGAACACCCGTGCGTTGTACGGGCAGGCCGCCATGCAGTAGCGACAGCCGATGCACTTGTCGTAGTCGATCTCGACGATCCCGTCGTCCCGGGTGTACGTCGCGTTGACCGGACAGACCTTCACACAGGGCGCGTTTTCGCAGTGTTGGCACGCCGTCGGCTGGTACTCCATGTCCAGCGAGCCACTGCCGCCGTCTTCGGGATAGCCACCGGACGGGGTGTCAATCTTGTCGCCGCCCTCCGTCAGGACGCGGTTCCAGAACTGCCCCATCGGGACGTTGTTCTCCTGTTTACACGACACTGCGCATGCCTGACAGCCGATACACCGCTCCTGGTCGATTACTAGGCCGTAGTTCGTCATTGTTAGTCACCTCCTGCGCGCGGTGCGTCGGCACCGGCCCCGCGCGGGTTATCGGCTTCGTACTTGTCCGTATCGACGTCATCGGGGACCGGTTCGACTTCGACACGGACGTCGTAGAACGCCATCGTCTGGCCGACCTCGCTGACCTCGTTGTGCGTGAGGTCGTTGTGGTGGCCCGCGACGTAGTCGCGTGACCACCATCCCTGGTCAGTGTTTACCAGCCCCGGCTGGAACGCCTCGTTGTACTTCGCCTTCACGATCATCTCGCCGCGGTCGTTGTGCACCCGGACGTACTCGCCGTCCTCGATGCCGCGGGCCTTCGCATCCGACGGATGGATGTCCAGCTGTGGTTCGGGGTTGACCTCACGCACCCAGTTCAGCATCTCGTACTGCGAGTGGATGCGGAACCGACTGTGCTTCTGCATGAACATCAGCGGGTACTCGTCGGCCTTCTCGTAGTCGTCGGCTGTCCGGTCTTCGAGTGGCCGCGGGAGGTCGAACGTCACGCCCTCCTCGCTCGGGGCGTCATCGTCGTACATCTTGATTCGCCCCGTGTCGGTGGGGAACGCATCGGTGAACTTGACGATGGGAATGTTCTGCTTCTTCTGTGTGCCCTGCTCGGACAGCGTCTCGAAGTCGATGGCGTCGTCCCGGCTGGCGAGTTCCCGGAGCAGTTCACGTTTTGTCTCCGGGAAGTAATCACCAAATCCAAGTCGCTCCGCGAGCCCGCGGATCGCGTAGTAGTCATCTCTGGCCTCCCACATCGGCTCCTGGACCTTGTGTCGATAGCTGATGTGTGGATGGGACCCCCAGCTGGAAACGATGTCCTCCTGTTCGAACCAGTGTGGGACCGGGAAGATTATGTCTGCATGCTGGACCGTATCCGTGTGATGCATGTCCGCGACGACGAACATCTCGAGGCTCTTGATAGCCTCTCTGAACCGCTGTCGGTCCGGGAACTGGTTGCCCATCATGTTCGACTCGATTGAGTAAACGGCCCTGACCTTGTGCGGGTCACCGTCGATCATCGCGTCCGGGTAGTCGGAGAAGCGCACCGATGGTCCGGGATCAGCATCTTCGGGCGTACTCCAGCCGCCGGTACTGAGCGTTGCACCGCCGGAGTGGTGCGCGTGGATGTTTCCGTGCCGGCCGTAGTCACCGGTCAGCCCCATCAGCATCGCATAGGTCTGGCCGAAGATGTGCCCGTGTTTGTACCGCCCGAGCGCGTAGCTCGGGGCGATGCCACCGGGGCCACGAGTCGCCAGCCACCGGACTGCAGTGCGGATGTTCTCCGCGTCGACACCGGTCTGCTCGGCGACTTCCGACGGCGCGTAGTCAGCTACGTGGTCTCGGAGTCTGGTCAGTGCCGTCTCACACTCGATGCCGTCGACAGTGAACTCCCCGAACAGCGCATACGGGCCGTCGGTCTCGGGTTCGAGTTCGACTGCCGTGTTACTTCCCTGTTCGACAGCGACGACCTGATCATCACTGCCGTCGTCGAAGACAGTTCTCGACTTGAGCAGGTCGCCGGTATCTTTCCGGACTAGCGCAGGACCGGTCGTCCGCTGCCGAAGGAACTGTTCGTCGTACGTCCCGTCCTCGAAGACGGTGTGCATCATCGCAAGCGCGAGATGCACGTCTTTCCCGGGTTTGACCGGGAGCCACAGGTCGGCTTTCGATGCCGTCGTCGTGTACACTGGGTCGACCACGACGAGCTTCGCCCCGTTCTCGACGGCATCGAGCACCTCCGAGGCGTCCATCTGGAACTGGCTGGAGAAGAGGTCCGACCCCCAGACAATGATGGTGTTCGCGTTCTCCCAGTCTTCGGCTTCGTTCGTCGAGGGCAGGTAGAAGCCGGTCCCGGTAACACGGTTGAAGCCGCGGCCGACGTTCGTGTCAATTGTGGACGCAGGCTGGGTCGAGCCGAACAGAGAGGCCAGGCGGCTGAACGCCGTTCCGGACTGTCCGTAATTCCCGAATCCCACATGGAAGAGAACACTTTCTGGGCCGAAGTCTGCTTTCAACGACTGCATCTTGTCGGCGACGAGGTCGAGTGCCTCGTCCCAGGAGACGCGCTCGAACTCGGCATCCGGGCCGCGTCCGTCGGGGTTTGGCTCGTCGGGCGACCAGTCTGTGCGCTTCATCGGGTACTTCAGTCTCGTCGGGTCGTACACACGCTGGGTGTGTGAGAGGCCGAGCACACAGGCCCGCTTGTACTGCTCGTCTTCCGGCGGATGTGGCTCGACCTTCTTCACCTGGCCGTCGCGGACGTGGACGTCGATGGGGCACTTCCCGCGACAGTTCGGCGAGCAGACGGTCTGGATGACCTCGTTTTGCCCGACGTAGCTCTCGATACCGGAGTCACGGTTGGACGGCCCGGTTCCGTCTCCGCGTTCGACCAGCGTCTGGAAGAACTCGCCCCCGCCAAGACCGAGGGCAGCAGCCGCTCCGCTGGCTTTCAGTACGTCACGTCGGTAAACGCCGTCGTCGTCAGTCATCGTCGAATCCCTCAGGTTTGGTCGGCCGCTCGTCTTCACCGAACTCCGCCAGTACCTCCTCGTGGTACTTTTCATGGAATTCGGCGTCGCTCAGTTCCCCGTTCGAGACACGAATCGCATCCCGAGCCATCCGTAGCCCCAGATCAGTGTCGTACTCGACGCCGTCAAGCATCGCTGCTGCTTCGTCTTCCCACTCATCAATCGGCGTCAACCGCGGCTGCTGTGGGTCATTCATGGCTCTAGTTACCGATTACCCTCGAAGCTCGGTAGGGAGAGCGCTGTATTGTGAAGGGGTTTAAATACGGACGGGAGTGTCACCGGGAGTCTCTGCCAGTGCGTCCAGCCCGAAAAGGCGAGTCTACGGGTCGAAGGCGGCCGTCGCGAGTTTCGATTCGACGGCGTTCAGGCGTTGAGAGAGTGCAGATTTCGAGATGTCGAGCGTGGCCGCGAGTTCGTCGAGGGTCGTCTGTCGGGGTGTCTGATAGTACCCTTCGTCCACTGCGAGTATCGCCGCTTCCCGCTGTTTTGTCGTGAGACAGGCGAGGTCGACTGTAGTGGGCTCCGACTCGGTCGCGTCGTCCTGTCGGGATGTCAGCCGTCGCAGACGCACTCGTTTCGCGGCCGACTCCAACTGGTCGACTAGCTCGCTGATGACGCTTCGGTCTGAGACGTACGTCTCGATGAAAAGCGAGTCACCGTCTACGCGCCGGGTTCGTGGAACACACCCGACCTCGCTAAAGGCGAGACAGAGACAGGCGTCCCCGACCTGATTTGTCGAGTGGAGAACCCGCTCGGTACCGGCCTCGTCGGTGACAGTCACCTCGGCGTGACAGACGCCGTCGTCGATCTGGTTCTGAGCGTTCTCGATGTCTGCATCCGGATCCGAAAGGGGGCACGAACAGTCATCGGGCAGTTCAATTTCGAACAGAACCTTGAGGGTTCGTTCTTTCGCGGTCCCCGATGTCGCCCCTGTAGGCCCGCTCTCGGATTGTCCCATTCTGATTGTCACTCGACTATCTGCAGTTAAATGGGTTTTGTCATCGCCGCCGAAATCCGCAGACTGCGGGCGTATTCTACCTGTTCTTCTATGTGGAGAATGGAGCCTCCCGAAGCCGCGGCGGCGTCACTCATTGCGTCGGTGACAGCGTTCGTCTGCTATCGGAGGATCGAAAATAACCGCCTGTACTGCTGTGCTGGGCCATAGCCGGCGATGAGTCGGCCGAGAGACACCGCCGTCAGGTGCCCGAACGGTGGTGTCACTATATTCACAAGATAAATGCCGCCTCCGCCTGATACACAGACAATGGTCCTCTCGGACGTTTTGCTTGCCCCCCTGGGACTGGCGGCTCTCCTCCTGGCGGTGCCGATAGTGGTGCTGTATCTCATCCGACCGGACCCGCAAGAACTCACGCTGCCGACGTTCCAGTTTCTCGTCGCCGGAGAACGCCAGCAGTCAGCGACGCCGTTTCTCGAACGGATCTCGCGGAGCCTCCTCCTGCTGTTGCAGGTACTGGTCGTGCTGGTGCTCGCGGTCGGACTGGCGACGCCGTACGTCACCGTCTCCGAGCGGGCGACGGTCGAGGAGACGGTCATCGTCGTGGACACCAGCGCGTCCATGCAGACCGACGCCGACGGTCAGACACGCTTCCAGCGGGCCGTTGCGGCCGCCCAAGAAGAAGTAACAGGAACGACCTCCGTCGTCACGACGACCAACGGCGGCGAGGTCGTGCTCCAGCGTGGTACGCCGACGGCAGCGCAGGGGACGCTGGATGGGCTCAGCCCGACGGACGCGCCGGGAGCGCTCAGCGGCGCTATCTCGCAGGCGGCCTCGCTCGCCGGTGAGAACGCCAGAATCGTCGTCTTGAGCGACTTCGCGGGCGAGGAGTGGACCACTGCAGTCACCTCAGCGCGCGGGCGCGGCCTCTCCGTCGACCTCCAGCAGTTCGACAGTGGGGGCGACGCGAACGTCGGGTTCATCGACCGGCGGTTCTCCGGCTCCGAGGTAACGCTGTCGGTGAAAAACTACGGCGACTCGACCGTCACCCGGACCGTTCGGCTCGGCAACACCCAGCGAGAACTGCAGCTCGGACCCGACGACGTTGGCTCGGTGACGATGCCGGTCCCGGCCGGCGGGAGCGAGGCCCGGCTCAGCCCGGGCGACAGTTTCGCGACTGACGACAGCGTCTACGTCGCCGCACCGGCGGACGCGGCTGTCGACGTACTGGTGCTGACAAACGACCGGAACCGGTACCTGACCACCGCGCTGTCGGTCGTCGACCGGGTGAACGTGACGGTCAGCCAGCCGCCGACAACCATTCAGAAGAACTACGACGTCATCCTGTACAGCAACGTCGACCAGAGTTCACTGTTGCCCGGCAACGTCGAAAGCGGGCGCGAACTGGTCGAAGACGGTGGCGGCGTGGCGGTACTGGCACAGGACGACCTCCCACAGCGGTACCGGGACCTCCTCCTCATCGAGCCCGGCGAGACCCGGGCGGGCGCGACAGTGGGCCAGACGGCACAGACACAGCTCACCCGCGGCATCGACTTCCAGCCACCGGACGAGTACATCTCCGGGTCGCTGCGCTCCGGGTCGGCCCAGGTGCAACTGGGGGACGGGACGCCGCTCATCGCGACCGAGGATCGGAACGGCGGCCGCGTGATGTACTACGGCTACATCGAGGACCGGTCCAGCTTCAAGTTCAACTACCAGTACCCCGTGTTCTGGAAGCGGGCGGTGTATTATCTGGCGGACAGGGAACAACTCCCGGCGCTGAACCACGAGACCGGTGAGACCGTCCGGTTCGGTAACACCACCGTCGAGGGGCCGGCCGGCCCCGTCTCCGGGAACTCGGTCCCGCTCCAGCGAGCCGGGCTCTACCGAAGCGAGAGCCGGCAGGTGAGCGCCTCGCTGCTGGACGAGGGCGAGTCAAACACCAACGTCGGAGCGCTCGACCAGCGCTCCGGGACGGCTGGGAACCTCACCCGGACCGAACAGCGGTCGGTGCCACAGCCGCTGACCGAGTACTTCGCGCTGGGCGGGCTGATACTTGCGCTGGCCGAGGTCGGCTATCTGCGCCGACGGGGTGACCTCTGATGGCGGTGTCCTACACCCTCAGGGAGGGACTCACCGTCGGTGTCGAGCACCTGTGGCCGCTGCTCGTCTTGCCGGTCGCCGTCGGCCTCCTCGCGTATCTCGTCCGGCGTGGCGACGGTGGGCCGCGGTCGGCCTCGAACCGGAGCCGCCGGCTCCTGCTTGCCAGCCGCGTGCTCATCGTCTGCCTGCTCGTCCTCGGTGCGATGGAACCGTACACCGTTCAGACCCGCGAGACGCCGGGTGAACCGGGCGTGACACTGCTGACAGACGAATCCGCGAGCATGGGTATCTATCCGAACACGACCGACGAGCTGGTACAGGATATCGAGAGCGAGGGCGTCCCGGTGACACGGGCGACCATCGGCAGCGGGTCGAACTCGCGGATCGGCGACGGCGTGGCGGCAAATCTCCAAGCGAACGGGACGGTCGTCGTCGTCTCCGACGGCCGCGTCACGGAGGGCCGGAGTCTGGCAACAGCCGCCGAGGACGCAGCCGGGCTCAACGCGACCGTCCACAGCGTCACCCCGCAGTCGCCACGCACTGAGCGAGCCGTGGCGATAGCGGGGCCGTCGACGGTGAGCCGCGGCGTCCAGTCACAGTACACCGTCTCGATGCAGGGCGTGAGCGTCCTCGAACCCGTGCCCGTCGAAGTGACTATCGACGGTGAGAGCGTGACTGAAGGAGAACTCCGGCCGGACGGCACGCTCACCGTCGACCACACGTTCGAGGAAATCGGGTCACACCGCGTGACTGCGACGCTGTCCGGCGACGACGAGTACGCGCGAAACGACGTGTTCTACAAGAGCGTCCGCGTCGTCGAACAGCCCGACGTGCTGTACGTCTCACAGGGCGAGTATCCCCTGCGGAACTACCTCGACTCGCTGTACAACGTTTCGACGGCCTCGTCGGTCCCGGCGGACCTCGACGACTACGCCGCCGTCGTCATGCAAGACACACCGTCGGGAAATATCGGGAACGCCACCGCGCTGCAGGACTTCGTCATCAACGGCGGCGGGCTCGTCGTCGCGGGCGGTGACAACGCCTACGAGAACGGCGGCTACGAAACGTCGTCGGTGGCCTCGATGCTCCCGGTCCGCGTCGGGAACGCCACCGGCGGCGAGTCGAACATCGTCATCCTCGTCGACGTCTCCGGCAGCGCCGAGAGCGGCCTCGCGATACAGAAAGCCGTCGCGCTGGACGTGCTCGACCAGCTCGGCGACGAGAACCAGGTCGGCGTCGTCGCGTTCAACCACAACGCATATCGCGTCTCGGAGATACAAGCGCTCGGGCAGAACCGGGCGGAGACTGCCGACAAGATACGCCGGCTGGAAAGCGGTGGCGCGACGGACATCGCCGTCGGGCTTCAGGGGGCCGACGAACTCCTGGGTGACCGCGAAGGGACGATCATCCTGCTGAGTGACGGCCAAGACCGGCTCGGCCCGCCGGCGGCCGTCGCCAACCAACTGGGCCGCGAGGGGACGCGCGTCGTCTCGGTCGGTGTCGGCAAGCGAGTCGGCGTCGCGACGATGCGCCAGATCGCAAGCGAGTCGGGCGGCTCGTACTTCGCCGCCGACGAGACCGAGCGGTTGCGGCTCCTCTTTGGCGGCTCCTCGCGGCGCTACGAGGGGGAGAACCTCACAATCGTCACGGAGGACACGTTCATCACCGCCGGCGTCGAGCTGACTGCGAACCCCGGCCAGGCGAACAACGTCCAGGTCAAGCCCGGGGCCGACTACCAGGTCGCCACCGCGGACGGGAAGCCGGCCATCGCCTCCTGGCGGTTCGGGCTGGGCCGCGTCGTCTCGATCACCGCCTACGACTCGGACAACACGATGGGCGGCCTGCTCGACCGGCCGGACTCGCTGGTCGTCACGAAGTCGGTCAACTACGCGGTGGGTGACCCCATGCGCACGCAGACCGGCGTCACAGCGGTCAGCGATGCTCGTGTGGGGCGTCCAACGACGCTGACCTACCAGGGCGATAGCCGCCCGGACGCGGCGAACATCTCCTTCCGCCAGATCGGCGACGGCCGGTATCGCGGCGAGTTCACGCCTCGGGAGGCGGGGTATCAGACCGCACTCGACACCGAGTACGCGGCGAACTACCCCGTTGAGTACGGAGCCTTCGGTCCGAGTGACAGCCTCGATGCGCTCGTCGAAACGACGGGCGGGCAGACCTTCAGCCCGGCCCAGGGCGAACAGATAGCCAGAGAGGCGCGCCAGAAGTCCACCCGGGTCCGGACCGTTCGGAACACCTGGGACTGGCTCGCCTTGCTCGGCGCGCTCCTGCTGTTCACCGGCGAGGTGGTCGCCCGGCGTGTTCAAGTGTACCGCGGTCGCACCTCCCTGGAGAGTGGTCTCCCGTGAGCGCAATCGGCCGCCGGATCAACCTCGGGCTCGTGGTGTTCGTCGTCCTCTCGATGGTCGGCACCGGCGGAACGACGGTGCTGTACCAGGACTCCGCGAGCGAGCTTCGCTCGCAGAATCAGGAGCTCAGACAGGAAAACGCCGAACTTCGGGGGAACCTGGACGACACCAGAAATAAACTGGAATCCACACAGACCCGTGTCGAGGAACTCCAAGAGCGACTGGAGACGCGGTCGGAGGATGTCGATCAGGTCGCAACCAATCTGAATCAGACGGAGTCGCAGTTGAACGCCACGGAAAGCCAGTTGGCAGAGACCCGGCAGTCGCTCCGCCAGAGCGAGGGCCGCGTCGATGAACTGGAGGGGACAGTCGACGACCTTCGGGACGAGCGCGACACTCTCGAGGACGAAGTCGATGACCTCGAAACGACAATCGGCGATATGGAGGCCGAAAACGAGGAGTTAGAGGACGAACGCAACGAACTGAAGGGGCAGGTATCCGACCTGCAGGACGATATCGACAGCCTGGAATCGCGGATCGACACCCTCGAAAGCGAAATCAATGAACTCGAAAATCAGAACGAAGCGCTGAGAGACGATATCGAGACCATCTGTAACAGGATGGAGACACCGGACCCGACCTGCGAGGACTACTGATGGACGACCCCGACACAGATACCGGAGAAAACGGCGACGAAGAGCCGCCTGAAAACGGACGGGCACAGGCACGCGAACGCATGGCCGACGCCATCGCCGAGGTCAGACGCGAGGGCAAGAAGGCGGCGTTCATCTACGCCATCGTCGACGCGGTGTTGGTCTTTCTCCTGGTGAACATCTTCCTGACTGTCCTCTCGCCGACTGCACTCCCGACACAGCTGTCAGTTCCGACGGCGGTGACGGACCCGGTCGGGGCGGCTGTCGGCCGCTCGATACCTGCGCTATCGTTCCCGACGGGCGCAGTCGTCGGCATTGTCGTCGGCGCGCTCTGGTTCGTCGGCGAGTATCTGTCCCGGGTCCGACAGCCACTCGTCGAGCAGTTCGAGGCGGCGAACGCGAACGTCACCGACGCGCTCCGAACGGCGCGGGACGCGGTCGAGGACGGGGCTGAAACGCGGATGGCGACCCGGCTCTACGAGGACGTGCTTGCGGGCCTGAAACGGAGTTCGAGCGTCGCCCTCGTCGACAGCCGGCGGCTTATCGGGACGCTCATCGTCATCGTCCTGCTGAGCCTGGCGACGGTCCAAGTGGCTGTCGTCGACATCGGCCTACTCGACCGCGACCCGGTCGAGACGGAGTCGCCGAACGACCGGCCCAGCGAGTACGAGGGGCTCGAAGACGGCGACGCGATACTCGGCGACAGCGAGGACGTGCAGGCGGGCGACGAGAACCTCACCGCCGAGATTGATTCGACGGGCGGCGACGAGGAAATCGACCGGAGCCAGTCGTTCCCGTCGTCGTCGGACACCGGGGGGCCGGGAAGTGGAAGTGGCACAGTCGACAGCCAGCAGGCCGGGTTCGCCGGCCAGGAAGACGTCGAGGACGCGGACCTCATCCGCGAGTACAATCTCAGGATTCGAGAGCAAGACACGGACGACGAGGACACCGACCCATGAGCTCAGAGCACGACATCGACGAACTACAGCAGAAGATCGCGAACGCACGCGAACAGATCGGCACGCGGATCGTCGGTCAGGAGGAGGTACTGGAGCAACTGCTCATCTGTATCCTGGCCGACGGCAACGCCCTGCTCGAATCGAACCCGGGACTGGGGAAGACGACGATGGTCCGGACCGTCGCGGAGGTGACCGACCTCCAGTTCTCCCGGATTCAGAACACGCCCGACCTGATGCCCTCCGACATCACGGGGACCGAGATCATCCGCGAGACCGACAGCGGCCGCGAGTTCGTCTTCGAGAAAGGGCCGGTGTTCGCCAACGTCGTGCTGGCCGACGAGATCAACCGCGCGACGCCGAAGACACAGGCCGCCCTGTTGGAGGCGATGCAGGAGAAACAGGTGACCGCCGCGGGCGAGACCTACGAGCTGCCGCGCCCCTTTTTCATCCTGGCGACCCAGAACCCCATCGACCAGTCGGGGACCTACGCGCTCCCGGAGGCCCAGACCGACCGCTTCATGCTGAAACTGCTGGTCGACTACCCCGACTACGAGGAAGAGCGGACCATCGTCGACATGTACACCGCCGGCGCGGAGCAGGTCCCCGTCGAGCGCTCGCTCACCCGCCCGGAGATTCAGGAGATCCAGCAACTGGTCCGCGAGATGCCCATCGCCGACGACCTGCGCGACCGGGCAGTCCAGCTCGTGCGCCGGACGCGTGAAGCCGACGACATCGAGTTCGGGGCCAGCCCACGGGCGAGCATGGCGCTCGTCCAGACGGCGAAGACGCGGGCGTTCCTCCACGGCCGCTCGCACGTCACGGGCGAGGATATCGAGGCGCTGGCCGCGCCCGTCCTCCGGCACCGGATTATCGTGGACTTCCGGGCCGAGCGCGAGGGCCGGACGGCAGACGACCTCATCGCGGACTTGCTGGGATGACCCACCCGACGCACGCAATCTGGCGGGCGGACCCGTGGGAGGGCCAGCCGTG
The DNA here is from genome assembly GCF_001647155.1 of Haloarcula sp. K1. Taxonomy (NCBI): domain Archaea; kingdom Methanobacteriati; phylum Methanobacteriota; class Halobacteria; order Halobacteriales; family Haloarculaceae; genus Haloarcula; species Haloarcula sp. K1. The sequence goes on from NZ_LRHL01000021.1 coordinate 38,373, forward strand.
ACTATCGAACCGGATTTTCTGGACGAACTCGGCCGGTTTACCGCCGCGCTGAACCGCCAGACGACCTCGATTCGGCAGGGCGACCAGCAGTCCCCGCGGGTCGGCGAGGGGCTCACGTTCAGCGACTATCGGCGGTACTCGCCGGGGGACGACACGCGACGAATCGACTGGAAGCTGTTCGCCCGGACGGAGGAGTACTTCATCAAGCAGTACGAGGAAGAGCGGAGCCTGACCGTCCACCTGCTCGTCGACACGAGCGCGTCGATGGACTACGGCGACGCGGCGAGTCACAAGTTCGAGTGCGCCGCCAAGCTCGGCCTCGGCTTCGCCTACCTTACAGCGGAGGAGAACAACGACTTCCGGTTCTGCACGTTTCGTGACCGGGTGAACCGCATCGACACCGGGCAGTCGAACCGCGGCGAACTCCTCTCGCTTATCGACCAATTGAACGAAATAACGCCCGACGGGACGGCCGATTTCGAATCCGCGCTGGAGGCGTACGCCGAACGCATTCGCTCGCGCTCGCTCGTCGTCGTGTTCAGCGACTGTCTGGCCGACCCCGAGGAGCTCGAGTCGGGCGTCGCCGCGCTCGCACGCAACGACGCCGACGTGTTGCTCGTCCGCGTGGTCGCCCCGGAGGAACGGGACCCCGGCGTCGTCGGTGACGTGCTGTTCGCCGACCCCGAGAGCGACGAGAAACGCCGGTCGTATTTCAGCGGCTCGCTGGCCGAAACGTACCAGTCGCGGCTCGACGCCCACATCGACTCGGTGTCAAACCGCGTTACGGCACTCGGCGCGGACCACGTACTGGTCGATACCGGCGAAGACTACTTCGACTCGTTTGCGAGCATCTGGTTACAGTAGCCAGACGGCGGCAGGGTCGGCTTACTCCGCGAGGATGTGTGCCGGCAGGTCGTCACGGATGATCGTATCGCAGTACTCACAGCGGACGCCGTCGTCGCCGACGGCGAAGCGCGAGTCGACGGGTTCGGCTTCGGTCGTGATGCAGTTGTGGTTCGGGCATTCGAGGACGCCCTCGACGACCGACGGCCGCTCGACGCGGCGCTTCTCGACGACATCGTAGTCACGGATGATGTTGATCGTCGCCGCGGGGGCGATGAGCGAGAGCACGTCGACCTCGTCCTGGGAGAGTTCGCGGCCCTCGACTTTGACGACATCTTTGTGCCCCAGACGGTCGGAAGGCATGTTCATCGCGACGGAGACGGAGTCACCGCTGGTCCCGTCGATACCCAAGATCGCGAGGACGTTCAGCGCCTGGCCGCCCGCGATGTGGTCGATGACGGTGCCGTTCTGGATCTTCGAGACGCGGAGTTGCTGGTCGTTGTCGCTCATTGGTCGCCTCCGAGCATCAGGTCGAGCAGCGCCATCCGTACGGGGACGCCGTTGTGGGCCTGTTGGAAGTACTGTGCGTGGGTGGTCTCGTCGACGTCGTGGGCGATCTCGTCGACGCGCGGGAGCGGGTGCATCACGGTCAGGTCGTCCTTGGCCGCGTCCAGCGTGTCGGCGTCGATCTGGTACTGGCCGGCGACTTCGCGATACTCGCTCTCGTCGGGGAACCGCTCGGCCTGAATGCGTGTCACGTAGAGCACGTCCAGGTCAGGGAGAATCTCGTCGAGGTCGGTGTGCTCGCGGACCTCCGCGCCGGCCTCGTGGAGGTCGTAGCGGACCGAGCGGGGGAGCTGGAGCGATTCGGGACTGATGAAGTGCTGTCGGGCGTCGACGGTCGTGAGTGCGTGGGCCAGCGAGTGGACCGTTCGTCCGTACTTCAGGTCGCCCATGATGCCGATAGTCAGGTCCTCAAAGCCCGCGTTCTCACGGATCGTGTAGAGGTCGAGTAGCGTCTGTGTCGGGTGCTGACCGGCCCCGTCGCCGGCGTTGACGAGCGGCACGTCGACGAACTCGCTCGCCATCTTCGCGGAGCCCTCCATGGGGTGCCGGAGCACGAGCGCGTCGGTGTACCCCTCGACGACGCGGACGGTATCTGCCAGTGACTCGCCTTTCTTCACGCTGGAGGACTCGACGGAGCCCATGTCGACGATGTCGCCGCCGAGGCGTTTCATCGCCGTTGTGAAGCTCATCTTCGTCCGGGTGCTCGGCTCGAAAAAGAGGAGGCCAAGCAGCGTGTCGCTGTGCCGGTCCGCGAACGCTCCCGGGTCAGCCGCGATGTCGGCCGCGTGGTCGAGCACCGTCTCGATGTCGCCCCGCGAGAGCTGTTTCGCGCTGATGATGTGGTCGTGCCGCATTTCACTCGATACCGCGCTCCGGACGGTCTTGAATCCCCCGACACGGGAATTGAACGGTCACTTACATCGTCAGGTTCGGCTTCGGGAGCATCGGCACTGGCTTCGAAAACGGGGTCTGAAAGATCCTAGCGGCCGAAATAGAAGGACAGGAAACTAGTCAGGGATTGCTCTGCCAGACGTCGACGCGGGGCTCGGTGTATGCCTTGCCGACGATGTCGGGGAGACCGTCGCCATCGAGGTCGACGACCTTCGCTTCGTGGGTGGGGATACCGGTTCCCAGTTCTTTCTGCTCGAAGTTCCCCGCCCCGTCGTTGTGGAACACGAACTGTCGCGGTTCGTGTCCGTCCTCTAGCCCCATTTCCGCGACGAAGATGTCGGGATTGCCGTCGCCGTCGAAGTCCGCTACGTCGAGGCTGTGCGGGTTCGAGAGGTCGTCGTGCAGCAGCGTCAGGTCCCACTCTGGCGGGTCAAACACGCCCAGCCTGGCCGGGCGGTCGTCGAGATACGGTTCGTCGCCCTCGACGAGAATTATTTCCAGGTCCCCATCGCCGTCGACGTCCTCGATAGCGACGCGGGTACACTGCCAGTTCTCGGCGATAGACTCCCGGTCCCATCCGTCGGCCGTCCGATGGAAGACGTTGGGGCCGGCGACGATTTCGACCTCGCCATCGCCGTCGACGTCCTCGACAGCGACGCCCTCGACGTCGATATCCTCGGCGACAACGTGTCGGTTCGCCACCGGCCACGGTTCACGCGTCGGGTCCTCAGGGATATCGTAGTAGAACACCGTTTCGGACTCCTGAGACAGCCCGACGACCTCGTTCTGTCCGTCGCCGTCCACGTCCGCCACGGCGGTGTCGTGATACTTCTCGAAGTCGTCGGTGATGAGCCGGCGCGTCCACTGCTTTCGCGGGTCGTCCGGTATTTCGAACCACCACAGCTTGTGCTGGTGAATGTTCTGGCCGGCGACCATGTCCGGGCGGCCGTTCCCCGTTATATCGCCAAGCGAGCCACCGACGGAGAGTTCGGGTGCGCTGGCGACATCGTGGCGCTCCCAGCCGGGGTTTTCGTACCAGAACACGTTCGTCTGGAGCCAGCGGGCCAGCGGCCCCATGCCGAACACGGACAGCAAGTCGACTGACGTATCGACCAGCGGGAACTGGACCTCGTGCTCGTCGCCGAGCGCCCCGACGATGACGTCCGGTCGGCCGTTCCCAGTGAGGTCGGTCGTGAGACAGAAGCTCATCGTGCTCGCCGGCGGCGAGGCTTCGATGCGCTCGTGATGTAGATTCATGTCCCAGCCGTTCGGGTGTATCGCTATTGTTATGGCTGGGCTAACATCGACCGATAGCGAGTGGCTCGGGCGGGGTACGAATGCTGTATCGCTGAAGGGCCGTGTTCGGTTTACTACCCATGTCCCCAGTAGTGGTGTCCCAGTTATTGTTACACACCAGTTATCAAGACCCATGCAGGCCAGGCTCGAACGGGTCGACTGTCGGGACCATCGCCACCGAAAGCGTAGACTTGCTACGGCCAGGGGAGTGCAGGATATAACGACCGATTAAAAGTAGGCAACGGCCAACCGACGTAAGCCAGTCCCTTCGGCCCAGTTCGGTTGTCAATGTTCTCGACTCCAACACAAGGGTTCAAAACCGATAGGCGGACCATCCGCAGTATGCTCGCAATCGCTGGCGGCAAGGGTGGCTGTGGCAAAACGACCATCGCCCTCGGAGTCGGTCAGGCACTGGGGACGCCGACCAGACGGTCGCTAGTCGTGGACACCGACCGCGACATGCCGAACCTCCACCGCCGCGCTGGCGTCGATCCGACGCCCGGAATCGCTGATATCACGGTCTCGGCTGAGCCGACCACGGTTGCCAAGCGCGCCACGGCCGTCGAGAACGTCGACGTACTCCCCTGTCAGGACGCAACCGAAGCCGCTGTCGACAATGCCATCGGCACACTGCCCCAACGTGATCGCCCGGTGGTACTCGACTGTCCGGCTGGCGCTGGCCCGGACGCCGCCCGGCCACTGCGGGCGGCTGACAGGACGGTGCTCGTGAGCGCACCAACCCGCCAGAGCCTCACCGATACAGCCAAAACCGCGGCGATGGCCCGTGCGCTCGATGCACCGCCCGTGCTCACGGTCCTCGTCGGCAGCGACGGGTCCGTAGACCCATCCCGACTGCTGTCCTGCCCAGAGACGGTTCACGTTCCGTCGGTGTCGAAGCCGCTGGAATCGGACCGGGCAGCGGCAAAATACGTCGAGATAGCGAACGTTCTCGCCAAGCGGAATACTTAATCTCGTGGCTAAATAACTTATCAGTGGTATGGCCAACCGGCTGCGAACGGGCATCGATGTCCTCGACAGAAAGCTCGATGGTGGCATCCCTGCGGGGAGTATCGTCGTGCTCTCTGCCCAGCCGGCTAGCCAGGCGGAGCTGTTCCTCTATGAACTCACCGCCACGCGCGGAACGCTGTGGCTGTCGCTCGACCGGACCGCCGAGTCGGTCATCGCGAGCATCGAGCAGACGCCGGCCAACACCGGGGACCCGACGGTGCGGCACATCTCCGGCGAAGCACCCCTCGACAACGCCGGCAAGCTCGTCTCGGCGCTGCCGGAGACCTCGAACCTCATCGTCGACCCGCTCGATGTGCTGGAAGCCCAGGAGCCACACTCGCGCTTTCGCGCGTTCATGAACGACTTGCAGAACCACATCGTCAACACCGGGAGCCTCGCTATCGTCCACTGTCTCGATGGCCGTGACGTGCCACCGCTTCGGGATACGACCGAGCACTTCGCGGACGTGGTGTTCCAGCTCAACACCACGACGACCGGTGACGAGGTGGAAAACCGCCTCGCGATTCCGAAGTTCCGCGGCGGGCGCGCCCCCACCGACATCATCAAACTCAATCTCGTCGAAGAGGTCAGCATCGACACCAGCCGCGACATCGCCTGAGACGGATTCTATTCGCGGCCGGGCTGTAGTTCTCTGTCCGTCGAGCCGAACTCCGTACCCACGAGTATCAACAGGAACAGTCCGAGACCGACGCCGACGCCGGCTGCCAGTCCAAGCCCGGCGCTGCCAGTCAGCACAACCGTGCCGACACCGAAGGCGATTCCGGGCGGGAGCGCGAGCAGTAGCGGGTACATCAGCGATACTCGCATGGGTAGTGATGACGTGTCGTGGATATAACCGTTCTCCCGTCTGTGCCGTCAGAAAGTGGCAGTCGCTACCGCTCGGAACCGCAAAAGCGCTCGCTGGCGCTTATCACTCGAGAATCGCTCGGCGTGCTCGCGGCGCAGTTACTCTTCGGCGCCCTCGATCTCTTCGACGATCTCTTCGGCGTCCACGTCAGCGTCTTCCAGCGCGTCTTCGATGTCAGCGCCGCCGGCACCGCCCATGCCACCCATCATGCCGGGCATGCCCATGCCGCCGCCACCGATTTCCTCCTGCACGATGATGCGGTCGATGTCGAGCAGCTGGGTGAGCTGCTGGGCGATCTGCTGTTTGCCCATCATCCACTGCTGGTTCATCGTCAGCTGCGGCGTCGCCTCGATGTAGAGCGTCTCCTTCTCGACTTCGACGGTTTCGTACTCGGGCTCGTCCGAGGTGTCTTCCGACTCCTCGCTGTCCTCGTCTTCGTCGTCTTCGCTTTCGACGAGCTGTTCTTCCTCGACGGTGTCGGTCTCGAACCACACGTCGAGCTCCATGTCGAGCATCATCTGGATGATGCCCTGGGCCTTCTCCTCGCGGTCCGTGACCTCTTCGAGGATTTCGTAGTCGTACTCGACGTCCTCGCCGGCCAGCGGGTGGTTGAAGTCCACTCGCGCGCGGCCGCCGATGATGGTCTCGATGTGGCCGTGCTCGCCCTCGATGTCGACGTGCGCACCGGGGTAGCGGTCGTCCTCCGGAATCTTGTCCTTCGAGACCGTCCGGACCTCTTCCTCGTCGTACTCGCCGAAAGCGTCGGCGGCCGCAACGGTCACGTTGCCCTCGTCGCCGACCTCCTTCCCGTAGATGTCCTGCTCGACGTCCGGGAAGATGTGGTTCTCGCCCAGCACGATGGTTCGCGGGCCGAACTCCTGCTGTTCGGTGTCGATGCCGTCGTCCTCGGCGACTTCCTCGTCAGTCGTGTCGACAAGCTGGCCGCCGTCGACGGTGCGGGCGGTGTAGGCGAGCTTGACGACATCACCTTTCTGGAGTCCCTCCGCTTGCTCTTCTTCGTCTGCGGTTTCCTCATCGACTTCAGTCTCAGACTCGTTGCTCATACCCTGTTCGTCAGTCGTGGCACTCTTAAGGACAACGTTTCCCGGTCAGTAGCAGTCGAGCAACTTCGGAAGTGGCCGACTAGTACTCGCTTTCAGCCAACAGTCGGTCGAACTTCTCGCGGTCGATGTTCCGCCCTGAAACGGGGAGGACAACCGTCTCACCCCGTACTTCGTCACCAGCCTGGAGCGCTGCAGCGACAGCCGTCGCGCAGGCCCCCTCCATGACGATGCGGTCCGTCTCGAACAGGCGTGCCACGGCGTCCGCGATGGCGTCCTCAGATACGAGACGGAAATCCGAGAGCCCCTTCTGGAGTATGCCGGTCGGGAGTGCGAACGGCACCCGGGTCGCGACGCCCTCAGCGATGGTGTCGACGCTGTCGAGGGCCTCCAACGTCTCCTCCTGCCAAGCGCGGTACACCGCGGGCGCGCCCGCGGCCTGCACACCGACGACAGCGGCGTCGGTCATCGCCCCGAGCGTGATGCAGTACCCGGCCGCGGCGGTGCCGCCGCCGACGGGACAGAACACGCGGTCGACATCGGGCCGTTCGTCGAGGATTTCGAGGCCTGCCGTGCCGACGCCGGCGAGCAACTTCGGTTCGTTGCCGGAGTGGACGTAACGCGCCTCGCGCTGGGTCGCAAGCTCCTCGATGTGTTCGCGGGCCTCGTCGTAGTCCTCGCCATACTGGATGACCTCCGCGCCGAGTTGCTCCAGCGCGTCGACCTTTCCGGCGTTGGCTTCCTCCGGGACGCCGATAGTGACGGGCACGTCGAACTCGCGGCCTGCCCAGGCGATAGACTGGCCGTGGTTCCCCGTGCTCGCGGCGAGTAGCCCGGCGTCGTGGAACTCCTCGTCGAGGGACGCGACGAGGTTCACCCCGCCGCGGACTTTGAACGCGCCGGTCGGAAGTGTGTCCTCACGCTTGAGCAGGACATCCGCGTCGAGGGCTTCGGAGAGGGCTTCGCTGCGGACTAGGGGCGTCTCCGGGAGGTGTTGTCGGATGCGTTGCCGGGCGCGCGCGACCGTTGCAACTGTCGGCGGCGTCAGGTCGTGATACGGAAAGAGGGTCGTTTCGTCCGGGGAATCGATCGGTTCGTAGCGACCGGCCATACTACTACCCGAGAGAGCGGACACAGTAAATGGCGCGGTCGACGGGAGCGTTTTTCAGCGACCCGGTCCAGCCCCACAGTATGTACGAAGTCGAGGTGAAAGTGCCAGCGGACATCGAGGCTGTCGCGGAGCGACTCGACGAACTCGGGGCCGAGCAGGTCGACACGGTGATACAGACGGACACGTACTACGACGCCCCCCATCGGGATTTCGCCGAGACGGACGAGGCGTTCCGGGTCCGTCGCGAGACCAGAAAGGGGGAGACGAACGCGAAAGTCACCTACAAGGGGCCGCTCCTCGAAGCGGAGTCGAAGAGCCGAGAGGAATTCGAAACAGGCGTCGAAGACGGCGACGACATCGACGCTATCGTCCAGCACCTCGGCTTCGAGCCCGCGGCGACCGTCCGGAAGAACCGCCGGGTGTACGAGGTCCGAGAATACGACGTCACGCTCGACGCTGTCGACGACGTCGGCGAGTTCGTCGAAGTCGAACGGGAGACCGACGGCGACATCGAACCCGTGCGAGAGGGGGCCTACGAGGTGCTTCAGGACCTCAGTCTGGACCCCAGTGACCAGCAGCGGACCTCCTATCTCGGTATGCTACTTAGCGATGCGAACGAGTAATCATTCCGCTATTATCTGTTCCCGTAAGTTATAGAACCCGGCCAGACGAAGTCGAGGCAATGACCGAGCGGAACATCCACGTCCAACCTGCAAGCGGGCTCGCCGTCGAAGATCAGGACATCGAAGTCGTAGAGCGCAAGGGTATCGGCCATCCGGACTCCATCTGCGACGGCATCGCGGAGACAGTGTCGCGTGCGCTGGCACAGACGTACATCGACCGGTTCGGCACAGTCTTGCACTACAACACCGACGAGACACAACTCGTCGCCGGCACTGCCGCCCCCGCGTACGGCGGCGGCGAAGTGCTTGAGCCGATCTACATTCTGGTCGTCGGCCGAGCGACGAAGAAGTTCGACGGCGAGCGCATCCCGGCCGAGAGTATTGCCCTCCAGGCCGCACGCGACTACCTCGACGAGCAGTTCCCCCACCTCGACCTCGGTTCCGACGTCATCGTCGACGTCCAGTTCGGCGAAGGGTCGGGCGACCTCCAGACCGTGTTCGGCGAGGAAGCAGCAATTCCGATGGCGAACGATACCAGCTACGGCGTCGGCCATGCTCCCCTGACAGAGACTGAGAAGATCGTTCTCAACACCGAGGAGACATTGACCGGCGAGTACGCCGAGTCCAACCCGGTCGTCGGCCAGGACGTGAAGGTAATGGGCAAGCGCGAGGGCGATCACATCGACGTGACCGTGGCCGTTGCGATGGTCGACGAACACGTTCCGGACCTCGACGCGTACAAAGCCGCTGTTTCGGACGTTCAAGCGTTCGTCACCGACCTCGCCGAGGAGTACACCGACCGGGACGTAACGGTTCACGTCAACACGGCTGACGACTACGACGCCGAGTCGATCTATCTCACGACGACCGGCACCAGCGCCGAGCAGGGCGATGACGGCTCCGTTGGCCGCGGGAACCGCGCGAACGGCCTCATCACGCCCAACCGCCCGATGAGCATGGAAGCGACGTCCGGGAAGAACCCCGTCAACCACATCGGGAAGATATACAATCTCCTCTCGACGGAGATCGCACAGTCCGTCGCGAGCGAGGTCGACGGCATCCGACAGGTTCAGATGCGCCTGCTCTCACAGATCGGATCACCGATCGACGAACCCCACGTCGCTGACGCGACGGTTATCACTGAGGACGGTGTCGCAGTCGGCGACGTCGAAGCGGACATCCAGGCCACAATCGACGACGAACTCGCCGACGTGACCGATATCACGCGACAGGTCATCGACGGCAACCTCTCGACGTTCTGAGGCGGCGAGGCGACACCCCTTTACTCGCCGGTAGTCAACTCGCGGGCATGCATCCACCGGACGCCGATAGCGTGCTCGTCCGCCACGGCGAACTCGGCGTCAAGAGCGATCAGGTCCGCCGGAAGATGGAGGGGCAACTGGCGGACAACCTCCGAGCGATGCTCGACGCGCGCGGCTTGTCAGGAGACATCGAACAGCGCCGGAACCGGCTGTTCGTCCACACTGACCACCCGGAGGGCGTGACCGCAGCCGCGGCCGACACGTTCGGCGTCACCTCCGCCTCGGCGGTCACGACCGTCGATCCGACGTTGTCTGCAATCAAAACGGCACTGGCCGCGACCGCACGAGAACAGCACGACGGCGGCGCTTTCGCCGTCAACGCCCGCCGGGCGGGACCAGCAGAGGCACACCCCTTTTCGAGTACAGACATCGAGTCCGACGGTGGCACCGCCGTCTGGGAGGCAATCGAAAGACTGGGCGGCGAGCCTGCTGTCGACCTCGACAACCCCGATTTCGAGCTGTTCGTCGAGTGCCGGACTGACGAGGCCTACGTCTTCTGTGAGAAACGTGCGGGACCCGGTGGCCTCCCGCTCGGGACCCAGCGCCCCGTCGTCGCCCTCGTCAGCGGCGGCATCGACTCGCCCGTCGCCGCCTGGCAGGTGATGAAACGCGGCGCACCCGTGATCCCCGTTTACGTCGACCTCGGTGACTACGGCGGCCCCGACCACCGGGCGCGAGCCGTTTCGACTGTCGAGACGCTCGCTTCGTATGCACCTGGACACGACCTGTCGCTGTCCGTAATCGACGCCGGTGACGTCGTCACCGACATCTCTCAAAACCTCGGGGCGCTCCGAATGCTCGTGCTCCGCCGGTTCATGCTCGCGGCCGCCGACGCTATCGGGCAGGACCGGGACGCCGTCGGCATCGTCACCGGCGAAGCTATCGGGCAGAAATCCAGCCAGACGAGCGCGAACATCGCGGTCACGGACGCCGCGACTACGCTCCCGGTGCACCGACCGAACCTCACCGTCGACAAGTCCGAGATAACCAATCACGCGCGGACAATCGGGACCTTCGAGGACTCGACAATCGACACCGGTTGCAACCGCGTCGCCCCATCGCATCCGGAAACCAATGCATCGCTCGAAGCAGTTCGGACAGCCGAACCAGACGACCTGTTCGAGCGTGCCGAGGCCTGTGCCCGGGACCGCGTCATCGTCCCCATCGAAAGCTAAATTTCCGGGGCGGGCCAGGGTTGAGCCATGACGCAGGTCTGTCTCGTCGGGAGCGAGGACGTGAATCTCCGGTACGAACTCCTCTCTCGCGAGACCGCACGGAACGCACTCGCCACCTACGACCTGCAGGAACCGTTCGCGAATACCGTCGCCGTCGACACCGTGAGTCTCGGGGCGGCGGTGGCGCTTCTCAACGACTTGAACTGGTATCTCGTCCGCTTCGCTGACGCCGCGTTCGTTCGTGATCCATCGATCAGCGAAACGGAGTGGCTCTCCCGGGATCTCGCCGCGGCGATCCGGGACGACGACGTTGCGCCCGAAGATACCGGTCGCTTTCTCAAGGTGTACGGTATTGTCGAACCGGACGTGACCGGCGAATCTAATGCCGAAGGCTCGTCGGAAGGAGAGTCGGAGCCAACGCCGGACACACAGGCGATGGAGACCGAGCGCCCACCCGAACTTGTCGAGCCGATGCTCCTGACACGGACTGGAGACACGATTCCCGAGTACGACCTTCGAGACGTGGACGACACGCTCATCGTCAGGGTGACCGAATCGGAGTTCGGGGCCTGACTCGGGCCACACCGCGCGCGCAGAACAGACCGGGCTCAGTCGAACATCCCGGTCGACATATACCGCTCCCCGCTGTCCCAGTAGACTGTGACCACGAGCGGGTCGTCGACGCCGTCTGCGACGAGTTGTTCGGCTACCTCTCGCGCGGCGAGGTTCGACGCGCCCGAGGACTGGCCGACGAGGATGCCCTCCTCGTGGGCGAGTCGACGGCACTCGTCTTCAGCATCCGGGAGTTCGACCGTCAGCACGTCGTCCAACAGGTCGGTATCGAGGTTGTCGCTGACAAACCCCGGCCCCATCCCCTGGAAGCTGTCCTCGCCAGTGCCCGGTTCCATACCCGAAAGGACAGCGTTGTCCGCCGGCTCGACCGCGACGATATCCATCTCGGGGAACGCCTCACGCAGTCGACGGCCGGTCCCGGTGAGCGTCCCGCCGGTACCGACACCCGCCACCAGCGCGTCGACGGTCCGGTCACCCACCTGTTCGAGTATCTCCTCACCCGTCGTCTCGTAGTGTGCCTTCGGGTTCGCCGGGTTCTCGAACTGCCGCAACTGGACGTAGTCGTCGCGCTCGCACAGTTCATCCGCGCGCTCTTTCGCGTCGGAGATGTCACCCTCGACCAGTTCGATCTCCGCGCCGTAGGCCTTCATTATCTGGCGGCGCTCCGGTGACTTCGAGGACGGCATCACCAGCACCACGTCGTAGCCTTTGGTCGCGCCAACCATCGCCATTCCGATGCCAGTGTTGCCACTCGTCGGTTCGACCAGCGTATCACCCGGTTCGAGCGTGCCGTTTCGCTCGGCGTCGTCGATCATGTACTTCGCCGGCCGGTCCTTCGCGGACCCGCCCGGGTTGAACGACTCGATCTTCGCTGCAACGGTTGCCCCCTCCGGCGCGCGAACCGAGACCAGTGGGGACCCGATTGTATCGAGAATAGAGTCTTTCATCGCCGCCGGCTACGCGCGCCCGACTTAAACGCCTACTGAAGGTCCCAAACAGTTCGTGGACTCACGACACGCGGCAGCGCTTTCCGGCGTCGACACCCTCTCACGTAAACAGATTTATGTCGTCGACCGGCAGCACCGAGTAATCGACTGACAGCGTGTCTTTCGTGGCTCGGACTTTGCCGACGAACGCGGAAATGTCCTCTAGCTGTCCCTCCAACACGAATAGTTCCATACAGTACCGGTCGCCGACGTGGCTGTGGAAGTTCGACGCGACGATAGACTCGTGGTCGTGCCGGAGGTGCATCATTTTCTCCTCGACGGTCGTCGTCTCGTAATCGAACAGCACTGTGACGATGGCCATCAGTTCGCGGTCCTCCAGCCGCTTGTCCTCGAACTCCCCCATCAGATTCCGGACCGCTTCCCGAACGACCTCGCTGCGACCCGTGTATCCGTGTTCGTCGGCGAACGTGTCGATTCGCTCCTCCAGTTCGTCCGGCATCGAGATACTAACAACGCCCATGTATTAACTCGGCGCCGTTGGAGTATTAATAGTTCATATCTGCCCGCATAGACTGGAATCACTCTGGATAGCGCTGCCGCTAGCTCGTATCTTGTAAACGACGAACGACTGGCTTGGTGAGCTGACAGCTCTCGGTTTGTACAAATACAGAAAGCCCACTCGGGAGAGAT
>NZ_LRHL01000022.1:0-9808 GCF_001647155.1 Haloarcula sp. K1
AGCATATTAATGACTTCGTGGACAGATGCAGGTCGGCGGTCGTCCCCGATTGTGGCGATAATCACGACCACAGTATCCACTCGCCTTTCAGCTCTGACCTGATAATGACGGACGAGATCAAATCGAACTTCCTCTATTTCAAGCCAAGTAAACAGTATCCTCTTTCATATTCATTGGATGAAAGGTTGTCTGCAAGGTGGTCACCTGCGCTTCCCCCGATACGAGTGAGATAACTCATGTACTCCCGGCGGGTCCATACCGCTTCCTCGTCTCGTTAATCAGGTTGCTCAAGCCACTTGGGTCCAAAAATCCAGTTTGGTCAATCAGTGCTATATCGAGATTGATGGCATTCGGAGTCTCTATGGAGAAATCAGGACCGTAATTGAAGGCTCATCAAATTCAAGATCTTTTATGAATCCGTCTGGGTTGGTTATCATTTCATCTGGGTCATAGATGAAACAGACCAACTGGTCATAGTCTTCTTTTCGGTAGTGGTCCTTGTCAATGGCCAACTCTTCTCTTATTTCGTCTTTCCCATGGTTAGCTCGGGCATGTTTGACCTCAATCAAAATATCGTGAGCCTCAATCAAAAAATCAATACGAGGCTGTTTTCCAGCATAGCTTGGATTATATTCTTCCGCTCTAACATCATCAAACTCCAGCTTGAGATAAGAGTGTAGAAGGGATTGAACGGAGTACTCGTTCTCGATCTCGAACGAATCTGAGTTTCCATGTGTGTCACGTAACTGTTTTGCCGCGGAGTGGAACCTACTACAAATCCGCTCAACCTTCTCTAACGCGGTGTCGTGTACTTTGTCCATAGTTTCTTCTCGGGATTCACGAGCGTCGTTGAAACTTTCAGAGATTTCCTCAACCATCGCATGGAATACTTGCAAATTCTCTTCATCAGTGTATTCACCTTCTTCGAAGGCGGTCGCAATCGGGATTGATGCGGCACCTATCAAATCCCGTGAGTCATCGAAGCAATAGAAGCTGATTCCAGATTCCTCAACGTCAACACGAACCTCAGAGATGTCCGTGTTTTCCGTGTCCTTGCCTTCATATTCCCCATCAGCTGGTATGAATCCAGTACTGGCCTCAAGATCAAATTCAGAACCTATCCGGCGGTTGAGTATCTCATAAATATCTTCGAATGGGCTGGGGTCTTCAAAGTAGATGACAGCACTGTTATTCCAGGGGATACTGGTGCCTGTTTGTGTTCTTTTTCTCCTCTTTGACTCTATGATAAAGTACCCATATTCACCGTCTTCGTGGCCGACCTGGGTCTGTGCTACATCTTCGAAGTTGAACTCTCCGTTTGCGAACGACTTTCGTTGTAATATTTTATCAAATTTCATCGGTTGTCTCCGGTGATATTGTTATTCTACGTCGAACGTAACCTGGGACACCAGTCCCGGTCGGTCTTCTTGATCATCCTGATCTTCCTCAGGAGCCACGATCATCCAACAGACCAACTTCACCTCTTCTTCCTCTATCGGCGGTAGTGGGTCAGGAGCCTCGAACGGTTGTAACCCCAATTCCTCGACCTTGTCGACAAGCTCCCGTGACTTGTCGATAGGACCGAGAGACTCGTCTTCGTAAATTTCCCGAAGCTCACGCTCGTACTTCCGGCCCCAAGGAGCCTCCACCGCCTCGACGGTCTCTTGAAGCTCGTCCTGGGTCATATCATCCGGCCAGTGGTCACGAAGATGCTGGCCGACCTCACGGAACAGTCGGCGGATGTCTGGCTGAACATTCAACGGGTCCGTCTGTTCTTGCCATTGGCGATAGATGTCCTCCTGTGCCGTCTCCCACGCACCGTAGATTTGCTCTCGCATTCCATCTGGGAGAGCCCGACCAGTATCACGAGAGCATTCGATACGCTTCAGACAGGTGAGCGTGTCTTGAACGAGATCGTCTTCCCCATCCATCTCGTGTGGGACGAACCGCATGAAGACCTCGTCCCCGACCCGAGCACAGAAGAAATAGCCTGGGTCTTCACCACGGAATCCTGATCCAGCGGCCCACGGAAGCGACGTGATCTGATCCTCGCGCTCCTCCAGTCCCTCACGGAGTTCCTGACGATATTCCTCGCCGGAATACGCCGCCGCTTCAGCCCCGCCTTGTTCGTAGAAGTCCGATTCCTCCCGCTGGATCGAGTCGATTTCCTCGACCTTCTCCGCGAAGTTCTGATTGAGGGTTTCCATATCTGGTATAACGCCCCCACTCACACCAATTGAGCGGGCCGCTTGGGTGAGTTTCTCCCGAACTCGGTGTTCGAGCTCAAGAAGATCATCCAGTCGGTCCTCAGGGAAGAACGAGAATGGGTAGATTTCCGAGTGCGGGGAATTAACGCGGTCGATACGCCCGTTCCGCTGAACCACGCGCATCGGGTTCCACGGGAGGTCGTAGTTGATGACGTTTCGCGCCTCTTGGAGGTTGACCCCCTGACCCAGGACGTCCGTCGCAATCAGAATATCAAACTCGTCAGTGGCGTCCGGTGGGGCATCGCCTGAGTTCGGTGCGAACCCGTGGACGGCTTCCTCGCGTGTGACACCGTACTTCGAGCCGTCGCCGGACACAGCGGCGATGCGACCCTCATAACACGACAAGTCTTCGTCCTCGCTGACAATGGACTCCAAGTACTCGTAAATCCAATCGACGGTGTCCTCGTAGTAGGAGAACAACAGCACCTTACGGTTCTGGCGGAAGGCCGAATCGATGTCCTCGTCAGAGATTTGTCGAGCCTCAGCGTCCTCTCTTGCCGTCTCAACGATGTCCTCAAGCGTATCGCGGAGGGCATGAAGCTTCTCGTCATCGTCTCGGCTGACCGCCTGTGCCCCATCACGCCACCGCTCCAGCATCTCGATGTCGTGTTCCAGGTCAGCCCGAAGCTCGGCGGGATCAGCATCCGCCGCCGCCAGCGAAATATTCCCGTCGCTTGCCTCATCGAAGACTTCCTCCATCCCTTCGTCACTATCCGTTTCAACCCACTCATCAATCGCGTTTGTCTCAGGGAAATAGCCCTCCTCTATGAGTTGGAGTGCAATCTGGTATTGCGAGATCATCCCGTCGAGGGTGTTCTTGAAAGCGTAGCTCGACGACTCGAACCGCTTGAGGAGGCCCGTCCGCAACAGCCCGACCAGTGAGAGTTCCGAAGCGTCTTCCTCACCTTCAAGGTAGTACGATGGCCGGTATCGAGCCAGCGTGAGCTCGGCTTCATCACGGTCGCCAGCCGCCAGCCCTTCCGCGACATCGTGGAAATATTCGTCGCCGAACGTCTCTGTGAAAGTGTAATCGACACGCTGAGGCTTCGGGTCAGGGAAGTTAATCCGAACTTCTCCACCATCGCCGTCGGGCATCGTCGCGTTCTCATAGTGGTTCTTGATGAACCGCCGGGTTCGGCGTACGGTCGTCTGGTCGAGGACATCAAACAGCATATCGGGACTGAGGTCCGACGGGTCCTCCGCCTGGGCTTCCTTGAACTGGTCTCGAAGCGACCGGATACCTTCGTTAGCAAAGGCGGCGTCGTTCCGGATGAAGTAATTCAGGAGGTAGTACAGGTCCCACAGAGAGTTGTTGACCGGCGTGGCCGTGAGCATGACCACGTCCTTCGGCGGATCACCTCGGAGGAGCGTCCGGAGTGCGTGGGATTGCTGGGTTCCGGGATTACGGAACGCATGGGCTTCGTCGATGACGACCAACTGGTATTCGTCGACGGGAAGGCTAAGGTTGTTGGCGTCACCGCCGAGTTGGCTGTCGTTCCGGAGTTCAGCATAGGAGACCGTCTCGAATTGAACGCCCCATTCAGCCGGCTTCTGTGTCCACATCCCGTCCCGGAGATACGCTGGTGCGACGACGAGCGCACGCTGTCGGTTCTCCTGGACGTACTGTTCGAGGAGCTTACCACCGATGTACGTCTTCCCGAGCCCGACCTCGTCAGCAATGATAACGCCGTTGTGTTTGTCGAGGAACCGGTTAGCCCGCCGGACACTGTCTTGCTGGAAGTTGGTGAGGTTGATGGCACCTCCGTCCTCCTCTCGTTCTTCCTCCAGTTCGTCGCCGTATCGCTCGTAGAGTACCCGGAGGTAGATGAGGTGAGGATCGTAGGGCTCGAATCGTTCCTCATAGAGACTGGCGAGGTCGAACGGTTCGCTTTCTTCCCAGAGATCTTCGAACCAGTCGTTGACGCGCTCGGTTACGTGAGGATCGTAGGTACCGAGATTTAGCTCCAGATTCGAGTTTAGTCCCGCGCCGGTGAAGTTCGATGATCCAGCAATCGCCCCCTGACTGTCCGAGAACAGGTATGCCTTCCCGTGGACGAAGCTATCCTCGTGGCGGCGCACCTCAACGCGGTCGCTCCGGAGGAAATCCACGAGTTCCTGAAGTCCTTGGTCAACATCACGCGAGAAGCCAAGCAAGTCCCGGTCGCGTTCGAGATTCTGATCCAGCGTCTGGAGTGCCTCCTCGATGCGCTTGCGTTCGTACGCCTCCCCTCGTGGTTCCTCTGGTTGTCGCCAGCGTTCCTTGCCTTCTTGATCGGGCTGGGCACCGATGAGAAGCCGAACTTGGTCGACGTGTTCCAACCCCTCAGCGACCGAAAAGTATCCGCGCGGGTTGAAGTAGCCGGTGACAATGTCGAGGTCGGGGTCGTTTGCCAGCCGCTCATCCAGATCCGAGAGATAGGCGTTGATAGCGGTGGCAAGTGTGTTGCCGTCTCGGTTGTCGACGACCTGTGGCCGTTCAGTCATCGTTTCTGGTGCCAGCCGCTTGTTCCGCCTCGCGGTTGGCGTGGTCGAGGTCCAGTCGGTCCGCCCAGCTCGCGTAGTAGTCGAGAACACGCTCTAACCGTTCTTCGTAGTCCCATCCATCGTGGAAGGTCTCAAACATGACCTCGACGTGCTCGCGGGTTAGGCCATAGAGGTGTGCGGCCACCGCATCGACTTCATACATCATCTCTTGTCTCCTCTCCTCGGGAATAGAGCCACAGTCAACCCCAACAGCATCACTCCACTTTGAGTATCTTTGATTATTTGCGGCTAAGGCACCTGAGAGCTCGATAATTCTATTTCTTAACTGATGCTCTCCAGATACCCGCGGAACTGGCAATCCTCGTAAGAGATAAAAACTAACATGACTCTCTACGAAAGTCCGGGCACACCAATCGAATGGGATACTTCCCATAATTCCCATAAGATACGCTTGATCTTTCTCGTCCCCTTTCGGCCAAATTAGATATGGGGCTGTATCCAACATAGCGACATTTGGAGGGACCAGAGCGGGAATGACTGTCCTCGTGTTGGTTTTATTTGTTGAATCTCGGAACACTACCCGGGACGAATAGCATGGAAGGGTTGATTTGTCATATACCCAGTCTTCGGGCATATCAGAGAAGGGCGAACGGCTACCCGCGTACTCGTATGAAGTCTCTCTTTTTTCCTGTAAATAGTCATATATCAAGTCCGGATCACTCCAAACACTGACCTTTGATTCATCATATTTCCAGAAGTCGATACACTTTCCTCCGACAACTGGAATGAAATCATCCTCTGGCGGTGACTCTGACCTGTGTAGAAGGGTAGTCCCGTCGTCCAAAACTTCATCCTCATAAGGAGCTAATTTGAGCGGAGTGACTGGGACGGCTCTCCAATCCCCGTCTTTGTAATCAAATTTCTTGTTATTAGATACCATCCTATCGAATACATCAACAGCCTCTTTTGTTGGAGGTAGTGGGATAACTAAAGCCGAATTTAGACTTCGAATAGTCTCTAAGTCAAATTCGTGAGGTGGGTTTTTGATCCCATCCTCATATTCCTCAAGTGAATAAAACGGTCCCTGTAGCGGGACTACGTCAGTCGGCTCTCCAGTTTTTTCGTAACAAGCCAGTGCGATTGTTTTCTGGCCATGTACGGACTCAAACACCCAATTATTATTATTTACTAAGACAGTAAGGTCATCTATTCTATAGTTGTTGAATAAATCTTCTCTAAAGGCGGTAGTATTGTCTCCAGAAAATGCGGTTCTTGGAACTACAGCACCAACATGGCCATTATTTCCAACAAGTTGATTGAATCGGCTTAGGAAGGACACAAATAATTCTGGGGCGGAACCACCTCCAGAGCTACTCTCATACGGTCCAGATTTGATTATTTCGGCTGTCTTTTGTTTTCGTTCTTTTTCAGTTTTATATTTCTCCAAAAGTTCGGGACGATCATCAACTATGTCATCACGCAATTCTTTTTGTAGCTCATCGGATTTAGCCTGGAAATTTGGGATATATCTGGCCCAAAACTCCTTTTCTTCCAAAGTAGCTTCCTCCCACGGAGGATTCCCAATAATAGTGTCAAACCCATTATTTTCTCCAGTGAATAACTCTGGGAAAGCGATAGGGAAATGGAGTGGATCCGTAGAGTCCAAAACTTCCTGAGCTCTCTCATAACTGGGTAGATCAGTTACACTATCAACACTTGTATCCAAAATGCCCTCCGTATCAATATCATCATCCACCCTGGATGCGGCAAGTATATCGAAGCGTGCTTCTACCTGAGCAAGCTTTTCCTCAATATCGGCACGGGTTTCTCTGGCCTCTCGTACTTGTTCAGCGTCACTGTCCGCGCGACGACCGATCTGTTCAATCTCGTCACTGATCTCGTCCATCGTATCTTCAAGTTCAGGAAAAAGACCCCAGCCAATACGTGATGGATCAGCACCGAATTCCTCCGCAATTTCATCTAAGGTTCCAATCCCAGCGAGTGAGTCGCCTGTAACGAGGTTATAATCTAAGAATGTGAGGGGAAGACCAGGCACAAAAGTATGCACCCAAATAGACAGCCGAGCTAATTCAGTAGACAGTGGGTTCAAATCCGCACCATAAATACACCTTCGAGCAACCTGGCGGCGTAGGAGTTGTCCCCGCTCGATATTTGGAGCGTATTCCTCGTTATCAAAGGCGTTGAGTGCTGTATCTTCCAGATTGTCGAGCTCCTGTTGAACCGGTGTGAGCGGATTCTCAGTTAGATATTTATAAAGCTTCGATTCAATTCGGTCAACGGCACCAACCAGAAAGTGCCCTGACCCCATAGCAATGTCCGAGACACGGATGTCGAAAAATGCCCTGGCGGCGGCATTTTCTCCTTCTTCTTCTCTGAGGCGCTCAATGCGCTCGATGTGATCGTCAAGCGCGGGGTCAAGAGAGTTGTTTAGTAAATGTTCAACGAAGCGAGATTTAGTATAGTAGGCCCCAGTAGCTTTTCGTTCACCAGATTGTCCGTGGAGATAGACTTCACCCTCCTGAACAACAACATCTTGGCTATTGTCGCCGAGAGTTTGCTGACCCCCACTTTCGACCGGTTGATAGTGATCTTCCTCGTCAGTTGTAAGAGGTTGTTCCGCAACAGAAAGTTCTGATTCAAGAAGCCCCTCGTAGATCACACCAAACTCACGGACACCGATATTTCGAAAGTCTACGGGACCTTGGTACCCGTCCTCGTTCTCGTCAATGAGTAATCGGAAAAGAACGGGTCCGAACTCAGCGTTGTTCAACCGAATATCCGCGAGCCTTGCGCCCGCCTCAGAGACATCAGCGTCTTCAGAGAGAATCCTCCCTTCGTACGCTGGCAAGCCAAGTTCCTCGTGTCCATTGTGAATCGCCCGCGAAAGACGCATTACATCGTCCCAGTGATCGTAGAAAGAATCGTCAAACTCACGACCTTCTTGAACGAGATCGTGGAGATCGTGAGCTTTCTGTTTCAGTGAATGTTGATCGTAGCGACCGTTGCGCCGGCGTGGAAGGAACTCCTCATCTTCGGCATAGGCAATGAACAGGAGCCGATAGAGGAGAAACAAAGCCATTTCATAGGTCTGGTCGAGTTCCTCCTTCGTTGGATTGTCAATATCTCTTGCGTCCGCAATAGCTTCCGCAAGGTCAGGGATGACATCGTCATAGATACGGTCACGAAGGCGTCCTCCGAGGTCGGAGGCGTACTCCTTCGAGTCCTCCATAATCTGATGAAGAGCACCATCATCGCGGAGGGCATTCGCCGAGAACAACAGCCAGAGGTACGCCGCCTTCTCGTCGGCCAGGAGGTTCGTGTTCACCTCAACGTAGGTGTCGGTGCGGCCGCGAGAGCCGAAGCCAGCCTCCGGGTTCGTCGTGTACAGTCGAAGCGTGTCACCGCTACTTCCGATAACGTAGTCCAGGTTTCGCTTGTCGGCTTCGTTGAGGGCGTACGCTACTGGGGACTTGTTGACGAAGCGATCCTGTTTGTGGTCGAACGACTCGTCCTCCTGAAGGAACATAGCGACCGCCCGCTCGTGGCCGTCACTGGTGTCCTTAAGAACGTAGCTCTGGTCTGTAAGCCGGTCAATCTCGTAGTTCAGGCCTTCCACTAAGTCTCGCGGGTCGTCCGTGAGGGCTTGTTGAGCGCGTTCGGTAGCTTCTTCCCAATCATCGCGGTCCGGAACACCGACCCTGAGTTCGTGCGTTGACAGAAGGCCCTGATTCCGTAGACCGGCCAATTCCTCGTCAAGTTGTGGGAGCGTGTTTGTGAGAAAAGCCTGAGCAACGTGTCGATCTGGCTTTTTCAGGGCGGCATCACAGACGCGCTCGGCTTGGCCACGGTCGACATTATGGAACACGGGTGGGTCTTCGCCACTCGGCCCGCACAGGCCCACCTTGTCATCGTAGAGCGCGACCACGAGAATTGGGTTTACACGTCCGCCCCGGCGGTCGGTGTAGGTTCGCTGGAGGAAATCTTTGTTCGGGCGTTCTCCGTGATTAACGACTACAATCTCTAATGCACTGGATCCTTCGCCTTGATAGAACTCAAATTCGGCGTCCGTCCTATCGTAGGACCATGGACGTCCGCTACGAGACTGGAGAAAACCTGATGGCATTGTAACAACCGTTGAGTTAAAGTCTGATATAGTTTGGTGGTCAAACTCACCTACGACGATACAATTCACCATTAAATCGGACATAGGATTTCTCGAGTAGATGTCGCTATTGATATCTTTGGCTAAGATATCTGAATTGACCCAGCGACCTATCCATCAGGTTCAAGCTGTATATAAATCTATGTGTTTCCCTCCCACGGTAATTTGATATGTCTGGGCAATATTTGTCTGTGTACAAGACAGGCCATGCCTTGGGGGCCAACTGAAATTGGCCCACCATACAGGGTGAAACCTCCCTACACAGTCGCAACTGCGGCTGTGTGGACAATCACCCATGGCCTACGACATTTCCTTCCGAAGCGGATTCGAGACGGTGTTCGAGACGTTGAACAGCGAGGCCGTTTCCCAAATTCAGAAGAAGCTTCAACGTGTCGCTACTGCGGAGTTCCGGTCGCCCATGGATTGGGATTACCAGACGTGGAACGGTCAGTCTGACGGAAAGTATAACTGGGGCTCTTACCGTGTCTTCGTCGACATTGTCGAGGAAGAGAACGAGATCGTTGTCCACGAAGCTCGCCATCGCGAGAATCTCTATCGGTAACGTTGAGGGACAGGGCTGGATTAACCCATGAGGTTCGCAAAAGCTAGTGCTTTCTACGGTACCGTATAAACCGCACCCGTTCATATACTCAACCGCTGCCGCAGAAAGTATACTCAAAATTGGCATCTAACCTGCATTGTGATAGCATCACAAGACCCGCAACGATTTCAATGGGCCTCGGAGTTTGTCACAAACACACGATTGGCTAAAGATTCATGCCTGCACAGATATCAGCAGTGGAATCGTGACCGACCGGAGATGAAGAATGTCAGTGTCTCCGTAGAGATACGCCTACAAGTCCTGTGGCATCAC
>NZ_LRHL01000023.1:0-272791 GCF_001647155.1 Haloarcula sp. K1
GCGAGACGTGAAACCGCGCGCCGATGGCGCGCGGTATGCTGTTTCTACCGCACCGTGACCACTATCGCATTCGCTCGCGGCCCAGACTTGGACTAGCGGTCGATAGAGAGGCCGGCGTGCCACCCGTCGGCGTCGGCCTCCTCGACGGCCGCGTCCATCTCGGCGAGATAGGAGACGGCGAGGCTGGCGCATTTCGCTGCCTTGCGCTCGCCTTCGGTTCGGAACTCGCCGGTGACGCGGTTGGCGTACACCGTACAGACAGCGCCGGCCCGCAGGCCGTACAGGTTCGCGAGCGTGAGAATCGTCGCGGCCTCCATCTCGAAGTTGAGGACGCCGGCCTCTTGAAGCGCCGCGATGCGTTCGTCGCTGCCGCTGGCCTCGAAGTCCTCGAACCCCGGGCGTGACTGCCCGGCGTAGAAACTATCCGTCGAGCAGGTGACGCCGAGGTGGTAGTCGTAGCCGAGTTCCTCGGCGGCGGCGACGAGTGCCGAAACGATCCGATGGTCGGCGCTGGCGGGATAGTCCTCGCGGACGTACTCCTTGCTGGTCCCCTCCTGCCGTACTGCGCCGGTCGTGATGACGAGGTCGCCGATGCTGGCTTCCTCCTGAATTGCGCCACAGGATCCAACCCGAATAAAGGAGTCAGCGCCGACGCGGGCCAGTTCTTCGAGCGCGATTGCGGCCGACGGGCCGCCGATACCCGTCGAGGTCACAGAGATGGGCGTGCCGTCGTGAGTGCCCGTTGCCGTGCGGTACTCGCGGTGCTCGGCGACGATGTCGTGGTCGTCCCAGTAGTCGACGACCTTTTCGACGCGTTCCGGGTTCCCCGGCAGCAGGACGCTGTCGGCCACGTCGGCCTCGCTCACTTCCAGATGGTACTGTACGTCGTCGTTCGGGTCTTCACTATCGCTTGTCATTTGTCGAGATGGTCGCTGGTGATTGTTGTCGGCAGGAGCTCCCCGAGCTCGTACACCGTCGGCTCGTCGCCGTCGGTGATGATCTCGAACGACTCGTCACAGAACTCGCTGAACGTCTGTCGGCACATCCCACAGGGAGTGACGCCGTCGCGCTTGCCAGAGGTGACGGCGACGCGTTCGAATGACCGGTGGCCGTCGCTGACAGCCGCGCCGATGGCTACTTCTTCGGCGTGCAGGCTGTTGCTATAGTTGGCGTTCTCGATGTTACAGCCGGTGTAGACGCTGCCGTCGCTCGTTTCGAGCGCCGCACCGACGGTGTACTCAGAGTACGGTGCGTACGCCTCGTCGATGGCGTCTCTCGCTGCGTCGAGGAGGTCCTCCATGCACTGGGCGTCGAAGGGCCGTGTAGAAATTCTATCGGTCTCGGAAGCGGGCGGGCGTGCCTGCTTCGGGTTCAGGCGTCGGCTGCACTGACAGCGTCAACAGCGTCACGGACCGCCTGTGTGGTTTCCGAGACCAGCGCGTCGATGTCGTCGCTCTCGGCGTAGACGCGGACGTACGGCTCGGTGCCGCTCGGGCGAACGAGGGTCCACGACCCGTCGTCGAAGGAGAGCCGGACGCCGTACTCCGTGGAGACGTCGGCCTCGGGGAACGCGTCCGGCAGGTCGGATTCCAGTCGCTCCATCGTTTCGGCTTTGGCGTCGTCGGGGCACTCCACACTTACTTTCTCATAGGGTCGCTCGGAGATGACGGCCCGCCTGTCGCCCACACTCTCTCCGGCGAACAGGCGCGTCAGCACGGCTGCGCTAGCAACGCCGTCGATCCAGCCCCCGAAGGCGGTGTGGATATGCTTCCAGGGTTCGGCGGCGAAGACGACTTCGGTTTCGTCGGTCGCATTCGCACGAACGTCGGCGATGCCGACGTGGAGCGAACCGAGGTGGATGCGCTCGACGCGGCCGCCGGCGGCCTCGACACGCTCGTCGATACGCCCGGAGGCGTTGGGCGTCGTCACGACCACCGGGTCCGAAACGTCAGCGGCACGCGTATAGTGCTCGGCGAGCATCGCGAGTATCGTGTCCTCGTGGATGACATCGCCGTCGGCGTCGACGACGACGATTCGGTCGGCGTCGCCGTCGTGGCCGAACCCGAAGTCAGCGTCGGATTCGGCGACGAACTCGCGGAAGTCGGCCAGCGTCTCCGGCGTCGGCTTGCTCTCGCGGCCAGGGAAGGTACCGTCGACGTTCGCCTCCGTCGCCAGCACGTCGGCACCCAGTTCCCGGAGGACCTGCGGCGTCGCCACGCTGGCCATGCCGTTCCCGCAGTCGACGGCGACTGTCAGCCCCGACGGGTCGCCGCCGAGCGACTCGGCGTAGTCGGCGACAGCACCTCGGTACTCGTCGAGGTAGTCGACCGATTCTGTGTCGCCCCAGTCGCGCCAGGCAGTCGGCGTCGAACCGTCCTCGATTCGCCCTTCGATGCGCGTTTCGTCGTCGTCGCCGTACTCGGTGCCGTCGGCGAACACCTTGATGCCGTTGTCCGTCGGCGGGTTGTGGCTCGCGGTAATCATCACGCCGTGGCGGCCCTGTGAGGCATACGCCAGTGCCGGCGTCGGCACGCGGCCGACTCTGACGACTCGCGCGCCGGCGCTTTGCAGTCCCGCGGCCATCGCATCAGCGAGCGCTGGCGAGGTCACACGACCGTCGTACCCCAGCACGAACGTCTCGCCGTCCTGCCCAGTCGCCTGTCCAACTCGCAGTGCAAGGTCCGGCGTCACCTTCGATACGACATCACCGCGGATGCCCGCGGTCCCGAACAGTTTCATACCGGCGATGCGGAAGCCGACCGTATAATTCTCTCGTTCGGACCTCACTTCTTCCCGATGAGGAATGTGTCGCCCTTGCCGTCGCGGACGACCCGTTCAGTCACAGCAAAGCCATGTCCCTCCAGCTGGCTCCGGATACCAGCCACGGAGTGGCCGCTGGCCTGAAGCCGGTCTTCGTGGACCTCACAGTAGACGAGGCGACACGACGGCTGGTTGAGTGTCGCCGAGAGACCATTGAGCACAGCGCCCTCCGTCCCTTCGACGTCGACTTTGATGGCAGTTGGTGCCGGCAGTTGGTTGTCGGCGATGAACTCGTCGCCGTGTCGCTTGCTAATTGTGATTGTCCCGTGCTCTTTGGCTGTCGTCACCAGCGAGTGCCCGGCTGAACCGACTTTTTCGAGCGTAATGGAGAGTTCGGCCTTACCGTCTTCATCAACCAGCGCGTGTTCGAACAGGGAGATATCGGCGCGGTTGTGCTGCATGTTCTGTCGCAAACGCTCGGCGTTGTCGGGATGTGGTTCGAACGCGATGACCGGGTTGTCGGTCACCTGCGATGCCAGACAGGCGTACAGGCCGATATTGGCCCCGATATCGTAGAACACGTCGTCGGGCCGGAGTTCCCCCAGTAGATCGGCGAGTACCGGCCGTTCGTCTATTTTCCAGAGGTCAGTAAACTCGTTGTAGGTTGGTATCAGAAACTCTGTGCTGACATCACCGACCGTGACCGCGTACGTGTCCCCGGCGAGGCGGTAAGAGAGAGACCGATAGCTGCCGTAAGCGTAATCGAGAGTTTTCCGGAATCCGAAACGAGACGCCATCTGAACGACGATATCGGAATATATCATTGGAGAACACAATTCAGGCATGTTACGTATGCCTGTCGAATCAAGGTCGCTTGATTCGAGATATGCACACGCTCTTTTCAGACGGCGGTACCTCGGGCCACAGTTGCCCGTACCAGGGGTTCGAGCGCGCTCTTACGGAAGCCAGTCTCGGCATAAAAAACGGGTCCGATATCCGGGAAACAGCCCGTGTAACGCTTGTTGCTACAGCAGTTCGTCGAAGTCGTAGCCGTTGATGTCGACACCCTCGCTCGTGACATCAGCCAAGAAGATGCCGTTGCCGGACCCGGTGTCACGCTCGGCGGCGGCGTTAATCGAGGCGGCAGCGACTTCCTTGGCCTCTTCGTTGGTCATGTCTTCCTCGTAGCGGTCTTCGAGGGTCCCGTACGCGACGGTGAGCCCGGAGCCGGTGACGGTGTAGTCGTCCTTCATGACGCCGCCGGCCGGGTCGATGGAGTAGACGTGGTGGCCGTCGTCGTCGACGCCACCGAGGATAGGGTTGATGGCGAAGAAGGGGCCGCCCCGGGCGAAGTTGCCGGCCAGCGTCGAGAGGGCCTTCATGCTGATGTCCTCGCCGCGTCGTGCTTCATAGAGGTTGACCTCGGCGCGGAGCGTCCGGATGAACGACTGTGCGCCGCCGACGCTGCCGACGAGTGTCAGCGCCGCAGTGGGGTGAATCTGCTCGACCTTCTGGACGTTCTTGTTCGAGACGAAGCGACCACCGAGCGAGGCGCGCATGTCAGTCGCGATGACGACGCCCTCGGACGTGCTGATGCCGATGGTGGTCGTCCCGGTCTTGTTCACCTTCTCCGAATCCTGTGCGGACTGTTCGGGGAGCTCGCCGACTTCGGGCGCGTACGGGTCGCTCTGGAACTCGTCAGCAGCCTGGGGTCCAGAAAGCTCCGGCCCCGGAGTCATATCTCGCATTACTGTGCGATACTAGTCGGGCGCTGATAAAACCTCTTTTCCTAGTGGGGCCTGACCGCCACCGTCCGGCCAGGCGGCTATCGGCTGCCCGCGTTACGCGCTCGCCTGGTCGTAGGCCTCGTTGAGTCCCGACACGGCCCGGTCCATCGGCAGTCGGAGACCGAACTGCTCCGTGAGCATCGCCACCGGCAGCAGCATGATGCCCAGCAGCAGGGTGAGTTGATACAGTGCGAACAGCGTTGCGGTGTACAGTCGAGCTACCATCTTCCTCGGTCGTTCCAGAGTGAGTCTGGTATATAAGTCTTGTCGCCGGATTTCAGTTACGGACTATCGATTGTGAAGAACTACTGGCCCGCTGTCTTGCGGTTTGCTGAAATGCCTGAGAAAACGGACGACTACCCGAACGACTCCCCGATCAGACATAATGGGAACGTGAGTCAGAGGGCTGGTTCGCATAAGTTATAGAGATAGTAATGGTGACGTGCGCAACAGAAGCGAATCAAAACTATCGAATAGTCGGGCCACGAGAGCTAGTGTATGAACTACCTCGTGGCGATGGAAGCAGCCTGGCTGGTTCGTGACGTAGACGACATCGACGACGCTATCGGTGTCGCAGTGAGTGAAGCGGGGAAGCGGCTCAACGAGGCCGAGATGGACTACGTCGAGGTCGAGGTCGGCGCGACCGGCTGCCCGGCCTGTGGCGAACCGTTCGACTCGGCGTTTATCGCGGCCGACACGGCGCTTGTCGGACTGGTGCTCGAAATGGACGTGTTCAACGCCGAATCCCCCGAACACGCCCAGCGGATCGCCAAGAGCGAGATCGGTGGCGCACTCCGGGATGTCCCGCTGAAAGTCGTCGAGGTCTTCGAGACCGAAGCCGACGAGGACGAAGCCGAAGCCGAAGCATAATCGGCGCTCCACTTGATTCGCCCGCCGCAGTAGCCGTGGGCTTTTTATATTACCTCTGGTAATTAGCGGATATGGACTTACCGACGCCACAGGACCTGCGGGAGCGCCGCAACGAACTCGGGCTGACCCAGAGCGAACTGGCGGAGCGGGCTGACGTCTCTCAGCCCCTTATCGCTCGTATCGAAGGCGGTGACGTGGACCCGCGGCTGTCGACACTCCGCCGGATCGTGACTGCACTGGAAGAGGCCGAGGGCGGCATCATCAAGGCCCGCGACCTGATGAACTCTCCCGTCGTTGGCGTCGCGCCCGACGATTCCGTTCACCAGACGAAAGACCTGATGGACGAGAAAGGATACTCGCAGGTCCCCGTCATCCGGGACGGGGCACCGCAGGGACTCATCGGGAACTCCGACATCCGCCAGCGGCCCGAAGAGAACGTCGGCGACCTTCCGGTGGCTGAAGTGATGAACGAATCTATCGCGACCGTCGAGCCCGACGCACCCATCGACGAAGTCGATGCTTACCTGAACCACAATGCCGCCGTGATGGTCGTCGAAGGCGGGGAAACTATCGGTGTCATAACCGAAGCGGACATCGCGCGTACGGTCAGCTAACTCCGATTCTCAGATGCGCGAACCGCGATAGTGACTCCGTAATGCCCGTAGGAGGGGCTTAAAACCGAAAACGGTGTCAGGGGTATATGTCTATTCTCACCAATGAGAGACGTATCGACATGCCCAATCCCAGCGACCCACTGTATGCCGAACTCGAAAAGGCCCTCGAGAACGCTGAAAGCGAAGCGGCCAGATACCACATCCGGCAGGCACTCCAGATACGGATCGCGGAGGAGACCGCCGGCAAAGACATCTTGTCCGCCTGATCGGTTTCTGTCAGCTCTTCGAACCGCTCAGTCGGTGAGTTCGAGCCCGTGAATCGCGACCGCCTCGTCTCCGTCAGCTACCGTCCCAATCACGCGAGCGTCCTCGCTTTTCTCGACGATCTCGTCGGCGTCAGCTTCGGGGACTGCGGCGACGAACCCAGTACCCATATTGAACGTCCGGTGCATCTCTTCGTCGGTTACCTCGCCTTCCGCCTGAACGAACTCGAAGACGGGCTGGGCCTCGAAGGGGTCCGTGATCTCGTACCGGTGACTCCCCATCCGCGTGAGGTTCGTCCAGCCGCCGCCAGTGACGTGGGCGGCCGCGTGCGTCTCGTTGGCTCGGAGCGGCTCCAGTACCTCACTGTAAATCCGTGTCGGCGTCAACAGTTCCTCGGCGATGGTTCTGTCGGGGTTCGGCGGGAACGGGTCGGTGTACTCGTGGTCCTGCGTGACCGCCTCGCGTGCGAGCGTGAGGCCGTTGGAGTGGATGCCGGAGGACGGCCAGCCGACGATGGCGTCGCCGGGTTCGGCCTCGCCGGGGAAGACGGCGTCTTTCGGTGCCAGTCCGGCGCAGGTGCCGGCGATGTCCAGCCCCTTGATGACGTCCGGCATCACGGCAGTTTCGCCGCCCACGAGCGCCACGCCGGCCCGCTCGGCCCCCGTCCGGAGCCCCGCGCCGATGTCCTCGCTCGTCTCCTCGTCCGGCGTCTCGACTGCGAGGTAGTCGACGAACGCCACCGGCTCGACGCCGGTCGCGATGAGGTCGTTGGCGTTCATCGCGATGCAGTCGATACCGATAGTCGAGTAGTCGTCGACGGCCTCGGCGACGAGGAGCTTGGTGCCGACCCCGTCCGTCGCGAGCGCGAGGTACTGGTCGCCGATGTCGACGAGCCCCGCGTAGTCGCCCTCGAACTCGCCGGCCGCGCCGATAAGCGCCTTCGTTGCCGCCTCGCTGGCGTCGATATCCACGCCCGTCTCCGCGTAGGTCAGCCCATCCGCGTCTTCCTCGTCCGTGTCGTCGGTCTCGGGTTCACCGTCGGTCATACCCGAGAGCGTGCGTGGCGCGGGCAAAAGAGCGTCGTTCCGGCGGAGCGTTGCGCCCGCTCAGAGAACGAACAGCGCGCCGACTCCGAGCAGAATCGACGGAACCGCCACGGCGAGAAACACCGGTGTGCTCCATTCCCGGACCGTTCGGCCGTCGAGCGGACCGAACGGCAGCATGTTGAAGCCGGCGAGCAGGAGATTGATCTGCAGGCCCATCCGCGCGACCTCCCAGAGGAAGCCGCCCGTACTCGACAGGAGCGCCGCGACGAACGGCACGAGGAACACGACGGCGAGCGCGAGGTTCGTTACCGGTCCGGCGACGGCGATGAGGCCGTGTTGCTTCGCCGTGAGACGGCCACGATGAACGACCGCGCCCGGCGCGGCGAACAGGAAGCCGACGAGGCCGCCCAGGACTGCGAACCCGAGCATCCGGTAGTCGGCCTTGAACGCGGCGATCTGACCGAAGCGGACGGCGACGACCTTGTGGGCCAGTTCGTGCAACAGGAAGCCGACGCCGACGGTCAGCAGACTGACGGCGAACGTGCTGGCGATTTCGGCCGTCGACAGCCCGCCGAACTGGCCGAAGACGATGCGGCGGAACTCCCGTTCGAGGAAGAACGTAAACGCCAGTCCGAGCGCGAGCCAGGCGACGAGGAGGTCCCGGAGTTCGCGCTGGCTGAAACTGAGGCCGCCGACGGTCCGGCCTCCAGCGGTTCGCTGTCGGCGACCCGCCATCAGAGGACCCCCACGAGAATCTGCGTCCCTTCGCGGACGCCCTGCCAGAGCAGGCGCGAGACGCCCTGCATCCCGCCGATGTCCGACGAGATATACGGGATCAACACCGGGAAGACGACGTATGAGGCGATTGCGCTGCCGACGTTCGTCAGCGCGACGACGAGGATCAGCCGGAACAGCGGCACGTCGCGCATCTGGCTGACGAGGTCCATTACCGGCGACTCCTGGTCGTTGAGTATCTCGTTGAGCGTCGCGATATCGCTGATGTTGACGGAGATGTATCGCAGTTCGACGTAGCCCGCGAACCAGCCGGCGGCAAGCAGCGGAAACAGGCTCGTCAGCCAGCCGAACGCGCCGGCGGCGGCCGCACTCGACCAGTGTGCGCCGGCCACCTTCGCCAGTCCGCCGGCCAGTACGGCGTTGACGGCGACCAGCGCGACGAACAGCTCTAGCAGCACCGCCTGGCTCGCGCCACCGAGGATGAGCAGGCCGAAGAAGACGAGGAAGACGACGCCGAAGCCGTAGCCGACGAGCTTGTACAGTGAAAAGCGACGACCGCCTTCGGTTCCAGTGAGCGACTCCATCGGTGGGAGCGTCTCCGGGTCGTCGAGATAGCCCTGAATCCCCTCGCGGTGGCCGGCTCCGACAACGGCGAGGACGTGATAACCGGCCTCACGGAGGGCGATGAGCCGATGGGCGATGAACGCGTCGCGTTCGTCGATGAGCGCCTCCGCGCCGCCGGGGGAGAACTGACGGAACTCCTCCATCATCGCGCTGACGACATCAGTGTCGGTCAGTTTCTCCATGTCGAACTCCTCGACGTCGGCCTCACCGCGGAACCGGACCAACAGGGCGGCGATGGGAATCCCGATGCCGGCCGCGACGACACAGATGAGCAACAGCGTGTCGAGCAGGCCCTCGGCCGTCCCGCCAAGACCACCCGGCAAAACCGAAAGGGCACCGCTCGGAACGATGAACGGGCCACCGAAGGCCCCGGCGACGACCGCAAACAGCCCGCCGAAGACGGCACCGATGGTCAGCCCGACGGTCAACGGCGGCCCCATCTCGGCTGCGAGGCTGCCGACGAGCTTGAGTTTCTCGACGGCCGTCAGCCGCGCCCAGAACCGCTGGACGGTCGTCTGAATGTCTCGGTCGACGAGTGCGACGCCCAGACCGAGCCGTTCGGCGGTGTCGATACCCGCCTTCATGTCCGCACCCGGCTCGATGTCGAACCGGTCGCCCAGTCTGGTCTGGATGTACGACAGCATCCAGTACGCGAGGAACTGAAAGACGGTGTTCCCGCGAAGAAGATCGCTCGCATCGAGATCGTCAGGCGTTTCACCCTTGATCTGGCGATACCGGCCCTCGTCGAGTTCGACGGCGACGATATCGGGCTCGGATTCTTCGATCGCTGATTCCACTTCCTTGACGCTGTGCTCGGAGACGTGGGCGGTTCCGACGACATCGACGCGTCCCGCTCCTGACGGGTCCGGGAACTCGTCTGCCGCCGACTCCGCGTGTTCGGTCATCACCCGCGTTACACATTCGTTTCCTTTACCCTTGTCGGGTCCGGGTGACTGCCGAGAAACGGCGGTCGAAATCATGTTTGCGGCATTGTATGTTCCCGTTACGCGGCGAAGCTATTACCGACTCTCGTGTTAATACAGCCACAGATGCCGTGGTAACTACTGGACGGTGTCGGGGTTTGTAAATACGCAATAGATTTGCTAATTCAAAAGACTGATATGTACAGGGTCAAACTGTATCGGATATACGATGTATGACCTGACTGGATTCCAGCGGGACCTGCTGTACGTCATTGCAGGCCTTGACGAGCCCCACGGGTTAGCGATCAAGGAAGAACTCGAAAACTACTACGAGAGCGAAGTCAACCACGGCCGACTGTATCCGAACCTTGACACGCTCGTCGAAAAGGCGCTTATCGAGAAGGGCGAACGCGACCGCCGAACGAACTTTTACACGCTGACCAAGCGCGGCCAGCGCGAACTCGACGCCCGGAAAGAGTGGGAAGCGCAGTACGTTTCGGCATAGGTACGTTTTCGAGTCCCGTTCGACAGACTCAACCGGGGTGCTGGCCAACCTCGCGCCATGCCAACGGTATTGGATACCTATATCGAGAACCGCTGGATGGTCCAGCCCAACCACTCGAACCACCTGGGTTCGACTCACGGAGGGAACGTACTGAAATGGATGGACGAGCTCGGGGCGATGTCGGCGATGCGCTTTGCCGGCGAGACCTGTGTCACCGCGCGGATGGACCAGGTGAATTTCAAGCGGCCGATACCTGTCGGTGACACAGCGCTTATCGAGGCGTTCGTCTACGACACTGGCGAAACGAGTGTCAAAGTTCGGCTCAGAGTTGCCCGAGAAAACCTCAGAACCGGCGAGACCGAGTCGACAGCAGAGTCGTACTCGGTGTACGTCGCGGTCGACGAGGACAGGAACCCGGTTCCTGTTCCCGATGTGACGGCCGAAACCGACCGCGGTGAACAACTGCGACAGCGCGCCCTGAACGGGGAAGCAAAGCGCTGATACTATCGGTTGTAATCACGCGGGGCATATTGTCGCCTCGGAGCACTGAATACCGGGACGAAGGCACAGTCAACAGTATGAGCTTTATTCGGCTCCGCCGCATACCACGACTATGACACTCGATGTCGAGACGCCGGCGCGACCGGAACTATCTACCGGCGTCGCTGCCGAGGAGTACGACGACGCGGACGTACAGGGCGACGAATACCGGCGCGAGGAGCTCGCCCAGGCCCTCGACGACGGCGCGTGGGCGGACGCTTTCGAAGAGTGGGCTGCGGACGCGTCGCTCGATGCCGACCAGTGGGCAATCGTCACCGACCTGGGACTCATCGAGGAGTTCGATTTCTTCTGGGACTCGTTTGCGGGCCGTGTGGGTTACCACGCTCCGGGCTTGCCCGAGGACTGGCGCGAGCGGGAACTCCATCCGGACATCGACTCCTGGGGCACCGTTTCAGGCATCAACGCCGGATTGACTGAGTTCGGACAGGTCGTCTGTGAGGTGCTGGCCGACGAGTACATTGATTGGGAAGCTGAGGAGGTCGGTGCGGACGACCTCCCGGACTTTTGAGACTGGCTGTCACGCACCTCGGCACCACAGTGTGGCGAGTGTAGTGCCGCAAGCACAGTCCAAGCTGCGGTGACTGCACCTCTCGGTCGCGTCTACGCCGACAGCACGCTCTTTAGCACGAACGTCTCTTGCCGGTACCCGCAGGACCACGATACCAGCGTCCGTTCAGAGATTTGACCGCGTCCGCGGCCGCGTACCGTTCCGACAGGGGCGGTCCGTCAGTGCCACAGCCCGTCCGAGTCCAGTCGGCGATGCCGACCCGACCGCCGAGGACGAGCGCGCCCGCGATGGCAGTTTGGAGCTGGCCGCTCGTACCTACGGCTTTCTCCAACCACTGAACCTCACTGGGGTACCGATCCACGGTTTCGTAGATTGCATCGCCGTCGACGTGTTCCGCTAAATTACTAAGAGTGAGAGAGGAAGTTGGCTGAACATAGCTGAAATCGGGATTAGCGTCCTCAAGCGGTAGTGTCTCGACCGTCGGATCTATCACGCAGCGACCCTCCGAGCGGAGGTCGCTGCGTGGTAGAAACGACGAAGTGCAACTACTTGATCTATCGACTGGCGGTTCACCACTGACATCGCTTGGAGCAAGTTACAAATTCAGAATTGAAGCTACAATAGATTACAACCAGATGTTATGTTCGGAAAGTATTAATTTCTGAAGGGACATATACTCAATACCGATGGTACGGCTCAAGCAGTCAGAGTACACAGGATCGAACCGATGTATGCCATGTACGGTTGTCAATGGAACTATAGCCCTCATAATTAGTGGAATTATTGGAATCATTGCACCATCTGTCGGTGTGGGGGTGCTCCTCGCTTCCGCCGTTCTGATATATTTTCGTGGTTATCTGATTCCAGGGACACCAACACTAACCAAACAATATATGCCAAGTACTATTCTGCGACTGTTTGGAAAAGATCTCAAACAAGATGAAATAACCATCAGTACAAGCGATGATCAAGCAGAGCAACTGAACAACTTTGATATCGAAGAGTACCTAAACCAAGTCGGTGCCACTAAACAATGCGCAAACCGGGATGACTACTGTTTAACGGAAGAGTTTAGCCAGGAGTGGCAAAGCGAGATGACATCCCTACAAGAATGCGACAATCTGACTAATTTGATGCTTGAACGGCTTGCTGTAGATCAGCAAGCGGAAATAGTTGAACATAACGACACCCGTGTGCTGGTATTTGAGGATGAGCATATTGGGAAGTGGCCATCAGAAGCCGCGCTGCTAGCTGACACCGCTAGTGCAGCGGTACTTGCGGACCGTTCTGATCAGTGGTCTGGGTTCGACACGGCTCTGCGTGGTTACGTTGTCCGTTCGTTACGTCTCTTCTTAGACACCTGTCCGACTTCCAATAATCCCGTCAGTATCGCAGAAGAAACAGTTGAGTCCTGCTGTAGTACCCACGAAGTAATCGTCGTCAGCTGTTCAAAAAGTGGTGAGAAGTTGTTTGAGCAACCGACGCCTAAGTGAAAAGCACTAGTCCGCGAGTTGTTGTTTTGCCCACGTCGATACGTCAATCGAGATAAGAGGTCTGACACGCTTGCGACGTGATGCAGGGAGAATATCTAGGGCTGTATTAAGCTCCGTCCTTAGTTCTTTGAAGAGGGTCATTGCTTCCTCCTCAGGCAACAACTCCCAGGCATTCCAGGGATATGACTCTTCTCCGAATTGATAGCCATCTAGAAGCAATTGTTCGTGTTTGAAGTACAGGTTCCCGATAGTCTCATACCTGTTGACTAAAGCCGCGTCACCACCGGAGATGAGACCGCAAAGGCCGGTGACGGTGCTATATAGCAGTGCCTGTTTTTCAAGTAGGTCAAGGTACACCTCTGGACTCGGTTCGCTGACCAGTTCGTCTCTGAAACAGTCCACCATCTGGATTGCCTGTTCGGACCAATAGGCTGTAGTGTTTACTCCTATCCGTGTGAGGTATTTTGTTAGTGCAGGCATCAGATATTGAAGCGTCAGAAATACATTAGCTTCGCTACCGGCAGCGACATCGCCATCAATGATGTCATCTGTTATATCGTAGTACTCTTGCATTAGTATCGTGAACTTAAGAAGTGGGGCAAGGTGGTCATCATTGTCCTCCTGTGCAAGATACAATTGTTCCGCCAGATATGCAATCCGTCTGGTCGGACGGGCCTCTCGTTTCGGTAATGCATCGTTGGGTGAAAACGCGATAGCGGCAACTTGGGATGAAGCTGTCTCCGATGGTAGCTCTTCTGTTATTTCATCAGCAAACTGTCGAATCTTGTGATCAAAGGAATTATACATTTCGCTGAAATAATCAAGTTCTGCGTCGGAGAGTGTACTCGGTTTTCGCGCCAACATCTTATACATATATACAGAACTACTGAAATAAATCTCCTGAAATCTTGTTGATGACTGATGATTGGAGGAGTTACATATCTCCTAGATCACCGGTACATTACCTGTCATGGAAGTGTAATCGAAAATTTATTTAGTAATAGACACATCTGGTCAGATGGAGGCATGTCTGATAATATGGAAGAGACGGCGAGCGATACGACGATAAACCGCCGACGAGTGCTCCAAGGAATTGGTACAACTGGTGCTGCGACAGCTACAAGCGGGCTTGCAAGTGCGAACACCGGCCCGGAGTTTAGCGATGAAGAGGTTGCAGCTGCTAAAGATGGGTACCAGAGTCTAGATGCGGTCAAATCTGCTCTGTCAGAAGAAGAAGCCATGCTTGAAGCTCTTGCTGAAGAGGGAGTGATCAATTCGCCATCGGTGGATGCGCTGGGAATAAAGAGCCTCGGTATGCCCAATTCGGATGCAGATATGAATGTTACCATCTGGCCAGCAAAAGCTGATGGTAACACGGTCACCGAGATTACCGTTGATGGCGAACTCAACGGACTGTTTACCAGCCTTCGGACTCAGCCGAACACTAAGAATGCAATAGCATTTGTTGATCGTGATGCCATCTTTAGTGCAGGGTCTAGTGGCTGTGACGATGACTGTGACAACTGTGAATATACGTGTTACACTGTTAATAAAACATCTAAGTGTGACGGTAGTTACAGATCTGAGCCGGATTATTACTGTGATGATGGTTGGTGAATAATTGAAAGAGTAGGAACGTCAACGCTGCCTATTTGAGCGAGTTTGAGAGGTGAGGGGGTCATAGTGAACTCTATCCTGAAGCTCACTGATCTCCTCAACGAAACGTTAGATAAGGACAGACAAGACGTTTTGATGAACGAGTGCACCCCGATATCTGTCCGGCGGTTTGAGGTGCATCTCCACGTAGCGGGGCTGGCGATCAGGGAGACAGCCGCTATTTTAGACTTGCTGAGTTTTAACTGTGTTCACGGTGCTATCAGGAATTGGGTTCTACACTCGCTGAATCTCAGCATGTCCCACCGACAGCGAAGCCGTCGCGGGTCGTGGTCGGTGTGTAAAACCACGCCTGCTCCCGAGGTCTGCCACGACCGTCGAGACAGCAGGGTCTAACAGCGCGAGCAGTTCGCCGACCGAGAGGGGACTCATAGCGACTCTCATCGTCCAGTTCTTCGGCCCGCTCGACGTCAAGCCTGTGAAAACCCATTGTGCTCAATTGGGAGCGGGCAGGCAAACGGTCAGGGACCGGCAGCCTGATAACGACCCACGCGCTTGCACCAGATATGGCTGAAATCGTCACCCC
Source organism: Haloarcula sp. K1 (assembly GCF_001647155.1). Taxonomy (NCBI): domain Archaea; kingdom Methanobacteriati; phylum Methanobacteriota; class Halobacteria; order Halobacteriales; family Haloarculaceae; genus Haloarcula; species Haloarcula sp. K1. The sequence continues at coordinate 14,891 of NZ_LRHL01000023.1, forward strand.
ACGCAAACGCGAGTGTGAGCGGTGTGGGCGGGTCGACGAGTGGGACCCAGAACAACACAGTTGGCGCATCGTCACCGACGACGACACCAAGCAGTCCGGCGACCCGCACTGCCTCCACGAGTGGGACATCAACGGCACGTTCAATCCGCTAGCCGAGTGAGCGCGGTACCGCTGCTGTCGGTTTTTTCGCGAGCATGGACCACTGCTAGAACGCGGCCCGTCGACGAAATCCTGCAAAAATTCTCAGTTGGACCGAACAGTCGGCCTGACGGTGACTGACCGCTGGGACTCCGTTACGCTCCTGCTTCAGCCGCGTCTTCTGTCATCGGGGTGCGCGATTCACTGCTGGTCCCATTGCCCTGCTGAATCGTTACCGGTTCCAGTTCGACGGTTGCCGCGGAGTCGTCCTCGCCGATGACCTGTCCTTCAGTAACCTCGGTCGTCCCGGTAAAGCCGGTCCGGTTCCCGTCGTTGGTCCCGATTGCTGTGAACTGGTACTGAGTCTCGGCACGGACGCTCACGTTCGTGTAGCCCTCGTCGGTGCCCCAATCGTCGTATCCGGTAGTCGAGTAGGGAACGGTCATCTCGAAGTTCCCGTTCTGGTCGGTCTGGGTCCGCTGGCGGTAGACGAACGTCTTGTTCGTGGCCGGGTTACGCATCTCCACGGCGGTCCGCACTGTCGTGTTCGCCGGTCCAGTTCCTTCGACCGTCGCACCGGGGACGCGCTCGAATATCTTCGTCCAAGCGGAGTGTTGGCGCAACGACGGGAGTCCGTATACTTCGTACGGCTCAGTTTCGCTGGATCCGACCAAGCGATAGTGCTCCATCGCTGGAACCCGCTCGGGGGGAGCGCCTCCGTACCCACCGAGTTGTGAGGTTGTGTCCTGTTCGACGTACTGACGGGCCTCCTCCATGCTCTGGAACTGGCGAACGATCTGTCCCTGTCGCTGGCCCTCCGGTTCCTCTTCGTTGGTCGGTGCACCGCGGTACTGGCCTCCTTGGCGAGTCTCCTTGTTCTCCCAGTCGATGACAATCGGTTGTGGCTCCGCGGCGCTGCCGTGGAACCGGTATAGCCGGGTAACCATCGTCTCGTAGTAGGCCTGCTGCTGGAACGTCACCTGACGGAAGCTTCCACTCTGAGTCTGGACGTACAGCGGACTGTAATAATCGCTGGCCTGCACCCCGTCAACGAATGCCGATGGAGCGAAAAACTTGCCACCACGGTCGCCGAGAATGTTGCCATTGGTCTCGGCCATCTTCCAGTCGACGGCGACGTACCGTGTCTTCGCGTCATCCTCGTCTGTGCTGTCAAGGATATCGTTTGCCCGCGTCTCATTCTGTGCGATCAGGAACGGCGCGGCTGTGTCCGTCCCCTGCTGGAATGGGTTCGCGTTCGGAACGCGCTCGGCCCTGGTTGTAATCCAGTGCCCGTAGTCCCACCACGATAGGACGCCGTACTGCCCTTCCTGGTAGTCGAAGTCCTCCTGTTTCTCATAGGTACCGTAGTAATCGAGTGTCGCGTCACCACCGGAGCCGTACGCGCCCTCCGCAGGCGTGTTCCCTTCCATCCACTGCAGGCTCTCGTCCCAGCCCTGAATAGCCGGACCGGGACCGGTCTTGCCAGCCTCGACCGGCGACGTCGTACCGAAGGCGAACAGCGGGACGACGATGACGAGGAGTACCGCGAGAATTGTTATGACCTGATAGTATTCGATACCATCGTCGGCGCTGAAATCGAACCAGCGGATGAATCGGCCGACGACCATCCCTGACAGCACTGCAATCGGTGCGCCGAGATAGTACTCGAACCGCTGCTGTGTGAACGTGGCAGATAGAATGAACACTGCCCAGACAACAACAAGCAGCTCTTCAGCGGGCGCATCGTCGGAGAGGAACTGTTTTGCGAGCAGAAAGAGTCCACCGATCGCCGCAACGATGACAGCGAACCCGTGCCAGGCAAACAACTTGCCGACGCCCGGCAGCGGCGCGGCTTCACCGACGGTGCTGGCCGTTTCGCTGATGGAGAATCCGATGACCCGCATTACGTTTCGCGTAAAGAATTCCCACAGAGTAGGGGTCAAGACGGCCATCAGGACAGCCCCGATAGCGAGAATCCCGAACACGGTCGCAGGGTACACGTACCGGCCGTACTCGCGCTGCTCCATGAATCGGGCCAGCCATGCCATGAACACGCAACCGAGGCCAACGGCCAGTGCCAGACCCGGCTGTAGCAGCGACTGAGAGGTCGCTGTGATTTCAAGGACGGTGATTCGAGACGCGCTCACTACAGCGGTAGTTATCATCGTGATTGCGCCCGCGATGGCCGTGTGTTCCGGGCTGCTGTCGTGAACATACTCCAGACACAACCGGAGCAGGAAGAAGACACCGAGAATCCCGAGAAGGAGTACACCCGGCGGCCAAACCCAGAGATACAGGGCAATCGCCACACCGGCCAGCATGGACCAACTGATGGTGTCCCGCAATGCATCGATATCTCGCTCAAGGAACTGCTCGTAGATCGGCTTGTCCCGCGCGGCGACGCTGACAGCCACCATGACTCCGAGGACACCGAGTACCTGAAAGAGCGCTTCAGCGACGTGGTGGTCGGAGAAACCGACGAGGCTCCGTTGCAGGAGCCACCCCGTCGAGAATGCCATCACAGTAACTGCAGTTACACCGCCGAGGCGGCCGCCGAGTCGCCGTCCGATGAGGTACGTCGGAATCGCAACGAGTGTTCCGAACACGGCTGGCGCGAACAGGACCGTCATCGCGACCGTCTGGTCGCTGGGTGAACCCAGACCGATAATCAGGGCCACTGTCGCGATGATCTGGTCGAACAGCGTCCCGAACTGCCCGTTACTGGTTCCGTATGGGAAATTCGTCCAGGGGTCGAACGGCATCGTCGAGGGCCAGTTCTGGACCACGTACTGCGTCGAACGGTAGTGGTACCAGGCGTCGTTCCCGCTGAAGAGCACCTCGCCGTCAACGATAAAGTTCTGCCAACTCCGGACACGATTCCACAGCATGAACCCGAGCAGTACCAGGAGGACCGGAACGTGGTACCAGCGCTCGGCCCACTCCAGGGCGGACTCGAGTTCGGGGTTGTCGTCAAGATAGCCCCGTGATTGACTCATTGCACGGAAAAACTGCCAAGGCGCGCATAAGCCTTTTGACCTCTGTGCGAGCGCAGGATGGAAACGCCTAACAGCACCGGTGGCACACCACCGACCATGCGAGTCTCGGTCGTGCTCTGTACGCACACGATGGAGCGGTACGACGACTGCCGGGCGGCGGCCGAGAGTGTCTTAGCCCAGACCTACGACGACGTGGAACTCGTACTGGTCTCGGATGGTAACCAAGAAGTGTACGAACAGTACGACTCTGACTACGGCGACCGGGACGCTGTCATGACTCACTGCAACGATGCAAACGTCGGACTGCTAGAGAGCCGGAACAACGGGGCCGGAGTCGCCACCGGTGACGTAGTCGCGTTCATCGACGACGACGCAATCGCCGATGAAGAGTGGGTCGCGGCGCTAGTCGATGCCTACGAACGACACGACGCCCTCGCGGTCGGCGGCCGAATGACGCCGGCGTGGGTCGCCGGCAAACCGAGCTTTCTCCCCGAGGAGTTCTACTGGCTCATCGGCGTCACCCACCGTGGCTTTGGCCCGAATGGCGACCCCGACGAACCCGGCGTCGTCCGCAACACCTTCGGCTCGAACATCTCCTTCGATCGGGACGTGTTCCTTGAACTGGGCGGCTTCGACGACGATATCGGCGGCCGCCAGGGCGAGAAGAACCTCCAGGGCGGGGAGACGGAACTCTGTGCGCGCTTGCGAACGGAATACGACGAGGGAGTGTACTACACCCCGGACGCGCTCGTCGCGCACAAGATATTCGACTACCGAACCGACCCCGGGTGGCTCGTCGACCGCGCGTTCTGGCAGGGGTACTCGAAGCGCGGCATGGAGGTGTTTGTACCGGAATCGACCGGCGAGGAGTCCGATTTCCTCAGCGACCTCCTGTTTCGGTTCCTCCCGTTACGTCTCCGTGGACTCGTCGAATCTCCGTCGCTCGGCGCAGTCCTGCAGCTGGTCTTCCTGTTTCTTCTCACCAGCAGTGTCGGCGTGGGATACCTTTACGGAATGTACGTCTGGAGATAGCACTGACCGGTCTACAGTACGACGTTACTCAACGTATCCAAGGTCCTGAAGTCGCTCTTGGACCTCTTCTGCCTGTTCGTTCCTTTCGACATGGGTATCAGTACCTGCTTCCGTCATCGATACACGTCCATCGGTGCTGGTAACGGTGTAGTCGTTGGTTGCGAGTCGGAGTGAAGCCGTATTGTGCCAGGGCGCAATTGTCAGCGTATACGACCTGGATTCTGATCGAATATCGATACCGTTCCACTCCTCGGGCGGATCTATGCCGGCTTGAGTAGCGATCATCGGCCCAATGTCGAGGAGACTACACCGATCTCCAGTAAGCGAAATATCGTTGCTGACAATGGGAACGGTGACCAGCTTATCGGCTGTTCGCCTGCGCTGTGGTTGATGATAGTAGTACCCCTCTTCCCCGAATTCATCGCCGTGATCTGAGGTGAATATGAACGTCGGATCACCATCGAGATCCATCAAAAGATCTTCAATGACGGTATCGACTCTTGAGAGGGCATTTTTATAGGCCGATGTAATCTCTTGGTGTTCGGAATCCTTGAGCGAGGACGGTGAAAACAAGGCTTTCCTATCGAGTGACCTCGAAATGGCGTCATCACCACGGCCATATGGCCGATGGCTACCCATTAAATGCACCCACATGAACCGAGGCCCAGTAGCTTCGTTGAACTGCTCTATTGCTTGCTCGACAACCGCTTTATCAGTCGGAAGATCGGACATTTTCGCATGTGGCGGAAAGAAGCGATGGTAGACTTTTCGAAGAAGATCAAACTGCCCGAGAATCTCCCGTCGGTTGCTGCCGCGATTGCCTGCATCAACGAAATTCTCGTACTTATCGAACCCCTGATTGAAATTGAACACTTCGTCAAGTTGTGGGCTCGGAGCTAGACCGATTGTCGTGTACCCGGCGTTCGACATGACTTCGGGTATTGTTGGTCCAGCTACAGCCGACTTCATCGTTGCCTGGTACTGACTAGACAGGAGGCCTGCTAGACTCGGCCTGGTGTAATGGCCGACTGTCGTTCCCGATTGTGTTGGGAATCCCGAAAGAAACTCCATCTCTTCGATGTAGTCATACCGGACCGAATCAGCTGTAATCAGCACGATATCGTTCATTTACTTGGGATTGACAGTCGGGCATTATATCCCTTCTTGAATCAGGTTTCGAAGTTTCAGGAACGGAGAGTATGAACGGCATATACGGCGCCACCGATAATATTGTTTATTACTCGGAGAATAAGCTGCATTACGACTCCGAACGTCAACGCGACACCGTCTCCGACTCCCACCGAAGTGAACAGATATAGATACGCGCTCTCACGCACCCCAAAGCCTTGGATTGATATCGGCAAAAAGAGGAAGAGTTCCACTAGTGGAATAAATACAAAAAAGTACACGAGTGGTATCTCAATCCCAAGCCCCAAGGCGACGACGTAGTTGCTGGCGATCAGTAAGACTCGGAACACGACCGAAAGTAAAAGTGCAATGACCACTGCTCGTTTGGCTTGACGATACTCGTACACTGCAGTGTACAATCTTTCAGCCCGGTTCCCGATGTCGAGCACTTGTATGTCAAAAATCGTTGTTTCTAGGACTGGACGTAACAGGTCAGTAAATAGCAATAGTGGTATCGTAATTATCCCGACCGCACAGCCGAGGAGTACCATATCTGCGATCCGAGTCGGAACTAGTTCGTAGCCAAATGCGACCGCAACCAAAACGATACACAAGATCGAGTAGAGGCCAGCAATCCGCTCAATCACGACAGAAGAAACTGATGCGGATCCGTCGTTTGTATCCGCATAGAGGTAGTACATCCGTGCAGTGTCTCCACCGATAATTGATGGGAGGAACGCATTGAAGAACTGGCCGATGTAGTAATAAACCCAAGCGGTGAGGAGCGTTAATTTTATACCTTTCACAGAAAGCAGAACTCGCCACTTCCAAGCGCTGAGGCCGACACCAAGAACACTTAGTCCAACAGCGATAATTAGTGTGACTGGCTCAAGCGTTTGGAGATGTTCAATGAGTGTGTCGAATCCGACTCTACTGATCACATACCAGAGTAGTATTACACTGATAGAAACGCGAAGCAAAGCCGAGAGGATGCTACGGATGTCTGTGTTTCTTCTTGACATACTAATACAGGGTGTCAGCTATAGGTCACTTGTTTTCCGCGCCACCGCCGATAACTACTTCCACACGGTAGGGGTCTCTCTCAATGTAGTGTAACTTTGTAATCATCTCCGCCAGAAATCCGAACATAATCAAAATAAGGCCAAATAGAACGAGTGCAACCGTTAGTACAAGTCGGGGAAGATTTGGCAGTAGCGGGACACCCAATACGTACTTCGAGAACACTGCATGAATCCCGATTAGCATCCCTATCCCAAACGAAACCAATCCGAACCCACCGAGGAAGTGAACCGGTCGGGTTGAGTACCGGTTCCAGAATACCTGAAACAAGAGGTCAACAAAGCCCCTTATGAGTCGTTTCGTGCCGTATTTTGAACTGCCCTCCGTCCGGGGGCGATGGTTAACTGGGATTTCTGTAATTCTGTAGCCCCGGTTGTACAATTTTGCCGGAATATACCGGTGACCCTCTCCATACAACTCTATTTCGTTAAGAGCATCTGACCGATATGCCTTCAGAGTACAACCGAAATCGTGGATATCTGGCCCGGTCCAGCGTGCCATCCGTGTCTGTATCGCGGATGGTATCGTCTTTGTCAACGGGTCGTTCCGGTCTCGCCGCCAGCCACTGACGCAATCATAGCTATCGGATTCGCTGTCCCCACTTATCAACATATTGAGGAGGTCCGGAATGTCTTGTGGGTCGTTCTGTCGATCAGCATCAAGAGTTACGATAAATTCGCCAGTTGCTTGTTTGATACCCGCGTTCAAGGCTGCACTTTGTCCAAAGTTGCGGGACAGTAATAATCCGAGAACGTTCTCATTGTGTTCTGCCAAGTCACGGATAACGCTCCTAGTACCATCGGTACTACCATCATCAACGATAACGATGTTATATGGCGAAAATGCCGGTTCGTCCTGGAATACTGACTGGATTTCCTCGATTAGTGGCTCGACATTATCCACTTCATTGTACGCTGGCAGTACAACGGAGGTTCGAACCTTGTCATGGTCTTCACCTGTGAATTCACTTGCGTTACCCCGTACGTCCTCTGTCGTCGCCATTATGTGATGCCGTGACTGTGATTCTTCAAGCAGGTTTATTAACAGTTGTCATTCACAGTACTGCCCACGATAGAAATCATATAGAGTCGTTGTATCGGTAGTTGTTAGTAATTGTCTTCTGGGGCTGGAGAAGACTCAGTAATCTCAGCACGAAGAACAAGTTATGATAACCATGTGCAGAGGGTACTCTCGTAAAATCGCACAGACTATTACAGTCAGTGGGTAATCAAGAAGAAATGCCCTCTAATCTGTGGAACAGAATCAGTAAGTCGGTCCGACGTGAGCCGGTTGTCCCGATCATTGCGCTCGCTGCGTTCCTGTTGATGTTCTTCGGTACCTGGCGACTGCGGCCGCATCTGACGTTTCCGGACGAAACCGGCGCTATCGAACTCGCTCTCAGGATGGGATACGAGCAGAACCCCTTCATCGATAACTTCCGGAAGGGTGGGAACCTTCACCTCTACCTTCTGGCGCTCTCTTTTGTCCCGGTGACGCTGTACTGGCTCGTGACCGGACAGTTCGGCGACATCATGTCGGGCGCAGCTAGCGTCGGCAGCTCGCCGAGCTGGGGTGTGTCGCCTGATCTTCTCACAGCCTTCTACGACGTGCTGTTCGCCGGTCGGCTAGTATCTGTCCTGTTCGGTGTTGGGACTGTTGTCGTCCTCTATTACCTCGGTAGAGAACTACTGGACCGCCGTGCCGGAATCCTTGCGTCCGTTTTTCTCACGACTTCTGTCGGGTATGTCCTCACCGCCCACTACGCAACTGAGGACGTCCCGATGACGTTCTTCCTCATGCTCGGGTTCCTGCTAACGGTTCGTGCGTTTCATTCGAGAGAGACCAGAACGCTGTTGGCTGCCGCACTGGTCGCTGGCCTGGCAGCGTCAACGAAAGCAACGGCCGGGCTCCTCGTTCTTCCGATCGCTATCGTCATCATCGAACGCCACTGGGACGGGTCGAGGACCGTTGGTGAGTTCGTCAAAGCGGTTTGGAGGTACCCGACGCTAACTATACTCAGCTACGTCACTACAACGCCATCGATATTCGTCCATCCGGGTTCATGGGCCGACGAGATATCTCGATATATCTACCGAAGTACGAGCGATTCTGTTGCGTACAATTGGTCGGACCCGGGGTGGCTCATCCAGCTCGCACACCTCGCCGAAGGGCAGGGAATCATGCTATTCCTGTTTTCTATACTGTCCGTACTGCTTGTCATCGCCTTCCTCTTGCGGGGTACCCTCGACAGTGCGGTTTGGCTGTTGCTCGTCTATGCCATCCCGTACTTCATCGTCATCACGCAAGGGAATATGACACAGTTCCCTCGGGTAATGCCGCTCTTCCCGATTCTCGCGGTCCTCGCTGGTATCGCTGGCTCGGAGTTGAGTCAGTTCTCCCATCCGGTCCGTCTAGCCGGGATCGGACTTCTAACGCTTGTCATTGTCTTTTCTGGCGTACACACGACCGTTGGTGTCGCAGATATTAACGAATCACGTCAGGAGGCCACGGCGTGGACACACGCCAACCTAGATAGCTCCGACACTGTTGACGTGTACTCGCAGCAAGTGTATCTCCCAGAATTTCCAGACGAGACAACTGTGAACCGATATGAAATCCACTCCACCTTCCCCCGAGAAAACTGGCAGCCAGGGCTTGAACGTCTGGACTGTAACGCGCCCGAGTACGTCGTGCTCTCCAGTTACCACTACTTCCGCTTTTTCAAGGATCCGTCCGTGTTCCCGGATGTGACTGAACGCATGTCGGCGCTGTTTGCCGAGGAAGACTACGAAATCGTCCGGACGTTCGGTCCGCCGGTGAACACCGAACTCAGCGCGGAGCGAAAGTTCAGAGACAGCGCCGGACTTTCGTCGTTCCCCGAGGACGGAAATCCGACTATCCTCGTGATGAAGCGGATAGACGATGAACCGACCTGTTAATGACAACTATATGTCTAAATCACTCCCCGGGACCCGTTCTCTCCACCCACGGACACTACAGGGTAGCCAGCGAATCACCCGTGACACTGGGCGAAAGTGGCATCTATGACTGACGAATCGCTCCAGAGCGTCTGCGTCGTGACCCATCCCCTCGCCGCTGCTGGCGAGAACGCCACACGAAGCCTACTCGACATCCTGTCGGCTGTGACATCAGTCGCGCTCGTGACGGCTGACCTGCCGGCTGATTCCGAGATTCGCGACCGGCACGAACTCGTTGAGCTCACGCGAAAAGGCGCGGGCGACTCCGTCGTCACCGCCGCCGTCCGGTTCCTGCTGAACCAACTCCGGATGTGTCGCGTTATTGCTGACCGTGACGAAGACGTAGTCCTTTTTTTCGGCGCAACGTCGTACCTGCTTCCCATTATCGCGGCTCGGTTGCTCGGTAAAACGGTTCTCGTCGAACCCCGCGGCGACGTGCCGCTGACGCTCCGGCTGAACTGGGAACAGCAGTTGCCGGACCCGGTGGCTGCCGGGCTCGCCGGTGCCGTCCGTGCACTCGAACGAGCCGGCTTCGCCGCGGCTCACGGGGTCATCACGTACACGCCCGAGATGGCCCGCCAACTGGACCTGCATCCGGAATCCCCGACCGTGTATCCGATGGGGGCGCGCTACGTCCGGACGGACGAATTTCGCGTCCAGCAGCCCTACGCCGACCGCGACCGCGTCGTTGGGTTCCTCGGACGGCTCGACGAAGAGAAGGGCATCCGGGAACTCGCTTCTGTCGCCGCGGAACTACCTGGTGACGTGACGTTCCGGTTCATCGGCGACGGTGACCTCCGTGAGTGGCTGGAAACCGAACTCGCGTCTGAAATCGAACGTGGCGCAGTCGAACTCACCGGCTGGGTTGATCACGACGACGTACCCGATCAACTCAACGATCTCTCGCTGCTCGTGTTGCCGTCACAGCCGACGGAGGGACTACCGACGACAATTCTGGAGGGGCTGGCCTGCGGAACGCCGGTACTGGCCTCGCCGGTTTCGGGCGTTCCAGACGTTGTCCGCGAGGGCGAAACCGGCTTCCTGCTCGATTCACGGGAGCCGGCGGCGCTTCGACAGACAATACTCGATATTCTGGACCGAGACGACCTCGACAGCATCAGCGAGAACGGACGCGATCGAATCGATACCGAGTACAGCTTTGAGGCGGCCTGCGAGCGGTACAGGTCGATACTTGTGGCGTGCAATCGGTAGGCGCTACACCATCTGTAACACGCGCTCTCTGATTTCGCGGTCCGTTGCCATGCCGAGACCGTACGCGACGACGCCGAGTGCGACTAAGCCACCAAGCTTCAAAAGCGTCGATGGCGGGAAGATGGTTGACGCCGCGTACACCACTGCGCCCATCATTAACGCTGTGACCGTCTGCCTTCCGAGCGCCCGCCAGTTTGCTGTCACAGTGATGAACCGCCGGAGATACGCGATCTGAATGACGAGCGCGATGCTGACTGTCGTTATTGTTGCCGCCGCTGCACCGAACGATCCGAGTTCCGGGACCAGTAACAGATTGAGTACAACGTTTGCAACGAGGGTCAGCGCTGCCGTCCGGAATACGAGATTCGGGTGGCCGATCCCCGTGAGCGTCCGCTGGATCAGGATTCTCGGGGCCTGCAACAACTTCTCCGCCATCAGGAGGATGAGGATTAACCCACCCGTGTCGAAGTCATAGACGAGTTGCATGAATGGATCGGCGAGTATCGCTACACCGACTACGGCGGGGATGACAAGCAGGAGACCATATGTGAAGCCTTCGCTTAGGGCCGTTTCAATGCGACTGTACTCATTGCGTGACGCCCACTCGCTGATAGATGGAAACACTGCCTGGGTTAGGGCTTGGCTAGCCATTACTGCGACTACACTGACCTTCCAAGAAGCCTCGTATACGGCAACAGCGGTCTTTGACGCGAAGTATGCCAACACGAGCGTGTCTGCCCAGTTGTATGCTAGGGAACTCACACTATTGAATGATGTATACTTCGAGAAACTCCAGAGGTCTCTGACAGTTTCCCAAGTTGGGATAGATAGCGTACTTGATAAGGCGAAGTAAAATATGACAAACTTCACGACAACTCCAATCAAGACACCATATAACAGAGCAAATATCTTCAACCCGGCCATGATTAGCGCGATACTTGTTACTATACGAATTACTTCACCAAAGAGTTCGATAAGAGAGCTAAGCGCCACTCGCCCTTCACCACGAAGGGCTGCTCCGGTAAGCCATCTCCCGGTACTGGAAATAATAAATACAATCAGTAAGGGTACGGCCGCCACACCAATGTATTCGTCTACATAGCCTTCAAGTACGAACAATCCGAGAGACATAATTACAATTGGAGCGAGTGTTATGAGGTATCCTGCAGTCAAGTACGACCCACGCTGTTGAGTTGTCGTTTCGCTGATTCGCTTCTCTATCCCTGTATCGACTCCAAGCCGCGCTCCGGTCATCAACACGCTCGTGACCGCATCAAAGGTGAAAAAGATTCCAAGAACCGTTCCTCCGAGAGTTTGAGCAAAATATGCGGTTCCAACAAAACCAATTAGACTCAGTACGATATTACTGGCGTATATAACAACACTTGACCGGTCGATATCCATCGATATCTGTGGATTTCTTCCATATGTTTATTATTCTGTCCTTATTAAAACAACGAGGGTTCTTAGCGATGCTAGATATTGTCACTCAACTCGACTCTCCAATTGTACCGTATTTAATCATCCGGGCCTGGACAGGGTGCCATTTCAAAACATTCATTCGACCACCAAATCAACACAGTACAGATGAGCTTCTCTGATTGGTTTTTTGATACAGTGGACCGCCTACAATCAGATCCTTCTCCAAAGAATCTCGAGATAGCACTCAGAAAGTTATGGGCCGGCTTGCTCGGGAGATTCGCTCCAAAGCAACAGGAAGGGCAGGTGGTTTGGGAAGAAGACTGGGATATATTGGTCATCTTGGACGGATGCAGGGCTGATGCCATGGAAGAAATCATACAGGGAACTTCTTATCAATCTCTTTTTGCTGATAGCAAACTCGAGACGCGCTGGTCAGTCGGCGGTACCAGCTCTGAATGGATCAAAAAAACGTTTAATGAAAGACATTCAGCAGAGATCCAAGAAACCGCATATATCACAGGCAATCCATATACGGACCAGATACAATACGATGAGTTTTCAGAGTTCACTCATTTTGGGATCGCCAGTACGGAGTATGATATTCGGACGGTTTCGCCTCGGAAACTGACTGATCACGCGATTAACACTTGGAGAAAACGCGACGAGAAGGGCGTTGATAGAATGATTGTTCATTACATGCAACCACATGCACCCTTCCGGTCGCGACCAGAGTGGTTTCGTGAATTCAAGGGCACAAAGAAGTTCGGTAGCAAAGTCTGGTGGCGCCTCTGTGATGGCACCGTTTCGCACGATGACTTCTGGACTGCATATATTGACAACCTAGAGTGGATACTGGAAGAAGTTAGTATCCTCTCAACGTCTATTGATGGCTCCATCGCTCTAACCGCTGACCACGGCAATGCAAAAGGTGAATGCGGGGTATATGGCCACCCGAAAGGAGTTCCGGTCAGTGCTGTAAGAGAGGTCCCGTGGATTACACTAGACGGGATAGATACTGAGGAATATACCCCTGAGTATAATGTCTCTGATAGCGGCGGAGATGATCAAAAGCCTGCCCGTGAATCGCAACTTGAAGCCTTAGGTTATAAGTGATAATCATATCTGAATACACTCCATGGCTATCTGGCTAGTAGAGAGACGACAAGAATAACTGTTAATTCCCCCATCTCCCACCATCAGTATGCCGCGAGTTCTCATCGGACCGACCAAAACAGACATTCATAACAACGAATACGGGAAGAGTTACAATCTCCTGAATAACCTGTACGACGATAATTTTACTGTCGATATATACACGAGATCAGTTTCTGATACTCTTAGACCGGAAAACGTTACTGTGTATCCGCTTGGGGGCTCTAACAGGATCTCGTTCTATAGTTATTTGTATTATAGACTTTTAAGAGAACTTCGGGAGGGATCTGTTGATATATATCACCACATGAATCTCAGCTACAGGTGGTTCAATCCAATCCTCGTTTCAGAGCTTCATGACAATGTTCCTGTCGTCGTTGGACCGTGCCAAACAGGGCATGCCATCATGGCTGAGGAATTCAATCGGATGCTTTCTTCTTGGGTAGGGAGAAACCTTCCGAGGCCATTTACCGATCCACTTCACACAATTGTTGACGCGACTCGCGATGTAATCCTTGATCCACCTCGGATGGATTTGTTCAAGCGAACGCTTGACGCCGCAGACCGAATTGTGGTTGTCGATCAAGAAGCCTACGAGATGTATGCTGACCTCGTTGACGAATCGAAGCTCCGGACGATCCCGCTGGGCGTTGATCCGGACGTCTTCGAGTACAGTGAACCGGACGACTCACATGAACTCGTGGCCATCGGTAGCCTTCGGGAACGGAAAGGCTATGATATCTTGATCGAAGCACTTGATCAAATCCAGCAGGAATATCCCGAAGTCCAGCTCCACGTCTTTGGTGACGGGCCGCAAGAAGACGAATTGGTCGCTCAGGTCAAGCATCTCGATCTAGACGAAAACGTCACGTTCCACGGGTATGTTGACCAGTCTATTGTCCGAGAACACTTATCCCGAGCACGTGCCTTCGTCCACCCTTCTCGGTCAGAGGGCTTTTCCATGGTCCGTCTGGAAGCCATGTCGACCGGCTGTCCAGTGGTCGTTACCAATGTTTCTGGAGCAAACGAAATGGTCCGCGACGGGGAGGAGGGCTTTGTCGTTCCGACAGAGGAACCGGAACCAATCGCAGACGCCGTCACCACCTTGCTCTCCGATTACGAACTCACGAAACAGATATCCAGACAGGCACGAGACCGCGTCGAGGAGAAGTACGACTGGCGGAAAATCGCGGAGGAGTACCTCGACCTGTACCGTTCGCTGTCTGGCTAAGGTCGTACCGCCGTCTATCGCGTGCATCGAAAGGTCTTAAGCCGTCGACTGAGACGTTCAGGGTAGATATGGTCCTCGTAGTGCTGGGTATCGATGCACTCGACCCGGAACTAGTAGACTCGACGGCACATCCGAATTTGACGCTCGCTGACCACCACGCTATCGAGACGATCAGGAGCGTCGAGGGCGGCCCCAGCACGCACGAACTCTGGCCGACGATCATTACCGGGCTCAGGCCCCCGGAACACGGCATCACGCTTGACGACGGCGTTGCCTGGGAGAACCCCGTCCTCCGGTTCGGGAGTGCTGCCGCGGACTACCTTCTCCCGTCGGGGCTGCAGACGCGTCTCGGCGCGTGGCTACTGAACAACACCGAACAGGACGCGTTCCGGATCCCGGCGACCTACTACGAGGAGAACGGCCTGTCGACAGTGTTCGACGGCCGGGAGGCGGCTCCAATCGGCATCCCCAACTACGTCATCGACCCGGACACGGAGGACCGCGAACACAGCCTCCGGCGGAACCTCGGCGACCTCTTCGAGCGCGACCTCGAAGCGAAAGGCGGCCACTCGTCGACAGACCCGGCGCTGTTCTACGAGCAGTGCCTCGAAATGTCGATGGTTCGCCTCGCTCGCGCACGTCGGGCGCTCAGAGGTGGGCGACACGAACTGGTGTTTGCATACACGAGCGGGCTCGACCTCATCGGCCACGTTGCGTACGAACAACCGTCTCTACAGGACCGCGCCTATGAAGAACTCGACGAGTTCGTCGGCGAGGTTCGAGACGACCTCGGTGACAACGACGAGCTACTGCTCGTCAGCGACCACGGTCTGCAGGACGGCGTCCACACCGATGAGGCGATGGTTGCGGGGACCGACGCAGCCATGGTCGACGCAATCGAGAGTGTCGTCGACGTCCGGGCGGCTATCGAAGCCGAACTCGACGAAACAGACCACACGTCGACACCGCAGGTGACGGCGTCGGACGACGGCGACCGGTCAGGGGAGGAAGTCAAAGAGCACCTCGAAGATCTCGGGTATATGTAGCCATGTCGGGCGATCCAAACATCTTGCTGGTCATCCTCGACAGCGTCCGTGCACAGAACCTCAGCGCCTACGGCCACGTCAACGAGACGACGCCGTTTCTGGACTCGTTCGCCACAGGGCGGGCGACGCTGTACGAGCAGGCCCGAGCGCCTGGTGCGCGGAGCGTCACGAGCCATGCGAGCATTTTCTCCGGGTTACACGTCGAAGAACACGGTGTCGTCTCGGCGGGGCATCGGCTCGACCCGTCGGCGTCAGTCTTCGCACAGCTGCGAGAAGACGGGTACAGCACCGGCGTGTTCACCGAAAATGACTGGCTGACGGCCGTCGATGTCGGACTCCGGGACGGGTTTGACGAGATCGTCGGGGCGCGGAACGTCCCGTTCCCGGGCGCAGTCAACCCCCACGAGTTTGTCTCGAACGAGGGACGGGGACAGTACGCGGAGTTCGTCAGACTCGCGCTGACAGACGACGCGCCGCTCCGGTCGCTGGCAAACGGTGTGGCGACGAAACTCCAGTCCGATTACAAGCGGTTCCTCCCGGATAGCGTCAGAGCATCGACGCCGGCGGACGTCTACGTGGATTCGCTGCTGGACTGGAGCGACCGACAGGACGGGCCGTGGGCGGCGTGTCTCAACCTGATGGACGCCCACATTCCGTACGAACCGATGCCGGACTACGACCAGTGGGGGGGCTCGGAGGCGTCGTCGTTGCAGGCTTCCTTCGAGGACCAGAAGTGGGACTTCAACGGCGGACACCGCCCGTGGTGGCAGAAGAAGGCGGTCGAGTCGCTGTACGACGGGGGGATTCGCCAGATGGACGCGGAACTCGAACGGCTCGTTTCGTCGCTCGAACGGCGTGGTGAGCTTGATGACACGCTTCTCGTCATCACGAGCGATCACGGCGAGGGCTTCGGCGAACAGAGCGACGTTCGGCCGGGTGTCCGGGTCGCCGAACACGGCGTCGCGATTCACGACAGCGTACTCCACGTCCCGCTCATCGTGCGCTATCCGGGCCAGACCGAGTCTCATCGGGTCGACCGTCCCGCGTCGCTGGTCGAATTTCCGCGGGTCGTGAACCGGCTTCGGGCCGACGATCAACAGACTGCCGGCTTCTGTCCCGACGGACCGGTCCTCGCTACTGCGGTCGGCCTCGACGAGCCGCTGCAGGAACGCGCCGGTGCGTACGTCGGGGACCTGTCGCCGTGGACCGCCACGTCGCGAGCGGTGTTCAAAGACGACAGTGAGGGAGTTGTCAAGTACTGTACTAACCGCGACCGCGCCGCCACCGTCGTCAGCCGCGACGCCCAGACGTCGTACAAAGTGTCCGACGGCGGTGCGGAACACGTCGACAGCGCATTCGAATCGATAGAGGAACTCGACGTCAAGACGGCGGGCGAGGACTTCGACGACCTCGACGACGGGACGTACCAGCGGCTGGAAGACCTCGGCTACGTCTGATGGGCCGTTTCGACGCTCTCGTACTCCCAGATCAGATCGAAGTACCGCTTCATCCCGGCGACGAACGACCCGTTGTCCGTAATCGCGGCCTGGCGCATGTGGTTGGGAACGTCCGGCTCCTCGACCAGTAGAATCGCCTCGCCGCTGTCGTAGTCCATGCTCGGGTCGACGAGCGTGCCGCGCCAGGGGAGTTTCTCCGTGCTGAACCGCAGGTCGACAGCGGGGAACTCCGCCGTCAGCCGCTCGACGATGTCAGCCTGGATGGCTGCCTTCTCCGGTGGGAGTTCGTCGGGATGCAGGAAGAGAACGCTGACTTCGACCCCACGGTCGAGTGTCTTGGCCAGTGCACGCTCGACGTTGTCGAGGTAGGCGAAGCTATTGGTGATAACCCGAAGCGTCTCGGCGGCGTCGTCGTATAGCCGTCTGGTCTCGCGTTCGCTCGGTTCACCCACGTCGACGACGTGGAACAGTTCGGCCGTCGGCGAGATGTCCTCGCTGGCGCGGTCGAACCGCGGTTCGTACTCGGCGAGGAACGCATCGCGGTAGGAGTCGATGTCGGCGGCGAACGATTCGTATGACTGTCTGTGGTTCTCGACCGCCCGGTCGAGGATTTCGCCGGGCGATTTCGGCTGGTATTCCTTGGGACGACCGGGAATCACCTTGATGAAGCCGCGGTCGGACAGCGCCTCCAGCACGCCGTAGACGCGGGCCTTCGGGATGCCGCTCGCTTCAGCGAGATTCGGGGCCGTCGTCCGGCCGAGCGAGAGCAACTGTTCCAGCGCCGTCGCCTCGTATTCGGTCAGCCCGACCAGGTCGAACACGTCCGCAGGGTCGCTCATACACGCTCATGTGTGGCAGGGGATGTAAAACGCGTCGCCCGTCGCCGGAACCTATTAGTGGGTGGCTGTGAGTAGTTACTCGCAGAGTGAGTAACATGACTGCGACATCCCAGACCGAAGAAGACGATCACCTGGCAGACATCGAAGACGGCTGTGGCTGCGCGGAGGTCTGGGAGCACATGAGCGAGCAACGCGACGACTGACACGGCTGTTATCAGTTGCTTCCGACTGTCGCCGCTTGCTTGCCGATGACCGCGGGAACTTAAAACAGAATCCGCACGCGGCCAGACCCGCATTTATTTGCCTTCGCGTGGATGACGTTGAATCAATGGCCGACCGAGACGACGTCTGTATACTGTTGCCGACATTCAACGAGGCTGAGACTATCGAGTCGGTCGTGTCCGGGTTCCGCGAGCAGGGCTTCGACGACGTCCTCGTCATCGACGGTGGGTCAACCGACGGGACACAGGACATCGCCGAAGCGGCCGGCGCGCGGGTCGTCGAACAGTCCGGCTCGGGGAAGGGGCAGGCCGTCAGGGAGGCGGTGACGCGCCACATCGAGCAGCCGTACGTCCTGATGGCCGATGGGGACGCGACCTATCGGCCCGACGAGGCGGACAGGCTCCTCAAGCCGCTGTTGTCGGGTCAGGCTGCCCACGTCATCGGGAACCGGTTCGCGGATATGCAACCCGGCGCGATGACGAAGCTGAACCAGATCGGCAACCGCATCATCAACAGGGCCTTCGAAACGATTCACGGACGGGACCTCACCGACATCCTCTCGGGGTATCGAGCGTTCACGCGTCAGTCGTTCCAGCGGAGTTCGCTGACGGCGTCTGGCTTCGGTATCGAGACGGAGATGGCCGTCGAGTGTGTCAAACATAACGTCTCGACGGCGGTGGTGCCGATCACCTATCAGCCCCGACCAGACGAGTCCGACACGAACCTCCGTCCGTTCCGGGACGGCGCGACGATCATCCTGACGCTGTACCAAATGGCGAAGACGAACAATCCGCTGTTTTACTTCGGAAGCGTGGGCCTCGGGAGCACCGTGGTCGGGTTCCTACTTGGAGCGTACGTGGCCTACGACTGGGTCGTCAACAGTATCTCACACGAGGTGATCGCCGTTGTCGGCTCGTTCGCCATTCTACTGGGGATTCAGCTCCTCATGTTCGGCGTCCTATCGGATATGCTCGTGGCGGTGAATCGCGAGCAGACGCGCCGGTTAGAGGACATCGCAGTCCAGCTCACACACGAGAGCCGTAGTCGGCCGGTGGATGTGTTCGACGACCAGCGGGTCGGCGACGCAGAGCACGGCAAGAAGGGCGACGCGGAAGACACCGGAGACAGCGACATAGAGACAGAGCCGGCGGTGTCCTCCCACAGTTCCGACGAGTAGCTCAGAACGGGACCAGCGCGCGTAGCTGGGAGAGAATACTGTTTCTGGTGGCTTCCCGTTTCCGTTCGAATATCGGATGAAGGTCGTTGAGTAGCTCCTGCTCGTTGTCGAACTCCGTGGCGGTCGTCTCCTCGAGTGCCTCGGCGACGGTCATCGAGTGGCCCGACGCGTCGAACGGGACCGCGATGTGGCCGGCGGCGTCCCGGACCTCCCTCGCCGTCGCGGGATACTCGATGTCCACGTCCGACAGGCGGGCGTCGAGTGCCGCGATACCGAACTCGATGACGTCTGGCTCGTCGCTGTTATCGGCTGGTGGCCGTACTCCCATTGGTAAAGCGATGGGGCCGGGGGATAGAAAAGTCTGCGTTGTCGGATCAGCTCTGGCAACCGGCCAGCCACTCCTCGGCCCAGTCCTCGATTTCGTCGAACACTGGACAGAGGGATTCGCCCTTGGGCGTGAGCTGGTAGTACGTCGCGACGGGGGCGTCCTCTTCGAGCCGCCGGTCGACGAAGTCCATCTCCTGGAGGTCGTCGAGGACCCGCGAGAGGGTTCGGGAGCTGGCGTCGGTGGCGCGCTTGAGTTCGTTGAACCGCTGTTCACCGTTCTGGAGTTCGTGGAGCACGACCAGCCGCCAGCGCGACCCGATCTGTTCCAGCGACTCGATGACGGCACACGGCCCGCTCTCTTCCTCCTCGTCCGCGGTGGTGAATACTTCAGATGACATCGGTGCTACCTGGTATCTCCCTTGTCCGGGAACGTACAAATAGGTTCGCATACGAACCAAGTAACGTAATGAAACTACCAATCGCGGTTCGACAGTCTCGTAGCGAAACCACTCCTGTACCGGCGGTGAGCGCCTGATGGCGTTCGAGTCCGCTGGTGCGGGCGAACTGTTCCTGCTGGGCCGACTCCTGTTCGGCGGGGTGCTTGCGTTCATGGGTCTGAACCACTTCCAGAACGCCGGACAGATGGCCCCCTACGCGGAGGCAAAGGGGCTCCCGGCACCGGTGGCGTCGGTCTACGGGAGCGGCGGACTGCTCCTCGTCAGCGGTATCCTCGTTATCCTCGGTGCGTACCCCGTCATCGCAGCCGGGGCGCTGGCGACGTTCCTCGTCGTCTCCGCCGTCACCATGCACGACTTCTGGGCGGTTCCGGACGACCAAGTACAGGACGAGATGACGCAGTTCCTCAAGAACGTCGCCCTCGCCGGCGGCGCGCTGTCCCTGCTTGCAGTGGCCGGCACGTCGTGGCCGTACAGCGTCGGTATGTCCCTGTTTTGAGGTGACGTATCTGGCTGGCACGGTTGCCTGATTCCGGTCCGCTCCCCGTTCGTCACTGCTTTAGAGTGACACCTGCCGCCATCCATAAGCCGTCCCGTACCTGAACTGTGCATGAATGATGCAGTCGCTGCCGACGCCGGCCATGCCCGCGTGGCTCCCGTGGCAGGAAGCGGTCGTCCTCATTGTGGTGCTCGCCGTCCTCGTTGCCGTCCGCCGCCTGTCGGCCGCGCGACCTGGCGACGGCATACGGGCGCGCCTCTTCCTCGGCGTTCCGTGGGGGACGCTGCTGACGATGGCCGGCGTCCTGGCGGTGTATCTGTTCCTGCAGGGCGCGTGGTGGCACCCGCGGAACCCGCTTGTCACGCCGTTCCGGACGTGGTCGTACTTCTACCCGTTCGGGATGCTCACCGGGGCGTTCACCCACGGCAGTCAGGGGCACATCACGGGGAACCTCATGGGCACGCTGGTGTACGGGACAGTCGCGGAGTACGTCTGGGGCCACTACCCCCGCAAGCGTGGCGTCCAGACCTTCACGTCGCTGCGGACGAACCCGCTCGCCCGGATTCTGGCCGTTCCCGTCGCCATGTTCGTCGTGGGCGTGTTCTCCGCGGTGTTCGCTATCGGTCCGATTGTGGGCTTTTCCGGCGTGGTGTTTGCCATAGCCGGGTTCGCACTCGTGACGCGGCCGACGCTGTTTCTCGGCGCGTTTCTCGGGAACCGCGTACTCGACCTCCTGTATTCGGCGCTTCGCTACCCGGTGTCGACGGCCTCGGGCCAGACCCGCTTTGTGACGCCGTGGTGGTCCAACATCGCCATCCAGGGGCACGCTATCGGTATCTTGGCTGGCGTCATCGTGGCCCTCGCGCTACTGTGGAACCGGGACGAACGCCCCGACACGCTCCGGGTGTTCTTTGCGACGCTCGTGTTCGCCGTCGCGCAGGGACTTTGGGCGGTGTACATACCGCTTGGCGGCGGCCGGTTTCGGCTGTTCCGCTGGGCCGGGACGGCGCTGGTGTTCGTTCTGGCGCTCGTCGTCGCAGCAGCGACCGTCGGCTCCGACCGCGAATTCCGCCCTGGATTCGATCGTCGCCCGGCCTCACTCGCAGTGGTGGTCCTGCTCGTCGTCCTCGGCGCACTGAGTCTCGCGGCCGTCCCGACGAACGTCGTCGACCTGCAGGACGACCAGCTCCCTGAAGGCGGCATCGAGGTCAGAGACTACGTGGTGACCTACGACGAGAACGTGCCCAACGCGTACTTCGAGAGCATCTGGGTCCCAACGCAGCGGGAGGGGGCGAGCGTCAACGCCAGCGGTGTCATCGTCGCCAGCGCGGAGCGTGAGGTCTGGATCGCCGCCGTCCAGCCGGGCCGGCTCGCGGTCAACGGCAAGGAGCGAGTCACGGTCGGCGGGGCGACCTGGCGCGAGTCGGTCTACGCGAACCGGACGGACTGGTCGGTGCTCGGCAACGACAGCGTCTATCGGGTCCAACTCAGGCGTGAGGGCGGCCAGCCCCGGACGGCCTACACCTCGGAGCCGTCGACGGCGGACGTGATACTGGACGGGCGGAACGTGACAGTGGCTGCCCAGCAGAACGGGTTCGACGTGAGCGTAACACGGGGGAACGAAACGGTCGGGCAGGCACCGCTCCCGGCGAACATGACGCGGGCGCGGATCGGCGGGCTGACCTTCGAGCGGAACCGCTCGCGGCTGTACGCACGGACCGACGGCACTCGCGTCAAGATCGCGGAGCGTCGCCAGCAAGCGGCGCGGAACTAGGTCCAGTCGATGCGGTACACTTCCGCGGTGATCGCCTGCCGGTCCGATTCGTGGAACTCGAACTGTCGCGGTAGGTCGAACTCCGTCTCGAAGGCGTGGGTCACCTCGCCGCCGTTGTCGGCGGCGAAGGACTCGACGAACGACTGGCTCCCCTCGTTGTGAATCGAGTAGGAGACGCCCGTGATGGACGCGGCGGTTTCGAGGAACCGACGGTCGGCATGTTCGTTGTCCGACTGCGCGCCGAAGGGTGGGTTCATCACGACGGTGGTTTCCTCGGTGGGCGGACACAGCGGGGCTGTGGTGGCATCCGCTCGAACCCACGACACTGGCGTCGTCGACCCGACCTTCCGCTCGTTTTCGCGCGCCGTCGACAGCGGTGCGGGGTCGATATCTAGCCCGACCACCCGTGCCGGCGACCGCAGCGCTGCACCCAGCGCCAGCATCCCGGTGCCACAGCCGAGGTCGACGACCGTCTGTCCCTGGATATCGTCCTGGAGGTCCGCAGTATGGACCAGATGCGCCGCCAGGTCCGGCGGCGTCCGGTACTGTTCGAGACTGGCCCGTGGGTTGTCGAACCCGGCGACAACGGCGAGTTGCTGGGCGAGCGCACTCTTTGTCGGCATTACTGGAGATACGCCCGATTCATTCAAAAACGTTTGGAAATGCCCAGTAGTTATTCAGATGGGAGTGCGACGACGAATTCGCTGCCGCCGAGGTCGCTTTCTTCCACCCAGATGTCGCCGCCGTAGCTCTCGACCATCACCGACACGAAGTAGAGTCCGAACCCAGTCCCCGTCGACTCGGTTCCCCGCTCCCCCTTCTCGAAGATAGCGTCGCGCTCTTCGGGCGGTATCCCGGGGCCGTCGTCCGCGATGCGAAGGTGGACCATCGAGTCGACGCGTTCCGTCGTCACCTCGATTGTGGTGCCTGAACCGCCGTGTTCGACGGCGTTCGTCAAGATGTTCCCGACAACATCGTCGAGGAGGTCGTCAGCCACGACCTCGATGCCGTCAGGGATGTCTGTTTTGAGTGTGCAGTCCTCGTCCATCGAGGCCGCTTTTCTCGTGGCCCCTTCGACGACCGGCCCCAGTGCGATCGTCTCTGCCTCGGTCAGGCCGTCGTCAGACATCGTGCTCAGCACGCTCCGGACCTTCTGTGTGAGGTCGACGATATCCCGACTCCAGTCCAGAATCGTTTCGGCGTACGTCGCCTGTGTCCCGCCGAGTGCGTCTGCAAGCGTTTCCGCACGCGCTTCGATGACGGTCATCCCGTTGAGGATATCGTGTCTGAGGATGCTGTTGAAAAACTCCATCTGCTCTTCGCGGCGCTTGAGATCCGTGATGTCTGTCCCCTCGACGATTATTTTCTGCACGGTACCGTCGACCGCTACTGGTCGGGCCACGACAGCGGTCGAGATCCGCTGGCCGTCTGCGCCGATATGCTCGGCCTCGAACCTGACCATCTCACCGTCCATCGCCCGCTCGACAGCATCCTGGCAACGGTACGCCACTGCCTCATTGTGGTTCCACCAGGGCGTGTCCCAGAACGGTTCCCCGAATATGGCTTCGTCATCAGCATCGACGAACCCGAGCGCTGTTTCGTTCGCCCTGAGGAGGTTTCCGTCAGCGTCGAGGATACCGATGAACGTCTCCGGTGAGTTGAACGTCGCTTCCAACAGCTGCTGGCTCTGCTCGCGTGTGTCGACAGCTAGCTCGCGTTCGATCTCCGCTTCGACCCACTGCGTGAGATGCTCGAACAGCGTCTGTTGCCAGTCCGAGAACTCCGAAATCGCCTCGTTGTCGTTGACGAAACACAGCGTTCCGTACTCCGCCCCGTCCGCCCGAAGCGTTGTGCCGACGTACGCCTCCAGTCCGAACCGCTCGTAGGCGGGGTCAGTCGACATTGACTCGCTCGCGTTGGTGACGATGTGTATCCCGGATTCGTCGAGGGTGTGTCTGCAGTACGTCTCGGAAAGTGGTGTCTCGTCCCCCGGCGTAATCGTCGAAGACAGGCCGCTACTGGCGACAATTGTGTGTTCGTCGCCGGAGACGACCGCGATATGCCCGTTCGGAAACCCCAGGTGTTCTCGACCGACGTCCAAGACTGGCTCGACACGCTCCCGAAACGAGGTCCCGCTGGCCGCCATCGCTGCAGTGAGGTCCTGCATAGCTGCCAGATAGCGATCTCGGTCCTCCGAGTCGCTACCCTCGGGACAGTCCAGCGGATCATCCATAGCAGGTGACTCGGTCTCCCGGGAGTTGAAGATTCGGACCCGTTTCTCAGGAGCTGAAATGCACCCGAGCGATGACGGTGTGACAAGCAGCCACCCCTACAGAGTCGCGTGCGGGAGTTCGACGTAAAACGCTGCGCCACCGAGGTCGCTGTCCTCGACCCAGACATCGCCGCCGTAGCTCCGGACCATCGTGGCCACGAAGTAGAGGCCGAAGCCAGTACCGCCGGACTCAGACCCTTTCTCGCCACGTTCGAAGATGCGGCGGGCCTCGCTGTTCGAAATCCCGTCCCCGTCGTCCGCTAAACAGACGGTCACGACGCCTTCCTTGACCGTTGTCGTCACGTCGATGGTCACGTCTGGTCCGGCGTGTTCGACCGCGTTCAGAAAGAGGTTCCCGAACACGTCATCGAGCAACTCGTCAGCGACGACAGTGACCGCCTGTGGCTCGATAGTAACGGTACAGTCGTCGCTGACTGACCGGGCGCGGTCCGCCGCATCGTCGAGGACAGCCTGTAGCTCCCGGTGCTCGTGGTCCCGTTCGCCCTCTTCGGTGAACCGTCTCAAGCACCGCCCGGACCTTCTCGGTGAGTTCGATGAGGTCGTCGCTCCACTGGACGACAGTCGACGCATACTCGCGCTCCTCGCTGTCGAGCGTGTCTTCGAGCAGTTCCCCCCGCGCCCGAATGACGTTCATCCCGTTGAGGATGTCGTGTTGCAGGATGCTGTTGAAGAAGTCCATCTGGTCGGTCTGGCGCTGAATGGCACGCTGCTGGCGGCTCCTGACGACTGCATACCGGAGCGCTCTCACGAGTCGGTCGCCGTCCAGGTCCTCTTTCGGCAGGTAGTCCTGTGCGCCCCGGTTGATCGCTTCGATAGCCACCTCCCGGTCCTGCATCCCGGTGAGGACGATGATCGGCACTCCCTCTACGATCTCGGTTGCCCGGTCAAGGGTCGTAAGCCCTGTTGACTCGGGGAGTCCGAGGTCCAGCAGTACCACGTCGTAGGCCGCCTCCGAATGCTCGGCGACCGGTGCAAGCGATTCGACGTGGGAAACCGTCACGTCGTCGACGAAGTGCGCCACCGCCGGCGAGTTCAGGTGATGCTCGACGAGGCGGGCATCGCCCGGGTTATCCTCGACGAGGAGCACGTCGAGATGCACCGTCTCAGCCATCGTTATTTCGGCGGCCGCTTGACGACCGTAAGGAAGAAATCTTCAATGCTGCTCACGATGTCGACGAAGCCGTCGAAGTCGACCGGTTTCGTCAGGTAGGCGTTCGCGTGGAGATCGTACGATTCGATGATGTCCTCTTCCGCCTCGGAACTGGTCAGCACGACGACCGGAATCCGCCGGAGCGACTCGTCGCCTTTCATCTCTTCGAGGACTTCCTGCCCTCCTTTGCGGGGCATATTGAGATCGAGCAACAGCAGGTCCGGCCGCGGTGCGTCGCCGTACTCACCTTCCTGCCGGAGGAACGCAAGCGCCTCGACGCCGTCGTTGACGACGTGAAGGTTGTTCAGCACCTTCCCCTTCTCTAGGGCTTTCTCGGTCAGTTTGACATCGCCGGGGTTGTCCTCCGCCAGCAGAATCTCCACCGGCCGCCCCTCGCTGGAGTCAGTCATCGCCATTCACCTCCGTCACCGCGGGCAGCGTAAATTTGAATATCGCGCCGTCGTCGGACGGTTCGACCCAGATGCGGCCGTCGTGGCGCAGGACGATTCGCTGGCAGACGGCCAGCCCGATGCCGGTGCCCTCCGTGTCGTGGGCACCGGCGCGGTGGAAGATGTCGAACACCTCCTCACGGTCCGTCGCCGGAATCCCCGGCCCGTTGTCCGAGACGGTGAACGTCACCATGCCGTCGTCTTCTTCCGCGCTGACCTCGATACGGGGTTCGATGCCGGCCTCCGTCGCGTACTCGATGGCGTTTTCCAGCAGATTCTGGAACACTTGGCCGACCTGGTTCGAGTCGGCGTCGACGCGTGGCAGTGACTCTGCCGTGATGGTAGCGTTCACCTCCTCTATTCGCATCTGCAAGGCGTCCAGCGTCCGGTCGAGGACCGCTTCCGGGTCCGTCTCCTCGAAGTCACCCGCCTTCGTCTCGACGCGGGAGTACCGCAGCAGGGCGTCGACCATCTCCTGCATCCGGTGGGCACCGTCGACGGCGAAGGCCATGTACTCGGCGGCCTCCTCGTCGAGGTCGTCGCCGTATTCGCTGTCCAACAGGTCGACGTAGCTCGACACCATCCGGAGCGGTTCCTGCAGGTCGTGGGACGCGATGTAGGCGAACTGCTGGAGCGCCTCGTTCGAGCGCTCTAGTTCGGCCTGTTTCGATTTGAGCCGCGTCTCGCGTTCGATTCGCTCCAGCGCGGCAGCCGCCGTACTCGCGAGAATCTCAAGCAGGAACCGCTCGTCGCCGTCGAACGACGCCACGGTCTCGGACCCGATACACAGCATCCCCTGGTCATCGAGCGGGAGACACAGGAGCGTCCGCATCGGCATCGCCGGCGCTGACGGGTTCGACAGTTTTTGATAATCCTCGATAACGGTCGGCTCGCTGGTGTGGAAAATACGGTTCTCGTCGCTGTCTGGCCCCATCGGCGGGAGATCCGCCGCCGTTTCCACGCCGGCGAAGTCGGTCGCCTTTGCCGTCGCGCCGATTGGATAGAGCGTGTCGTCGCCGCTGTCGTGGGACCATATCGCGGCGAGCGGCTGGTCGACGATACGCTGTGCAATCTGTGTGACTGTGTCCGCGGCCGCAGTCTCTGTGCGGCTGTACAGCAATTCGTTCGTCGCGTCGCTGAGCGCCTCGACGCGCTCCTCGCGGCGTTTGAGGGCGGTGATATCTCTAGCTACACTGACGACCTGTTTGAGTTGTCCGCTGTCGTCGAACACCGGTCGATACCACGTCTCGAAGACGAGGTTGTCGACTTCCTGTGTCACGCGGACTTCCTCCCCGTCGAGGGCCTTCTCGACGGCGGTGATGATGTCCGGATACTCACTGTACGTCTCGAACACCGATGTCCCTTCGAGGTCGCCGGGTTCCATTCCGAGCCCTTCCAGCCCCTTCCCGGCTGAATACGTGAACACGCCGTCCGGGTCTAGCGTAAACACCACGACAGGGAGATTCCCCATCAGGGTGTGGAGCTGTTCGCTCTGTTCTGCGTGTTTTCGTTCCCGCTCGCGGATGCTGGTCACATCGTGAATGAACGCCACAACACGGGTCTCGTCGCCGAGAGCAGCTCGCTTGAGCGTTACCTCGACCAGTTGGTCCGTGCTGTCGGGTCCCTCCGTTGCCCACTCGACCTGCGCCGAACCTGACGTGGCTGCCTCGGCTATCAGGTCGTTTGCGTCCGCCGTGGAGAACCCCGGCGGACTGAACTCGCCGACGTGCATCCCGACGATGTCGTCCGGAGTACACCCCAGGAGCGCGCCCGCGGCCTGGTTGGCCCGGACGACGGTTCCGGTGTCGGCGTCGTGGATCATAATCGGGTCCGGACTCGCCTCAAAAACGTCCTGATAGATAACAGCGTCCTCTGTAGAAGCCATGGACCGTATCAGCGCCCGCGCTACAAGACAGTACGCCCCTTGTTATCAGCGGTGAAAACTGGCGCTACCAGGTACCGTGAAAGGTGTCGAACTCCAGGGATTCGAGCGGTTTCTCGCCGATAGCGATCTCGTACTCGCCGGGCGTGAGCATCGGCTTCTTGAACTGCGGGCCGTCGTCGGTGGTGATGCGCGGACAGCCGGTGTTGACGTAGGCGTCCATCCCGAAGTTCGTCAGCCGGTCCGGCGTCACCTCGTCCATGGTTATGAGGTAGGCGTTCTCGTTGTTGTCGACGATCTCCTGGGCCTTGTCCCAGCGGCCCTGACCGATCTTGGTACAGAAGATGACGCCCCAGGACTCGGCGTCCATCGCGCGGTGGACCGCGCCGTAGCGTTGCTTCATGAACTTCTCCGTGTCGGCGACGGTGACGACGTTGTTCACCGGGTCGGCGATGACGACGTGTTTCTCGGGGTGTTCCATCGCCAGTCCGAGGGGGTGGAACTTCCCGCCACCCACGTACAGCATCTGGTCGGCGTCTACGTCGGCGCTGGCGTAGTTACAGCCCAGCACCTGGCCCTCGTGGGTGAGCCGCTCGTCGCCCCGGCGCGTGTGGACTGTGTAACCGCGCTCCTCAAGCCACTCGCGCATCTCGTCGAACTTGTTCATATGCTGGGCCGTCGTTACCAGCCCCACGTCGGGGTCCTCTTCGGGGTCCGCGAGCTGTTCCTCGCGGGCCTGCTCCATGATGGGGAAGACGTCGACGTTCGAGAACAGCGGTACGTAGATGATCTTGTCCGATTCCTTCATCGGCGAGTGGCCGAAGTGGACGAACACGTCCGTCCGGCGCATCATGTACGTGTCGAGGTCGCAGGCCCCGTAACAGGGCTGGCCCGAGAGCAGCACCGTCACGTCGTCGGGGAGGTTCTCGCGGAGGTCATCGGCGACGGCCGGGCCGCGGCGCTTCAGCCCCTCGGGGAACTGCAGTCCCACCTTCTCGGCGTCTCGCTCCTCGACGGCTTCGACGATTCGGTCGAGCTCGTAATCCCACTCGCGGTCGTGTTTGAGCGACAGTCCGGTGTTCCGGAGGTCGCCGTCAGTCCGCTCTTGACTCATTGCAACCCTGTATCGGTTCGAGCGGCATAACCCCCGTGTTTCGGCGAGCGACAGTTACTCCATAATCTCGGCAAGCTGTCGCTCGACCCGCTCGACGTTCTCCTCTAAGTCACGAGCCATCTGGTGTTGCGTCCCGTTGGCGTCAGCCAGTTCGTCGATAGACTCGGAAACCTCGGCGGCACGCTGGGCGATCTCGTCGATCATGCTGGCGATTTCTTCGGCGCTTGCGGCCTGGTCGTCCGTCGCCTCCGCGACCTCGCTGATACCCTGTTCCGTCTCCGAGGTCGCGTCGAGGATGGCCTGCTGGTTGTCTAGCACCGTCTCCAGATCGGTGAGGGCTTGCTGAACCGCATCGGTCGTTTCTTCGACGTTTTCGGCGGTGTTGTCGGCCATCTCGCGGACCTCGCCGACGATGCGCTCGACCTCGTCGGCGTGCTGTTTGGACTCGTCGGCCAGTTCCTTGATCTCGTCGGCGACGACCGCGAACCCGTCGCTGTCGCTGTTGCTCCGCGCGGCCTCGATGTTGGCGTTCAGCGCCAGCATGTTCGTCTGGTCCGCGATGTCGTTGATGACCTCGACGAACTCGTCGATCTCCTCGATGTGGCCGCGGAGTTCCGTCGAGTCCGACGCGACCTGTTCGGCGGACTCAGTCGCGTCCTCGACGCGTTCGATGGTTTCTTCGGCTGTCTCGACGGACTCCTCGGCGAGCTCCCTGGCCTCGCCGCTCTGACTGCTCACTTCCTCGGCGCTGGAGGCGATTTCCTCGACTGTGGCGCTGAACCCGGAGACCTCGGACTGGACCTCGTCGAGGTTGTCGGACTGCTCGCCGGCCATGTCTTTGATCTCGTCGGACTGCTCGGTAACGGCCGCGGCGGAGTCGCTGATTTCGCCGACCGCCGACTCGACGTCCGTCGCCATCTGAGACTGGAGGTTCTGGAGCGCTTCGCGCTGTTCGACGATATCGCTGAAATCGATCAGTAGCTCTAGCGCACCGATAGCGTCCCCGCCGGGGCCCATGAGCGGGATCGCCACTGCCCGCGCGTGTGCCATCGTCCCGTCGGGTCGTTCTGCCGAGCGGAACTCGTCTTCCCGGACTGGCTCCCCGGTTCTGATGACCTCCTGGGCGAGCGTCTCGTCTTGGCCTTCCGTGCCAAACACGTCGTAGGCGTTCATCCCGACCGCCTTGCTCGCCGGGAGCCCGAGCAGGTTTTCAACCGTCTCGTTCCAGTGTGTGATATCGCCATCCGCGTCGACGACGAACGCCCCTTCCGGTAGCTCCTCGACAAGCGACTCGAACGCGTGGAGCCAGAACTCCTCGCTGTTATCCATAGACTCCGGCAGCAGTTCCCCCGCTGTAGCTTGTTTAGCCATTATTGTAAACAGCAATGAACCGGGTAAATGATTTCTGGCCGATTACAACTGCTGATAACTGAGTGGCGTCATATTGACACCGAGGAGAGGCGGGAATTCACGACTGGAACAGAGTCCCACGGGGTAACAGACGCAGCCTGTCGTACCAGCACTGGGCAGCTATCCCGCCTGAAACAACCCGATTTCGGCAGGCCTATACCGCCCGAGTCCATACCAATCGGTGATGAGCATCGAGACCGATACCGCCGCTGATATCGACGGTGACCACGTCGAGGCGCTCGCTACAGAGTTCGGCGAGGCAATCGCCGAGCTACCGGTGTACCAGCGATTCAAGGAGACGAAAGACGCCGTCGAGAACCACGACGAGGCGCAGGCGGCCATCAAGGAGTTCGAGCAGATCCGCGAGGAGTTCATGCTCGCCCGCCAGACCGGCAACGCCTCTCAGGAGGACCTCCGGAAGGTCCAGCAGAAGCAGGAGGAACTCCACGACATCCCGGTGATGAGCGACTATCTGGAGGCCCAGAACGAACTCGAACTGCGCCTGCAGGAACTCAACGAGATCGTCTCCGAGGAACTGGCCGTCGACTTCGGCCAGAAAGCCGGCGGTTGCTGCGAAGACTGAACAGCGGTACTTCTCGCGGTCGCGTTTTTCGAAGACTCCGCAGCTACCGGTCAGGAACGCAGATGACGCCGACAGCTACCATCCGTCAGCCGCACTGTTCCACCGACAGTTATGGCCAGTCAGTGACACGGCCCCGCTGGCCGGGCTGTGCTGTCACTCCTCGACTTCGGTTTTCACCACGACCGCCGGTCGCTCGGTCAGCCGAAGCACCTTGTCGGTGATGCTGCCGAGGAGACTCCGGTACTCCGCCGGCCGCCGCTTCGTCCCGAGGACGAGCAGGTCGACGTCCGCCTCGTCGGCGGTTGCGATGATGGATTCGGCAGGCCGTCCGTGTTTCAGGGTTGTTGTTACGTCGACGCCGGACGCCTCCGCGTCATCCTGTATCCGGGCCAGCGTCTCCTGGCCCGTCTCTTCGAGGCCGTGTTCCGGCCCCTCCGATTCGTCGACGTACTCGTCGCCGCTGTAGGCAGTGTACACGTCTTCGTCGACGACATACAGCGCGTGGAGGGCCGCGCCGTGTTCCGCTGCGAGGGCAATCGCGTGGGACTCGGCGTTGGTCGAGGCTTCTGTCCCATCCGAGGCGAGGAGGATGTGATCGTACATACAGGTCGTATTTCTCCCAACTGGGAAATAAACCGAGGGTTCCGTTCTCAGACAGCGGGAGACACCCGGCGTCTTCGAAACATCTTAGCGACCGGGCGTGGCATCTCTGCACATGACAGTCGAATCTGATTGGGACGACTGGCTCCCGCGTGCGGTGGAGTCGGCGACGCCTGACGGGCTGGCGATCTGGTATCTGGGCTGTAACGGCTTCATCGTGAAATCGAGCGGCGGAACGACCGTCTTCATCGACCCGTATCTCGGCACGGGCGACCCCCCGCGGACCGTGCGGATGGTCCCGGTGCCGTTCAACCCCGAGGACATCACCGAGTGCGACGCGGTTCTGGGCACCCACGAGCATACCGACCACGTTCACGGGCCGTCACAAGCGCCGATTCTCGCCGGGACGGGCGCGGACTATTACACGACCGACAGCGGTCACGATGTCATCCGGGAGGAAGCGTGGCTGGAGAACTACAGCGTCACCGACGATCAACTGCACGAAGTCACGGAGGGTGACACGCTCGAAATCGGCGATTTGACCGTCCACGTCGAACCGGCCAACGATCCCGACGCCGAGCATCCGGTGTCGTACGTGTTCGAACACGAATCCGGCACGTTCTTCCACGGCGGCGACGCCCGCCCCGGCGAGTTCGAAACTGTCGGCGAGCGCTACGACATCGACGTCGGCGTCCTCGCGTTCGGGACCGTCGGGATGATCGACGACAAGGAGACCGGCGAACCCACACGAACGCAGTGGTACAACGACGAGAACATGATTATCGAAGCCGCGAACGAACTCCAACTGGACACCCTCGTCCCAACCCACTGGGACATGTGGAAGGGGATGACGACGGAGCCGACCGTCCTGCACAACCACGCCAACAGCTTCGCGCATCCCTCGACGCTTTCAATCGTTGAAATCGGCGACCGGTACGATCTCGACTGACAACGGTCTGCCAGTGTCGCACGGACGGTCTGTCCGTCTTTGCTGGCTCACGTCCTGTTCGTGTTACTGAGGTTACGTCTCTATATTATATTAATCAGTATCGTATAGAAAAAAGGTGTAAATGTTGGTCAGGTACGTACCTTTAATACTATTGCTGAGACCATACAGACCATGAGCAATTCGCAAGCCTACGACGAAGTTACTGTCACCGCAGATGGCGTGACAGTGACCAAGCGGTTCGAGGCGGACGAGTTCCCCGTACCCGCGATAGCGTTCAATCTCACTTCACGGCGGTCTGTTCCGGTGACGGTCAGGCTAGTCGACACCGTTCCAGAAGACGTAGCAGTCGAGGATCTGGGCTTTCACCCCGAGTACGGCAGCGAGTACTGGGACATCAACGAAAACCGGATCGCCTTCGAGAAGGAACTCGAACCCGAAGCTGACTACACGACCGTCTACGGTATCCGTGCGACGGGCACCGACGACGTCGAGAAGTTCCTGACGGAACCCGAAATCGAGAGTGTGAACCCGCCTCTGGACGAGGACGAGGAAGACCTCGTCGGTGGGGGCGACGAGGCTGTTCGGGACGTCATCGCCGGTGACGCCGACAGCGTTCCCGGTCTGGAAGACGATGACGACGAGGACATCGAGACGCTGGACCTCTCGGACCCGAACAACCCGGACTCAAGCGTCGAAGCCCCGGAAGAGAGCAACGCCGCACCGGCAGATTCCGAGGTCCAATCCGGCGCTGTCGTCGCGACGATGGCACAGGAAATCCGCGATCAGAACGTCTCCCCCGAAGACGTGAAGCTCCTCAAGCGTGCGCTCGACGCCGTCTCCGAGGACGACAGCGACGCCGGCGGCGTCAACGACGCCCGGATCCAGCGCATCCAGAGCGATGTCGCGGACCTCCGTGCGTACACCGACGCTCTCGAGGAGTTCCTCGAAGAGAACGGTACCGGCGAGGACATGATTCAGGAGTTCGGCGAGCGCCTCGATTCCTTCGAAGCGACTCTAGAGGATTTCGAGGACGAGGTCCAGTCGGCGACGGATGCAGCCACGTCCGCCTCCGATCAGGTCGACGACCTCTCCGGGGATGTCGAGAGCGTCGAAGGGCAGCTTGACGCCCTCGAAGACGATATCGAAGCTGTCCGCGAGGAGATCGACGACGGCGAACTCGCCGACCGGATCAACGAAACCGAATCGGAGATCGAAGAGCTCAAACAGTGGCGCGAACAGCTGTCGTCGGTTATCGGCGGCGGCGAATAACCGAACTCGTTTTACCGGTCCCCCGTCTGTGCCTGCATAATGACGACGACGAGAGTGGCCGTGCCGCGCAAGGGCCGGCCCCTCGAAGCAGTGCTGGAGCGACTCGCCGGGCGCACGGGGACCGCCGACCTGGCCGACGATATCATCTCGACGCTTCGCTACGAGAAAGCCGTCACCAAGGGTAACCAGGACGCGGTCGCCGACGTGTACCATCGCATCAGCGACTACTCCTCGCTCGATGAGCCATACGAGCCAGAATACACGCTGCTCCGCGACGACCGCGACGGGATGCCACGGCGGATCGTCTTCGACAGCGTCACTGTCCCGACCGAACACGGTGACGTCCAGCTGGTCGGTCGCGAGGAGCCGTTCCGGGCGCTCCGGACCCACGAGTTCGCGCTCGGGTTCGACAGTGCCGACCTCGTTCTCGAAGAGGTCGTCCAGCTTCGGGACGAACCGCTGACCGCCATCGACGAAATCAACGACCGCATCGACCCGCTGGATACGGACGTACGGGTCGTGACCGGGCTGGGCGATACGGTGTACCACACCCTGCTGGCGACGCCGGATGTCATAGACACACAGGACGGCCCCCTCGACCGGGCCTTCGTCACCAACTACGAGGGCGAACTCTGCATCTCACCGCGCTACGAGCGGCTCGTCGAAGCCGTTCTCGGAACCAGCGCGCTCGATGGCATTTCCTTTACCTATCCGACGGAGGGCGGCGAAGAAGAGGAAGACATCGCGGCGACCGGCCTCGGCGTCTACCTCACCGTCACGGGGTCGACCGCGCGCGACCACGGCCTCGAACTCGGCGAGCAGTTGTTCCCCAGCGAGACCGTGCTTCTGGAAAACGCCCACGAGCGCACCGAGACGACGAAACAGGTCGCCAGTCTGTTCGAGGAACCGGAAGAAACAGCGCTGCAGTCGGTCTAAAACCGTTTTCAGAGACGGCGTCGCTGGATGAGTTTCGCAGCGACACCGACGGGCACGACGACCCACGCCGCAAGCGCCGCGGTGACCATCGGCGTGGTCAGCCTAGCTTGGGCCAGCACACTGCCGAAGCCGCCGGCGACCACGTCCACCTGTGAGAGCGCGAGCACGCGGAAGCAGTCCACGGGGTTGAGCAGTATCGTCGCGGCGATAGCGCCGGACCCGAGGTCGAACCCCGCGACGGCCCCCAGTGCGACCAGGTCGTGCAACAGCGCGACCCACAGCCAGATGGCGAGTGCGGCCCCGAGCGCGTGGGTTTTCGTCCGCGCGACCGTTGAGATGAGTACCGCCACGCCGAGCATCGCACAGGCGGTCAGCACCGCTGCGAGTGCGACGGCCGCGTACTGGCCGACGCTGGCGAGACCGATGTAGCGGACGGTCAGCAGCGCGCCGGGGACGAAGCCCAGCAACATCGCGCCGGACAGCACCGCCGCCCGGCCGATGGCAGTCCCGACGACGACACGGCCTTTCGTCACCGGGAGCGCGAGCATGAGTTCGAGCGACCCGCGCTCGTCCGCCCCGACGATGGCGTCGTAGCCGACCGCCAGCGCGGTCAGCGGAACGAGGTAGACGCCGAGTTCGGCGATAGTCGCGATCACCGCGTCGAAGCGACCCGGGCCGACCGAACTCGCGCCGAACTGGACAACCGCGGTGGTGAAGAGACCGAACAGCAGCGCCACGCCGAGCGCCCACCGGCTCCGCACGGCCAGCCGGTACTCCCGGCGAGCGATGGTGAGCAGGCTGCTGTCGGCAAACCGAGCAAGCGCCGATTCGTCGGCAGCGTCCGTGGCCGTACTTCCCTCGGTTCCGCCGTCGTGTAACCGGGTAGCCGGAGCGTCGACCGAAACGACGCCGCCGTCCGGGGTCGGATCTGTCGAGGAGTCGCCCTCGCTCATGCCGGCTCACCTCCGGAGTCCTCGGTCGCCGCCTCCGCAGCCGCCGCCGTGCTGTCGGAGCCGGTGTCATCGCTGTCGTCCGCCCCGACGGCCTCGTGGAACGCGGCCTCAAGGCCGGGTTCGCGGACCTCGAAGCGGTCGATGTCGTACCCCTCACCGACGGCGGTCAGCAGGTCGTAGGCGTCGGTCGGCGTAGTCCGTGCCGTCACCGCCGCGCCGGAGCGGCTGACGCTGGACACTGCCTCGTGGTCCCCGAGGTCGGTCGCCGCGTCGCTCGCAGCCGCCTCGGACGCGAGCGACAGCGACACCGTCACCTCGTCGGCGGCGGCGCGGCGAAGCTCCTCGACCGGTCCCGCCGTCGCCACCTGTCCGTCGGCGATGATGACCGCCTCCGAGCAGAGCCGCTGAATCTCCCCGAGCGCGTGCGAGGAGAAGACGATAGTCACGTCCGTCTCGGCCGCCAGGGATTCCACGACCTCGTGGAACGCCCGGATGCCGTCGGGGTCGAGCCCCGCGGTCGGTTCGTCGAGTATCAGCACGGCCGGCTCGCCGACGAGTGCCGTGCCGAGGCCGAGCCGACGGTTCATCCCGTTGGAGTAGCCGCCGACGCGGCGGTCCGCGGCGTCCGCGAGTCCGACGGTGTGCAGGATGCGCTCGACGTGGTGTGCCCGGTCTTCCCGGGGCACCGAGCGCATCCGGGCGTGGAAGCTGAGTATCTCGCGGCCGGTCAGGCTCGGCGGGAAACCGGCGTGCTCCGGCAGGTAGCGCACTCGCTCGCGGACGGTGGTCCCGTCGGTCGGGTCCGCGCCGGCGACGGAGACGCTGCCAGCGTCCGGTCGGTTCAGCCCGACGAGCAGTTTGAACAGCGTCGTCTTGCCGGCCCCGTTCGTGCCGAACACGCCGAGGGTGGCCCCCTGTTCGACAGACAGACTCAGTCCGTCGAGCGCCTGCACGTCGCCGTACGCTTTCGATACGTCGTCGACATCAATCACATTCATAGTAGCTCCTCCAGTTCTCGTGGGGTGGTTCGGTGAGCGGGCGGGCGTCGACGACACCGGGCGACTGGACGACGGGCACGGACGACTCGGCCAGCCGAACGGCGTCGAAGGCCGGGCTACTGGCGAACACCCGCGCGGCGGGCTTTTCGGCAGTCACTTGCTGGACGGTCCCGGCCGGCTGGTAGCGGGTGTCGCCGACGCCGTCGTCGTCAACATCGGTCGGGTTCGCCCGGGACCAGTAGTTCCCGACGCTCTCGTTCCAGTGGACCTGGTCGCTCATCACCGCGAGCACCGGCCGGTTGTTGCGGATGAAACTGTTCTCGGTCACGGTTCCGTCGGTGCTCCCCGCGGCGATGTGGACACCGATATCGTTGCCGACGACGAGGTTGCCGACGATGCGATTGCTGACGGAGTTGTAGACGAACAGCCCGTTCTCGTTGTCGACGAGGTGGTTGCCGCGGATGTCCGTGTCGTCGATGCTCTTGACGAGGATGCCGTGGCCGGACTGCCCGCTGTTGTTGACCGCGACGTTGTCCTCGATGACGAGGTGTTTCGACACCATCAGCGCGTACCCGACGTCGTTGTTGAAGGCGGTGTTGTCCCGCAGGTGCGAGTCGTCCGAGTACATGTAGTGGACTCCATAGCGGAGGTCCCACATCGTGTTCTCGCTGGCGTTGACGTCTTTGGCCCAGTTGAAGTACAGTCCGTCCCGGACGGTGGTGATGTCGTTGTTCCGGATGACGCTGTCCTCGGTCTTCCAGATCTGGACGCCGTTGCCGCGTTTGGTCAACTGCGTTATCTCCTCGCGGCCGACGATGGTGTTGTTGCGGATCTCGGCGTCGTCGACGCCGTCGAGCCAGATGCCGAAGGTCATGTCGGTCACGCGGCTGTCGCGGACGGTGACGTCGCTTCCGTTGACGAATATCGCGGCGTCGTTCGTCGCGGCGCTGTAGCCGCTGTTGCGGACCCAGAGGTCCGCCACGGTGACGCCCTGCGCTTCGACGGCGAGCACGTCGCCCTTGCCGTCGCCGTGCAGCAGCGCTGACCCGGGACCGTTCCCGGACAGCGTGACGTTCCGCGTCGTTACGACGAGAGTCTCGTCGAAGCGACCGGCAAGCGTGACGGTGTCGCCGGGGTCCGCCGCATCGACTGCCGCCTGTGCGCTATCGTAGGTCTCGCCGTCGACCGTTGCGGTGCCGTCGGCCGACGGGGCGGTGAACGAGTCGGTCTCGGGCACGTCGGGGTTGAAGGCGAGGTCGTCGCTGCCGGTCGGGCCGGCGCTGGCCATCCCGACAGCCACGACCGACAGCACGAGCAGGGCCGCGGTAGCGACGGCGAACACGCGCTCGAAATCGTGGGACAGTGGGCTCATGAGTGGGTTTCTGGTTGGTCAGATTTGACCGCGGTGGTCGTGGGGCGGTGCGGGGCGTCATCCTCGTCGTCGGTGTCGCCGTCACGGCCGAGGCGGTCCCGAACGGCGTCGGGAAGCCCGGTGAGCCCGCTACGGAATCGGGCCGGGAGTTCGCTGAACGTCGCCGCCTGGTCGCGGTAGTAGTACGAAACCGCGAGCAGTCCAACGGCAGCTGCGGCCATGTACGCGCCGAGGCCGAACCGGGAGACGCTCGTGATGTTGGCGACCTGATACTGGCCCCACAGCGGCGGCGTGAAGCCGTCGACGCCCATCACCGGCGCGCCCGGGTCGAGCGTGTGGCCGGCCTGCCAGAGCCGGTACTGGATATCGGCCAGCATCACGGTGAACACCAGCACGGTGCCGCCGAACTGGTATTTCAGGCCGCGCTTGAGCTTCTCGGTAGTCGGTGCGACGGCGACGAACACCGACAGCAGTGACACGCCGATGAACGCAACGGGCCCGAGCGCCCACTCGGGCACGTCGATGGCGTTCTCCTCAACGGGGAAGTTGGGCTCGACTAACACCGGGTCGGGGAAGTAGAACCCGACGTAGTGGTTCAGCCGCGCCATCTCGATGAAATCCCCAGTCAGGTGGGGGTAGGCGTACAGGGAGACGTGCAGCGTCGTGCTCGGATACTGGACCGCGTCGACGCTGATGTGCCACATCGGGAACGCGAGCGCCGCGACGAACAGCAGCGCCGCTCCCACGGGGAGGCCCCGTCGAATCTCGCGGAAGTCGTCGATGGTGGGTCGTTGCATGGCTGAACACCTCCGAAATGGGTTGTGTCGCTACCCCTCCGCCGGTTCGACGATCATCCGGCTGCGCATCTCAAGGTGCAGGGCGCTACAGAAGTACGTGCAGTAGATCCAGTACACCCCGGGGTCGTCAGCCGTGAACGTGACTTCGCGGGTGTCCTGTGGGGCCACGGCGTAGTTGATGTCGTGCTCGGGGATGGCAACGCCGTGGATGATGTCCTGTACGCCCTCGATGTTGGTCGTGGAGAGTTTCACCTCGTCGCCCTCCTGAACCGTGAAGTCCGGCAGGCCGAACTCCGAGCGCTTGGTCGTCATTTTGACGTGGACGCTGTTCTCGCCCGTGCGCTCGACGCCGGAGTCCTCCTCGGTGATGTAGGTCTCCTCGTAGTCGTCCTTGTCGTAGACCTTCTTGGCGTCTATCTTGTCCTTGTGGGCGAACACGCAGTCGTGTGGCTCGGGGTAGGCCGGGTGGTCCGCGACCAGTTCCATCTCCTCCTCGCCCTGGCCGATGTGGATGAGCTGGTCGTTGTCGGGCATAATCGGGCCGACCGGGAGGAACCGGTCCTTGGAGAGCTTGTTGAGGCTGACGAGCCACTCCCCGTCGGGGTCGGTCGTCATCGCCTCAAGGGCCTGAATGTGCCCGGGGTTGTAGTGGACGTCCTGCTTCTCGATGATGGGGTCCTCGGACCCTTCTTCGGCCTCGACGGCCGCCTCGATGTCCCACTTGACGGCCTGTGAGTCGATGAACAGCGACGTGTAGGCGTGTCCGTTGCCGTCGAAGGTAGTGTGCAGCGGGCCGAGCCCGACGCGCGGTCGCCCGGCGACGACATCCTCCGGGTCGGAAGAATCGGCCAGCGCGTTCAGGTCGATCATCGTCACCGTCGGCGAGAGCTTCCCCGCGACGAAGGCGTAGTCGCCGTTCGGCCCGACCTCGACACAGTGGGGGCTTTTCGGCGTCGGGATGTACTTCACGATCGGACGGTCGCCCTGGTTGAGCGAACTCCCCTGCGTGCCGTCGACGACGGGGATGCCGTTGACCTCCTCGTAGTTCCCGTTCTCGACGGCCTGCTCGATGGCCGGGATGTCGAAGGCCTTGACGTTGTCCCGGTCGTCCTTCGTCATGCCCTGAATGTCGGTGGCCTCCTCGCTGTTGTACGCCGAGGAGATGGCCCACCGACCCTCTTTGCCGGTGTCGACGATGTCGAGATTACCGTCGACCTTGACCTGCCACTGAGTCTCCATCGACTCGGGGTCGACGGCGACGAACAGCGACGTGTAGTTGTCCGGGTTCTTCACGTCGGTCCCGTCGTTCGGGAGCGGCGCGCGGAACTCGCCGTTGCCAAGCACGTACTTCGTGTCCGGCGAGAGGACACAACAGCCGTGGATGGCCTGCATGTTCGGGACGTCCGTGATGGCGTCCGTTTCGAAGTACGTGAGATTCACGCGGGCGATGCGGCCGTTGGCCTTGTCGTTGACGTACAGGTATTCGCCGTCGTAGTCACCGTCCGTCTCCGAGAGGTTCGGGTGGTGATTGTCACCCCAGCTATACCCGCCGCCCTCTTCCAGCATTTCCTGAGTCCCGTCAGTGAACCCATAGCCCGACGCACAGTCGGTGTTGAACACCGGAATACGGGTGAGTTCCCGCATCGACGGGATGCCGATGACCCGCAGTTCGCCGGAGTGGCCGCCGGACCAGAAGCCGTAGTATTCGTCGTGTTCGCCCGGTTCGACCGTGTGGCTCGCGCCGCTGCCCGAGGGTGTCGACTGGCTGCCGGCACTGCCATCGCCACTGCCGGTCAGCGCTGAACAGCCAGCGACGGACCCCATCGCACCGGCGGCGACGCCGGCCTTCATGAAGTCTCGGCGACCGAGCGAGAGGCCGGGCAGCCCCAGCGAGAGGTCG
The DNA here is from genome assembly GCF_001647155.1 of Haloarcula sp. K1. NCBI lineage: Archaea > Methanobacteriati > Methanobacteriota > Halobacteria > Halobacteriales > Haloarculaceae > Haloarcula > Haloarcula sp. K1. Next base: position 55,711 of record NZ_LRHL01000023.1, read on the forward strand.
TTGTCCTCAGTCGTTTCGTCCGGTGACTCGACCTCCGCCAGTACCGAGTCGAGGGTTTCTTCGTACTCTTCGAGGACTTCGTTCGGATCGCGTGGGGTTTCGTTCTTGCTCATATCAGACCACCTTGATTGTGCCGACCATCCCGTTCATCTCGTGGGGGATGCAGTAGTACTCGTAGGTCCCCGTCGTCTCCAGGGTGACCTCGTAGCTCTCGCCTTTCGGGATGTTGCCCTTCTGTCCGTTGCTATAGCCGTCTTTCGCGGCCTGCAGGGAGTCGAACCCGCCGGACGCGAAGTAGTCCGCTCCGTCGGGGATCTCCTCCTCGTAGGCCGTCACCGTGTGGCCGATGCTGCCGACGTTCTCGAACGTGACCGTCGTGCCTGCCTCGACCTGGATTTTCTTCGGCTCGTATGCCAGTTCGTCCGTCATTTCGACGGTGCTCGTCTCGGTCCATTCGGACCCGCTCCCGCCGTCACTGGACTCGGTCTCGCCGCCGTCTGATCCGTCACCGCCGCTACCTGAGTCGCCGTCACCGCTACTGTCGGAGCCGCCGCCCGATGAACAGCCAGCTAGCGCGACTCCAGCCGCGAGACCCAGACCGCGAACGAATGTTCTACGCGTTTCCATGGTAGCTCACGGCTGCAACTCGAAGACCAACCTGTATATATAGGGAACCGCACTCTCATCTCGCAGGAAGCGGGGCGAATATGTTCGCCCGGAGATAGTGAATGGTGTCCTCTCGTGACGGTTGCCGCGGAATACAACGACTGTGTACTCGTCTCAGTACTCCTCAAGTTGGGAGGGTGTGCCGGCGTCCAGTTCACCGCGCTTCAGTGACGCCTACACCTGTCTGCCAGAGAGCCGCCCGTTCAGCTGTCCACAGATTCCTGTAACCGCGCGAGACTGGTCAACACCGGATACGTCCAGAGTTGCTCTTCGTACATGTACGTACAGAACTCGTGTGTCTCGAATCGGTAGACGCTTGAGTGGAGCTGGTCCTGGCGCTCCTGTAGAAGCGCAGTAACGTCACTCTGGAATGTCTCGCGATACCACTCGGGCACGACTGTGCTGTCGAGCGTCTCGATGATCTCCTGCAGACTGCTGCGGTACTCCAGCATCGACTCCTGTTCGATTTTGACAGCGCGGTCCAGCGAGGTCCGTTCGTCGATTGCTTGCTCGGTCGCTGCCACCAGCGAGCGTTTGAGCGGCGGCGAGAACCCGACGTTCGTCTCGGGGTGAAACAGCGCTGCGTAGTCCGGCCCAAACTCGATAGCGACGTTCTCGACCAGCGATTCGTCGTACACTGACTCGTAGTGGTCGACAGCCAGCACCGTGTCGGCGTAGGCGTCCCGTAGCGCTTCGACGGGGTCTGATGCGGACTGTCGACCTCGCGCACCGACGGGGGAGGAGGGCTGGTCGGCGGGGTCGACGGCACGCAGGCGCTGGAGGAAGTCTTCGAGACCACCTTGCTCGGCCGCGAGCTCCGTTTCCTCCACGTCAAGCACGGAGAGAGCCGTCTCGATCGGCTCGAGAATGTGGTCTCGCCATGTATGCAGGAACCACTGCGTGCCGTCCTGCGCAGGCGTCGTTGACATACTAGTGTCTCGTTCAGTAACAACAATAAGTGTTTTAGTTACCGGACAACACCCCCGTGTTCTGGACAACTATTTATATATCCTTGTCGGCTAGCACCACCGTCTCCGGGACCCATCGTGCGGTTTCGATCTAGCAGCGATTACGGTACTGTAGAACAGCAGCAGATTCCATCAGAGGTAATTATATCTGTATTCATCGTTTCTGGATAGAAAACAGACTATATTAGAGACGATTCCGAACTTTCAATCTAGAAGTGCGATATACGATATTGAAATTGATAGCTTAAAGATAAATAACTCAATAGTAGGTGCAAATTGAGCGTTAATCTGAACACCTCGATAAGACAGCGCCCTACGGCTCACAGCACAGACACACTCACAGCTCGGCTGTTACCGATTCTGTCCGCAATGAGTCGGACGGTCATACTGTGCGTGGCATTACTCCCTGTCGGTCGGTAGCGTCCAAACGGGTGTTCCGGTCGCTCATCGCTCACATCCGGGTTTTTAAATAATGACGGCAACTCTACTGGGGTAATGACCGACGACGCCGACACACAAAACACGGGCCGGCGGATACAGTCCGTGGAGAACGCCTGCGAGATCATCGAAGCCGTTCAGGAGTCAAACAGCGCGACGTTGCAGGAACTGAACGAGCGAATCGAGCTCTCCCAGGGAACGCTTCACACGTATCTTGCGACGCTGACCGACTGTGGCTTTCTCACGAAGGACGACGACACGTACCAGCTCGGTTTTCGGTTCGTCACGATGGGCGAACACGTCCGCAACGAGACGGAACTCTACACCGCTGGACAGGAGGAAGTGGACAAACTAGCGGACAGGTCCGGCGAGTACGTCCATCTGGTCGTCGAAAACGACGGGCGCGAAGTCGCCATCTACGAGCGGCGAGGGGAACACGCCGTCGGGATGGACTACCACCTCCAGTTGCGGGAGGCCCCACAGCACCTCCACGACAGTGCTTCGGGGAAGGCGATCCTCTCGTGTCTCCCGTCCGAACGCGTCGAGGAAATAATCGACCGTGAAGGGCTCTCGCGACAGACACAGCACACGATTACGGACCGAGAGACGCTCTGCGACGAGCTAGAGACCATCCGGGAGCGAGGGTACGCGACGAACGACGAGGAAGAGATTCGCGGCCTTCGGGCGGTCGGTGCGCCGATTCTGGACAACGACGGGACCGTCGTCGGCGCGGTCAGTGTGACTGCACCGACCAGCCGTCTGAAAGGGACCCGTTTCGACACCGAAATCCCAGAGATGGTGATGGAGGCCGCGAACCTCATCGAAGTCAATCTCGAAATGACCTCGTTTGACCGGGGCACGTAACGACGGCGTCGTACACTCGTCTCCATGTGTCGGCGACGACCACGAAACGACGACGGCGTCCGGACTTCGACATTTGGATAGCTCAAATCTTGGCTGTGCTACTGTGACCGTCGAACGGAGCGATTCACCCAGCAAATGAGCCACAATAACAGTCGTACCATCGTTAGTAAGAGGTCGAGGTAGCGTATCAGGCCCGATAGCCAAGCCTGCAGGCTGTTTCCGGCGGGTCGCCGCGGGAGTTATACCTGTCGTGGGTGGTCTCTCTCAGTACAGTGCTCCGACACTGCTGTGCCAAGTCTATTTTTGAGATAGTCAAAGCACGGGGAAATTCTCTGTTCAGTACTAGGCCATGGTATAGCACGTCTGCGTCGATATTCTGCTATCCGGCGTGGCTTCATCTGACCAGTGTGGCCTCGCCTATGTTGAGCATATCAAAGATTATTTATCGGATATTCCGCAAATACGCCACTAATCTGGCCCATAATACTCTATAAGCGACGAATGAAGATGTCTGCTTGGTTTTGCTATGTTCAAACTATTTGTCCCGCAGACAGTCCCAAATATTTATTAACAATACCGGTATTGGTGCCGATACACTGTCTCACTCCAGCCGTCGGATGTTGACAGTCAGGACGGAAGCAGCGTGCTGAACGACGCAGCGTACTCGCCCCATTGGTCCCGAAGCGAACGGGCGTACGCACCGGAACCAAGAGCCGAATCCACCAACCAATCATGAGCACACAGAAGGAGCCATCAGAACAAGCACCAGACGACGATGAATCGCCAATCGCGACAGCCCGCCGCCAACTGGAGCGGGCGGCCGAACACCTCGATCTCTCCGAGGGGCTGCTTGAGCAGCTCCGTCACCCATCGAAAACCGTCGAGGTGTCTGTCCCGATCCGCCGAACCGACGGGAGCGTCGAGGTGTTCAACGGCTATCGCGTCCAGCACTTCGAGGTCAGAGGGCCGTACAAAGGCGGCATGCGATACCATCCGAGCGTCTCCGCCGAGGAGTGTACGGCGCTGGCGATGTTGATGACGTGGAAGTGTGCGGTGATGGACCTCCCCTTCGGCGGCGCGAAAGGCGGCATCGTCGTCGATCCGTCGACGCTCGACGCACAGGAGACCGAACAACTGACCCGTCGGTTCGCCGAGGAGCTCCGCGAAGTCGTCGGGCCGACGAAAGACATCCCAGCACCCGATATGGGGACCGACGAACAGACCGTCGCCTGGTTCATGGACGCGTATTCGATGCAGGAAGGCGAGACGGTCCCCGGCATCGTGACCGGCAAACCGACAGCGGTCGGCGGGACACACGGCCGCGAGGAAGCACCCGGCCGGAGCGTCGCCATCGTCGCCCGCGAAGCGCTCGACTACTACGACGGAACCGTCGAGGGTGCCACTGTCGCCGTACAGGGCTTCGGTGCTGTCGGCGCGAACGCCGCACGCCTCCTCGACTCCTGGGGCGCATCCGTCGTCGCTGTCAGCGACGTCGACGGCGGCATCTACGACGAATCCGGCCTCGATATCGAATCGATTTCGGCTGACGGCGACGAACACGGCCAGCTAGGAGACGTCGACGCACCACGGCAGATATCTAACGCCGAGCTGCTGGAACTCGATGTTGACGTCCTCATTCCCGCGGCAGTCGGGAACGTCCTGACCAAGGAAAACGCTGCAGACGTGCAGGCGAGCATCGTCGTCGAAGGGGCGAACGGCCCGACAACGACAGCAGCCGACGCTGTGTTCAAAGAGCGCGACATCCCAGTCATCCCGGACATCCTCGCCAACGCCGGTGGCGTCACTGTGAGCTATTTCGAATGGCTCCAGCACATCAATCGCCGGAGCTGGTCCCGCGAGGAGGTCAACGAAGAACTCGAAGCCGAGATGCTCGATGCCTGGGAGGCTCTCCGGACCGAAGTCGAGGACCGTGACGTCACATGGCGAACGGCTGCCTACATCGTCGCGCTCTCACGAATCGGTGAGGCTATGAACGCCCGCGGGCTATGGCCGTAGCAACGGATGTCCCTTCAGTCTACCCACTCGCGAGACCACAGTCGTTCCGTGTCACCTGTCGCGGTGCTCGGTGTCCCCTTCGCGCTCGGTGCCGACCGGCGTGGCGTCGACATGGGGCCGTCGGCGATTCGCTACGGCGGCCTCAGTACCGCCCTCGATACGGCCGGCGTCGAATACACTGACGCTGGGGACCTCGCACTGCCGACGCTACAGTCGCAGTCGGCGACCACCGACGACGGCGCGAAGTACCTCGATGCGATCGCCGAAATGACCGACACCCTCGCCGACCGGGTGGCGACGGAAATAGCCGACGGGAGCGTGCCGCTGGTGTTAGGCGGCGACCACTCTATCGCGATGGGCACGATGCGTGGCGCGGCCCAGACGGACGAACTTGGCGTCATCTGGTTCGACGCCCACGGCGATTACAACACCCCGACTACGTCGCCTAGCGGGAACGTCCACGGTATGCCGCTTGCGGCCGCCCATGGCTACGGCGACTTCGCAGAGATGCCGTGGGCGACCGCCCCGAACGTCGCCGAGGAGAACACCGCCATCGTCGGAGCGCGGAGCCTCGACGCTGACGAACGAGCGGTCCTCCGTGAGAGCGACATCTCCGTCTTTACCATGGAAGATATCGACAGGCGCGGTATCGGACCGGTCACCGACGAGGCGCTCGACATCGCGACCGACGGCGTCGACGACATCCACGTCAGCCTCGACCTCGACTGGCTCGACCCGGACGACGCGCCGGGGGTCGGGACGCCAGTCCCGGGCGGCGTCACCTACCGGGAGGCACATACGGCGATGGAACGGGTCGCCGACCGCGACGCCGCCGAATCGGTGCTGCGCTCGCTCGACGTCGTCGAGGTCAACCCTATCCTCGACCAGCGCAACACGACGGGCGAACGAGCGGCCGAACTCGCCGCCAGCGCGTTCGGCAAGCGGATCCTGTAGCGTATCGTAGCCATTGAAAATCAAGGCACACCTGATCGCATGACGGCAGTGCGATCAGTGTGTACATCGTTTCAATTGTTACTATAGCTTCGAACCGCGGCACGCACCCAGTTGTGTGGCCGGCACGCGGGGCCGGAACACAGTGATTTATTACCAATGATGGCGATTGTGATAACATGGACCGCAATACTGCGGAGCCGCGTGTCGATAGCCTTCCCGGCCCACAGAGCAGCGAGTGGGTCGAGTACCACCACGAAACCGCCGCGCCGAGCACGTACGTGTACGATTTCGTCTGGGACATCACTGAAGACGCAATCGGTCCGTTCTGTACCGATGCGGACGGCAACGTCCTGCTCGATTTCACCTGCCACGTCGCCGCGTCACCGCTCGGCTACAACAACCCGAAAGTGCTCGACCGAGCCGACGAGTTCGACATGGTCGACCCGCTGAAAATAGCCGGCCAGGACTTCTACGTTAGCACCGGCGGCTCGCCCGACGAAACGTCGCTGCCGGGTCCCGCCCACCTGATGGATAGGCTGACCGACATTACCAGCCACTACGACTTCGACACCGTCTTCCTCTCGAACTCCGGCGCAGAGGCCGTCGAGAACGCGATGAAGATCTGCTACGACAACTGCGAGACGCCGAAGTACGGCATTACCTTCGACGGCGCGTTCCACGGTCGGACCCTGGGAGCGCTCTCGCTGAACCGTTCGAAGTCCGTCTACCGCCGGAAGTTCCCCGAACTCAGCGGGATCCACGACGTGGAGTACTCCGAGGCCGGGGTCAAGCGCCTCCGTTCGAAACTCGACGCAGACACCGGCCACATCCCGCCCGAGGAAGTCGCATTCCTCATCTTGGAGCCGATACAGGGCGAAGGCGGCTATCGCGTCCCGAGCCCCGAGTTCCTCTCGGCCGTCGACGACCTCTGCCGGGAACACGACATCCCGATCATCGCCGACGAAATCCAGTCGGGAGCCGGCCGCACGGGCGAGATGTGGGCTGTCGACCACTACGACATCGAACCGGACGTCATCACGAGCGCGAAAGCGCTCCGGGTCGGCGCGACCATCTCCCGCTCGGACATCTTCCCGTCCGAAACGTCGCGGCTCTCCTCGACGTGGGGGGCCGGAGACATCCTCGGCTCCATGCGCGGCGCACTGACACTCGCCGCTATCGAGGACCACGACCTGCTGGACAACGCCGCCGAGAAGGGGACGTACTTCATGGATCGGCTCCGCGAGGTTTCGGCGGACCGTCAGCTGGTCGAGGACGTTCGCGGTCTCGGCCTGATGACCGCGCTGGAGTTCGACACGGCTGACCGACGCGATGCCGTGATGGAAACCGCGCTCCAACACGGCCTTCTCACGCTCGGCTGTGGCCAGAAATCCCTCCGGCTCCTCCCGCCACTCGACGTCACCGAGCGCGAACTGGAACTCTGTCTCGACATCCTCGATTCGGTGTTTACCGAGGTTGCAGACCCTGTCGCGTCGGCCTGACCCTCGCGACTTCTGCGGTAACCGAAATGTTAAAATATGATTGATTCGACTGTGGGACTATGCCACGAGAGGCACGCGTAGACAGACGGAGGTATCTGCAGGCAATCGGTGGCACTGTCGCGACCCTGTCGGTCGCTGGCTGTCAATCGGGCAGCGGGGACTCACAGACGCTCACCGCGGGAACAGCGCCGGGCTTTCCGCCGTTCGAGATGAAGCAGGACGGCGAACTCGTCGGCTTCGACGTCGAGTTGCTGGAAGCTGTTATCGCGGCGTCGGAGTACGAACTGAGCGGGTGGGAAGAACTGGAGTTCAAATCACTCATTCCGGCGCTGAACAACGGGAACGTCGACGTCGTCGCGGCAGGCATGACGATCAACGACGACCGCGACGAAGCGATCGACTTCTCCGACCCGTACTACAGTTCGAACCAGGCCATCGTCGTCCGCGAGAGCGGGTCGTTCTCGCCGTCGTCGTTAGACGACCTCTCCGGGGCGTCAGTCGGGGCACAGAAGGGGACGACGGGTGAATCCGTCATCAAGGACCAGCTCATCGAAGCGGGGACGATTCAAGAGTCGAGCTACAACGCGTACGGCAACTACGTGCTCGCCGTCGAGGACCTGCTGAACGAAAACGTCGACGTCATCATCATCGACGTCCCCGTCGCGAACTCTTTCGTGGCAGACCGCCCCATCGAATCCGCGTTCGTCCACGAGACCGGCGAGCAGTTCGGCTTCGGGATTCAGTCCGGTAACGACGAACTCGCGGGTGCGCTCAACAGCGGGCTGACTACCGTCGAGGACGACGGGACGTACCGGGACCTGACCGAGAAGTGGTTCGGACAGAAGTGAGGCCATGGCAGCAATCCTACTCCAGACCGCTGACTGGCTGTTCGTCGCCAACAACTGGGGCCTGTTGCTCGGCGGGACAGCTGTCACCATCGCGCTCACCGTCTCCAGTATTCTCCTGGGATTCGTCGTCGGGTTCCCGGCCGGTGCGATAGAGGTGTACGGCTCGGACAGGGCCCGGCGGTTGGTCGAACAGGTCGGGGTCGTCCTCCGTGGCACCCCGCTGCTGGTCATCATTATGATTCTGTACTTCGGCCTCTCTATCTCCAGTAGCGCGTTCGTCACGGCGACCATCGCGCTCGGTCTCCGGAGCGCCGCCTACCAGTCACAGATCTTCCGCGGTGCGCTCCAGAGCGTCGACGACGGACAGCTGGAAGCGGCACGCGCCGTCGCGATGTCCCGATTCGAAGCGATTCGACACGTCGTCGTCCCGCAGGCGCTCCGCCGGAGCGTCCCGGGGTTCCAGAACGAGTTTACCATCGTCCTCAAGGACACAAGCATTGCCATCGTCATCGGAATCGGCGAGCTGCTGACGACGGGACAGAACCTCTACGAAGGCGGGCAGTCGACGGCGGCACTCGAAATATTCCTCGCCGTCAGCCTCGTCTACTTCGTGCTGACGTTCGCGACGAATCGGTCGCTCGACAAGCTCAGTGACTACTACGCCGTACCGGAGGGAACGACATGACACAGCCACTACTTTCAATCGACGACTTGCACAAGTCCTACGGGAACGAAGAGGTACTGGAGGGCGTGGGCCTCGAGATGGACCAGGGCGACGTGACGGTCCTCATCGGCCCCAGCGGCTCGGGCAAGTCCACGCTGCTCCGATGTGTGAACCGACTGACGGAGATCAACAGTGGCCGGATCGCCCTCGACGGGCAGGACGTGACCGGAGCCGACACTGACGTCAACGAACTCCGAAAGGAGGTCGGCATGGTGTTCCAGGATTTCAACCTCTTTGCGCACCTGACGGCGCTCGAAAACGTCACGCTCGGCCCGAAAAAAGTACTCGGCATGGACGCTGCTGACGCCGAGGAAGCCGGCCGGACCCATCTCGAACAGGTCGGATTGCTGGAGCAGGCCGACTCCTACCCCGCTGAACTCTCCGGCGGACAGAAACAGCGCGTCGGTATCGCGCGCGCACTCGCGATGGATCCGGAACTGTTACTGTTCGACGAACCGACCAGCGCGCTCGACCCGGAACTCGTCGGCGAGGTCGTCGAGGTGATGCGCGACCTCGCAGCGGAGGGCATCACGATGCTCGTGGTCAGTCACGAGATGGACTTCGCGCGGTCGGCCGCGTCGGACATCGTGTTCCTCGACGACGGTGAAATCGTCGAACACGGCCCACCGGAGCAACTGTTCCAGAACCCGACAGCGGACAGAACCGAACAGTTCCTGAGCAGATTGCACGCACACGAGGAGACGGCATGAGCACGGCCGAATCGACAACGTCGCCGAATCCGGGGCTCCGTGACCGCGTGGAGACGGTCTTCACCGTCCGCCCCCTCACAGTCGGCCTGGCACTGTTCTGGGTCTGGGTTCTCGCCCGCTGGACCACTGATTTCGTTCTCGCGGGGGTATTCGGGCTTGACCGCGGCACGCCGTTCGTTCCGGCGGCCCCGTTTCTGACGACAGCGGACACTGTCGCCTCGCTCGCCGCGTCACTTGGTGTTGCCGGAGCGCCGCTCGTGTGGTTCGCCGACGCGCTCCGGTTTGCCGCCGACGCGACGGCGTATCTGCCGGCACTGGCCCACGGCGTCTGGACGACGGTGCTACTGACGGTCTTCAGCGTCTGTCTCGGGTTCACGCTGGCGCTCCCGCTCAGCGTCGTCCGCGTATACGGTGGGCGGTGGGCCCGCTGGCTCGCCCTGTCGTACACGGAACTCATCCGCGGGACGCCATTGCTCGCCCAGTTGTTCGTCCTCTACTTTGCGACCTCACTCACGCAGGTTCTCAGAGGCGTCCCGGGGGTCGGCGTCGGATTCATTCCCGCGCAGGCGTTCTGGGTCGCTGTCATCAGTTTCACGCTGAACAGCGCCGCCTACCAGTCCGAGTATCTGCGCGCGTCACTGGAGTCCGTCGACGGCGGGCAGTTGACCGCTGCACGCGCCATCGGGCTCTCGAAGCTCGAAGGGATACGGTACGTCGTCGTTCCACAGGGCCTCCGACTCGCGCTTCCCAGCTGGACGAACGAACTCGTGTACCTCATCAAGTACTCCTCGCTGGCGAGTTTCATCACCGTCCAAGAGCTGTACGGCCGGACGAGTACCATCGCTAACGAAACGTACCAGTATACCGAACTCTTCGTGCTGGTGGCGATACTGTATCTGGCCCTGGTCGTGTCGGCATCAGCACTGATGGACCGAGTTGAATCGCACACCGCAACCGCCGGTGTCGGACACACCAGACAATGATTACGCTCTTAGGGTCTCCGATCAAATATTTCAGCACATCCCATGAGCCAAACCGATAGCGCCGGAGCACGGCTAACACTCGACCTGTGGCATCCGAACTGCTGGGCTATCGAAGCGACCGACTGCACTGATGGCGGCATCCTGGCACACACGGTGCAACAGACCGCCCAGTCGCCAGCGGCATCGGTCAATGGCGTGTTTACAGCGTACGGCGCTACGAAGTCAGACGTCGAGAACTGCCTCGACGCAGTCCGTGCGTCACCTCACGCCGGAGAGATACAGGAACTTCAGGCACGCATCGGACACAAGCGCGATGCACCGGGAACCGTCGTCAGACAGTTCCTGCTAGAGTACGACCCAGAAGAGTTAGTCTGCCCAACACTCCTCGAACACGGATTCGTCCACAGCGCGCCCGTTCGTATCGAAGACGGGCGCGAACGGTGGCAAGTGAGCTTCACCGGAGAGCGGCCCGAAATACAGTCCGCACTCGATGCCGTCGAAGCCGACGCCGACGCTGACGTGTCGGTCGAGTCCATCGTCACGCCTGACAGCGACTCCGAGCGGTCGGTGGGTGGGCTCCGAACCGACTCGCTAACGCCGGCCCAGCGGCGCGCGTTCGAAGCGGCCCGCGAGGCCGGCTACTATCAGTGGCCGCGTGGGATTTCGGTCCGCGAACTCGCCGACCAGATGGATATTTCGAAGACCACGCTCCTCGAACATCTCCGAACTGCGGAGTCGAAACTTCTGGACCCCGAGTAGCCCTCCCAGGGACCTGCATCCGGAAGGGTCTACGTCTGAGACGTGCGTGATCCCGGCATCTGCAGCCACCAGTAGGACGTTCCATTTCGAGCCGGTATGATCTCTTGTAGTCCGGTCGGGAGTCCCCCAACAAGCGCGTGCCAGAGCGCTGCTCGGTCGAGCTACCTGCTGGGAGGCCCCGCAGTGTAATCCGGCCGTACCTCCTGTCTCGTATGCGGCTATCGAAATCGTCCATTGAGACAACACAGCTGAGAAGCAGAATCCGCCCAGTTCTATATAGCGCTATATGATTTATTAGTTCAGCAGCCACCAACCGGAGTGCGGCAATAGTGTTGAATAGACAACAATAAAATCACAGTAGCGAGTAAATTTCGGCCTCGTACACATCCCTGACCCGAGTTCCCCATTCGTGGGTGTAGGTATCGATGACGTCCTGTGCCACGTCGCCTCTGAGGTATTTGACGACGCCGCGATCACCGGTCCGATCCCGAAGGTGTGTCGTGAAGAAGTGCCGGAAGTAGTGCGGTGTAACGTTCTCTTCGGCTCCCCCACCGTCCGAGTACCAACCGAACTCGCGCGCGTGGGATTCGACGATGTGGTGTACCATATTCGGCGTGAGTCGCTCCCCCCAGCTGTCGCTTGTAGACACAAACAGCGGCGCTGCTGGGGACTGTGTGTCCGGCCGAATTGCGAGCCAGTGCCGCAGCACTGATGCCAGTTCGGCGTCGACAGGGATCGTCGTCTCCCGTTTCCGCTTGTTGGACGCTGTCCGCTCTTCCCCGTTACTGGCCTCGCCACGAGCCGTGTCTGCCGCGACGAACAACGAGTCCGGACGCCCGTCGAGCCCCGCTCGGACCGGGATCTCCGGTCTGGGGCCGGGGGTTTCGAGGTTGAGGTCACGGATATCGAGGTTACACAGTTCGCCGGCCCGCATACCCGTTTTCAGCAACGTCACTACGATAGCCCGCTCTAGCGGATGTGGGACGCTGTCGACGAACGTCCGCATCGACTGGAGGTCGATTTCGCGGCGGGTCGGGTCGGTATTGATGGACTCGTCCATCTCTTCCATGACCAGCGTCATCGGGTTCGATTCGAAGACACCTACCTGTGTCATGTACGCGAAAAACCGGTGTAGATAGGAGGCGTACGTCGCGACTGTGCTTTCTTCGACGTTACCGCGGAGGCTGTGAACATATGCCATGCAGTCCCGGTGGGAGGCCTCCTGGACGGGAATGGGCTGGTGGCCGTCTGCCAGATAGGACTCGAAGTCCCGAAGGACGCGCTCGTAGGAGGCACGAGTTCGGTCGCTCTTTCCGTGGTACGTGATGTCATCGAGGAAATACCCGACCGGGTCCGACTCGGCGTCCGGCGTGGTCGTATCCGTGCTCATTCGTCCCGAACGTACCCTCCGTGTCGCCCGCTGTACTGCACTTCGTTGTTGGACTGCAGTTCCTGCAGCGTCTCTTCGAGGCGTTCCTCGATATCGTCGGTCAGTTCGGCGAGCAGGTCGTCCCACTCGTAGTAGTCTCCGTCAGCCAGAATCTCTCGGACCCGGTCTTCCAGCCCGTCACCCCCAGGGGTAGCGTCCGGAGAACGGGGTTCCTCGCTCTCGCTCTCAGCGGCGTCCGACTCGGTTGTTTCGGATGCTACTGGCTCGAACCCGCTTCGGCCCGCCTGTACCATCGTCCGGACGAACTCGCTTTGACTCATATCCAGTTCCTCGGCGTGGGCCTGCCACTGTTCTTTCTGGTAGGCCGGAATGTACGTCCGAACCGTCGTTCGTTCACTGTCACTGGACACATTTTACCCTGGGACGCCGGGGACTTCAATGTAGTCCCATACTCAGGGATAAACACACTTATTTGGGTGCGTGGTACCCTATTTGCGGGATTTATGCGCCGATACTGATATTAGTCTGTCATTTTAGCAGTAGATAAGGTCAGATACACAAATACAAAAGGGGCGTAGATTTCTGTCCCTCATCTGATCGGTCCATTCCATTACCCGGATAAAGTGCTCTGTTGAATAGCGGTGTTGGTTGAGGTGGTCGGAATTTGAGTCGGCTTGTTAGTAGCTGACGCTAGTGGTCTCAAGACCGGGGTCGTCTCAGTGTAGCTCAGATGCCGCTATTCAACAGAGCAGAGTAGACTGCTGTGTTGAATAGCGGTGCTGGTCGGGACAGTGGAAATTTGAATTGACTTGTCAGGGGCTGATGCCGGTAATCTCAAAATCGGTGCCGCCTCACCGTGGCTCAGGAGACGCTATTCAACACAGCAGGATAAAGACGTATGGTAGCACAGTCACGGATTGTCAATACGAGGCAGTGTCGTTCTGATCTAGTGAGAGACCACTTCGAGTGGGTCCGAGACTATTCCGGCCTGGTTCAGCTACTCACCAATACTCAAACCAGTGGACCGGACAGTCTGTCGCAACCGCTCAGGTGTCGCAGACCCTTCCTGCATACTGTCCCCTTGCTCTCTCACGCTGCATACCGACAGCCGCGACTTTCCCGGATGACACGCGCGTCAGTTCTGGTGACGCGCCTGTTGGCGCTGTTGCCAAATGGAGAGGCCGTCTATGTCCCGCCGTAATCGCCATATTACGACTTTATTGGGGGAAGCCGTCGTTGCCTAAGTATGCCGGGACTGTTCTCTCTCGGACTCAAGGCCCCAAAGTGTACTCCACAAGCTGCTAAAGCGCGCACCCGTCGCTGCTACAGTGCCAGTCTTGGCGACCCTCGCGACCCTACACACCACTGGTTCGCTGCAGTGGCCGAAAAGCGCCCTCTCGCCACGAGAACACGATTTGGTTCTGTTCCGTCGTGGCTCGGTTGGGAAACACAGATCGCCGTTAAAATACCCTATCGACGGTTCCGCAGCCAAATGCAGAATGGCCTTCCTCAGAAGCGACCGCTGCGTACCGGTGACTTCGGCCACGGTCAGCCATATTCGATATTTCCGCTCCCGACTGAGCGGAATGTCCCGCTTTCCACCACCGTCCCTGAACGCTCTGTTCAGTGCAAGGTATAGGACGCTGTCAGCAACCAGATACGTGACCTACTCGAGCCTTGCTATCCCTTTTCCACATGGATCACCCAGGTATATCGAAAGTGGACCCAATATAAACCGCGAGTGCCAGAGAATGTCGGACTGAAACCCTACTTCATTAGCGTGTCCAGGCTGAAGCTAGCGACATGCGCGTTCGACGATACGCACTTTCTCAGGCGGGTGGGTCCGATGGCTAACGACGCACTTGTCCTTTTGTTCATGATTGCGATTGTACTCGTAGTCATGGCTGTTACCCTTATTGGTGGGTTCTATCTGGTCAAATACCTCGTCGAGCGGACGTTCAATTCGTGATCTCGTTTCCTCACCAGTGCGCGTCGGAAGTCTGTGGAGCTAAGTGGCTGAGATTACTGTCTGTAGTCCATCTACTGTCCTCGGACTCACCATCACACGGTCTGTTCCGAACACATAAACTGTATGCCGCTATATCGAATGGGGGTTGGTGGTCGAAACGACGTGAATTTAGCGGGCATGTCCCGGTCTCGAACACCTCGCTGGTTATGCCCGAGAGCGTCGTTTCACAGATATCCGTCGAGAAGTCGTCGATATGGCTGACGACTCGATCAACCGCGATCTCTTTGAGGAAACAGCGGCGGCTCGCCACTGGTTCCACAGTCAAGGGTAATCCTATTGCTCGTCGTCCGTGTTCGAAGCGCCGGAGCGACGGTCGTCAATTTGGTTCGTCTCGTCGGACGTAGGTGGTTCAACCTACTCAGTCTCACATGGAATCAGCCGATCCAACAACTACACTTCTGAATAGCGGGAACTCTCTTTATCTCTCGGCCACCGCATTTCAGAAGCTACTGATGAATTTGGTTCGTTCTGTGGCACTTTGCGCCCAAATGTCAGCATAAGATTATATATAGTGGGGACTTGGATGGGAAACGGAGTATGGGTGAGGTACAAAGTCAAACCGGTGGTGGACTGTCACCACTTCGGTTCATGGTACAGAAGTACAATGAAGTGATTGACCGCGTCGTCGAGGGCATACTAGTGCCGTACGGGACACGCATAGCATTCCTCACGTATGCCTTCGTTTTTTCATATTATGGGTTTCTGAAGGTCCAGGCACTGTTTAGCGGGCTATCGACACCAGTCCGTGGTGAGGTCCATGCGGTGGTCACTATCCTTGGTCTTCCGGAACTAGGGATCTCTCTGACCGCAGTGATGGTGTTCATTGGAGTGTATGAGCTGACGATCGGGCTGTTGTTCCTCCTCCAGAAAATTCGGGCCATATTTTTCCTGTTCCTTGGCCACCAGTTTGTCACCCTCGCGACGCTCGTGATTGCCCGATCCGCGTACTTCCAGGAACCGTTTCTACTAGGGACAGTTCCGTGGCTGTTTGACGCGTTCGCGGCGTACATTCTGAAAAACACGATATTCATCGGTGGCTTTCTTGTACTGGCTGCTGTGGAACTCGGACAAGGAAGCCCCGAGGCTGCGACAGCTAAATCCGCTAAGATGGAGTCAGCAGTGTCGACTGATTGACCGCTGGCGCTAAAACGGTTTAGCACGGTGAACGCGGTGGGGGTAGTTGTTGCCCCACCTCAGTGATGTCGAATGTTGTACCAGCGCTGGGTCGTTGCCGAACCGCAGTTGCCACCAGCCCCGGCGCTGTAGAGCAGCCTGTCTGTGGTGCAGAGCGTCCTGTAAAATAGACTACTACTTGTCTTCTCCAGTCGCCACTCCCAGAATCGTTGTCTCGGCGTCGAAATATGTCGGGGCATCGGTATCGATTTCGAATTCAAGAACGGTTTCAAGATCACCGGTCCCCTCAGTGAGTTGCTCGGCGAGATCCGTATAGCCCTCTGCGAGCGTCCGGTATTCGTCGATTTCGTCCTGTTTCGCCTGTGCTCGCTTCTGCTTGGCCTCGATGTTTTCGACAGCGGCTTCCGCATCGGGTTCCGGTCGGCCTGAACTTTCAGACAATGTCGCACGAGCGTCGGCGGTGTCCTGTTCGATTTCTTCGAGCAAATCGGAGAGCTCCGCACTGCGCTGGTCCAGATGGCCAGCAAGAATCGCAGCCTGGGTTCGACAGTACTCGGCGAGTTCCGCCTGCGAGATTTCTCCTGCGTCGTCGCTCATTGAAAGAAGTACGTCGCCAGCGCGAAAATCGGTTTCGGTGAACCGGATTACTCTTCTTCCTCTTCGCCCAGACTCTGTGACGGACCGCCCGAGAAGACGAACTCGTGCTCGGCTTCGGTCTCGAAGCGGTTCAGGATGTCACCGAGTGGCTTCGCGTAGCGTTTGAGCTGTTCGGCACGCGAAGACACTTCGTTGAGCTCTGCGGCCTGCTCTTCGGCTGCGCCGGCCACGGTCTGGGTTTCGGCCATCATCTGGTCACTTGTCTCGGCTGCCGACTGTAGCGTCGTCGCCACCGTCCGGAACCGCTCGAGCGAGTCACCAAGGTCGATGTCCGGATTGTCCGCTTCCAGTTCTTCGAGCGTGTCCACGAGGGTATCGAGGTCCTCTGAGATGGTCGCGAGGCGGTCCTTCTGGTCGTAGGCGTCGTCGGAGATTTTCTGTGTGGATTCGGCCACCTGCTCGGACGCGTCACGGACGGACTCCGCACTCGACAGAACGACGTCTCCGGATTCCGCGACTTCGTCGGCGAAGCTGTTGAGCTGACCGATCGTCTTTTCGAGTTCGTCGACCATGCCGTTGAACTCGCTGGCGATCCGGTCCATCGACTCGTTCTCGCCGTCGGTTGCCATCCGCTCGGTGAGGTTTCCAGCGGCCGTCTCCTCCATCACGTCGGAGAATTCTTCGGCCTTCTTCTGGAGGTATTTGTTGACTTCAAGGGCTTCCGCGCGGGAAACCTCTGCCTCTTTCTGTGCACGCTCGGCCTCGTTGATCTGTTGTTTGAGCGCGTCGCGCATATCAGCGAACCCGCTGTACAGGCGGCCGATATTGTCGATACGACTGGTGGCGATCTCGACGTCGAGGTTCCCCTGTCGCATCTGGTCCGTCTTTCGGGTCAGGCGGTCGATGGACGTTGCCGTGTTGTACCCGAGTATCGCACCGACGCCCGCGATGAGCAACACCATCAGTGCCGTGCCGATAAGTCCGTACTGCTGGACGTTCTGGACGAAGCCAAAGACCGCGGAGTTGGGTGCGTGTACGAGAACGACCCAGTCAGTGCCCTGAATCGGTGCATAGCCGACAGTGTAGCGCTCGTTGAGTACGTCAGTCGCCGGCATGTCAGCGGTGACGCCGGACTGTTGCTCCGACGAGCGGAGGTCATCTGCCGCGTCGATCGGTTCCGTGGCAGGGCTGTTCGAGCTATACGACTGCAGCATGTTTTCGCCGAGGCCGCGGCTCCCGTCTCTGGATTCGTCGATCATGACGACCGCCGACCCGTTGACGACCTGCGTGAATCCGCCTTCGGCCCTGTTGTTCCCCTGAAGCGAGTTCGCGATTTCGTCGAGCGAGTACTCGATGAGGATATACCGGTTCTGTGAGGCATCGACAGGACTGGCGAAGCCGACGACCGGGCCGGAGTTCGTCTGGTACACGTCGGAGACGGCGACATCGCTTGCCGTTTCGAAGTTCGCACCGGTAAGCCAGGCCCTGCTCGTCGATTCGAGCGCCGAGTTAGTCAGCACCTGTGAGTTAGATGTGCTGGCGACAACCTGGGATTGGCCGGCATTCCGTTCGACCAGATGGATGTCGGCAGCATCTGCGGACAAGGCGGCTTTCCGATTGTTGAGTTCGATATTGATGTCTTCGGTATCACTACTGGCCCAAACGTCGTCGGAAGAGACGAACTGGGTCGATAACCGGTTTCGATCAACCCACTGTGACAGGATATCAGCCTCCTGTGCGGCGGCGTTTTCGTAGTCGCTCAGAACCTGTTGTTCCGTGTAGTTCTTGACTTGCTCTGTCGCGGCAAGGCCGATGAGCCCAACCGACAGCGCCATCACGAAGAGGACGATACCGAATTTGAGTGCGAAGTTTCGCCGGATGAAATCCGGGACGACTGTTGCAAGAATCCCACCGGAGGCGTTCGAATCGTTTTCTGAACTGTCTGGTATCTGTGTGTCTCCTGAACTCATAGCTAGTTCCCTCCAAGCGAGCAGTTAGCCGCTGGACCGCTGTCGCATGCGTACTGTACATCCGCTGGTTCCCCAATCAGGCCGTAGTAGGTGCCGTAGGACTGCTGAACCTCTGGCTTTCCTTTCACGACTGGCACCTGGCGCATCGCCTGGTGGTCACAGGCTCGGAGCGTCTGCGGTCCGAGACCGGCGTCGTACTCGTGTCCTTCGAGCGCTCCGATGACATCGATCGGATTGAACGTTCCCACCCGCTCGGCTGCACTGGCGTATTGTAGCGTTTGCGTGTATGCGATGTGGGCTGCTCCTGATGGGGACGCCGATTTCGAGGTCCCCGTCGAACTGCCGTACTCCTCACGGAACGATTCTCGGAAGGTATCAGACAGCGGCGAGTTGATTGCCGGGCTCCAGGCGACCGTCCCGATAACACCCTCTATCGCATCGCCTGCGGTCCGGGCAATATCTTTCGAGGCTATCGGAAGGACGATATTCGACTCCGGGAACTCCTCCCGGAACGCTCTGAGTGCGTTTACTGCGTCGAGGCCCCCCAGTCCGAGCACTATCACGTCGAAATCGACCGACTTGATGTCTTCTGCGTACTGAGAGTAGTCGGTCGTTCCGACCTGTGCAGTTGTGTCCCAAACAGGTGCCCAGCCGAGATTCCCGAGGGCTGTATCCATCTCATCCCGGAGCGTCTGTCCCCACTCATTGTCCTGGGAGATCTTGACGTAATTGACGTCGTCTCCGAACTCGTTACTGAGGGCCGGAGCCAGCGCTTTGGCCGCCATGTGGTTGTTGTACATCTCGCGGAAGGAGTACCGGTTGCAGTCGATACCCGTCAGCGAGTTCGCGTTGGCCATCGTCGCCATGTACACGACCTGGTTCTGTGCGGCGACCTCCTGATTGGCCAGGCCGGAATTGCTGGACGTTCCGCCAGCAAGCATAATCACCTCCTCGCTATCAACAAGCCGCTGTGCGTTGCTCCGGGCGGTCTCCGAATTACCACCCGTGTCTTCGACAGCGAATTCGACATCCTTATCGAGAAGTCCGTCACCGTCCAGCGGTGACTCGTACTGCTCGCTCGTTACCCACCCACCACCGTTGTTAATGTGCTTGACCGCGAGTTTGAAACCTCGGAGCTCCTGCTTGCCGGCCGTTGAGTATGCCCCCGAGGAAGCGACGTTGAAACCGAACGTCACCGAATCCCCGGACACCGGAAAGTTTCCAACTGGCGTTGGGGTCGGCGTCCCGTCCCCATCTGTCACTCCCTCGCTGCCACCACAGCCTGCAAGTCCGGCCAGTCCGGCCGCACCAATCGAACGGAGTAGGTTCCGCCTAAAGACGGACGGCCCACCACCATCTCTCCCTGAATCCATACTGGCGTGTCTAAATTAGTATAGCACATAAACTTTTGGAGAAAACTTATACTGTCCATAACCCATGACGAAAAATACGAGCTAACGCCCTCCACCCCAGTAAGGTGTAATTAACAGGTCCGTTAGACGACGGGTTCTCCGGGATTTATACCCAGCCAGTGAGCAACGTCGGATATGACGGAGTTAGTTACGTTCGGTGAGACGATGTTGCGGTTGTCGCCACCTGACGACGAGCGACTGGAGACTGCAGACCAGTACACCGTCAGGGCGGCTGGTGCGGAGTCAAACGTCGCGGTCGCTGCTCAACGGCTTGGGCTCGATGCATTGTGGGCCTCAAAGCTCCCCGACTCACCGGTTGGTCGCCGAGTCACGGGAGAACTCAAACACCATGGCGTATCGGTCGATGTCGCCTGGGACGACTCGGACAGCGCCCGACAGGGAACCTACTATCTGGAGCAGGGTAGTCCACCGCGGGGCAACGATGTTATCTACGATCGCCAGAGCGCCAGTGTCACGACCGCCACACCGGGGGAGCTTCCGACGGAGACCATCGCGGACGCCGCGGGATTCCACACCTCGGGTATCACACCGGCGCTCTCAGAGACGCTCGAATCGACCACTGCTGACCTCCTCTCGCTCGCACAGGACGCGGGCACGACCACGAGCCTCGATCTGAACTACCGCTCGAAGCTCTGGACGCCGGCGGAAGCCCGCTCGGTCCTGACCGGGCTATTCCCGTCTGTCGACGTACTCGTCGTCGCCGAACGCGACGCGAACGTCGTGTTGGACCGGACCGGTGATGCGGAAACGATTGCCCGGGACCTCGCCGCCGAGTACGGGTTCGAAGCAACAGTAATCACCCGTGGCAGCGACGGGGCGCTCGCGCTTGCCGACGGGGCTGTAACGGAGCAACCGACGTTCGAGTCGACCGACGCCCATCCGGTCGGGACCGGCGACTCCTTCGTCGGCGGCTTCCTCTCGCAGTATCTCTCCGGTGGCAGCGTCGCGGACGGGCTCGCCTGGGGTGCTGCGACAGCCGCACTCAAACGGACGATTCCGGGTGACATTGCCGTCGTGTCACCCGACGAGATCCGTTCGATTCTCAGTGGCGACACGGAAGCGATTTCCCGGTAGCTACGCCGTCCAGCAAGGTTCTTATCCCTTCGCGGGGAACGGCAGGGTATGATTAACTATGAACGCTGTAAACTGTGGCTCCCCAGAGACGGAGGTCACAATGCGTAGCGCAAAGATTGTCTGTACCCTCGGCCCTGCGTCGGACTCGGTCGACGACATCGCGTCACTTGCAAAGGCCGGTATGTCTGTTGCCAGACTGAACGCGAGCCACGGTTCGCCGGAACACCGCCGTGAAATGATCGATCGCATCCGCGAGGTAGACGAGGCGGTCGAGGAACCGGTCGCGGCCATGCTCGATATGCCTGGGCCGGAAGTCCGGACCGCGGAGATCGACGAGCCGATTCAGCTCACGGAGGGGTCCACCATCCGCTACGTCGTCGGCGACGACGCGACGCCCGAGGAGGTCGGCCTCTCGCAGTCGATCACGGCGGTCGAGCCGGGCGACCGGGTGTTGCTTGACGACGGACGCATCGAGACGACTGTCGAACGTGTCGAGGACGACACGGTGTTTGCGACCGTCGAGAACGGCGGTGAACTGGCCGCCCGCAAGGGTGTCAACGTTCCCGGCGTCGAACTCGACCTGCCGACGATTACGGCAAACGACGAGCGAGAACTCGACGTGGCCGCCGAGAAGGAGCCGGATTTCGTGGCCGCGTCGTTCGTCCGTGACGGCGAGGACATCTACGAGATCAGCCAGGCGCTCGAAGAGCGCGGCGTCGACATCCCGATCATCGCCAAGATCGAACGGGCCGGGGCCGTCGAGAACCTCGACTCGATCATCGACGAGGCCTACGGCGTGATGGTTGCCCGCGGTGACCTCGGCGTCGAGTGCCCGCTCGAAGACGTGCCGATCATTCAAAAGCGTATCATCCGTCGGTGTCACGAGGCCGGCGTCCCGGTCATCACGGCCACCGAGATGCTCGACTCGATGGTCCACTCCCGGCGGCCGACCCGCGCGGAGGCCTCAGACGTAGCAAACGCAGTGCTTGACGGCACCGATGCAGTGATGCTCTCGGGCGAGACGGCGATCGGTGACCACCCGGCTCGCGTCGTCGAGACGATGGACCGGATTATCCGCGATGTCGAGAGCAGCGAGGAGTACGCCGAGTCCCGGGAACAGCGCGTGCCAAACGCCGGTGACACCCGGACAGACGCGCTCGCGCGCTCCGGTCGGTTCCTCGCTCGCGACATCGGGGCGTCGGCGATTGTCGCCGCGTCCGAGTCCGGCTACACCGCTTTGAAATCGGCCAAGTACCGGCCCTCGATCCCCATCGTCGCGTCGACGCCGAGCGAGCGCGTCCGCCGGAAGCTCGCGCTCTCGTGGGGTATCACACCCGTAACGACCGAGTACACCACCGAAGGCGCTGATGCCGTCATCCAGACGGCAGTGCAGGCGGCTCTCGACACCGAAGCCGCGGACAGCGGTGACACGGTCGTCGTTCTCTCCGGGATGATGACTGAACTGGAGGGGATGAACACGGCGAACATGCTGAAAGTCCACGTCGCGGCCGAAACAGTCGCTAGCGGTCGGTCCATCGTCGACGGCCTGGTGACCGGCCCCGTCCACCGGATTTCGACAGCGCCGCCCCGGGAGTCGCCGGGCGACCTCTCGAACGTCCCCGACGGGGCTATTCTGGCAGTGCCCGAAGGGTTCGACGGCGAATTCGTCGGCGACACCAGCCGTATCGGGGGCATCATCGACGCCCACGAGGGCGTCACGAGCTACGCGGCCATCGTCGCCCGCGAGCTTTCGATTCCGATGATCTCGAACGCGGACTTGCCCGATGCTGTCTCCGACGGATCGACCGTCACGCTAGACTCCGAGCGCGGCGTCGTCTACGAGGAGGCCGTTGGCCGAGAGGACATCTCGGGCAGGGAGCGAGACTACTGACCGCGGTAGAATCTGTGTAGTTAAGTATCGGTGGGGCAACCCTTCGACCAGCATGGGCGCTTACGCAGGGGTCGACCTCGGAGCGACACATATTCGGGCTGTTATCGGTGACGAGACGGGTTCGATACTCTCGTCACACAAAACTGAGACACCGCGTGGACCGGCAGGTATCGCGGTCACGGAGGCGGTCCTCGACGCGATCCGACAGGCCTGTGACGCCGCCGATATCGCCCCCACAGACGTGGTTGCCGCCGGTATCGGGTCCTTCGGTCCGATGGATCTGGCCGAAGGGGTCGTCGAAAACCCCGCGAACCTCCCCGACACCATCGACCGGATTCCGCTGACCGGGCCGGTGGAAAATCTCATCGGCAGCGAGCGGGTGTCGCTGCACAACGACGCCAACGCCGGCGTCATCGGTGAGCGGTTCTACTCGGACCGGAGCCCCGATGACATGGTGTATCTCACAATCTCCTCCGGGGTCGGTGCCGGGGTCGCTGTCGACGGGAATATCCTCTCAGGCTGGGACGGCAACGCTGGAGAAGTCGGCCACTTGACGATCGACCCACATGGGTTCATGACCTGTGGCTGTGGGCACGACGGCCACTGGGAAGCGTACTGTTCGGGCGAGAACATCCCGCGGTACGCCACACAACTGCACCGGGAGGACCCCGTCGAGACGGCGCTCCCGATCGAGACTGAGGAGTTTTCCGCGGCGGATATCTTCGAATATGCCGGCGAAGACGAGTTCGCGTCCCACGTCCTCGACCAGATCTGTCACTGGAACGCGATCGGCGTCGCGAACATCGTCCACGCGTACGCGCCCCTCGTCGTCTACGTCGGTGGGGCCGTTGCGCTCAACAACCCCGAGCAGGTGCTAGACCCGATCCGAGACCGGCTCGACGACATGGTGATGTCGAACATTCCGGATATCCAGTTGACGCAGTTCGGTGACGACGTCGTAGTCCGTGGCGCACTGGCGTCCGCGCTGACTGGCGGCACAGGTGACCCGTCACAGCGCGTTTGAAAAGCGTCGACCTGACCGCGAAACGTCGGCCTACTGTTGCAGGTCGTACAGCCGCCGGAAGGCCGTCGGGGGGAACCGCGGTTCGACACGGCTCGGCGGGCGGCCCTGTCCGTTGGTGGTCGTCGCCTCGACACGGTCGACGACACCGGATTCGGCCATTTCGTAGAGGAACCGTTTGACCGTCCCGGCCGAGAGATCGACTGATTGTGCCGACGCAATCGCCTCCGTCGTTGCCGTTACCGAGGAGCGTTCGCTCTCCTCCAGGTCGATGAGTTCCCTGAGAACGGCCTGTCGGTTCGTCGGCAGGGAGAGGACGACGCCCAACGAAACACAGGGGTCGGGCACCTCCGCGATGGCCGCGTCGACGTTGGCCTGTGTGATCCGGTCCTGGCCCCGTTCCTCGGCCAGTTCTGCA
Organism: Haloarcula sp. K1; assembly: GCF_001647155.1. Lineage (NCBI taxonomy): Archaea > Methanobacteriati > Methanobacteriota > Halobacteria > Halobacteriales > Haloarculaceae > Haloarcula > Haloarcula sp. K1. Next base: position 80,097 of record NZ_LRHL01000023.1, read on the forward strand.
GCGATAAACAAAGCGGCAAGGGCATCGTGGGCGTTGCCGTCGGCCCAGTCAGCGATATGTCTCGCCTGACCGTGATCAAGTCCCTGCTGGGCCAGCCCGTTCGAGGTTCTGGTCATCAACACGTCGACGAGCATCTGCCGCTGATAGCGGTCGATACTGATCGACTCGGCGGTGTACCGCGTCAGTTCCGTTGTCGACGGGTCGTCGCGACCGATAGCGAGCCAGCTAACGTTGCTCGGTAAGCCAGCAAACAGGTCAACGAGGGCCGGGGCCTGGATGCTCTCCGGTTCGCTGATGTGGTCGACTGCAATGACGATGCCCGTGCGTTGCTCTCGTACCAGTTCGTGGAGTCGGGATTTGAGCGTCTCCGTCCCGATCCCGTGTTCCGGCACCGATTCGTCCACGAGCGAGTCCAGCACTGCATGGTAGAACGCGAACTCGCTTGCGGTCTCTCGGGCGTTCACGTAGACGAACGACGGCGAGGTCGGTGGCTGTGCACGGGTCGTCGTGTGGATAATCGCCTGTTGTTCCGTCGGGAGCTGTTCTAAATTGGCGAACAGCGCCGTGATAACTGCGGACTTCCCTGAACCACGGGGGCCGTACACGTACGCGTTCGGCGGAAGCTGCCCATCGAACACCGGATCGAGGTGGTCGAGTAGGCGCTCGAGCACCGGACCGCGGTCAGCCGGCTCCTCTATGTGGACGACCGGTGAGATCGACTCGTAATCCTGAATGAGCCGTGGCTCACCGTTCCGGCGTTGTCGACGCTTGATTCTCGCTTCGATGTCCATGCTTGGAAATTAGATCGTGTGTATATTCGATTGGACCTGTAAATAAAAAGCCGTATGAGTTCTTACGGCAGGGGGATCGCTGCGGACGTCGTGAACACTCCAGCCAGTGCCAGAATGCCCAGGATGAGGGTCGTCGTGATGATCGAGGCGGCTGGCGGGTCAAAGTGCGTATCCGAGTGCGCGTAGAAGATGCGCTGGTAGACCTCACCGAACAGCGCACCCAGGATACCGAAGAATGCGCCCAGTCCGAGCGCGACTAGGACGCTCGCTCCATCCGTCATCGCCATACTAGCGACGAACGTTGCTGGGAGCGTCATGTGGTGTGTGACCGGGAATTTCTCCACGCCGAGGTTCAGGAACAGCAGACTCGCTGCTGAGATACCGAACGGGAGGAAGAGACTTCCAGTCTTCGCGAAGATGTACGCACCGAGGATGCCGGTGATGAGCCCGAGCATTGCGACGTGTGTCCACTTGTACTGGTGTGGCAGCCACGGCTCGACAGCCGGTCGCTCGGCAGCCATGGCTCCGCCATCCGTTGCGACTTCTTCACTGTTGCTCGACCGCATCTTTCCGCTCTCGAACGGCGACATATCGAGCAGGCCACTTCCGCGGGCACGGCCGATAACCGGGTAGCCGAAGGCCAGACGGGCGATAACAGCCGTCAGGATAACGCCTGCTGCAGGCGGGTCGATTGGAATCCCGAGTCCGCCGGACGTCTGCCGGATTGCCATCCCCAGGATGCCGAACACACCACCGACGGCGAGGACGTCCGGTCGGGTACCGAGGGCGTAGGCGATGTCCTTCGCCGGGTGGTAGTCACCGTCGTCCGGCTCGTACATTCCGTCGTACTTCGCGGCGTAAGCGGCTGCTGCCACACCACCAGCGAAGGCGACGTGTGGCCCGAACACGGGACCGAAGGCCAGCGGGCCGACGATGCCGGCTCCGTACCCACCGGCGCCACCCGCGATGACGTCAGGAGAACCGCCGACGAACGACTCTGAGACGACGTTGCCGGCTTCTCCGATAAGCACCATGAAGCCGGTGAAACAGAACGCCGGGAGTGCACCGATAGATGCCCCGAACGCGCCGCCCGCGAACGCCGCGATGGCGAGGACGAGCATATCGACTGCCGTGAGTCCGAATGCGATTGCCATCTGTTATTCCTCCTGTGCCCAGTCGCGGGAACGGTCGACGGCGTCGTCCCAGCGATCGTACATCTTGTCTGCCTTCTCGGCGTCCATCTCCGGCGAGAACTCCTTGTCGACCTGCCAGTTGTCGCGGAGCTCGTCGACGGTGTCCCAGTACCCGACGGCGAGACCGGCCGCATAGGCCGACCCCAGTGCGGTGGTCTCGTCGACCTGCGGGCGGGCGATATCCGTCTGGATGATGTCCGACTGGAGCTGACAGAGGAAGTTGTTCTTGACTGCACCGCCGTCGACTCGCAGCGTCGTCATCTCGACACCGGAGTCTTCCTCCATCGCCTCCGCGAGGTCGCGGGTCTGGTATGCGATGGATTCCAGGGTCGCACGCACGATGTGCTCCTTTCGCGTTCCGCGAGTCATACCGACAATCGTCCCGCGGGCGCGGCCGTCCCAGTGCGGAGCGCCGAGCCCCGTGAAGGCCGGCACCATGTAGACACCGTCGGTCGATTCGACCGAGCGGGCCAGTTCCGCTGTCTGGGCGGCGTTGTTGATGAGGTCGACGTCTTCGAGCCATTCGATTGCCGCGCCGGCGATGAAGATGGAGCCCTCCAGCGCGTACTGGACGGGTTCACCGGACATCTGGAAGCCAATCGTCGTCAGCAGGCCGTTATCGGAGGCGACTGCTTCGGAACCGGTGTTCATCAGATAGAACGCGCCGGTACCGTAGGTGTTCTTCGCATCACCCTTGTCGAAGCAGGTCTGGCCGAACAGTGCGGCCTGCTGGTCACCCAGCGCGCCCGCAACGGGGACTTCCTCTTCGAGGAAGCCGTCCGCATCGGTGTGTCCGTACAGGCTCTCGTCGGAGGACGGGCGGACTTCCGGAACCATGGACTCCGGGACGCCGAACTCTTCGAGGAGTTCCTCGTCCCACTCCATGTCGTGGATGTTGTACAGCATCGTCCGCGATGCGTTCGAGACGTCCGTAATGTGGTTGCCGGTGAGCTTGTAGATGAGCCACGCGTCGATGGTCCCCATCAGGAGTTCACCGTCTTCGGCCCGCTCACGGAGGTCAGCGCCGCGCGAGCTCTGCATCTTGAGTGGCTCCGCGTTGTCGAGGATCCACTCGGTCTTGGTTGCCGAGAAGTAGGCGTCACATTCCAGCCCGGTCTTCCCCCGGATCCACTCGACCTTGTCTTCCTCTTGGATCTCCTCGACGCGGTCGGTGGTTCGGCGGTCCTGCCAGACCAGCGCGTTGTGGACCGGCTTGCCGGTCTCTTTGTCCCAGACGATCGTCGTCTCACGCTGGTTCGTGATGCCGAGTGCCTCCAGCTGTTCGGCACCGACACCTGCATCCGCAAGCCCCTTGGTCACGACTTCCTGCGTGTTTTCCCAGATTTCGACGGGGTCGTGCTCGACCCAGCCGGGCTCCGGATAGATCTGTTCGTGCTTCTCGTAGGCGTTCGCAACGACCTGGCCGCTATGGTCGAATACCATGAAGCGAGTGCCAGTCGTTCCCTGGTCGATCGCGCCAACGTATGTGTCTGCCATTGTTGTGTTCTCCGTGGTGGAGGTAGCTTATTTATGAAAGCTACCACCTTGACAGTAAACAACATAGTGAACCATTATAAAGATTACTAATGGTGATGTTTGGCTAGTAAAGAAAGGACGGGGCGGCGCTACCGGTCAGAATCGTACCGCTCAAGCTGTTTCGTGACCTGTGTGTCGAGTCGGTCGAGCGCGGACGGGATCGAGTCGGGCCCGTCCATACTGTCGACCGCGTCTTCGATGATCGTTCGCACCGTATCGAACGGACCGATCTGTGCGCCCCGTGTCGCCGTGGTGTCGCGTGTGTCGACGAGCTGGTCGAACGCCGTTCTGTAGTGTGGGTTCTGTTCGAACCAGTCCGCCGACCGGAGCTGCGGAATCGCATCGGCGTGCACTGGGAAGTACCCGGTTTCCTGATGCCACCGACGCTGCTGGGCCGGTTCGGTGAGCCATGTGAGGAACTCGCCGACCGCGTCGTGCACGGCCTCGGAAACCGCATCACCGACCCAGAGGGACGCACCGCCGACGAGTACGCCGGTCCGGTCGTCGAGGACGGGGAACCGGCCGGTTCCGACGTCGAAGTCAGCGCTGCTTTCGATGCTGTTCAGCGACGATGTCGAGCCGATCAGCATCGCAGCGTTCCCCTCAGCGAAGTGAGTCCGAGCGGCTCCTCTGGCTTCGATGCCGGGGTCGTGGTACAGTCCGTCCGCTTCGAGGCCTTTCCACCACTCGAATAAGTCGTGGGCGAACTCCCCGTCGAGATGGCTCTCCGTTGGCGACCCGGACCGCCCGTTGTTCTGGTCCACGAGGAGCTGGTCAGCCTCGGCAAACCACTGTTCGACGAACCACGAGTAGTTCGCGAACGTGATACCTGTATCCACGCCTCTCCCGTCGACGAGCTGCTCGGCCGCGCTTCGTACGTCAGCGAGGGTTTCCGGCGGTGAATCGGGATCGAGCCCCGCCTCCCTGAACGCGTCGCGGTTGTACGCCATCACCGGGTTCGACGCGTTGAACGGGAGCGAGTGGAGTGTCCCGTCGAAGCGGTAGTAGTTCGTCACCGGGTCGAGCAGCGAGTCGATGTGGGTTGCGGGGAGGAGTTCCTCGACTGGCGTAAAGTGTCCACTGTCGCGCGCACGCGTAGTGCCGATCTCGAAGATCTGTGCGATCGCGGGCGGGTCGCCGTTTTCGGCGGCGTTCAGCGTTGCATCGAGGGTCCCGCGGTAGCTCCCTTTCGACCGCAGTGTGAGACTGATACCCTCGGTCTGTGATTCGAACTCGCGGACGAGTTCTTCAAGCAGTAGCGCTTTCTCGCCGCCCATCGCGTGCCAGAACTCGACGACGGTTCCGTCCGTGTTCGCCGCCGCCGAACCGGTCGCAAGTTCGAAGGAATCCAGCGACGCGTCCAGTGATTCGGCCCGCTCGGTGAGCGTCGACACCCGCGTCGAGACCTCTGCGAGTTCCGTCGTCTGGTCCGCTGCGGCGTCGGCGGCGATAGCCGCCTCTTCGGCCGTCCGGGCGCTGATGTCCTCGACGTCGTCGACCATCGACACGACTTCTTGCGTGGAGTCGGCCTGCGTATCCGTCGCATCGTCGATCTCCTGGACGCTCGAATCGACCTCCTCGACCATCGAGACGACAGAATCCAGTTCATCGAGCGCGCTGGCGACTGACGAGCGGGTGTCTTCGACACTCTCCCGCGTATCGTACATCTCCGAAACCGTCGTGTCGGCCTGTTCGTGGACCTCCTGAATGGAGGCTGCGATCTCGTCGGTCGCCTCCTTCGTCTCGGTCGCGAGCGATTTGACCTCCTCTGCGACGACGGCGAACCCGTCGCCGGATTCGCCTGCTCGGGCAGCCTCGATGTTGGCGTTCAGCGCCAGCATGTTGGTCTGGTCCGCGACGTCCGTGATGAAACCCACAATCTCCTCGATGTCCGACAGCAGGTCGTTCAGTTGCTCGACCTTGTCGACGGTCGCTTCGGCGTTGTCGGTCAACCGGTCGAGCGTCGTCATCGCCGAGGACGCCGACTCCAGTGCGGATTCGCCTCGAACGCTGGCTTCGCCTGACATGTCCGCGACCTCGTTTGCGGCGCTCGCTATCTCCTCGATCGTCGCCGAGAGGTTCCGCATCTCGTCGGAGATCGACTGTATCTCGTCGCGTTGCTCGTCCGACCCGGTCGAAATCTCTCCGACAGCGCCACTCACGTCCCGGCTGGCGGACTTGACCGACCCGAGACGGGTGTCGACCTGTTCCGTTGCGGCGGTCACCTGCTCGCTGAACGACGCCATCCGGTCGACGGTGTCGGTCCATTCCCGGAGCAGTTCACTGTATGCGTCGTACAGCGGCTCAGCTGCCTCAGCTGGTGGCTGCCCCGGTTTCGCAGTGAGGTCGCCGTCGGCGTTCGCCCTGGCAACAGAAGTGAGACGGTCGACAGCGGTTTCGAGCGCTTCACGTTCCGCCCGCTCTTGTTCGAGTTCCGCCGCCAGTTGCTCACATCGTGCTTCCAGCTCCGCCTGTTCAGGACCGTTTCCGGTCTCTGTGTCCTTCTGGAGGGCTTCTGCTGACGGCGGTTCAGTCTCCGACTCGTTTCCGTCCCGCCCCTCTGTGACGCCGCCGTCGGTGCGTTCCCCGTCAGGCGGGCCGTCTTCTGAATCAAGTGGGTTCCATTTACTCATTGTCGCTCCCGTTGGCCGAACGGCCAACACGTTCTCGGGAATAGTCCACTATCAAAATATATAATAGTTACTGTCGAAACGGTAGGAGTGATAATTAATCCGTGAGCGCGGTTTCTATCCTGCAACGTCGTCTGTAGTACGTCAGTAATTGAAAATGTGGAGTTATCTCTCGAATTTGAGAGAATATGTTCAACCACTGCCTTGACCAATCAGTAAAAAATAATGTGGTGTGCGTTTCCGATTAACAGTGGGTGTCACCGGGATTCCTCATGATTACATAGAAAATTTACTGCCCAAGCACCAGCAACGGTAAAGTGAAGTGTATGCGCTCCAAACCCACGGAAAGATAGATGGGACCGACACCACACATCGCCGTCATCGGTGGCGGCTCGACTGGGGCGGGCATCGCGCGGGACCTCGCGATGCGCGGGCTCGACGTGACCCTGGTAGAACAGGGAAACCTGACCCACGGGACCACGGGTCGGATGCACGGGCTGCTCCACAGCGGCGGGCGATACGCCGTTTCGGACCAGGCCAGTGCGACCGAGTGTATCGAGGAGAACCGCGTCCTCCGAGACATCGCCAGTCACTGCGTCGAAATGACCGGTGGCCTGTTCGTCAAGCGACCTGAGGACTCTGAAGAGTACTTCCAGAAGAAGCTCAACGGCTGTGAGGAGTGCGGGATTCCCGCGGAAGTCGTCTCCGGCGAGGAGGCTCGGGCGATGGAACCCCACCTGGCGAAAGACATCGACAAGGCAATCAGCGTTCCCGACGGGGCCATCGACCCGTTCCGGCTAGTCGTCGCGAACGCCGCGAGCGCACAGGAACACGGCGCACGCATCGAGACACACTCCAAAGTGACCGACCTCCTCGTCGAGAGCGGCGAGGTTGTCGGCATCGAGGTCGAACACGACTCCGGCCCCGGAAAACGCGTCCACGGCACGGAGGGCGGAACCGAACAGATCCGCGCCGATTACGTCGTGAACGCGACGGGAGCATGGGCCGGTCGCATCGGCGACATGGCCGGACTCGATATCGAAGTCCGCCCCTCCAAGGGCGTCATGACCATCATGAACATCCGCCAGGTCGACACCGTCATCAACCGCTGTCGGCCCAAGGGCGACGCAGATATTGTCGTGCCCCACGAGACCACTGCGATTCTGGGCACGACCGACGAGGAAGTCGAGGACCCCGAGGACTACCCCGAAGAACAGTGGGAAGTCGACATGATGATCGACACCCTCTCGGAGCTGATTCCGATGCTCGACGAGGCGCGAACCATCCGCTCGTTCTGGGGCGTTCGCCCGCTGTACGAACCGCCGGACGTCGGCAGCGACGACCCGACGGACATCACGCGTGACTTCTTCCTGCTCGATCACGACGAGCGCGACGACCTGCCCGGCATGACCAGCATCGTCGGCGGGAAGTTCACTACCTACCGGATGATGGGCGAGCAGATCGCCGACCACGTCTGTGGGAAGTTCGGCATCGACGCCGACTGCCGGACCGCCGACGTGCCCCTGCCCGGCAGCGAGGACTTCTCGGTGCTGCGGGACTACATGGACGAGTTCGGGCTCCGCTCGCCAATCGGTCGCCGGAGCGTCGAACGGCTCGGCTCCCGGGCCGACGAGGTGCTCAAGACCGATGGGCCGAACCCGACGGTCTGTGAGTGCGAGGGCGTCACCCGGGCCGAGATTCAGGACGCCATCGAGGGGTCCGGCCCGGACCTCAACGCCGTCCGTATCCGTACCCGCGCGTCGATGGGGAACTGTCAGGGTGGCTTCTGCTCGCACCGGATGGCGAGCGAACTCCACTCGGAGTACGACGAGCCGGTCGTCCGCGAAGCCTGGGACGAACTGCTACAGGAGCGCTGGAAGGGCCAGCGACACGCCCTCTGGGGCGAACAGCTCTCCCAGGCCGCGCTGAACTACGCGCTGCACGCCACCACGCAGAACCGGGATCAGGACCCGGCGGACGGCGACCCGGTCGATTTCTCCTCGTTCGACTCTGGCCGCGGGCAAACAGGCGGTAGCGTCGACAGCGCGGACGTAGCCGCCGACGGAGGGACAAATGGCTATTGAGTCGGAGGTACTCGTCATCGGCGGCGGCCTCGGCGGGCTGACCAGCGCGCTGGCGGCCGCTCGTGAGGGAGCCGACGTGCGACTGGTCTCCTACAAACAGAGCACGCTCCGGCAGGCGTCGGGTCTGGTAGACGTGCTCGGCTACACACCGGACGGCGACGGCCCGCTGACTGACCCGTACGAGGCGATTCCGACCCTGCCGGCGGAGCATCCGTACCGGAAAGTCGGCGTCCAGACAGTCAGGGACGCGCTGTCGCTGTTCGACGACGCGGTCCCGACCTACGAAGGCGACCACACGGACGCGAACGCGCTCCTGCCGACCCACGGCGGGAGTATCAAACCGACCGCCCGCTACCCGGCCGGGGCCAGCGCCGGCCTCGCCAGCGATACCCGGGACACGCTGCTAGTCGGCATCGAGGAAATGGTCGACTTCGACGCCCCGCACGTCGCCGCCCATCTCGACGCAACGGGCGTGCCATTCGATGTCCGCGGCGAGACCATCCGGTTCCCGGGCGACCTGCGCGCGGACGCGAAGGTCACGCGGTACGCAAAACTGCTCGATACCAACAGCGAGGTGGCAGTTCGCGGGCGAATGGTCCCGGCCCGCGAGGCGCTCGCCCAGCGCGTGAACCCGTTGCTGGAGGACGAAGAGCGGGTCGGCTTCCCGGCGATTCTCGGCGACGACAACCCCGGTGCGATCCGTGATGCACTGGGCGACCACCTCGGCGTCGACGTGTTCGAGGTCCCGATGGGGCCGCCGTCGCTACCCGGCCTCCGACTGGAGGACGCGCTGTTCTCGGCGCTGGACGAGGCCGGCGCAAGCATCGAAACCGGTAATCCGGTCGTCGATTTCGAGGGCGATGACCGTATCGAGAAAGTGTTCATCGAGAAGAACGGCGCGAAGATACCCAACAGCGCCGACCAGTACGTCCTCGCGACCGGCGGCTTCGTCGGCAAGGGCGTCGAATCCGACCGCGAGGGCGTGTACGAACCGGTGTTCGACTGCCACATCCCCCACGCCGCGGACCGCTATGACTGGTTCGAGGGTGAACTGTTCGGCGACCACGAGTTCGCCCGCTACGGCGTGGCGACCGACGACGACCTGCGGCCCCTCGATGCGAGCGACGACCGAGAGTTCGAGAACTTACGCGCCGCCGGCTCAGTGCTTGGCGGCTACGATTTCGCCGCCGAGAAGTCCGGCAGCGGCGTCTCGATTGCGACAGGCTACGCGGCGGGCCAGCGCGCCGCACAGGAGGCACGATGAGCGACGCTGAAACCCCACCAGACTTTGACCCGGTTGCACCGAACACAGGCGAGGAGTTCGAACCCGTCGATGTCTTCCCCGACAGCGACGACTTCGACCTCCGACCCGGCGCGGACTCCTGTTACAAATGCTCGACTTGCGACACGAACTGCCCCGTCGCGGAGGTCGACGACGACTTCCCCGGCCCGAAGTTCCAGGGCCCCGAGCAGTGGCGGCTCAAGCAGTCCGACGACGATCACGAGATCGACGACTCGGTGATGGACTGCTCGAACTGCATGCGCTGTGACAACGCCTGCCCGTCGGGCGTCCCGCTCAGCCAGATGCACAACACCGCCCGCGGGGAGTACGTCAGCGAGCAGATGGACAAACTCTCCGTCGAGTACATCCGCAACCGCATCCTCGCGAACTACCGCACCTCCGCGTTCCTGGCGAGCAAGGTCCCCCGACTCGCAAACTTCGCGATGAACTTCGGGCCGGCCCGCTGGGTCATGGAAAAGACGATGGGTATCACCAGCGAGCGTGACTTCCCCGCCTTCGCGAAACAGACCTTCCGCGATTGGTGGGCCGACCGCGGCGGTCAGGCCCAATCACGGGAGAACGCGAGAGCCGCCCGCAAGCGCCGCGGCCTCCCCGAGGACGCCGAGAAGAAAGTGGCGTACTTCCACGGCTGCTACTCCAACTACAACACGCCGGAAGTCGGCAAGGCGACGGTCCGGGTGTTCGAGGAGTTCGGCTACGAGGTCGTCGCACCCGAGCAGAAGTGTTCGGGGACGCCGATGTTCGCAAACGGGATGCTCGACGACGCCCGCCGCCACGCCGAGACGAACGTCTCGTCGATGTCCGAACTCGTCGACGAGGGATACCACGCCATTGCCTCCTGTACCTCGTGTTCGATGGCGCTCCGACAGGAGTACCCCGAACTGTTCGACATCGACGGCATCGACAAGGTCGCCGAGAACACCTTCGAGGCCGTCGAGTACCTCCGCATTCACGAAGACCTCAAGGGCGAGGTGCAGGCGGCCGACGTTGACGGCGACCTCGCCGAGGAGTTCGCCTACCACGCGCCGTGTCACTCGCGCAATCAAGGACTAGACCGCCAGGCCGTCGAACTATTCCGCGATCTCGACGGCGTCGAAGTCGAGGACGTGGGCGACTCCTGTTCCGGCATCTCGGGGACCTACGGCTGGAAGGAAGAGAAGTACGAGAAGTCCATGGAGATCGGCGAGGAGATGTTCGAGCACATGGACCACGCCGAGGGCGAAACCGGTATGACCGAGTGTCCGACCTGCGCGATGCAGATGGAACACGGCAGCGGCTACGAGATCCGACATCCGCTCGAACTCCTCGAAGCCGCGCTGGTGGAGTAACTGAAAAACTCGGTTTCTGCGGTCTTAGTCCTCGCCGCGGACGAACGTGACCGGACACGGCGCGTTCAGCATGACTTCCTGTGCGGTGGAACCGAAGACGGCCTTCCCGGTCGGCGAGCGCTTGCGGCCGCCGACGACGACGAGGTCCGACTGCGTGGCCTCGGCGAGGCTGACGATCTGCTCGCCGTGGTTGCCCACGGCACCGCGCACCTGTGTCGACAGCCCGGCGTCGTCGAACCGCGAGACGAGTTCCCGGACGGTTGTGTGGCGGTCGGCGACCTCGTCGGGGTCGGCTTCGCCGGTCGATTCGAATTCGAGCCTGTCGACGACGCCGTCGTACTGGTCGTCGGTGAATACGTGTGCGACGATGACTGTCGCGCCGGCCGGGCTCGCGATATCGAGCACGGCGTCGGCGAGTTCGTCGATTCGGTCGGCGTCGTTTGGTCCAACTGCAAGAAGAACAGTTTCGAGTGCCATACCGGCTACTCCGGGGGAAGACGCCTAAATCCTTCGATGGGTACTACTTTTGTAGTAAGTCGTTCGCACGATGCCGCACCCAGTGTCGATCAGTGCCTCACCCGGTGTTTTTCATCCCGGCCGCGATACCTTGGACGGTCAGCCGCAGCGTCCGGCGCTCGGTATCGGTTCGGTGGGACTGCTTGAGCAGGCGGACCTGCAACAGGTTCAGCGGGTCGACGTAGGGGTTCCGGCGCTCGAGGTTCTCCTGCAGCCACTCACGCGAGAGCAGGCCGTCCTGCCCGGTGATTTCGAGCACCTTCTCGACGGTGTCCTCGTACTCCTCGACGATACGCGGGTAGATGCGCTCGCGGAGTTCGGGGTCGGCCAGGTCGGCGTACTCCTCGGCGATTTCGAGGTCAGTACGGGCGAGCGCCAGCGACGCGTTGTCGAGCTTCGTCCGGAAGAACGGCCAGTTCTCGTACATCTCCTGTAGCGTTTCCATGTCGCCGCCGTTTTCGAGGTAGGCGTCCAGTCCGGTCGCGATAGAGTACCAGCCGGGGATGATACATCGGGCCTGCGTCCAGGAGAACACCCACGGGATGGCCCGGAGATCCTCGACACTGCGGTCCTCGCTTCGGGAGGCCGGCCGCGAGCCCATGTTGAGGTTCTCGATGACGGTGATCGGCGTCGCCTGCTCGAAGAACTCGACGAAGCCGTCCGTTTCGAGCAGGTCCTGGTACTCGTTGCGGGCGGCGTCGGACGCTGTCTCCATCGCCTCCTCCCACTCGTCGGGAATCTCCTCGACGGGCTCCTCAATGGCGTTTTTCCGCGCCCGGATCTGGGCGTTGAGCATCTGTTCGAGGTTGCGCTCGGCGATGTCGTGGTTGGCGTACTTCTCGGCGATGGCCTCGCCCTGCTCGGTGAACTTTATCTGACCGGTCACTGTCTCGTTCGGCAGGGCCAGCATGGCGTCGTTCATCGGGCCGCCGCCGCGGGAGATGGAGCCGCCGCGGCCGTGGAACAGGCGCATCTCCACGTCGTAGTCATCGGTGATGTCCGCCAGTCGTTTCTGGTTGTTGTACAGCGACCAGTTGGCGGCGAGGAAGCCGTTCTCCTTGTTCGAGTCGGAGTAGCCCAGCATGATCTCCTGGATGTTGTCCCGGGCCTCAAGAGCCTGGGAGTAGGCCTCGTTCTCGAACAGCGTGCCCATGATGCGGCGGGCTCCGGAGAGGGCGTACTCCGATTCCAGCAGCGGCACCACGTCGAACCCGCAGTAACCGGGCAGGTCGACGATGTCGACCTGGTCGGCGAGAAACAGGACCTCAAGGGCGTGACTTGGTTCTTCACACCAGGAGATGGCGTAGGTGTCGATAGCGTCGATGCCGAACTCGTTTTGCCAGTCGGCGGCCGCGCGGAAGCGGTCGAGGACGCGGGTGGCGTCCTCCGAGAGCCCCTCGGTGTCTTCCATGTCGATGACGGGGTTGTCCTGGAGGATAGCCTCGGTCAGGAACTCGACACGCTCGTCTTCGTCCATGCCGGCGTAGTCGATGCCCTCGCGCTCGACGGATTCGGCGATGGCATCGGTGTGCATCTTCCGGTGGTCGCGCAGGTCGAGGCTGGCGAGGTTGAAACCGAACGTCTCGACCTTGCGGATCAGCGGGTCGACGTGGGCCTCGGCGATGACCTCGGCGTCGTTCTCACGGAGACTGTCGGCGATGACGCGGAGGTCGGTCAGCAGTTCCTCGTCGTTCTCGTAGCCGCCCTGGCGAACGTCGCTGACCCGGATGACGGATTCACGCATCAGCCGGAGCTTCTGCCGGTAGGGTTCGTCCGGATACCGGTCCTCGGCCTCCGTGGCGATGCCGGGCAGCCTGGACTTGTGACGGTCCAGTCGTTCGTTGAACACCGCATCGGTCGCGATGTTCGAGGCGTCCTGGCTCAGAACGCCGGAGAGTTCCTTGAGCTTGTTGCGGTACAGCGGCAGGACGGTTTCGCGCTGGCGCTCCAGCGTCTCCTCGGTCACCTCGGTGGTGACGAACGGATTGCCGTCGCGGTCAGAGCCGGCCCACGAGCGGAATTCGTAGAGGGTGTCGATGTCGATGTCCTCGTCGTACACGTCTTCGAGGGTGTGTTCGAGTTCGTCGTACACCTCGTCGATGACGTCGAACAGGACGTTTTCGAGGTACCACTGGACGTTCAACGCCTCGTCGGTGACCTCCGGCCGGCGGTCCCGGACCTGCGGGGTCTGCCAGAGGCTCGTCACTTCGGCGTCGAGGTTGCGCTCGATGCGTTTCTGCTCGCGGTCCGTGAGCCGCCGCTCGTCAAGTCGTTCGATGTCACGGGCCACTGACCGGAGCTTCGCCTTCACCGTCTTCCGGCGGGCCTCAGTGGGGTGAGCCGTGAACGTGGGCTGGATGAGAACGTCTTCGAGCACCTGCTCGAACTCCTCCGGGTCTGCGCCGCGTTCGGCCAGGTCCCGGACGGCTTCCTCGACGCTGTCGGCCAGTACACCCTCCTCGCTCCCCTCTCGGATTTCGCGGACCCGTTCGCGCTCCTCGGCGAGATTGATAAGTTCGAAATAGGTCGTAAACGCGCGTGCGACGATATCCTGGGTCTCCGGGTTCAGTCGGTTCAGCGCTCGGTGGACTTCGTCCCGCGTCTCGGCGTCACCGCGCCGGTAGTCGATACACGAGTTCCGAATAGTCTCCACCGTTTCGAACGCCTCGGTCGACGTTTGTGCCTCCAGCACTTCGCCCAGGAGCGCACCCAACTCCCGTACGTCCTGGTTAATCTCTCTGGCGTGCAAAGTCATACCACTTCCTCCAGAACCGAGCCCTAAAACACTATTGAAACGGTGTATCAGGGATAGACGTTCGTGAAGAATCCGGTTGCGGGAAATAGCTATTATTAATCGTGGGATTCTTTACCGTATCACACAAATCACATATGATACAGTGGACTGCCAATGATAGATATCGCCCTGGACATGGAGCAGTACGACTGCCCATTCATCGACACGACGGCAGACCACGATGTCGCCTTTGCAGCCGTACACTGGGACTTCGACCAGCGGGCGCGGGAGTTGGAGACGCGGATGGTCGTCGAAGCCGAGGACCCGGGGGTACTCGACATGGGGCTGGACAGCTTGCAGGCCCACGGGAACATGAACGACTGTGCGCTGTTGCGCCGCGAGGGCAACGCCGCCCACATCCGGACGACTATCGAGGAAACGGCGGCGATGCAGACCATCAGGGACAACGGCGGGTACATCACGGGCCCGTTCCACATCGAGGCGGGCAGCGAAACCTGGCACGTTGGATTCGACCGCGGCCGGGACGCCGACACGACGCTCTCAGAGCTTGACCGTGACAACGAGTACGACGTGGTCGAGCGCACGTCGACGACGCTCCCACAGCTTCAGGACCTTGTCCAGAACGCCGGCGCGGCGATGACGCTCGTCGACGGCTGTCGGGACCTCTCGGACACCGAACGTGAGACGCTGGAAACCGCCGTCTCCGAGGGCTACTTCGAGTCGCCCCGGGACGCGACGCTGGGGTCGCTTGCCGAGGACTTCGGCGTGTCCAAACCCGCCGTCTCGAAGAATCTCCGACGCGGCGAGCGGAAGATGATCCAGCGCGTCGTCGAGGCGCTGGACGACATCGAGGACTGATTTCGGTGTTCCCGCCGGCCCGGTCGTTTCCCACCCAGAGTGCCAATAGAAAACAGGTGGACGCTATGGCTTCCGCAGGTAGCCAACCGACCGGTGCCTGACTCCTTCTGTTATACGAATGTGATAGTATCGGATACATCCAGCTAATCGGACATCAACAGCATCGGTAGAGAGAGACCGATTATCGACTGTCCCGCTGTCCGTCATTATCAGCTACGAGGCATAATTAAAAAAACATATGCCGTGCAAATCACAATAAGAGGATAGATTCTGCCCATGGAAATCAGCAGGACGCTCCGGGATCAAATCCCTTCTACCGGTCTCAGCTTAGCCGGATTCTATGTTTGCTGGTTGGGAATCAAGCAGTACCGGACACACCTGCGAATAGATCCCAGCCACGAACTCGGGCTCCTAGCTGAAATCGTAACTCTCGCGTACCTTCTGTTCGGAAGTACGCTACTGGCTGTATCAGTGTGGGCATCATTTCGTCAGCGACCAGTGATACCGACAGTGGTACTTGTTTGGCTAGCTGCCGTCAAGGGGACCTTTGTCGCAGACATCTACTCTATTTCGTCTGACACACAGTTCGTGGTGGCCCTTGGTCTGGGACTCTCTATTATTCCCCCGTTAGTAACTTGGGTGACCGCTGAGATATATCGGGTAACTGTTGCTGAAGCAACTATGTAGTAGATAATCAAGCCGGTGTGAGAGGACAGTCCGCAAACGAGGGACGAGACAGGCCGTCTACCGCCATTTTTCTGACAGTCCGGTACGAACGGGAATTGCAGTCTGTCCCGCCGCGTTAACATGTTAACTCAGCACACTATGTAGTCGGCGAGTCTACGATAATCTGTTATGCAGAACACGGCTACACGGAGGCGCGTTCTCGGCGCGCTCGGTGCCGGTGTTGTCGGGCTCAGCGGCTGTGTCAGTGACGACTCATCCATGACTGAACAGGACGATTCGGACGGCGGCACGACGGACAGTGGCACGAACGGCGAATCGGGCGGCGGTGACTCGACGCAGACAGTCAGCATCGGCGTCCTTCAGCCCCGGGCCGGCGACCTGAAATACTACGGCGACCAGTCGCTGTGGGGCTTTCTCTCCGGATTGGCGTACAAAGGGGAGACAGAGCCGCCGACAGACGCCGGCAGCGGCGAGGTAACCATTACCGCCGGCGACACGGAGTACCGCCTGCTAATTCGGGACACGGAGTTCTCGGCGGACACGGCACAGACGGCAGCGACGAACCTCGTCGAGAACGAGAGCGTGGACATGCTCGCCGGCTGTGCGTCCTCGGCGGTCGCCAGCCGGGTCGTCACGACGGTCGTCAATCAGGCGCAGGTCCCCATCATGCTCGGGCCGGCGGCGTCGGCCGACATCACGTCCAACTCCGAGACCTGTAGCGACCTCGTCTACCGAGCGAGCGAGAACACCGCGATGGACGCCCGCTCGGGCGGGAAGTACGTCGCCAGAGAGACGGACGTATCGAGCGTCTATCTGTTCGGCGCGGACTACAGTTTCGGCCGCGCGGTCGTCAACAACTACCGGGACGTGCTGGAGGCCGAAGGCGTCGATATCGTCGGCGAACGCTTCGTCGAACAGGGCTACGCCGAGTGGGATGGGCTGCTTGACAACGCCGAGGAAGCCGGGGCCGAGGGCGTTGTCGGCGGGTTCACCGTTGCGACGCTTCCCGCGATGTTCAACGCCTTCCTCTCGGGCGATTACTCCTATCGGGTGTTCGGGGGGTTCGCCACCCGAATCACCAACAACGTCGTCGGCGGGACGATGCAGAGCGTGCTCGGCGAACCGCTGACCGAGGAGAAAATCAGGGACTCACAGCTCGGGCCGTTCACGACGCGCTACCACTGGAACCAGTACGACAACCCGATCAACGACGCGTTCGTCGAGAGCTACACCAACGCCTATGGCGTCGTCCCGGACCTCTTCACCGCGGGGACGTTCACGGGCGCGTCGGCGATTCACCAGGCGGTTCAGGAGAGCGGGTCGACCGGGGGCG
This sequence comes from Haloarcula sp. K1, assembly GCF_001647155.1. Classification (NCBI taxonomy): domain Archaea; kingdom Methanobacteriati; phylum Methanobacteriota; class Halobacteria; order Halobacteriales; family Haloarculaceae; genus Haloarcula; species Haloarcula sp. K1. The sequence goes on from NZ_LRHL01000023.1 coordinate 97,111, forward strand.
CGGATATCGCCGACGCCCTGAAGGGGATGACCGTCACCGACACGCCGAAAGGCGAGAACGGCTACACCTTCCAGGAGTACAACAATCAGGCGCAGTCGGCGATGACCGTCGCGAACCCGATACCGACGACCGACGAGTGGGCCGACAACTGGGGCGCGGCCATCATGCCCGGCGAGCCGCTCGCCCGCATCAGCGCCGACGAGACGACCATCCCACAGGACAGCGACCAGATGGGCTGTTCTCTGTAGGCATGCTCAGAACACAGAGACTGACAAAGGAGTTCGGGGGACTCACCGCCGTCGACAGCGTCGACTTCGAGCTTGAAAACGAACTCTGCTCGCTCATCGGCCCGAACGGGGCCGGCAAGACGACGTTCTTCAATCTGCTGACCGGGAGCCTCTCGCCCACCGAGGGCACAGTCGAACTCCAGCGCAACGGGACCTGGCAGGATATCACCGACGCCTCCCCCCACGAGACGGCCAGCAAGGGTATCCACCGGTCTTACCAGGTGACGAACGTCTTCCCCAACAGCACGGTCTTGGAGAACGTCCGGGTCGCCGAGCAGGCCCACAGCGACGACGCCACGACGTTCTGGCGCAACGTCGACCACTATGAGGAGTTCACCGAGCGCGCGTGGGACATCCTCGACCGGGTGGGGCTCTCCCATCGGGCCGACGACCTCGCGAGCACGCTGAGCCACGGCGCAAAGCGCAAGCTCGAAGTCGCTATCGCGCTGGCCGGCGACCCCGCGGTCCTCCTGCTCGACGAGCCGAACGCGGGCGTCTCCTCGGAGAGCGTCGACGAAATCAGGGACCTCATCGAAGCGGTCGCCGAGGACTACCCGGTCCTGCTGGTCGAGCACAACATGGACATCGTGATGGGCGTCTCCGACCGCGTGGTCGTCCTGCATCAGGGCGCAGTCATCGCTGACGGGCCGCCGGCCGACGTACGAGCGAATCCCGACGTGCAGTCGGCGTATCTCGGCGGCTACGAACCGGGAAGCCTGGACGACGATACGACAGCTTCCGGCTCCGACCCGGACTCGGAGGAGGGGACGGCGTGAGTCTGCTCGAACTCGGCGGCGTCCACACGTACTACGGCGACAGCCACATCCTCGAAGGCGTCGACCTCTCGGTCGAGGAGGGGGAAGTGGTCGCGCTCGCCGGCCGCAACGGCGTCGGCAAGACGACGACGCTCCGAACGATTCTACAACTGACGCCGCCCCGCGAGGGGTCGATCACGTTCCGCGACGAATCGCTGGTCGGCCTGGAGACTCACGAGGTCGCCGAGCGCGGGCTGGGCTGGATTCCCGAGGACCGCCGGATATTCGGCCAGCTCACGGTCGAGGAAAACCTCCGGGCGGCGATACCGAACCCGGATGACGTGAGCGATGGCCTCCGACTGGCCTTCGACTCGTTCCCCATCCTCGAAGAGCGGCGGGGGCAGGAGGGAGGCACGCTGTCGGGCGGCCAACAGCAGATGCTCGCCATCGCCCGCGGGCTGGTCGGCGACAACGACCTGCTGCTGGTCGACGAACCGAGTGAGGGGCTGGCCCCCCAAATCGTCGCCGACGTGGCTGAGGCGCTGTCGAAAGCAAGCGAGGATGTGACGATGCTGCTGGTCGAGCAGAACCTCCCGCTGGCGCTCGACTTGGCCGACCGGTTCTACATCCTCGACAAGGGCCGCGTCGTCGACGACGGCGACACGGCGGCGGTGACGGCCGACGACGAGCGGTTCAGGAGGTATCTGTCGGCATGATACTCGAAGCGCTCGTGGAGTTCCTGACGCTCGGCGAACTCGGCGGTGTCATCGTCAACGGGCTCGCCAAGTCAGCGCTGTACGTGATGATTGCCAGCGGTCTGACGCTGATTTTCGGCCTTATGGGCGTGTTGAACTTCGCCCACGGGTCGCTGACGATGGTCGGGGCGTACCTGGGCGGCCTCCTGATGGTCGTGACGGTCACCGGCGGGACAGCGCCGCTTACCCGCCTCGGCCTGTTCTTCGTCGCCATCGTCGTCGTGTTCGCGCTGCTGACGGTGCTTGGCGGAGCCATCGAGACGACCATCATCCGGCCGCTGTACGACCGGCCGCCGATATACCAGATTCTGCTGACGTTCGGCCTGACGCTGGTCATCGAGGAAGTCGTCCGCATCGTGCTGGGCATCTACGACCTCCAGCCGCTGTCGGACTGGCAGGCCGCGCTGGCGACCAAGCCCCAGTTCCTGCGCGAGCCGGTCGCGCTCGGTCCCGTTAGCGCCGGCTGGATGTCGCTGTTCCAGATTCTCCTCGGAACGATGACGGTGGTCGGCATCTGGGCGTTTCTCACGAAGACCCGGTACGGGCTGTACATCCGCGCCGGGAGCGAGGACACCGAGATGGCATCGGCGCTCGGCATCGACGTTCGACAGGTGTTCACGGTCGTGTTCGCGCTGGGTATCGGGCTGGCCGGCGCGGCCGGAACGCTGCTGATGTGGGACCCGACGTGGGGCGCGAGCGTCCCGCTGGCGGCCGAGACGCTGCTGCCGGCGTTCATCGTCGTCATCGTCGGCGGCCTCGGGACGTTCCGGGGCACCGTCGTCGCCGCGCTGGTCGTCGGGATGGCCGACGCGGTGACGACCTGGTGGTTCCAGAACGTCATCGAGTTCACGGGCCTGCCGGAACTCGTCCTGTTTCTGGTCCTCGTGGTGACGCTCATCGTCCGCCCGCAGGGCCTGTTCGGCGTCGAGGAGGTGGGGGGCCATTAGCGCTGAAACCGAGGCCGACGCCGAGGCGGCGTCCGAGCCACAGACCCCCACGACTGTTGAGACGGGCTGGCCCCGCGAGTACCTGCGGGACCACACCGCTCACATCCTCGTTATCGCCCTGCTGGCGCTGTACCCGCCGGTGTATCACACGCTGTTGAACTCGCCTGTCGGTGCCGAGACGCAGATGCTACTGCCGACCGTAGAGACGATGGTCGGCGTCCTCTATTTCGGCCTCTTTGCTATCTCCTTTGACTTCATCAGCGGCTACACCGGCTACCTCTCGTTTGGCCACGCGGTGTTCTACGGCACCGGCGCGTACACCGTCATCCTCATTGCTAACGGGAAGCTGCCGTTGCTTGGCCCCGGGACGCCGTTCATGCTGTCCCTGCTGGTCGGCGGTCTCATCGCCGTCGTGCTGGCGATGCTCGTCGGCCTCGTCTCGTTCCGCCTCTCTGGTGTCTACTTCGCGATGATTACGCTCGGCTTCGCGCAGGTGTTCTACGTGTTCGTCCGCGGCTGGGACTACGTGGCGACCAACCCCCGGGACGGCCCCGCGGTCGGGCCGAGCCACGCCGAAGGCTTCCAGATTGGGGTTCCCGGCATTGACCAGCTATCCCTGTCAATCGGCGTACTCACCGGCGATGAGGTGGCCCTGCTTGGGTCGACGCTGTCCGGGACGGAAGTGTCCTACTACATGATCGGCCTCGTCGTCCTCGCATGCTACTTCGCCATGCAGCGAATAATCCACTCCCCGTTCGGGCGGGTGCTGATTGCCATCCGGGAAAACGAGGAGCGCGCTATCGCCATCGGCTACAACACCTACCTCTACAAGCTCGGAGCCTTCGCCATCAGCGGCTTCTTCGCCGCCGTCGCCGGCGGACTGTTCGCCGGCTTCAAGCGGTCGGCCAGCCCGGAGAACTCCTTTTACTTCCTGGTGACCGGCGACGCCCTGCTGGCGAGTATCATCGGCGGCTTCGGGACGCTTGCCGGTTCGCTGTACGGGCATCTATTCGACGAGACCGTCCGAGAGTTCCTCTCGAAGGCCGGGCAGGGTGGCGGCCTGTTGCCCTATCTCCGCGCCCTGCTGGGCCAGGAAACGCTGGACGCGACGCTGGTCGGCGAGACGACTATCGGCGGCCTCATCGACCTGCTGTTGAACGGCCACGCGAGTCTCTACGTCGGTATCGTGTTCGTGCTGTTCGTGCTCTATGTCCCCGACGGACTGCTCGGGACGCTGCGAGCACGCATCGGCGGAACGTTCGCCGAGGCGCTGCCGGCGAAACTTCGGGGTGATTCGGAATGACGAAACCAGTGAAAACGACCGTCGAACCGCCAGACCGTACGACGACTTGGGCGTGGGGCGGCCGCTATCCACCTGGTCGGCCCACGGAGGCGTATCGACAACAAGACGACACGCAGTGTGACAACCCGAAGGGGGAGCCAGCAGAGCAATGACCGCGGAACCGGACCACTTGAAGGATATCCAACCAGAACCTGCCAGTATGCAATACGCGACTAACGACGGCGTCTCGCTCGCCTACGAGCACGAGGGGCCGTCAGACGCCGAGACTGTGGTCTTCGTCGAAGGCATCGGCTACGGCCGCTGGATGTGGCTGTGGCAACAGGAGGCACTCGTCGACGAGTACCAGACCCTCGTATGGGACAACCGCGGCACCGGCGACTCCGAGGAGCCCGACGGGCCCTACACGATGCGCGAGATGGCCAGCGACCTAGAGGCCGTACTCGACGACGCCGGCGTCGAGCAGGCCCACGTCGTCGGGGCCAGTATGGGCGGGATGATCGCCCAGCAGTACGCACTGGAGTACGATCGGGCGCAGTCGCTGACGCTCATGTGTACCTCGCCAGGCGGGCCGGAAGCCAAGGCGGTCCCCGAGGAGACCCAACAGCGGATGTTCAACGTACCCGAGGACCTCGACAAGCGCGAACTCCGGCGGTACAAAATGCAGCCCGCGCTTTCGGATCGGTTCATGGGCACCCACGAAGACCTCATCGAGCGCATCATCGACTGGCGCATCGACAGCGACGCCAGCGACCAAGCCCTCGAATGGCAAGGCGCGGCTGTGCAGGCCCACGATGTGTCGGACCGCCTCCAGCAGATTACGGAGCCGTGCCTGGTCATCCACGGGACCGCTGACGAGGTCGTCCCCTACGAGAACGGGAAACTGCTGGCGCGGGGCTTGCCAAACGCCGACTTCATCACCGTCCACGGCGGTCCGCACCTGTTGTTCATTGAGGAGTACGACCGCGTCAACACACAGATACGGGAGTTCATCGACGATGTCTGAGGGGACGCCACAGGAGTGGGTCGGTGCCTGGAGCGAGCGCCGGGCCGCGCTCACGCCGGACCGCGAGGGATTGGTGGATGCGACCACCGGCGAGCGGTTCACCTACGCCGAACTGGACCGGCGAGCGAACCGGACCGCTCGCCTGCTCCGGCAGTACGGGGTCGGTGCGGACGCCGACGCCGCCCGCACTGCGACGGACGCCACGGCGGCAGCCGGCACCGTCGCCGTCGTCTCGCGGAACCGCCCCGCCGTCGTCGACCTGTTCTTCGCCACGGGCAAGACCGGGAGCCGACTCGCCCCGCTGTCCCATCGGCTCGCGCCCCCTGAACTCGCCGAACTGCTGGACCGTGTCGACCCCGAGGTACTCGTCGTCGAGGCTCCGTTCGCCGGAACGGTCACTGCCGCCCTGGAGCGAGTCGAACAGACGACGCCAGAACTCATCCATCTCGAAACGGACACGACGGAGTCGTCTGCGTTCGCCACGCTCGACAGCACGCCCTACGCTTCGGCCCTCCCCGAGGACGACGCGCCCGTCGAGACGGCGACTCCCGCCCCCGGCGACACCCACCTCCTCCTCCACACCGGCGGGTCGACGGGGACGCCCAAGGAGACGGAAATCACGCATCGCGGCATCGTCTGGAACTCCCTGAACACGATCACGGCCTGGGGGCTGCGGGCCGACGACGTGACGCCGATGGTGTTCCCGATGTTCCACACCGGGGGCTGGAACGTCCTCACCGTCCCGCTGTGGCATCTGGGCGGAACGGTCGTCATCGCCCGCGAGTTCGACCCCGGCGACGTGCTGGAGACCATCGATACTGAGGGTGGGACCGTCCTCGTCGCCGTCCCCGCAGTGCTGCGAATGATGACGGACCACGACCGCTGGACGGAGACGGACCTCTCGACGCTGCGCTTCGCCAAGTCCGGCGGCGGCCCCTGCCGCAAGAGCGTGATGGAGGCGTGGTGGGACCGCGGTGTCGACCTCTCACAGGGCTACGGCCTCACCGAGTGCGGCCCGAACAACTTCGCGATGCCGGAGGGCTGGCCCCGAAAGAAGGCCGATTCCGTCGGCAAGCCGGCGATGCACGTCGACGCCAGAGTCGTCGAACCCGACGACGGTGACAACGGCGATGGTCCCTCCGACGCGCGAAAGACGGTCGACCCCGGCACCGTCGGCGAACTCCAGTTGCGCTCGCCCCACGCCGCGACGGGCTACCTCGACAACCCCGAGGCCACCGCCGAGACGTTCGGCGACGGCTGGGTGTCGACTGGCGACCTCGCCCGCGCCGACGCAGACGGCTACTACTACATCGAGGGTCGAACCAAGCATATGTTCGTCAGCGGCGGCGAGAACGTCTATCCCGCGGAGGTCGAGGACGCTATCGCCGACCATCCGTCGGTCGGTGAAGTCGTCGTGATTCCGGTGCCCGACGACAGGTGGGGCCAGGTCGGCAAGGCCGTCATCGAACCTGCGACCGATAGCACGACAGGCGGGGCCAGCGACCGGTCGCTGACACTCGACGGCCTCCGGACGTTCCTCGACGACCGACTAGCCCGGTACAAACACCCCCGTGAGATTGCGTTCGTCGAGGCGATGCCGACCAGCGGTCCGGACAAGATCGACCGGGGTGCAATCTTGGACCGGTTCGGGGCGTAATCCGTCAATGCAGGCGTATCTTCAAGAGGGGTGATGCAGTTCCACTTACACAAGATGGCTGACACATATGCGACGACGGATTCGATACATGTGTTGCAGGTGGACGACACCCCGCTACTCGACGAGACTGTCGAGTTCCCGGATGGACGAGACCCGGACTCGCTTACCCTGACTACGACTGACCGGGCTGACAGTGCGCTCGAACGTCTCGAAGACAACGCTATCGATGGTATCGTTACCGCGGACGACCTCCCGGACCGGTCCGGCCGTGAATTCGCTGAGATAGTCCGCGAGCGGGATAGCAATGTCCCGGTACTGCTGCTGACCGAGTCGGAATCCGTCGCCAGTGACGCGGTCTCGAACGGAGTCACCGACGTTTTCAGCAGAGACACGGCTCTCGGGCGTGGCGATCTCCTCGCCAATCGGATTCGGCTGCTCGTCGAACACCACCAGTCGACAGAAATCGCTAGCCGGACCAGACGGCGACTCACGGAGCTGGCGGAACAGTCGAACGAACTGCTGTGGGTGTTCTCCGGGGACTGGACCGAGATACAGTTCGTCAATTCGGCATACGAAACGCTCTACGGCCGCTCCGTGGAGTCCCTGCAGGCTGACCCCGCAGAGTTCATGACAGCGATTCACCACACGGACCAGGAGAGAGTCATGCAGGCGATGCAACGCGTGTCAGCCGGCGAATCCGTCGACCTCGAATTCCGTATTACCAAACCAGATGGCGAACAGCGCTGGGTGCGGGCCGAGGCGCAACCGATCGTCGACGACGGCACAGTCACCAGAATCGTCGGGGCCTCGTGCGACATCACCGAGCGGAAGCGACGCGAGTCCGAACGCGTCACGGAACTGGATAGCCCCGACGCGCCGGTCGATGCAGTGCCGGATCTGTTCTATGAACTCGACGAGAACGGCGATCTGGTTCGCTGGAATGATGCACTGGCGGCAGCCACCGAGCACGAAGACGCTGACCTCGAGTCGATGGCTCTGACAGCCCTCTTCGCCCCGTCCGACCGCGAGACGGTTCGTCAAGGTATTGAGACGGCGTTCGAGACCGGTGAGGCGTCGTTCAAAGCCGACCTGCTGACCGCCGAGGGAACGACAGTCCCGTACGAATTCACTGGCGGCCGGATAACGGCTGCTGACGGCTCGACGCTCGGCGTGGCCGGTATCGGACGGGAAATCTCTACCCTCGACAGCCGTCAACAGGCTCTCGAACAACAAAACGAGCGCCTCGACGAGTTCGTCAGCGTCGTCAGTCACGACCTCCGGAACCCGCTTGACGTCGCCCGGGGCCAGCTAGAACTCGCACAGATGGAACACGACAGCGAGCATCTCGATGCAGTCGAGCGAGCCCACGACCGTATCGGCCAACTCATCGAGGACCTCCTGTCGCTGGCCCGGAACGGCGAGGCCGCGCTCGACAGCGAGTCAGTGCCGCTCCAGACCGTCGTCGAGCAGTGCTGGCAAACCGTCGAGACCGGCGACGCGACACTGGAGCTACGGACCGCTGCCGTGGTCCGCGCGGCCCCCAGCCGGCTCCGGCAACTGTTCGAGAACCTCATCCGCAACAGTGTGGAACATGGACAAACGCCACACACCGAGAAACAGGGAGACACCGGCGAGCAGCGTGCGACAACCTCGATATCACAGTCGCAGGGAGCGGCCACCGACCTGACGATAACTGTCGGCGAACTGAACGACGGCTTCTACGTCGCGGACGACGGCGTCGGGATTCCGGCCGACGAGCGCGAGGACGTGTTCGAGGGCGGGTACTCGCTGGCTTCGGGTCCCGGGTTCGGCCTCCGAATCGTCGATGAGATCGTCGACACCCACGGCTGGTCGATAACGGTCGCAGAAAGCGACGCCGGCGGTGCTCGCTTCGAGATCACCGGCGTCGAATTCGATGCGGCGTAACTGTGCCGCCGTGATATCGGGTGACCACCACGTCACCCGGTGCCGTCCCAGTCAACACCAACAGATGGGGGGCTGAACTTACGCTTCGTCGAAGACGGTGTCGCCCTCGACGACGTGCTCTTCGACGGCGTCGAGATCGAGCGTCAGACCGAGACCCGGCTCTTCCGGAATCTCGATGTAGCCGTCCTCGATGACGGTCTCCTCGACTAGGTCCTCCCACCAGCCGAGTTCGTAGGAGTGGTACTCGACGGCGAGAGAGTTCGGGACAGACGCCCCGACGTGGGCGCTCGCCATCGTCGCAATCGGCGAGGAGACGTTGTGCATCGCGACCGGGATGTAGTACTGGTTCGCCACATCGGCGACCTTGCGCGTCTCGCGCATCCCGCCGACCTTCGGCATGTCCGGCGCGATCATGTCGACGGCCTGGTTCTCGATGAGCCGCCGCTCCTCGGTGACGCGGTAGCGGTTCTCGCCCACGGTAATCGGCGTGGTCGTGGACTTGGTGACTTCCTCCTGCACTTCGAGATTCTCCGGCGGAACGGGGTCTTCGAGCCACCAGACGTCGTACTCCTCGATGGCGTCGGCGAGGCGCTTCCCGGAGCTGCCCGAGAACGTCCAGTGACAGTCGAAGGCCACGTCGGCCTCGTCTTTGACCTCCTCGGTGACCTTCTCGACGATCTCGGCCTTGTGGCGGATTTCGCCCGGGCGGAGGTGGCGGTTCGCGCGGTCCTTTTCGAGGCCGCTCGGCACGTCGAGATCGAACTTCAACGCGTCGTAGCCCAGTTCGTCGACGACGCGGCGCGCCTCCTCGGCGCAGGCGTCGGCGTCAGCCTCTTCCTCGGTATGGCAGTCGCAGTACACGCGCATCTCGTCGCGGTACTTGCCGCCCAGGAGCTGGTAGGCCGGCACTTCGAGGATCTTGCCCGCGAGGTCGTGCAGTGCGACCTCGATGCCAGCGATGGCCGTCACGGTGACGCCCTCGACGCTCCCCTCGCCGCTCATCTTCTGGATGAGGTGCTCGTAGAGGCGGTCGATATCCAGCGGGTTCTCGCCGACGACGAACGGCTTCATCCGCTCGATGAGTTCCGGGACGCCCGCGCCCCAGTATGCCTCGCCCGTACCGACGATGCCTGCGTCGGTGTAGATCCGGACGAGCGTCCACGGGAAGTTCCCGTCGACCATCGTCGTCTGAACGTCTGTGATCTCCACGTCACGGCCGCCACCGCGCTTGGCGGTGACGCCCATTGTCTCCGCAGAGAGCTCCCGCATGGTGTACTCTGCGTTCGGGTCGTGCAGGTCAGCGTAGTCTACGTCGTTTGCCTTTCCCATACCCCTCGCTTGCTATCGGCATTACAAAAGTGTAGAGGAAATCGGTCTCGTTCTGGCAGGGCCGCACAAATCACAATTTGGCTGTCAGCCTTCCTCTGCTTCCGCCTTGGGTGTCTGATTGATGCTTCCGTCAACCACTGTGGCAGCGCAACCCTCGCGGCCCGTATGAAACCGCTGCTGTCCAGTTGTATTCCTTGCACAAAGCCTTGAAGTGGGACCGCCGAGTGCCGCGGTTCGTCTCTAGAATCGTTCATCCGTGGGTTGTCGTGGTTGTGACTCATGGGTAATCTGGGAACTGCGGTTAGTCGATGTAGCTACGGCGCGATTCCATCCGCTTCAGCAGGTCCGGCTGGTCGTAGTGCGTGCGAATGACCTCCGGGGTCGCGTTCACACGCTCGGCCAGCACCTCCGGCGGCCAACCTTCATCACGGTGATGCGTGATCGAGCCAGTCCGTATCCGGTGCGGAGAACGGGCCGACGGGCAACGCGATTCATAGCCGTGTTCCAGCGCCTCGCAGGTCTCCGTATCGCGGTCGTGCGGACACGTCCCGAAACGGCACGGCTGGGTGATGATATTAAAGCGAGAGCGAATCGCGCCCTTCGACATCCGACCGGTTCCGCGCTTGCTGGAGAACAGCGGCTTGCGCCCGTGTTCGTCCTCGACCTCGACGCGGGTCACCTCGATGTAGTCTTCGAGCAGCTGCCCGATCTCTTCCGACAGGCCGACCGGACGCTCACCATCCTCCTGATTCTTCAGCGGCGTATCCGTCTCAGGTCGATGGCAGAAGTAAACGAACGGAACGTCGAACTGTTCGAGTTCCTCATCGGTGAGTCCGTCCCGGTGGGCCAGTCGGTCGAGATCGTCGTCGGTCAGGTAGCAGTCGTCCAGGTCGAGCGCACGAAGCGCACCGAGTCGAGCACCAGTATGCCACGCCAGCGCGAACAGCATGTGGTCGCGGCTGGCGTAGTCGAACTGTTCCAGTTTGTGCAGAATCGTCTCGGCACGGTTCGCCGTCAGTTTCTCCTCGTTCGCTCGTTCTGCCTTCGAGAGGGTCGGCACGTCGACTTTCGCGGGCAGTACCGGCGGGACGGCTTCTACGTCGACGCAGAAGTCCAGAAACAGTTTGATCGTCCCGAGTTGCGTGTTCAGGGCGTTCTTCGTTAGCCCGTCAGCACGTCGGTCGGAGTCGTACCGGAACACGTCGCGCCCGGTGAGGTCGTTCAGGTTGTCGATGCCCTCTTCGTCGAGCCAGTCGACGAACTGCCGAACGCGGTAGTAGTAGCTCTGAACCGTCTCGTCGGCTTTCTCGGCTTTCTGCCGGTCTATCCACATCTCCAGTGCTTGCCGCGGGGCAAGCGGTTGGAGATCGTCACTCATCGGTGTCCCTCTCGGATGGGGCATCCGGTTCTGTTTCGAGGGCGGACGAGCGAATCCGATTTCAGATTTGACGGGGCAGTCATCCACTCCTGACTGCTGATTGCACGTATAAACCGGACCGTCTCGGTTGGGTGAAAGTGGAACCGTGGGGCTAGGCCCACTGATTACTGCGTTTATCCGGCTTTCTGAATCCACTCTTGAGAAACTAACACGACTGCCGGACAACCTCCGGCGGGGTCGAGCGAGGGGTTTAATCCTCGCGGTTGTGTCTGCTAACATGCTTCCGTGGGTGCAGCACGGGAGCCACAGCGGGCCGGTGTTCCAGCACCGGGTCCGCGTTTTCCGAACTGTTCCAGCAGTCCGGGTGACCTCCGTAACTACTTCTTCGACTAAAGAACAATAATGGTTTCTAAATTTGTAATCGGTCTAATCATAATAATACTGTGGACCAGAGTTTATTTGATGCACACGACCGATAGATGCCACAATGGCGGGCCGAAAACCGGACGTGACTGATGAAGAGATTATCGCGGTACTGGCTCAGGCTACCGATCCTGTTCTGTCCACGAACGAAGTTGCCGAGCAAATTCCAATCAAATCTAACGCTACACAAATCCGCCTGAAGGAACTCCGCTCTGAAGACCGTATCAACGGCAAGCAAGCCGGTCGTAGCTGGGTCTGGTGGGTTGACGACGAATAGTACGCTCTCCCATCGGGGACTCGTTCGACGGTCGCTTTGTCTCGCTGGTTTCGTTCTCCCATCGGGGACTCGGTCGTCGGTTTCACATCGGGGACTCGTTCACCGAACACTCCACAGGCACGACCCGAAGCGCCGGGGTTCACTCTCCCGTCGGGGACTCGGTCGCCGATGACGTGTCGGGGACTCACTTATCGGTCGTTCACGCAGCAGGCGACACGTTCTCCTGTCGGGGACTCAGTCGTCGACAGCGCATCGAAGACTCACTTATTAGCCGTTCAAGAATCAGGTAGTATTCTGGTTATTTTACCATCTGAACCTAATTACATACCTCAGAACTAATCAATAAGTTGTGATAGTAGTGAAGCAATAAACAGAACAACTAACAGCCAAACCATTATTTCAATAAATGATGGGAGAAAATCAACTAGAACCATTCCAAGATCTTGGTTCAATACGGTCACAGTGACCACTAACATAACGACTATAATGATAGTTGAAACAACTGTCTCTACGACATCTTCTGGATTCATTCTTTATCACTTCCTATTTGATTTATTCTCAACCGGGTGTCAATCGCAAGAATCAGTACTGCCAATAAGATCAGAGCCATAGATGCGATAATAATAGCTCCAACCGTATTCATATCGGATGAAAATATAGAATATAATCCACTGAGAAGTGATACTGTTATTCCTGCTGCGGATCCGACAGCACCAATAACAGTCAATAATTGTTTATCTAATGTCATATAGTGCGTTTATTCACAGTTTGGACCCAATAGCACGCCGGATATCATAAATCCACTTGCATACCAGATATTCATTATGACCATACATCAACTATCGGCGGGTCATTCTCACGATTAACGACAGGCAACCCGTCGCCATCAGCAACACAGTCTTCGGCGGTTTCGAGATCACACAGATCATCAACTAACTGGCAACTGGGGAGGTCCCAGTACGCATACGCACCAATATAATCGACGACACAGCGGAACGAAGCCTCTTCGGGCAACGTCGAACGCACCTGCGGCTGTTCCACATCGGAAATCGCCCGCTCTACGGCGGCGTCGAGATCGTCGAGGTCGTCCCACTGCCGACGCGCGAGGTTGTCGCGTATCTCGCTCTCACTCGCTGCTTGTACTGAGTCGAGCGAACACCAGCGAACGGCTTCACGCACGTCCGGGTCTTGCAGGTGATCGTTCGGGTCGATTCCTTCCGTAATCGACTCCGAGCAAGACCAGAACCGGCGGTTCGTCACCCAGTACAGCGCAAGCTTCCACGTCGCCGCTTTGTCAGCGTACGTCTCTCGGTCGTCGTCGCCCTGCTCGAAGGACTCCGTCGCGTCAAGCAGCGAGCCGAACGTCGCACTCAGGTACTTCCCGAGATACGCGCCAGCGGTTGACTCCATTTCGTGGCCGTCGTCGCCGAACTCGATCAACTCATGCGAGCGGGTTCGTTCTCGAACCCACTCTTCGCCGTGGTCGTGGTCGCCGAACCTGTACCAGTCGACGAAGCCTTCGTCGCTCTGGAACTCCGGTTCCAGCTCGTCGAGGTCGTCGCGGTACGTCAGCGGGTACACGTCGACGATCTCGCCTTGGCCGTAGTCGGCCCATTTCTCGGCTACTTCCGGCTTGTCGCACAGCCACGGCAGTTCATCTTTCTGGCGGGTCGGTACGTCGAAAAACAGCACATGCAGGTGCGGGTATCCTTTCTCAGTGAACTCCAAGGCCTTGATGTAGTCCGGTCGGTCACGCGGTCGCCCAGTCACATCGTCGTCGAGATCGGGTCGCCAGCCGGGGACGCTCGGGTCGCGGGTATCGGCTTTCGTCGACGGGTCCGAGTCGAAATACGACAACAGCCGGTTGAAGTTCTCGTTTATCGAATCTATCCCGTCGAGCAGCGAGTCTTGGCGCTTCGGGTCGGTCGTCAACGTCACCAGCACAGCGTTCTCAGCGTTCTCGTAGCCGTATTCCAGCGCGTCATTGAACCGGGCGAACTGCTTGGACACGCGGCCTTGGTCGTTGAAGCGGGTCTTGTAGTCCTTCGTCATCCGCTGTGTGGACTCGCCACCGCGCCGATCTACAAAGTGGACATCGAACAGCAGTTTGTAATCTTTGATGCGGTTCAGGTAGGATGTAAAACCGTCTTTCAGTAGCTCCCGTAGGTCATCATCTACAGAATCGACGCGAGAGAGGTAATTACGCAAGAACTCACGATCATACGTCAGGCCCTCTGTCTGGGTTGTTTGAGTAATGCCTTCTGTAATCAAGTCAAGAAGCCGCAGTGTCGGGGTCACGAAAAGAACGCCTGACGACCGGGATTTCCGCACGTACGGGTCGTCGGGGGCTATGAGGTCGTCGATGAAGCGGTATGCAAACTGGTAGTCCGGGTCCGAACCGTCGACGCGCTCGCACGTCTCAGGCGACACTCCCTTCACTGCGTACGAAACGACGTGAGACAGCGGCGTACCTTCCGGATGCGCCGCAATAAACTTCGCAATGCGTACGCGATCTTCGTCGCGTTCGGTCAGTGTTCCATCGAGCAACTGGCCGTGGCCGAGGAGGTCGCGCTCTTCCAGGAGGTCTGCTAAGACGGGAGTGTTACATCTGTCCGCGAGGTCGAGACCGCCCAGATGTCCCGGCGGCTCCACGCGGCTGTTCATGCGTGGGACCCCGCGGGGGCAGAAACGGCATTGGTCGGACAGGTGAACGCGGTAACGATTCCCCTCACCCGCCGGGTTCGGGGGAAACGCTCGGGCTTCCGGGTCGACCCGCAAGGGGTCGCTGCCGGCTGGTCGAGCAGGTGCGGGCCGCGATTGGCGCTCGCGGCCCGGTCCGGGCTGCTCGCTCCGCTGCGCTGCCGGGCGTGCCAGCTCTCCCACGCCCTCGCTTTCGGTGGGCTGTGGGGGCTGGCAGATACGCGCGGCTGGGAGGTCGAGTCAACCCCCGCAAGGGGGGTTTCCTCTCCCGAAACGCGAACCTGTGGGGTCGAGCCGCCGACACACTGGGTTGGTCGGACGGTGGGTCGGCTACCTACGGCGGGTACTCCCCTGTCCTCTCCTCGGCACATCGTCGGACAGAGGAGTTACCGATCAAGCGCCGGGTCGTCGACGCTGTGTCGGTCGAGTACCGGAACTGCGTAGCAGTGGCGGCACTCTCTCGCCCGGGCGTAGTCCGAATCGATCTTGTTGATGCAGTTGTCGTGACAGTGGACGCACCGATAGGCCGTGTACTGCGACCAATCGGTACTCTCGCCGTCCGCGACGTGTGGGAGGTTCGGCCTGTGTTCCTCAGGTAGGTTCTCAGGGGTCGAACCACGTTGTGCCGGACTGGGGCCGGAGTTCGGTATCTCACTCTCGTCGCTTTCCTCAGCAGGCTCTACGTGACTCTCCGCGTCACTCATCGGAACCACCTCGCACGAGTTCGTCGTCGACTTCTTGGACTGCACGACGCACCTCTGAATCAGTCGCACCGTCCTCAACGAGTCGGCTTGCAGGGACGAACGCACAGGGTGGATACGGCCACTGCTGACGACGCCGAATTTCGATCAGAAGCCGTAGCTTCTTGACAGACTTCCTATGGTTCTCGGAGGTATTTAAAGAACGACTAAATTTCAACCGAATACGTGAAGGAAATTGACCGCTCGAACACCTAAGCGTACAGGTGTCGGCATCTGATAAAACAGAGTATGGGACCGCCGAGATTCGAACTCAGGTCCGACGGACCCCATCCGCCGAGGATACCGCTACCCCACGGTCCCGCACTCTGGGAGAAGAGGGTGTTTTAATTAAGGGCTTCGCTTTGGTGGCGAGAGTGGCAGCCCGTGACGGGGTAGGCAATGCCGGCGTGTCTGCTTCACTCGGCGACTTTGATATCGGGGCTGTCGATGGTGACGTTCTCAAGCGACTAGCCCTCGCTCGCGGAGCGGGCGTCGACACCGATGGCATTCTGCTCGGCGGTCACGGAGACGGTCGATTCAGAGACAGTCCACGACGCGTTGGTCTTGACGGCGTGGATTCCCTGTTGCCGGCTTTCGATGATCGTATTCTGGATGGTCCACGCGCCGGTCGTTCGAGCGCTGAAGACCCCGATATCCCGGGTTTCGAGGGTGGCATTTTCGAGCGTCCACGCACCGCCCGAGAAAGCGGTCACCAGGCCGGTGTCGCTCCGGCGGACCGTCAGGTCGGTCACCGTCCAGTCGCCGTCGCTGTCGATAGCTTTGACGCCGGTATCGCTACGACGGACCTCCGTGTTCTGGACCGTCCAGTCGCCAGTTGTCCCGGAGGCATCGACGCCGTCCGCGCCGGACCGGTCGACGACGACCGCTGCGACCGCCCAGTCGCCGGAAGACCTGCGGACGTCGGCGCCGTCGCCGCCGACAGCGACGAAGCGAGTGTCGCGAATCGTCCAGTCGCCGCTGGTCTCGCGGGCGAACACGCCGCTGTAGGTCGTGCTGGCGACGGCGGCGTCCTCGATAGTCCAGTTCCCGGACGAATTCGGCGCGTAGACGCCGACGTCGGCAGCGATAACGGTCGTATTACTGACCGTCCAGTCGCCATTGGTCCCGTTGGCCATGACACCGAAGCGGTAGTTCCGCACGGTAAATCCGGTGACGGTCGGTTCGGCTGGGCCGGCCACCGTAACGCCGGTACCGTTGACGAACCGCGAGCCGTCCAGTATCGCCCGGTCGGGTGCGACGAGGGAGATGTTCTCGTTGATTCGGACTTCTTCGTAGTAGGTGCCCGGCCGGACCTCGACGGTGTCACCGCTATCGGCGGCGTCCACGGCGGCCTGTATCGACCGGTAGTCGGCACTCCCGTCTTTGTCGACGGTTAGTGTCTCCTGTGCCGTCTGTGTTCCTGCTACGCTTGCCGGTACCACGGCGAGGGTCAGCACTGCCGACAGCAAGAGGGCAATTACTGCTGCTCGTGCGTCGTCCATACTAAGAATAGTGGGTGCGAACGGACGTAAACTGTATTGTTATTTTACCCGGTGGTGCCCGCAGCGGCCCACGAAAGCGTTATCGGCCGGACCGGCGAACCCCGGAGTGTGCTGGAGTTGACGTACGAGTCGGGGACCATCCGCGTGACGGGGGACCCGCCGTCGGACCTGCCCGGCGTCGAGTACGACGAGCGCTCGCAGACAGATCGAGCGCCGGCCTACCGGTACGCCGAACTCCGGGCCGCGCTCGACGAGCGCGGGCTGGCATACGAGGACCACGTCAGTTCGCTCCCGTCGCTGTCGCTCTCGACGACGTACGACCTCAGAGCCTACCAGCAGGCAGCGCTGGACGCTTGGCGAACGACCGGCGATAGAGGCTGTCTGGAACTCCCGACGGGGAGCGGCAAAACCGTCATCGGCATCGCGGCGATGGTCGCGCTGGGGACGCCGACGCTGGTCGTGGTCCCGACTATCGACCTGCTGGAGCAGTGGCAGCGCGAGCTACAGCGGGAGTTCGACCAGCCGGTCGGCCGCATGGGCGGGGGCGAACAGCGCGTCGAGGACATCACGGTGTCGACGTACGACTCGGCGTACCTGCGGGCCGACGAACTCGGGGACCGATTCGGACTCGTGGTCTTCGACGAGGTCCACCACCTCGGCGGGGAGGGGTACCGGGACATCGCTCGGCTGCTCGCCGCGCCGGCACGGCTCGGGCTGACGGCGACGTTCGAGCGCCCGGACGGAGCCCACGAGGTTATCGAGGACCTCGTCGGGCCGCTCGTCCAGCGAGTCAGCGTTGACGACCTGGCGGGCGAGCACCTCGCGGACTACGATATCAAACGAATCGAAGTCGCGCTCACGCCGGACGAGCGGGACCGCTACGAGGAGTCTCAGAGGACGTTCACCGACTACCTGAAGCAGTCCAACATCCAACTCCGGTCCGGCAGCGACTATCAGGAACTCGTGAAGCGGTCCGGCAACGACCCGGCGGCCCGCGAGGCGCTGCTGGCGAAACAGCGCGCCCGCGAGGTGATGATGAACGCTCAGCGGAAGGTCGACCGGCTGGCGACGATTCTGGACCGCCACCGCGAGGACCGCATCATCGTCTTCACCGCCCACACCGACCTCGTGTACCGCCTCTCCGAGCGGTTCCTCATCCCGGCGATAACACACGAGACCGGTGCGAGCGAGCGTCGGGAGATCTTAGAGCGGTTCCGCGACGGGACCTACTCCCGGGTCGTGACGGCGAACGTCCTCGACGAGGGTGTGGACGTGCCCGACGCCAACGTCGCCGTCGTCCTCTCGGGGAGCGGGTCAGAGCGGGAATTCACCCAGCGACTCGGCCGGATTCTGCGGCCAAAAGCCGACGGCGGTCGGGCGCTGTTGTACGAACTCGTGACCGAGGAGACTGCCGAAGAGCGCGTCGCCAGGCGACGCAGATAGCGGGCGGTGCAGCATCGAGGTAGCCCTTAAGCGTATCGAGAAATTGCCCTGACTCCCTGTTTTTTGTCGCTCCGTGGCGGACACACGCGTGTGCTGACGAAAGACCTCCTGCGGGTGTCCCGGGCCGGCGGCGGCTACCACCTGCAGTTCGCCGACGCCGACGCGGAGCGGCTGGCGGCCCGCGTGCTCGGAATCTATCAGGGTCACGTCGGCGAATCCCGCGGGACGCTGGTGGCGGCACTCACAGACGTAGAGCGAGAGGCCGACGATTTCAAACTCGTCCGCGGGCTGGCGAAACTCGTCGAGCGGGAGGCGACCTTCGGGACGCAAGCCACTGTCGACCCTGTCCGCGCCCGTCGTCGAGTGTTCGAAGCCGCTGCGGACGTCGGCGTCGTGACCGAGGCCGAGCGCCAGCAGGCACTCTCCGAGGCGGCCGACCACTTCGGCACGGATGCCGAGACGCTGGCCGACACACTGTACGCCGACCGCGACTCACGACAGATTCTCACCGATGTCGACTCGCGCTGGGGGCCGGCCGAACTGCGGACCCAGTACGACCTCTCGCTGGCGCAAACGGCGCTGTTCGACGCCACCGAGGTACGGGTCCGCTCCTCCGACCCGAAGGCGCTCGTCTCGGCAGTCAAGCGCCTCCGGCTGATGTACGAGATTCGACAGACTGCGAACGGTCGGGAGGTCATCGTCACGGGGCCGGACGCGCTGTTCTCGAATACACGCCGGTACGGCACCCGCTTCGCTCGTCTCCTTCGGACAGTCGCGGCCGCGAGCGAGTGGGAATTGACGGCGACCATCGATGACCGGGGTACCGAGCGGGAACTCACCTTTTCAGATGCGGATGTCTCCGTTCCCGGCGTCGAGCCCGTAACTGAGGTCAGCTACGACAGCGGCGTCGAAGCCGACTTCGCCGGGCGGTTCGCCGCGCTGGACCTTGACTGGGACCTGATCCGGGAACCGGAGCCTCTAGCGGCAGGGGAACACGTCATCATCCCGGATTTCGCCTTCGAGTGGCGACCCGGCGCTGATACCGGCGTTCGGGACACCGGGCGCAGTGGCGGGGGCTCGGACGGGGCTGCCAGTGACGCTCCCTTCCGGATTTTCTTCGAAATTATGGGTTTCTGGACGCCGGAGTACGTCGAGAAGAAACTCACCCGCCTTGACGCCTTGGAGGACGTCGAGATGCTGGTCGCCGTCGACGCGTCTCTTGGCGTTGGGGAAGACATCGAAGCGACGGAGACCCGAGCGATCCCGTACTCCGGGACGGTCAGCGTGAAAGACGTGCGGGACGCGCTGCGGCCCTACGAGGAGCGGCTGGTGCGCGAGAGCGCCGCGGAGATACCCGATGAACTCCGGCCGGATGCCGACGTTACCTCGCTCGCCGACCTCGCCGCGGAGTACGGCGTCAGCGAGGATGCGCTGGAAGACGTGGCCTATCCTGACCACGAGCGCGTCGGGCGCACGCTCGTTTCCCCTGCCGTGTTAGACGACTTGGCCGAGGAGATCGAGCCCGGAATGGCGTACGAGGCGGCGAGCGACAGACTGGCAGACTACGGTATCGAGGACGACAGCGCCGCCCTCGCACGCCTTGGCTACCGCGTTGCCTGGGAAGGGCTGGGTGAGGGGACAATCCGGCCACGGGAGTGAGCCGCCTGTGGGATACCGCTGAGAATCAGCCCCCAGATACAGCGAATCGTCGCCGGAACGAAGCGAGCGACTCGGCGTTCAGGTCGCTTCGTCAAGTGGCTCTTCGGACCGCTGTCGCTGCCACTGTGGCACTTCGAGGAGGAGTCGGAGCGGCCAGATGACGTAGTACAGCGGATGCAGCGGGCCGGGGAGCGGGCAAAACTGGTACTCCGAGTAAGTCGGGTGAAGCGACGAATGCAACAGCAGGAGCGGCACCAGCGCAGTTGCCGAATCGCTGGCAGCCAGGTGAAACTGAGCGGCCTCGAACTGCGTGAGTGCCTGTGGCGTCCCAGCGGCCAGCGACTCGACGACGGCCTCGGTTAACTCGGTGACGCGGTCGTCCGTGCGAAGGCGATCCAGTATCGGCGTTGGGAGGGCATACCCGAAGACAGTACGGGCGAGCGCGGCCCCGAGCAGTAGGTTCCGCTGGACGCCAGTTTCCCGCGCCCGAGCGAGGACGTGTGACCAGTCGGCTTCCGTCGACTCCAGCGCCGCAACGAAATCACAGAGCCACTTCAGGAGATACCAGCGGTGCTTGGTGCCGTGGAACGCTAATACGAGTAGCCGATCTGGCTGTGCAAGCGCCGGAAGCGGTTGGCCGCCGACCGATACGGTGTCGCGGCGGTCCCAGAGTTCACCGAAGGATGTGGAGAACGGTCGCTCGGCATCGCCAACGCGCCAGCGAAGTTCCACGTCGAACTCCGGACCGCGCATTTCGTACTCGTGAACGATAGCCTTCGTCACGGGACCGCCCAACAGCGCCGCGTCGTCCAATCGCGGCGTGCCCCCGCGCCACTCGTAGCCTCGCTCTTCCAGAATATCCGCGGCGACGGTGATATCTTCAGGATGGACGAGCAGATCCAGATCGTTGTACTCCCGCACCGTTGCGTCGTCATAGGCGGCGGCGGACAGCGTCGGTCCTTTGAACGGTACCGCGCGTACACCGCGTGTCTCAAAACTCTCGATTATCTCCTGTAGCTCGGTCGTGAACGCGAGATTCCGCATCCGCTTTCCCTGTACTGTGCTGTTAAGTCGTGTCAACACGGACTCTGGCACGGTGAACGCAGCACTGCTCTCGCGTGCCATCGGTTCCAGCCCCTGATAGAGGAGTTGCACGACGCCGTGATACTGAGCGAGTTCAACGACGCGGTCCCAGTCTGGCGTGTCATCCAGCGCGGGAAGCTCGGGGGAAGCGTCGGTGACGATTGCGGTACGAACACAGTCGACTACCAATTGGAGTTCGGGTTCAGCCTCCGTTAGCATGGCTTACTCTCGAGATCAGACTGAATCCGGTCTACGACCTCCGGGAGTATATCGAGATCGAACGGTCGGCGGAGCCGTTTTATATCTGTCATATCGACGATCTCCCCGCAAGCACTGAAATTGGCCACGGCCTGGCCGTCGGCATCCAGCGCGCCCAGCGTGTACGTGTTATCGACGAGCGCCATGACCTGTTCGTCCGGCCTGACTGAGTCCACCCCGATAGATTCACCGTCTTCGAGCAGATAGATGCGTTCTAGCGGCACCGGAGTCGCGGGCTGGTCGTGTCTGAGCCCGTAGAAGTGTCGCGGGCGCCCGCTGTGGACCTGTTCCGGCGGCTCGACCGGGGGGTCAAACGCCGCAACTGCCTCCGGGTCGAGTTTCATCGATGGGTAGCCGCTCCGAACGACTGGTCCCGCATTATCCAGCGTTATCGCAGCCACGTCGTCGCTCAGGACACGGTGCCCGTCAAGCAAACAGGCCATCGCAGTCGTCGTTTTTCCGACCCCGGACTCCCCGACGAACGCCACTGCACGCCCGTCGATGCTGACAGTACTGGCGTGCAGTACGAAGTAGCCCCGCTGGTCCAGCAGGTGGTTCAACGCCGGGCCGACCAGTACGTGGCGGAGGACTTCGCTTGGCACGTCCGAGGCCGGGTCTACAGCGATGGACGTCCCGTCGAGAATTCTGACCGTTGCGGCGTCGTATAGAAGGTAGTATTCGCGCTCGTCTACCGCGTGAAAGGTCGATTCGGAGTCAGCCGACAGTGGGCGAGGGAGCCGTTCTTCAGTGATGGTGACGTCGGCCCGCCCGTCGGGCTCTGTCTCAGCGGGCGGAAGCTCCGGTACGTCGAATGCCGAGCGGACTGTCAGTCCAAAAGCTTCGTACGTGGCTGTGCTTACTGTTGCCATCCTGCTAGGTCCCTCCCTGCGTAGTTGTCCATCGATTCCGTCCGTGCTGAAACACACCCCATCTACGACACCCCTGGTTCATACCAGATCGCTTGACTTCTGTGGTGGATAAGAATGCGCTCTCTACTTCCGACACACAGCCACGAAACCGTCACGACGTAGCCATTGACCGGTGCCAGTGTCGGGGATCAATAAAGGAGGGATCAGTTAGATACGTGAACCGACTGCGGACTTTAGCTCCACTTCCCGTATCCGTCGTCGTGGTCCCACCAGTTCGTCTTTTCTTCGACAGTTCCATACGTTTCGACCGACGGCGTTTCGTATTCCTTCATGGGTTACCCCCGCCTCTGGTTTCAGATGTAGGTGTATTTGTTATAGTATCCATTACCGTTGAATTCACACAGAATAGCGTGTTTACTATCCGTTAGCCACGTACTTCGCGTTCCGTGAGTGTGCGGAAGCGCCCGAAGTCGTCGACATCCCCGATAAGGACAGCCCCGTTAGACTCGATCCAAGCGTGAGCCTCGAACGTCTCGGACTGGGTGTCCACGCCGAAGCGGAGACGATGCGGCAGGTTGTTGGCTACCAGCAGTGTGCTACCAGTGAGCGCTCGGTCAAGACAATCGTAGGTGCCCGGAAGACGTGATCCCGCTGTCAGAACCGCCCACCGCACTGACTCTGGTGACCCGGACTGACGATGACACGGGAGGTACTGAGAGACTATACCGAAATATCGCTCTGCGTCCTCCAGCCCAGCGACTGCAAGCAATACCTTGCTCGCAACGATCAGTACCACAGCTTCACAGAGCAATAGCTTCTGCGCCCGTGGCAACGCCCTGAACTCACGGAGTCGGGCTCGCATCGATCTTGACGAGTTGCTCCGCGGCAAGCGTTTCCAGGAATCGTTCCACGTCAGTTGCCACTCGGTCTCTGTCGACATCGTACTCCTCGACTAGCGTTGAGACGATAGCCGCTGGTTCCGTCGGTTCCTGGATTCGGTCCCAGATGTCCGGGCCGACGCCCGACAGGCCCTGGTACCGCCCCGTCTCGTTGTTGAGCAGCACGATCTCGCCGTCGATAGTCGTGGTCACACAGTTATCAGTTGCGACGACAGTCGATCCAGAATCTATCGCGACCATATGAGGACTCCAGGGATACTCGCACTATTTGTTATGGCCTCTTTTCGTCGCCGTCACAACCCAGACAGGTGGTAGACGCTCCCTTCGCTCCCGTACTGCCCAACCGTAGTGAGTCGGTAACTATGTTACATAGCACTCGCATCCGGAACAATGACTGATACTCCCTCCGTCAGTGAAAAATACGCATCGCTGCGCCGTGTGGCACTGTATCGTCCGGCACTGACGGGGAGTATCGTCGCCGCCAGCCTCTTCGTGATGCTGCTGGAGGGCGTTGGCCTCTCGTTCCTGTTTCCCATACTCGACGCTGCACAGGGCGGGCAAGGCCTCCCACTGCAGGCGGACGGCGTCACCGGCCAGTTCCTGTCCGCGTACGCCGCCGCCGGACTGCCGCTCACGCTCGAATCCCTGTTACTCGGTCTCGCGTGCGTGATGGTCGTCCGGTTCACGGCATCGTTTGCGGTGAAGTGGCTCGCGGCGAAGCTTACACAGACGTACGAACGCGATCTCAAGAACAGGGCCTATGAACTGGCGATGGGCGCGTCGGTCGCCTACTACGACGACAAGGGCTCCGACGACATCATGAACACGATTCTGACACAGACCCGGTACGCTGGCCGTGTCATCGGCCGGATTATCCAGTTCTTCCAGCAGGCAATCCTCTGTCTAGTGTATATCGGGATCGCACTCGCTATCGCTCCGGTGCTGGCAGTCGGTGCAGCTGTCGCTCTCGGCGGTGTCACGGCGATCATCAGATACGGCATCGAGCCCGGGTACGCCGTTGGCGACCGTGTGGCGACGGCAAACGAACAGCTACAGGAGACAACACAGGCGGGGACGCAAGGTATCCGTGACGTGAAGCTGTTCGGTATGCGCGACGGACTGCTTGCCGAGTTCCGGGCCACGCTCGACCGATACACCTCGACCAGCATCGCCGTTCGCCGGAACGAGGTCGCAATCGGTAGCTTCTATCGGCTCTCGGTCTCGCTGCTCCTGTTTGGGCTCGTCTACGTCGCAATCAGTTTTCGGGCGCTGTCTATCGCGGAACTCGGCGTGTTCCTGTTCGCGATGCTCCGACTCGCGCCCCGACTGAGTTCGCTCAATTCTACCATCTACGCCGTCGAGGGAGAGCTCCCACATCTGGTTCGCACCCACCAGTTCATCGACCGCCTCGAAACCCAGCAGGAGCCCACTGGCGGGCAGCCAGTCCCGGACTGCATCGAGGAAGTCGCGTTCGAGAACGTCTCGTTCGCCTACGAGGACGAGCCAGTGCTCGCGGACTTCTCGATGGCTGTCGAGCGAGGCGAGTTCGTCGGTATCGTCGGTGAGTCCGGTGGTGGCAAATCGACAGTCGTCTCGCTGCTCACTCGGCTCTATGCGCCGGATAGCGGTGACGTTCTGGCGAACGGGACGCCGATTTCGACCTATGCCCTCGACGAATGGCGTGACGCTGTTGCGATGGTCCGACAGGACCCGCATATCTTCAACGACTCCTTGCGGTACAACCTCACCGTCGGCAGGGATATCTCCGACGAGACGCTGTACGAGGTCGCCGAGAAGGCCCTCGTCCTCGAATTTCTCGATGACCTTCCGCAGGGGCTCGACACGGTGCTGGGCGACGACGGCGTGAAACTCTCCGGCGGGCAACGCCAGCGCGTCGCACTGGCCCGCGCGCTGCTGACGGACGCAGAGATACTCGTACTCGATGAAGCCACCAGCGACCTCGACTCGAACCTGGAACGGCAAATCCATCGAACCGTCGAGACGCTCGACGGGGACCAGACCGTGATCGCAATCGCCCATCGGCTCTCGACCGTCTCTAACGCCGACCGAATCTACACCGTCGAGGACGGGCAGGTCACAGAACGGGGCAGCCACGCCGAACTGCTTGACGACGACGGCACGTACGCGGAGTTGTACGCGATGCAGGGAACGCCGGCCGCGAAGTCTTCCAGTGGCTAATCGGTTCTCAGTGGGACGGGTGGGTCCTCGGGTTAGACCTCTCGGCGACGTCCTTTCGGCACCTGGGACCTGAGTTCGCCGTACACGTACAGGCCGACGCCGACCGGTTCGGCCTCGCCGGCGAGGTCGTGGGTGACGACGAGATACCCCCAGTCGCCGTCCCAGTCGAGTTCCTGATCCTCGCCCGCGACGAACGCTCGGGCAGTGTCCTCGTCGAGGTGAATGACGTTCTGGCTGGCGTGCTCGCCGAATCGCTGGACGGCCTCCAGCGTCGGCTTCCAGTGTTCCTGGCGCGTCCGCAGGAACGTCATTCCAAGGCCCTCGATGTCGACAGGCGATGGCGGACTCCCCTGATACAGCCACAGTTTGCCAGCGCCGCGTTCCCAGAACGTGTATCCCTCGAAAGTCTCCGGCGGGACGCCGAACCGCTCGGTCCAGAAGTCGAGGACTTCCTCGCGGGTCGCCCGCTCGGGGTCTTCTCGCTCTTCGTCTGTCTCTGGGAGCCGCGTGAACTCCGTGCTCTGGTCGCTCATTCCGCGGGTACCTCCAGTTTCGCACAGAAGAACCCGCCCGTGTCGTTGTGATGCGGGTAGATGCGCTTGGCGTCGGCGACGCTGGGGTCGAATGTCTCGTCCTGCCACTCGGTGATGCCGGGGGCGTGGTCGAGCGGGAGGTCGTAGTCCACAATTTCGCAGGCCGTCTCGCCGAGAACGTAGTCCAGTACGGCCTCGTTTTCCTCCGGGGCAAATGTGCAGGTGGAGTAAACGACGGTTCCGCCGGGTTCGGTCACTTCGACGGCTCGCTTGAGGATTCCTTTCTGGACGCCGGAGATGCCTTCGACGTGCGAGAGCGTCCAATCTTCCAGCGTATCGGGGTTCTTTCGAATGGTCCCTTCACAGGAACAGGGGACGTCAACGAGTGCCCGGTCGTATCCCTCGCCGCCGAAGGGCTTGAGCGAGTGGTTGCGCCCGTCCTCGTGGGTGACAGCGACCGTGGTCGCGCCCAGCCGCTCAGTGTTGGTCCGTAGCGCCGAAATCCGTCCGAGGTTGTTGTCGGTCGCGACGACTTCGCCGGTGTCCTCTATCAGCGCGGCGAGCTGGGTCGTCTTGCTCCCCGGTGCCGCACAGGCGTCCCAGACTCGCTCGCCAGGCTGGGGGTCCAGTACGGTCGCCGGAATCACGGACACTTCCTCCTGCCCGTGAATCCAGCCGTGGAAGTACGGCCAGTTCGCGCCGGGGGAGTCCTCGGGCAGGACGAACAGGCCGTCGTGCCAGTCGACGGGTTCGTAGGCGATGTCCGCGTCCGCAAGCGCCGTTCGGACCCTCTCGACGGAGGCTTTGATGGTGTTGACCCTGACAGCCGACGGTAGCGGGCGTTCACATGCGTCGATGAACGCCTCGAAGTCGTCGATGATGGGTCGGTAGCGGTCGAGTGGTTCCATTGTCCGGCGTTCGCTGGCGGTCGGTTTGTGGGTTTCGAACGGCACTGGCCCATGGCTTTCAAGCCGCCGGCGGCCGATACCACAGACATGGCACACATACAGGTCCACCGCGACGACATTTCGCTCGATTCCCCGACACTGGTCGAGGGGCTCCCGGGCGTCGGACTCGTCGGCAAGATAGCCGCCGACCATCTCGTCGACGTCTACGATATGGAGTACTACGCGTCAGCCCACTGCGAGGGACTGCCAGAAATCGCCGTGTACGGGACGGACGATCCGGACGTTCGCCCGCCGGTCCGACTGTACGCGGATGAGGGCCGTGACCTGCTCGTCCTCCAGAGCGATGCACCGATCTCCCCGTCCGGCGCGAAGGAGTTCGCCGGCTGTATGGTCAGCTGGTTCGAGGCCAACGACGCGACGCCGATCTACCTCAGCGGCCGTCCTGCCGAGAAAGACGGTGTACCGGACGTGTACGGCGTCTCAACCGGCGACGGGGCGGCGATGCTGGAGGAGGCGAACGTGGACTCGCCCTCGGAGAACGGCGCGATCACCGGGCCGACCGGGGCGCTGGTCCACGAATCACAGCGGGTCGGGCTGACGAGCATCGGGCTCATCGTCGAGGCCGATCAGCGCTTTCCTGACCCGGAAGCGGCGCGGGCGCTCCTGCAGACGGCGATAAGCCCGCTGGCCGACTTCGAGGTCGATACCGAGGCACTGGTCGAGCAGGCCGAGGAAATCGGTCGAGCCAAGGCGCAACTCGCACAGCAGCTTCAGGAAAATCAGGAGGAGAGCACGAGCGCACAGCCGCTCGGGATGTATCAGTAATGGCGGGCACAGACGACATCGTTCGTGGGTTACTGGTCGTAATTGTGGTCGGTATCGGCACGGTCCTGGGCTGGGTGCTGTTCGTCAGAACGCCCGACAACCTCGCCCAGTTGCTCGGCGTCCTGCTGGTCGTCGCTGTCGCCGTCGCCACCGCCCGTATCGGCAGCAACATCGCCGGTTCCCTCCTCCCGGCACACAACGTCGCGGAGGTCGCCGTCGAAGGGCCGATCAGCCGTGACGGCGGTGGCGGCATCACCAGTCCACCGGTGGGCGCGTCGGCCGACGACATCGTCGAACAGATAGACCGTGCCGACGCGGACCGGGGCTCAGAGGCGCTGCTCCTGAAACTGAACACGCCGGGCGGCGAAATCGTCCCCAGCGAGGACATCCGCATCGCCGCCGAGGAGTTCGACGGCCCGACCATCGCCTACGCCACGGACGTCTGTGCCAGCGGCGGCTACGACATCGCCGCCGGCTGTGACGAGCTCTGGGCGCGCGAGGGCTCTATCGTCGGCTCGATCGGCGTCGTCGGCTCGCGGGTCAACGCCAAGGAACTGGCCGACCGGCTTGGCCTCTCCTACGAGCAGTTCACCGCCGGCGAGTACAAGGACGCCGGCGTGCCGTTGAAGGAGATGACCGAGGACGAGCGCGAGTACCTCCAGGGTATCGTCGACGACTACTACGACCAGTTCATCGACACCGTTGCCGAGGGCCGCGAGATGGACGCCGAGACGCTCAAGGACACCGAAGCGCGCATCTTCCTCGGCGACGAGGCCGAAGAGCGTGGGCTCGTCGACCGGCTCGGCACGCGCGACGACGTCGAGGCGAGCCTGGAGCAACGGCTGGGCGAGGCTGTGACGATCAAGGAGTACGAGCCCGAGCGCGGCCTGACCGGCAAACTCCGCGGAGGCGCACAGCAGGTCGCCTTCGCCCTCGGCGCGGGTATCGCCGGCGTCGCCGACGGCGATATCGAGGGCCTCTCCTTCCGGCGATAGCTCGGGAGGTTTTTTATTCGGGGACCGCCTTCGCCGTAGTGTGACTACGCTGGTGGTGTGTATCGACAGGGACAGTCCGGCCGCAGCGGCGTGTCCCGTCGTCGGCCGCGACGCCGTCGAGTCACTCATCACGCAGACGGGCGTCGTTGACCCGGAAGACAGCCGGGTCAACTGTTTGCTGGAAGGGCTCGCGGTCGCGGACGAACTCGAAGCCGAGGGGTCCTCGCCGGTGCTTGCCGTCGTCGGCGGCGGGAGCGACAGTGTCGGCTCGGACCGGGAGATCGCCAGCCAGATCGACGATCTGGTCGCCAAGCACGACCCGGACTCCGCGGTCGTCGTCGTCGACAGTGCCGACGACGAGCGGCTGGTTCCCATCATCGAGAGTCGCGTCCAGGTCGACGCCGTCGACCGGGTCGTCGTTCGTCAGGCCCGCGACATCGAATCCACGTACTACCTGCTCAAGCAGTTCCTGGCCGACGAGGAACTGCGCAAGACGGTGCTGGTCCCCGTCGGGATCATCATGCTCGCGTTCCCGCTGTTGCTCGTCGTCACCAGCCCGACCATCGCCGTCGGCGCTATCGCGGCCGCCATCGGCGTGTTCCTCATCTACAAGGGACTGGGTATCGACGCATACCTCTCCCGACTTCCCAGCCAGACCCGGGAAGCCCTGTACTCGGGACAGGTGTCGCTCGTGACCTACGTCGTCGCCGCCGGCCTTTCGCTCGTCGGCATCTTCGCCGGCGTGCTGGGCGTCTCGGCGGTCGGCGATATCAGCCCCTTCCTGCTTGCGAACCGCTTTGCCTTCGCGTCCGTCCCGTGGCTGACCGGCGCGGCACTGGCCGCCTCGCTGGGCCGCCTGCTGGACGAACTCATCCAGCAGGAAGGGGTCCGGAGCGCGTACGTGAACCTCCCCTTCGGTGCGGTCGCGGTCGGGCTGGTCGTTCGCGGCTTTTCTGCGTACTTCCTCGAACGCGGTGGCGTGTTCGAGCCGTTTCACGTGCCGGAGACGAACCTCGGCATCGTACAGATTCAGGGGTTCTCGCTGGAGGCGGGGACCCGCCTCGGGCTGTTCATCCTCGCAGGTATCCTCATCAGCATCGTCGGCGTCCGGGTGGCGACCTACGTCAGCCACACCGACATCGAGGACGAACTGGTGGAATAGACAGCGATTTACGCCGCCGCCGGCTACCGGCGGCTATGACAGACGGCGCGTGGGTTTCGCTGTTCTCCGGCGGCAAAGACTCCTCGTGGGCGTTGTACCGGGCACTGGAACGGGGCCACCCTGTCGAACATCTGGTGACGGTCCACCCGGAGGGCGACTCCTACATGTACCACGTTCCGGCGACTCGACTGGCCCGCCTGGCCGCCGAGAGCATCGGTATCCCGCTGGTGGAAATCGAGCCCGATGACTTCGAGGCCGACGACGTGCTCGACTCCGGCGACCAGGGCGACGCCGAACTCGAACCGCTGGAGGCCGCGCTACGCGAACTCGACGCCGAACTGGACGGCGGCATCACCGGCGTCACCGCTGGCGCAGTCGAGAGCGAGTACCAGACGACCCGCATCGAATCGATGGCCGACCGCCTCGAAGCCAACGTGTTCGCGCCGCTGTGGCAAGAGAACCCACGCGACCTCGCCGACGCGATGCTCGACGCCGGCTTCGAGATACGGATCATCCGCGTGGCCGCCTACGGGCTCGATGAGTCCTGGCTGGGTCGCACGCTCGATGCCGACGCGCTCGACGAACTGGAGGCGCTCAACGACGAGTACGGCGTCCATATTCTCGGCGAAGGCGGCGAGTTCGAGACGCTCGTCACCGACGGGCCACACATGGACCGCCGGATCGAACTGGAGTACGAGACGGAGTGGGACGGCAGTCGCGGGACGCTACAGATCGAAGACGCGTGGCTGGCGTAATCGGGAGAATCAAGACGGCTAGGCGGAGTCAGTCGCCGTTCGTCAACTGTGTGTGTGCGCCGATGAGCGCTCCGGCGAGGTCCAGACTCTCGACCTGCGTATCCCGGTCGATAATCGACTCGCGGATGTCCGAATCGAGGATGGTCGTGTCCGGGAACACGATGGTGCCGTCGAGGCTGGAGTTGACGATTTCTGCCCCCGAGAGGACGTGGACGTTCTCGCCGAGCGTGGTGTTCTCGATGGTGGCGTCCTCTGCGACGACGTTGTCGCCGTCGAGTTCCCACGCGACGGCCTCCAGATAGCTTTCGGGCGTCCCGATGTCGTACCAGGCGTCGTCGAAGGTGAACGCCCGGACCGGACCGTCGTCGACGAGCCACTGGATGAACCAGCCGGGTTCGTCGGGGTTGTTTCCATCTTCGAGATACTCGTTGAAGCGAATCGCATCGGCCGGGAACGCGTAGCAGGCAATCGAGACGAGCGTGCTGTTGGGGTCGTCGGGCTTCTCTTGAAAGTCCGTGACTTCCTCGCCGTCCAGTTCGATGAGGCCGTAGGAACTCGCCTTCTCCCGCGAGCCGACATCGTAGGCGGCGAGCGTGGGATCGCCGTACTGCTCGAAGTAATCGACGAAATCGGCGATGTCGAAGCTGATGAGGTTGTCGCCGGCGATGACCAGCAGGTCCTCGTCGCCGAGCCCCTCCCGGTCGACCAGTTGGGCGAGCGCGCCGACGACGCCGAACTTCTCGTCCTCTTCGGCGGTTTCCTCGACGGTCAGGGACGGCTTCTCGAAACTACTCGCGGCGATGTGGTCCCGGAAGTCGTCGGCAAAGCGCTGATTCGTACTGACGAACACGTCCGAGATGCGATCGTCCTTCTCCAGTTCGCCCAGAATCCGGTCGATGACAGTCGTCTCACCGACTGGAAGCAGCATTTTGGGCCGGTTCTTGGTGACAGGCCAGAGCCGGGTGGCGTACCCGCCTGCGAGGACAATCGCTTTCATGTCCGGAAGCAGACAACCAGAATACAAGTTCTTTTTCATCGGCTGGACCGCGGCACTTATCGGTGGCCCGCAGTATCACCTCGTATGACTGGCGACGACACCCCGGCCGACGCGGAGGCCGGCGACGCGAACCTCACAGAGAAAATCAACCAGACGAACGTCGACAAGCGCATTGCGAGCCTGGAAGCGGCCTACGACGAGGTTCCGGTCACCGAGGAGGCCTTCGAGCTGTCGCCCGACGAATACGCTGACGTGTTCGCTGCGACACGCGGGACCGGCTACTCCGGAAACAGCGTCGTGTTCGTCACTCGGGACGGCTCCGAGTTCCCGGAGCTAAGCGACCAGATACCCGATCAGGCGGCCGGCGACACCCGCAACCGCGTTCTGCTGGTGCTGGGCCGCGGCGCTGATATGTGGGCGCTGCCGGGCGGCGGCAAAGGCGACGAATACGAATCGGTACAGGGGACCGCCGTCCGCCGCGTCAACGAACAGACCGGCATCCGCTGTACGGTCACCGGCGTCGCAGAGGTCGTTCACTCGAAGTACTATCCGGATACCGACGCACAGGGGTCGGTACACACGCTAGACATCTACCTCGAAGCGGAGTACAAGAAGGGAAGCCTCGATGTGGACGAGTCGGAACTCGTTGGAGCGGCGTGGTTCGCGGAGCCGCCCGAGCGGCTCACGCCCGGTGCCGAAGAACGGTTTGCAGCGTTGCTCGACGACGAGTGAATCCGGGCCCGGGACGAGAAGCCGATTAGTGTTCGACTAACTCCACGAGCACCCCACCGGTCGTCTTCGGATGGAGAAAGGCCACGTCGTGTCCCCACGCGCCGGGCCGCGGCTTCTCGTCTATGAGGTCGATGCCGCAGTCACTGACTGTCTCTAGCGCGGCAGCGATGTCGTCTGTCTCCAAGGCGACGTGATGGATTCCCGGGCCGTTGCTGTCGAGATATCTGGGAATCGCGCCGTCGGCGTCCGGCAGCGGTTCCAACAGTTCGAAGTACCCGTTGCCCATCTCCAGAAACGTCACCTGCAGGCCGTCGAACGTCTCCTCGTGGACGACCGGTGTTTCGAAAGCCTCGGCGAACAGTTCCGCGAGCGGGGCGGCGTCGTCAGTTGCGATACCGGCGTGGTCGAATCGCATGGACGGCCGTACACCGGGGTAGCTTATAATTCTGGAGCACAGATGGCTCGAAAACAGGACGGTCCCGCGTTTCGACCGACCTTACATCGACGAACCGGGCTGGTACTCGCCGAACACGTCCCGGAGCACGTCACACACCTCGCCGGTCGTGGCGTACACCTTCACGGCGTCGATGATGTAGGGCATGACGTTCTCGTCGCCCTCGGCGGCCCCCCGGAGCGCGTCGAGTTTCGCCTCGACGGCCTCCTCGTCGCGCTCCTCCCGGACGGTGGCCACGTTGTCTTGCTGGGCCTGTTCGACGGCCTCGTCGACTTCCTCGATGTCCTGTTCGCCCTCTTCTTCGACCTGATACTCGTTGACGCCGACGATGATGCGCTCGCCGGCCTCCTGTTCGCGCTGGCGCTCGAAGGCCACGTCCTGGATCTGGCGCTGGACCCACTGCTCCTCGATGGAGCGGCGCATCCCGCCGCGGTCGTCCACCTCCTCGATGAGGTCGCGGGCCTCGGCTTCGAGTTCGTCGGTCAGCGACTCGACGTAGTAGCTGCCGGCTAACGGGTCGATTGTGTCGGCCGCGCCGGATTCGTGGGCGAGTATTTGCTGGGTCCGCAGCGCAGTCCTGACAGACTGCTCGGTCGGCAGGCCGATGGCCTCGTCCTTGCCGTTGGTGTGGAGGCTCTGGGTCCCGCCGAGGACCGCCGCGAGTGCCTGGTAGGACACGCGGACGACGTTGTTCTCGATCTGCTGGGCGGTCAGCGTCGACCCGGCGGTCTGAGTGTGGAACTTCAGTTGCTTGGACTTGGGGTTCTGGGCGTCGAAGCGCTCGTCCATGATTTTCGCCCAGAGGCGACGCGCGGCCCGGAACTTCGCCACCTCCTCGAAGATGTTGTTGTAGGAGGCGAAAAAGAACGACAGTTGCGGGGCGAACTCGTCGACATCGAGGCCGGCCTCGATGGCTGCCTCGACGTACTCGATGCCGTCCCCCAGCGTGAACGCGATTTCCTGAGCGGCCGTCGAGCCGGCCTCGCGGATGTGATACCCCGAGATGGAGATGGTGTTGAACTTCGGCGTTTCGGCGGCACAGAACTCGAAGATGTCGGTGATGAGCCGCATCGACGGCTCCGGCGGGTAGATGAACGTGTTCCGGGCGATGTACTCCTTGAGAACGTCGTTCTGGATGGTCCCGCGGAGTTCCTCGCGGTCGACGCCTTGCTTGTCGCCGACGGCGATGTACATCGCCAGCAGCACCGACGCGGGGGCGTTGATTGTCATGCTCGTCGACACCTCGTCCAACGGGATGCCGTCGAACACGGTCTCCATGTCGTCCAGCGAGTCGATGGCGACGCCGGTTTTGCCGACTTCGCCGGCAGCCATCGCGTGGTCGGAGTCGTAGCCCATCTGGGTGGGCAGGTCAAAGGCCATCGAGAGCCCAGTCTGGCCCTGGTCGAGCAGGTAGTTGAACCGCTCGTTGGTCTCCGTCGCAGTTCCCATCCCGGCGTACTGGCGCATCGTCCAGAGGCGACCCCGATAGCCGGTCGGATACACGCCGCGGGTGTACGGTTCTTGGCCGGGAAACCCTAGGTCCTCCTCGTAGTCGAGATCGGAGATGTCGGCCGGGGTGTACAGGCGGTCTACCTCGTGACCTTCGGTGTCCGTGGTGAACGTCTCCTTGCGTTCGCCAAAGCGGTCGACGGTGGGCTGGACGTCGTCTTCCTCCCACTGAGCCTTCGACTCCCGTATCTCTTCCAGCTCGTCGGGGTCAAACATGGACGGATTGTCGGACGGCGGAGGCTTAAGGGTTCTTAAATCCTTCACGGTTTGTAATACATCCCGTCACGATACGGCAGCGCGCTGTTCCGAGGTGGGTTTATATCGTCGGTATCTATCGAGGACGTATGCCAATCGAACCGGGAGACGGCGTCACCATCGAGTACGTCGGCCGCTTCGAGGACGGAAGCGTCTTCGATACGTCACGTCCCGAAGTCGCCAGAGAGCACGGACTCATCGAGGCACAGGGCGTCGAGGCGAGCGAGTACGCACCGCTTTCCTTCACCGTCGGTGCAGGGGATATCATCGAAGGGATCGACGAGGCCATCGCCGGAATGACTGCGGGTGAGGAGGCCACTGTCACGGTGCCTCCGGCGAAAGCCTACGGAGAGTTCCAGGCCGACCGCGTCCGCGAGTACGACCCCGAGACGTTCGAGGGTATGGTCGGAAAAGAGCCGGAGGTCGGGCTCCACGTCGAGGCCGAGAACGGCCTCCACGGGGACGTGACTGCGGTCCGAGACGACGCTGTCGAGGTGGATTTCAACCACGAACTGTCCGGCAAGACGCTCGTGTTCGATATCGAAGTCGTCGACGTCAGATAATCCGTCCGTCGTCGGATAATCAGTCGCCCGTGTCGTACTTGTAGGTCGCTTCGTCGGGATCGATGCCGAAGTCCTCGGGTCCCTCCTCCGGCTCGGGTTCCTCGGACTCGCCGGCACTGGCCTGCTTGAACCGTTTGCGGAGGTGCCCCGGTACTTCGAAGCGGTCGATGGCCACCCGGAGCGGCACCGCGTCGGGCTGGATGTTCTCCTGTTTGGTCGCGAGCCGGTCCCGGAGCCGGTCGGGGAGTTGCGCCGGTTCGATGCGCTCGAAGCCGAACTGCGAGAGATACTCCGAGGCGTTCGTCAGCGAGTAGACTGTGTCGAACCCCTCGTCGCCCGCGTACTCGACCAGGCGCTCGATGACGTGTGCGCCGACGCCTTGGTTGCGCCATTCGGACAGGACGCCGATACTGGTCAGTTCACAGACGGACTCCTCGTCGCCCTTGTGGATACGGATACGGCCGAAGCCCGCCTTTTCGTGGCTCTCCTCGTCGATAGCGACGACGTAGTCCCGGGATCTGAAAGCCGTCTCGTCCAGCCCCATCTCCTCGATACGGTCGAGCAACCAGACTTCCTCTCGGTTTTTCGCATCCCGGACGTACATACTCGAAAGTTAACTGCCGCAGTCAAAAGGGTTTGCGGCGTAACTGGCACGGTCGAGTTACGTAGCGGATAGGCAATCACTAAGAGAGTTCAACATGATTGATTACTCATGATCTCGCTCGAGATGGACATGGTCCAGTACGACTGTCCGTATATCGACACAACACGGGACTACGAAGTGTCGTTTCTGGCCAAGCAGTGGGATTTCCACCCTGTCGAGCGGGAGTTGGAGACGCGGATCATGGTCAACGGCGCAGACCGGGAGGAACTGGATCGCGGGCTGAACGCGCTCGAAGCACACGACCACATGGAGTCCTATCAGCTCCTCCGCCGGAAAGGCGACCTGGCGCTCATCCGCTCACGAATCGACGAGACGAACGCGATGAGCGTCATCCGCGACCACAGCGGCTACATTACCGGGCCGTTCCGCATCCGGAACGGGTCGGAAATCTGGCACGTCGGCTTCGATACCGAACGCGTCGCGGAGGGCACCCTGTCTGAACTGGAGCGGGACAACGACTACACCATCCGGTCCCGCGAATCGGTCGACCTCGAAGACTACTACGACCTGCTGCAGAACATCGACTCGGCAAAGCGGCTGGTCGATGGCTGCCGGGAGCTGTCGGATGTGGAGCGGGACACGCTGGAGAAAGCCGTCGAGGGCGGCTACTTCGACACGCCGCGGGACGCCACCCTGTCGTCGCTCGCCGAGGAGTTCGATGTCTCTAAGATGGCTATTTCGAAGAATCTGCGCCGCAGCCAGCGGAAAATCCTCGACCGCGTCACGACGGCGATGAACGACGTGACCGAGTAGGCCACCGATCCGGCGCTCCGGTTTTCCGCTACTCCGTACCGCTCCCCTGCATCAATTTCTGGATGTCTTCGTCGGCCGCCAACTCCTCCGGGTCGCCGCTGGCGACGATGTCGCCCCGTTCGATGACGTACAGGCGGTCGACGACATCGGGGACGTGCGTGACGTTGGACTCCGCGATGAGCACCGCGATGTCGCGGTCGTTAATCTCCCGGATGTAGCGTTTGAGGCTCTCGACGACGACCGGGGCTAGCCCCTCTAGCGGTTCGTCGAGGATGAGCAGGTCGGGCTGAAGCGCTAGCGCCCGGCCAATAGCGACCATCTTTGCCTGGCCGCCACTGAGGTTCTGGACCTTCGCGTCCCGGCGGTCGTCGAGTTCGGTCAGCACGTCGTAGACGCTCTCGATGACCGCGTCCTCGTCGTCGATACCGCGGGCCTTCCCACTGGTCCAGATGGGGAGCCGGAAGTTTTCGTCGACAGTCATCCCGGTGAACAGCTTCCGGTCCTCGGGCTGGTAGCCGATGCCCCGCTTGGGAATCAGCTCCGAGCGGATGTCGGTCAGCTCCTCACCGCGGAACCGGACCGAGCCGCTCCAGACTGGCGTCAGGCCCATGATGCCCCGGAAGGTACTCGTCTTGCCGGCCCCGTTCCGGCCCACGAGACCGACCGCCTCGCCGGCGTTTACGTCGAGGTCGACGTCCTCGGTCACCTGAAACCCCTCGACGGCGGCGTTGAGACCGCGGACGGACAGCAGGGCGTCGCTACTCATCGTCACCCACCCCCAGGAGGAGCCGTCGGAGTTCGTCGTCCGTTTCGAGCATCGTCGGCGGACCGACCCCGTGGACGGTCCCCTGATGGAGGGCGACGACGCGGTCGGCGTACTCGGTGACGATGTCCATGTCGTGCTCGATGGTAACCGTCGTGACGCCTTCGGCGCGGCCGACCTCGACAATCGTCTCGATGACGTACTCCTTCTCGCGGGTCGACACCCCGGAGGTCGGCTCGTCGAGCAGGAGGTAGTCCGGGTCGAGACCGAACGACATCGCTACGTCCAGTAGCTTCCGGTCGCCGTGGGGCAGTTCCTCGGCAATGGTATCGGCCGCGTCTTCGAGCCGGAACTTCGCAAGCAGTTCATCGACCTTGGTCTCCACTTCCGCGTGGCCGTCGGCCATCGAGAACAGGCTCCAGGTTTTGCCCTGTTCGGTCAGCACGACCGTCCGGAGGTTCTCACGGACCGTCATCTCCTCGAACACCTTGACGACCTGGAAGCTCCGGGCGATGCCGGCGTCGACGCGCCCGTTTGCCGACATGCCGGTGATGTCGTCGCCGTCGAGGACGATGGAGCCCTCGTCCGGCGAGAGAAAGCCGGTCAGCAGGTTGATGAACGTCGTCTTCCCGGCCCCGTTCGGGCCGACGATGAAGACGAGTTCGCCGTCCTCTTTCCCGAACTCAAGCGTGATGTCGTCAGTCGCGACCAGTTCACCGAATGACTTCCGCAGATTGCGTGCTTCGAGCATATCAGTCGACTCCGAAGAGGATTATCCGCAGGCTGGTCAGCGACTCGGCCACCTTCTGCTCTATCGATTGCACGGCGGTCCGGCCCCACGATGACAGGACGGAGGGCTCTCGACGCAGTTCATTGAGCCGCGTGTTGACGATGCCGCCGGACCGGAGCGAGCCGACGATTCCCCGCGGGAAGCCGTACACCAGGATCAGGAGCACTACGCCCGTCAGGAAATCGTAGTACTGGGTCACGTCCTGCCCAACGTCCTGCAGGAAGACGAGGACGACACCGCCGATGAGCGGGCCGGCAAGCGTCCGGAACCCACCCAGAATCGCCATGAACAGGATGTCACCGGACCGGAGGAAAAACAGCGTCCCCTCCGGACGGACGTACTGGCGGACGACGGCGTACAGCCCGCCCGCGACGCCGCCGTAGATGCCCGAGATGACGAACGCGGCCCAGACGTAGCGGCGGACCGGCAGGCCGATGAACCGCGCCCGGGTCCGTTCCTGCCCGATGGCGTCGAGGGCGTTTCGGAACGGCGACTGCGTGATGCGGTACATCACGAACAGGCCGATGAGGATGACGACCACTGTCAGGTAATACGTCAAGATCTGGTACACGTCGGGGCTAAACGCGGTCCCGAACAGGAGCGGCTGGTTCGCCGGCCCCGGCCGGATCGGGAGCCCGTCGCTCCCGCCGAGCGCGCTCTGGCCGAGCGCGATGGCGTACAGGAGCTGGCCGAAGGCCAGCGTCAGGAGGGCGAAGTACAGCCCGGTGTGTCGCAGGGATAGCACTCCGATGATGGCCGCCATCACCGTCGCGGCGGCGATGGCCCCGAGCAACAGCAGGCCGACGCTCTGGACGCCGGCGTAGCGGGCCAGCACTGCGGTCGCGTACGCGCCGGTGCCGAAGAAGGCCGCGTGGCCGAACGACGTGAGCTTCGTGTGGCGAAGCAGGAGGTTCAGTCCGACCGCCGCGAAGCCGAACAGCAGGCCCTGGTGGATGACGCTGAGCTGGAGGCTGTCGGAGACGGTCGTGAGGTCCGGCACGATGAACAGAACGACGACCCCGAGGACGAGGAAGGCCGCTTCCCGACGGGTCACTTCGACCCCGAGGAAACGATACGCCGGCGTCCCGTCGCGGTCGACGCGCTCCGGCCTCACGCTGTCTCACCCCATGTCCCGAACAGCCCTTCGGGCTTGACTAGCAGGATTAGCGCCATGATAGCGAACGGGGCGGCGATCTCACCCGGCGGATACAGCGTGATCATCCAGCTCCGGATGACGCCGACCAGGAGCGCGCCGACGAACGCCCCGCGGAGGCTTCCCAGGCCGCCGATGACGATGACGACGAACGAGAGCACCAGCGGGTTGGTGCCCATCTCCAGGGTCGCCGACGTGGGCGGGACCGCCATTGCACCGGCGAAACCGGCGAGGAAGGCTCCGAGCGCGAACACCAGCGTGAACACGCGGTCGGTGCTGACGCCGATGGCGGTGGCCATCTCGCGGTCGATGGCCGTCGCGCGGATGATGCGCCCCGTCTTTGTGCGCTCGAAGAACCAGAACAGGCCCACGACGACGACCGAGCCGACGAGGATGACGAACACGTTGTAAGTCGGGTAGTTCAGCCCGACGAGTTCGCTCGTCGGAATCGTGTTGATGGCGCTGTACACGGCGTCGGTCCGTATCGAACTGTCCCCCCAGATGAACTTCTTCACGTCGAGGAGGATGAGCAAGAGGGCGAAGGTCAGCACCAGCTGGTACACCTGGTCGCGGTCGTAGATCTGCCGGAGGAACACCGCCTCGAAGAGGGTCCCGACGGGGAGGAGGATGGCTGCTGTCACCAGAACGGCTGCGAGAACCGCGAGAACGAACACGGCGGTGCCGACGACGCCGCCCCCCGGTGGGCCGACGACACCGATAATAAACCCGAACACACCGATGGCGGTGTACGCGCCGATGGAGAACAACTCTCCGTGGGCCAGGTTCAGGACGTCCAGGATGCCCAGGATGACGGTCAGGCCCGAGGCTATCATGAACAGAATGAACCCGAACTGGATGCCGTTGAGCGTCTGGACGAGCGCGGCTGTGGGTGTTACGGCCATGGCTCGGTATCAGGCGCTCCAGCTGTCCAGCCAGTCGCTGCCGGTGACGCCCGGCGGCGGCGCGGTCTCGGTCGCCGCGTAGGTGTTCACGTCGTCGAGCCTGGCCGCGCCGAGGTCGTCGTCGTACACCATCTGGCCGGCGAAGGAGTTCGACGCGCCCTGGTGGTCCTCGGCCATGTTGTGGTAGCCGGCCGGTGTGAAGAAGCCGTGGCCCTCCAGAACCTGCGCGATTTGCTCCTGGCTCGGGTAGGTGCCCAGCAGGTCGATGGCCTTCTCGACGGCCGTCGCCCACGCGGTGACCGCGCCGTAGCCGCTCATGTAGTGAGCCGTCGGGACCGTCACGCCCTCTTGCTGTGTCGCGGCGTCGAACAGCTCCCGGCCGGGCTGCCAGTTGCCCAGCGCCGGCTTCCCCCAGTAGTAGTTGCGCGACCCGGAGTAGATATCCGTCCCGGCCAGCGCGTCGCCCGGTACGTCGCCGGCCGCGCTGTACAGCGTCGTGCCGAACACCGTCGTGTTCTCGAACATGTCGTTGGCGTTCGCCTGTCGCACGAATGTCGTCACGTCGCCGCCCCACAGGCTGGAGAAGGTCACGTCCGGCTCCTCGTTGTTGATCGAGGTGATGTGGTTCGACATGTCGCTGGCTCCGAGTTCCGGGAACCCCTCGTAGACGATTTCGGCGTCCGTGAGTTTCTGGATTGCCTGCGTGAACACCCGCATCTCGTCCTCGCCGAAGGAGTAGCCGGGGTTGACCCCGGCGACGGTCGAGATGTTGTCCGCACCGATGCGCTCGACGGCCTCGCGGGCCATCGTCACCACCTCCATGATGTCGTAGTTCTGGAAACGGAAGGAGTAGGTCGGGTCAGGGACGGTCTCCTCGTAGAGCGTCGTCACCGTCCCGTCGGTGCTGACGTTGATGATCTCGTTTTTCTCGACTTCGGGGGCGATCTGGCTGTGCGTGCCGCTGGAAATCGGGCCGAACGTGACCTCTTTTCCCTCCTCGATGAACTGGTTGTAGCTGTCGAGCGGGTTCGACCCCTCGTTGACGACGTCCAGTTCGATTTCGCGTTGTCCACCGACACCGCCCGCTTCGTTGATGCGCTGGACGGCGAGTTCGGCCCCGCGCTGGGCCTGGATACCGAGTACGCCCGGTGCGCCACGCGTGAACGTCAACAACCCGGCCTGTATCGGGTCGTCGGAGATATCGCCACCGGACTGCCCGCCCTGGTCCGCTGTTTCACCGTCGCTCAGCAGCGTCGAGCAGCCAGCGAGTGCTGCGGCGACGGCCGAGCCGCCGACGGCGGAGAGCAGTTGTCGCCTGCCGATGCCACCAGTGTCATGGTCCGTTGTCGTTTGTTCCATAGGTGTGTCCCAATACGCCCCGGATGAGTCCGGGATGTCTGGTCACGCGGTGTGTGCCACGCTCACAGGGATGACTGATTCTTCCGACGTAACCCCCGAATAACGGGAGGTTTACACGTAAACCACGTCGTCGGTGAGACAGCGGAGCAGCGTTCTCGCGCCGGGCTGTGACAGCACCACACGGTCAGTCGGGTATACATGTCAACCCGCCCCTATTCGGACATGTCTAGAGAACGTGTGACTGAATGGCATCCAGCACCTCTCACGAACGGCTCGAAGTCGAGCCCATCGACGAGTCCTCGATCCTGTTCGTCGACGACGACCACTACACGAGCGACACGGTCTGTCTGGTGACCGGCGGCGGATCGGGCATCGGCCGGGCGACAGCGCTGGCGATGGCCGCCAACGGGGTGACTGCCGTCGCCACGGATATCGACGAAGACGGTCTCGCTGAGGTCGCGGACACGGCGGCGGACCTCGACCTTGATGGGGCCGTCGAGACCGTGGCCGGCGACCTCGCAAACGACGCGGATATCGAGTCCATCGTCGAGACCGCGGCCTCCCACGGCACCATACGGTATCTCGCGAACATCGCCGGCCTCCAGCACATCGACGCCATCGAGGACTTCCCGATGGAGACGTACGACCAGATGCACGACGTAATGCTTCGCGCGCCGCTCGCGCTGTCGAAGCGCGTCATCCCTCACATCCGCGGGACCGACGACGGCGTAGGTGCCATCGGGAACATGGCATCGGTCCACGGCCATTACGTTACCTCGGATAAGGTGGCCTACAACGTCTCGAAGTTCGGCCTGCGGGGACTGACACAGTCTATCGCCGCGGAAGGCGGTGACGGGCTCCGTGGGTTCTCTATCAGTACCGGCTACGTCAAGACGCCGCTGGTGGTCGACCAGATTCCCGACACCGCCGAGCAACGTGGCATCAGCGTCGACGAGGTCATCGACGACGTGATGCTGGGCCAGGCGCGGGTCAAAGAGATGATGGACCCCATTGACGTGGCGAACCTCTTCGTGTTCGGGCTCTCGACACACGCCGACCATCTCAACGGCGGGGACCTGCTGTTCGACGGCGGCATGACAACGACCTACGAGTGAGACAGTGGTGTGTGGACATGCACTGTCCCTGCGCCACACACAAGCGACGCGGAGTCGGGCTACCCCGACCGACCAACGGACGCACGGGGCAGCGGCGGTACGAGTTTATACCAGACGGCCAAACACTACGGAATACTGACGCTATGAGTGAACAAGACCACGTAGACTCCATCGTCCACGAACCGAGCCACGCGTTCGTCGAGTCGACGAACGTCTGGGAGTTCATGCAGGAATACGACATCGACAACTACGACGAACTCATCGAGCGAACGACCACGGACCTGCCAGAGGAACCAGAATCCGGCGTCGAGTGGTTCTGGGACCTGCTCCCGGAGTACCTCGACATCGAGTTCTTCGACGCGTACGACGAAGTCCGAGACGATAGTGAGGGACCACAGTTCACCGACTGGTACCCCGGCGGGACCATCAACGCCGCCCACAACGTTCTAGACCGCCACGCTGCGCGGGACAGCCCGACTCGAAACACAGTCGCGCTCATCTGGGAGGGTGAACCCGGCGACGTTCGGGAGGTCACGTACCACGAACTGAACCGGCAGGCCAGCAAGGTGGCGAACTACCTGGAATCCGTCGGCGTCGGCACCGGCGACACTGTCGGCCTGTACATGCCGATGGTCCCCGAGGTGGCGTCGATACTGTACGGCTGTCTCAAGGTCGGCGCGATCGCCGTGCCGATCTTCTCCGGGTTCGGCGTCGACGCGACGGCGACCCGCATCGCCGATGCCGAGTGCTCCGTCCTGTTCACTGGTGACGGCTTCTATCGCCGGGGCTCCGGTGTCCACCTCAAGGAAAGCGCCGACGAGGCCATCAAGCAGGCCGGCGAGGAACTCGGGACGACACCGGTCGAACACACTGTCGTCTATGACCGCCTCGGTATCGCGGACGACCCCGACGAGACCATCCGCTGGACCCGCCGCGACGAGTGGTGGGACGAAGCGATAGAGACCGCCAACGACGAGTACGCGGCGAAGGAACTCCCGAGCAACCAGGAGTCGATGCTGCTGTACTCCTCCGGGACGACCGGGAAACCGAAGGGCATCGTCCACACGCACGCCGGCGCACTCATGCAGGCGGCCAAGGAGATCTACTTCGGCTTCGACCACAAGCCAAGC
Organism: Haloarcula sp. K1; assembly: GCF_001647155.1. Taxonomy (NCBI): domain Archaea; kingdom Methanobacteriati; phylum Methanobacteriota; class Halobacteria; order Halobacteriales; family Haloarculaceae; genus Haloarcula; species Haloarcula sp. K1. The sequence continues at coordinate 140,820 of NZ_LRHL01000023.1, forward strand.
GACCGTTTCTTCTGGGTAAGCGACATCGGCTGGATGATGGGGCCCTGGACGCTGCTCGGGAACCACGCCTTCGGCGGCACCGTCTTCATGTACGAGGGTGCGCCGGACCACCCCGAACCGGACCGCTTCTGGGAGATGATCGACCGCCACGACATCACCACGTTCGGCGTCTCGCCGACCGCGATTCGGGCGCTCCGAAAGAAGGGAGACGAGTGGCTGGAGGGCCACGACCTCTCCAGCCTCCGGTTGCTGGGCTCGACCGGCGAACCCTGGGACCCCGAGAGCTGGCTGTGGTTCCACGAAAACGTCGGGAACGAGGACTGTCCAATCATCAACATCTCCGGCGGGACCGAGATAATGGGCTGTTTCCTCATGCCGATGCCGATTCAATCGCTCAAACCCTGCACACTCGGCGGTCCGGGACTGGGGATGGACATCGACATCGTTGATTCCGATGGCGAATCGATAGCCGACACCCACGAGCGCGGCTATCTGGTCGCCAGGGACTCTTGCCCGTCGATGACCCGGTCGCTCTGGTCGGGCGACGACCGCTACCTGCATGAGTACTGGTCGACCTGGGACGACGTCTGGGACCACGGCGACTGGGCGCAGAAAGACGAGGACGGCCTCTGGTTCCTCCACGGCCGAGCGGACGACGTGCTCAACGTCGCCGGGCGGAAGGTCGGGCCGGCGGAGGTCGAGGGTGCGGCGATGGAACACGACGCCGTCAATCAGGCCGCCGCCGTCGGTGCGCCGGACGACACCACCGGCACTGCCGTCGTCCTCTACGCCGTGCTGGAACCCGGCTACGAACCCGACGACGACCTCCGGGACGACATCCGCGCCGCCGTCGGCGAGGAACTCGGCAAGCCGTTCCGGCCCCGAGAAGTACTATTCGTCGATGAGTTCCCCAAGACCCAGAGCGGGAAAATAATCCGCCGGGCAATCGCCGGCGTCTACCGCGGCGAGGACCTGGGCGACATGTCCAGCATCGAGAACCCGGGCGCACTGGACGAGGTCCGCGAGGCGTCGTAGTCAGCCCCCGACGGCGTCCTCGGCCGGCTTCTCCAGTCGTAGCAGTCCGGGCAGCGCCAGCACTGCGAGGACGACCTCCGTCCCGCCGGCGACGAGGAACGCAACGGGGTAGCCGAAGGCTCCGGCGACAGTGCCGCCGACGAGGATGCCGGCGAGGAAGCCGACGCTACCGAAAATGTTGAAGCCGGCCATAGCGGTCCCACGCTCCGTCTCGACGGCGAGGTCCGAAACGAGCGCCATCGTCGCAGGGGCCATCAGTGCCCCGATAACGCCGGTCAGTACCATCCCTGCACCGGCGATGGCCACCGTCGGCGCTTGCCCGACGCCGACAACAGTGAGTCCGTACAGCACCGACCCGACAACGATAGGAGCGGTTCGACCGATGCGGTCAGAGAGCACGCCGAAGGGATACTGCAGCAGGGCAAACGGAGCGAAAAACAGCGCCAGCATGACACCGGTTTCGCCGGGGCCCAGTTCGAACGTCTCCCTGAAATACAGCGTGCCGACAAGCGCGAAAAAGCCCGCAGTGAGCCGGTCGATAAACCCGAAAGCGTACGGCACGCCGAGCGTCGGTCGCTGTTTGAGCCCGGACACGGTCGCGGCCAGGCCTGACCGCCCGTCCGACGGTGCGCGGTCGGTCACGAGCAGCGTGGCCACTGCGACGACAAGCGACAATGTACTCGCCACATACAGCGGGAGCGTCGTCTGGATTTCGTAGAGTTGGCCGCCGAGTGGCGCCCCAAGCGCCGTCCCACTGCCGATAGCGATGCCTGCCGCACCCATGTTCTTGCCGTGGCCGCCGCCGAGGTCCATCAGCATCGTCATTGCCAGCGAGAACGCGGCGATAGTGGCCCCACCCTGAAGCGCTCGCAGGACCAGTACGCCGGCAAACGGGAGCGAGACAGCGCCGGGGAGCCACGCGATGAGGGCGTACAGCACTGCGCCGGCGCCCGCCCCGCCGATGATGAACGGCGTGCGCCGTCCGGTGGCGTCGCTGAGCACGCCCCATACGCCAGCGAAGACGACGAAAGACCCGAACTCAGCGGCCAGGAACCACATGCTGGCGTTCAGGTCCGTCGTCGCACCCAGCGACCGGACGAGCCTGTCGACACCCGGATACAGCAAGACCTGCGCCAGTAAAACGGCGAAGATAACGCCCGCGAGAACGCCCCGGTCTGTGCGGTCCGTCACAGACAACGGATACAGCGAGCCGAGAAAAATAGATGTCGACCCGAATACGTGACGCTAATCGTAGGATTCCACAACTATCTACCACAGAACGTCGCAGCCGCTAACTCGGGCCAAACCGCCTTACTCAGCGCTATGCGGCGGAACGAACCCGCAGTTCGAACAGCCGTTGTGCTTCGTCGTCTGGTAGCTCAATTCCGCCCCGCAGTTCGGACAGTTGTACTGGTCTGAACTCATTCACCTACTCGTATTGTTCGACAGTACCTAAACCTTTTCTCGACAACCGTCTATAACGTTTTTTCGGCCGCGTTACGGGACGTAGCGAGGCTTAGACTGCAATCAACCGGCTTGTGGGACGGATAATTGCATCGTTCAGAAAGGATGAACAAGGGTCTAAAACGGGTATTGGTCGCCGCCTGTAGCCGTTGCCGCGCACATAACGGCAGCCGTGTCCACTCTGTGCGTTCGACCACACCGGGTTCGGGATTGCTGCCGGCGCGGAATACATCGACTCCTGTCGAAGTGTTAGAGTGACAATATTCAGTGCTGATAGGGGCTTCTGTGCTCCGGGGGTCAGCTACCGGCGACCACTCGTCTCGGTCGACAGGCGGATTCGGCCGTGTATTTACTGTTTGTCGTGGCGAACGTCGCTACTGAGACAGCAAGAGAAACAGCGATACGGAACCGGCGTCGTTCCGTGGCCGTTTACATGTAGCCGAGGTCGCGCAGGCGCTCCATCAGGTCTTCCTTGTCCTGGGCGCGGCCGGCGCGCTCGGTCGTGTTCGCCATGTCCTGCAGCCAAGCGGGCTCTTCGGCGGACTTGTCGGTGCTGACCTCGCTCCCGAGCGAACGGAATCCGGCGAAGTACTTCGGCGAGACCGGCACGTCTTCCTTCTCGATGCCCTCAGGCAGGTCGTCCTGTCCCTGCGGGACGTAGCCGTCGTCCGGGTAGCCCTCGACGGTGTCCGGGACGACGAAGTTCCAGAAGGCCTCCCACACGTCGGCTTCCGCGAACTGGAGAATCGACTGGATGCGGTCGTGCGGCGGGTAGATGTCCGGGTCGTGACGCGGCGAGAAGAACGTCTCGTCGGCGCGGGACTCCTGCTCGTCCCAGCGGATGCCCGACAGGATGCCGTCGACGTCGTGCTCCTCGATAGTGTCGTTGAGCGCCACCGTCTTCAGGAGGTGGTTGCCGACGTAGGTGTCGAGCAGGAACGGGAACGTGTCCTCCTCGTATTCGAGGATGTTCCGAATGTGGTGCTGGTTGTGCTCAGAGAGTTCGTCGACGGGGATGTCGTCACCCGGTTCGAGGCCGTTTTCGTCGACGTAGTTGCCCACGTCCTCGTTGCGCGCCCAGATGACGTCGAGGTCCCACTCGTCGGCCCAGTGTTCGACGAAGTCGATGAGTTCGTCGAAGTGCTGATAGTGGTCGATGAAGACGACCGGGGGTACTTCGAGGTCGAAGCGCTCGGCGACTTCCTTGACGAAGTACAGCGTCAGCGTCGAGTCCTTGCCGCCGGTCCACATCACGACAGGGTTCTCGTACTCTTCGAGGCCGGTCTTCGTGACCTCGATTGCCTTCTCGATCTTGTGGTTGACAGTCGGGTACTCTTCGGGGTCTTCGCCTTCCCCGTCAGTGTAATCAACGTCCAGATAGTCCGGGAACTCTGCTGATTCGGACATAGTGTAATGAGATATAATTACGAGTGCCAAGTACTTTTTGGATGGCCGACAGGTGTGTGAGGCGGTGGCAAATAAAACGGCGGCCGCGCCCGTTCAGGTCACTCGGGTTTTTTGCTGCCGGCGCGAAAGGCGTGGTATGGACGACCGCCCAACCCTCCCGGCTCGCCTCTTTCACCGCTGGCTGTTGCGCTATGTCCCTGTAGCCGCGCTGATCCTGATAGTCAGTGGACTCCTCGGGTACGGACTCGGCAGTCAGGTACCCGCCGAGTGGCTTCAGAACCCCGGAACGACCGGCGAGAATCCCTTCATGCCGGCTGAGCTCACGACAGTCTCTCTGACCGTTAACAACCTCGGGGCGTTGCTCGTGATGGCACTCGGCGCTATCTCGCTCGGTTCGATGACGGTCCTGTCGCTCGTCTTGAACGGCCTGCTCATCGGGGTCGTCGTCGGTATCGCACTCAAGCAGGTCTCGCCCGTCGTCGTCGCCGCACTCATCGTCCCACACGGCCTCATCGAGATCCCCGCACTGCTCATCGTCGCCGCCGTCGGGCTCCGGTTCGGGTGGCGCACGATACAGTACATCCGCGGCCGCACGGACGAACTGGTCACCGGACAGGATCTCCGGGAAGCCGGCTGGCTGCTTGCGACGGCCGCCGTACTAATCGTGATTGCGGCCTACATCGAAGCGAACCTCACCATTGAAATCGCATCACGGTTTACCGACGCCGACCTCTCAGGTATCGCGTCGGCGTAGCGACTTGAACTGGCCGCTATACGGCGTTGAGCTACGGCTCGGCAAAATTGAATCCGTGACCGGACTACGCGCGTTACGAGATGAACTCGTTGTCGCGCCAGTTGACGCCCTCTTCTTCCTCGCCGTCGCGGGGTTCCTCTGCAACGTTGATCGCGGCGGGTCGCTCTTCCCCATCGACGATGCGGACAGCTTCGAGTTCCTCGTCGACCGCCGCAATTGCCGTCAGCGTGCCCTTTTCCGCGACTTTCGCGACCTCACACAGGACCTCGAACATCGCGTACTGGAGCGCTGTGTTCTGGAGCACGGTCTCGCGGTCGCCCTTGAAGCAGGCGTACTCAACGAGTTCGGACTCGATTTCTTCCTCTTCCTCTTCGAGTGCGCCCCACTGGGGGCCACCGCCGGAACTCCCGGTACTCGCGGCCCCGGGCGGTCCCATCTCGTCGGGGTCTTCCTCGTACACCCGATTCTCCGTGACGCTGGCCTTGAGCTGGGCCGTCGGGGTGTACTTACTCATGGAGTCGTCTTTGGCGACAGCGCTGACGATTAGCGTATTGTTTCGACGGGTGATGTCGATGTCAGCGATTTCGGGGGGAAGGTCCGGATCCTCGAAGAAATCGTAGGCGTCTTCCAGTGGCAGTTCAAGTGTCGAGTGAAGTCTGTATACGCGGCTGGTCATGGTTGGGGAAGCGTGTATCAGTCGTCGAAGGCCGTCCGCTGACGCTGTAGTCACTACTCTATAGGGGCCACTTGCTTATATGACCTGTCCTTCATTCGCGGTTTCACCGCTCTATATCAGGCAATATATCAGGCGTATGTTAAAGGTATTTACAGACCTTCTAGCAGGCTATATGGTAGTGGTATTCAGTGCCTACTAGTCGTCCGCAGGCGTGGGATCGCCGTCCTCCAGGTCGACATCCGCTTCAATACTGGGCGGGTACTTCCCGCGGTCGAGTTTCAGGTCCGACTGCGGCCGCGCCATGCAAGTCAGTGCGTAGTCCTCCCGTTCCCGGTCGGTCAGTCCGCGGGCGGCAGGCTGGGTAACCGACCCCTCGACAATCTTCGCCGAGCAGGCCAGGCACATCCCCACGCGGCAGGAGTACTCCTGGGCGATACCCTCCTCGATACACCGCGAGAGAATCGTCTCCTTCTCGGAGACGGTGATTTCCTCGCCCGTCCCCACGAACGTCACCGTGTACTCGGTCATGCTCGGCCCTTTGACACCCCCCAGCAAAACTCTTTATCACCGCTGTCCCGGAGTGAAACGGACCGCTGTCCGTCAATGCCGCATGACGCACCCGTAGTCGGCTGTGCATCGCAGAAACAGTTATAGCAGTGCGTAAAACCGATAGTCGGAATAATTTTCTCTCTCCGGGCAGGACGGGAGTGCATGACCACACACCAGGACGGCAACGCCGGCGGAGCGTCGGCGACTGCACGGACCGTTTCCGTGGACGTTGTCGTCGTCGGGGCCGGGACATCCGGCTGTTACGCCGCAGCGACCATTGCGGACGCGGGCTACGACGTCGTCGTCGTAGAGCGAAAGGACGAGACCGAGGCCGGCCACATCGCCTGCGGGGACGCGCTCAAGGGAGCCAGCGACTTCCCTGAAGCGATTCCGAAGTCACAGCTCGAACCGGCGTTTACCAACACCGATGTCGACCACGGCCGGTTCGAGATTCCACAGGAGGACACCGTTCTCGAAATTCCCGTGCCGGGCGAACTCGCCGTCATCGACCGCTGGGAGTACGGTCGCTGTCTCATCGAGGGTGCAAACGACAGCGGTGTGGAGTTCCACTACGACACGGTCGTTCAGGACGTGTTGCAGGACGACAGCGGCCGCGTGACAGGCGTGAAAGCCATGCGGAAAGGCGACCCCGTCACATACGAGGGTGACATGGTCATCGACGGGGCCGGCGCGCTCTCGATTCTGCAGGACAAGACCGACCTCGAAGACGCGACCTTCGACACGAACGTCCAGTACTCGCAGTTTTGCTCTGCCTACCGGGAGATTATCGAGGTTGACGAGCCGGTCGAGTGGGACGACGCGCTCGTGTTCAAGCCGACCGAGCGCTCCGCCGGCTACCTCTGGTACTTCCCGCGTACGGACACGGAGATCAACGCCGGCCTCGGTTTCCAGATGAACGAGGAGCCGATGGAACTGGTCGACGACCTCAAGCGCGACCTGCAGGGCCGAAGCGAGTTCAAGGGCGCGGAGGTACAGGATAAACTCGGCGCTGCGCTGCCGACGCGCCGGCCATACGACTCCGCCGTCGCGCCCGGATTCATGGCCGTCGGGGATGCCGCTGGACACGTCAATCCAACCACCGGCGGCGGTATCGCCGGTGCGGCCTACGCCGGGACCTACGCCGCCGAACAGGCAATCGAGGCTATCGAATCCGGCCGGACGGACGACGAAGCCGCGCTCTGGGAGTACAACGAGCGCGTGATGGAGCACTTCGGCGCCCGGTACGCGGCGCTTGACGTGTACAACATCTTCACCACCGCCTACGACGTCGACGACCTGATGGCGCTGCTGGCCGCGTTACCCGGCGAGAAGCTCGCCGAGGCGCTGTACGGCGGCTCGACCAGCATCGGGCTCGGACTCAAAATCAAGATGGCAGTCAAGAGCATTGGCCACCTCGGGACCATCCGGGACCTCTACCAGACGAAGAAAGCTGCCGACCGGCTGCTGGACCATTACCAATCCTACCCCAGCGACCGCAGCGGCTTCGAGGCCTGGCAGCGCGAGCGTGATTCGATTATGGACGATATCTACGAAGTCACTGGCGCAGAGCCCAAGTACTGATTCCGCGGCTCGTTGCGTTTTCCGTTTGATTCTGATATTCTGGCGCGGGGTTGCCAGCAGCAGCGACGGCGTTTCGAACAGCTATTCGGATAGTAGTTGCTGAAATCATGAACTATAGTTCTGAACAACAAGTTTTATTATTTAACAACATGATATCAAAATGAAGTCACACTGGGGTCGGTCGACCGGGGGGTCACCGAGACGGAGACAGCGTGTCGACCGTCGCCCGAGTGGGGGTCAATCATGCTAGCACGCAGATTCCAATCCGACGATAGTGCAGTCTCGCCAGTTGTTGGTGTCATTCTAATGGTTGCAATAACAGTGCTGTTGGCGGCGACAGCAGCGACGTTCTTCCTCGATTTCGGTTCTGGGAGTCTCGGCCAAAGCGCGCCACAGGCGGCGTTTACGTTCGATTACGACGCGGGTAGTCCCGACAGCCTGACAATCGAGCACCGGAGCGGCGACTCTATTCAGGCCGGGAATCTGTACATCACCGTTAGCGGGGCTTCAACCGCCAACGGACAGCACGATTTCCCGAGTCTCGGCGGCGCACCGGCGGCCGGTTCGGAAATCACAGCCGGGTCGAAGGTGACGTTTTCGAAGGCCGCTGATCTCTCGGATGCGACGGTCACGCTGAACTGGAAGTCGCCGGATAGCGGCAAATCGATCCAACTCGCCAGCTGGGAAGCGCCGTAGCGTATTCACTCACTCAGTTGGCTAATCGCTTTACTGACGACATCGATACCGATTGCCAGTGAATTCTCGTCGACGTCGAACGTGGGCGTGTGGTGGCCGCCGGGGTGGTCGGTCCCGATACCGACGAACGTCGCCGTCCCGCTGCGGCCCTGGACGCGGTCCATCAGATAGGTCGCGTCCTCGCTCCCACCGAGGTCGTCGGTCCGAAGGCGGCTTGTGACGCCGGGAACTGATTCTGCTGCGTCGTACACTACACCCGCAAGCGCGTCGTCGCTCACCGCACTCGGCGCTTCTGCGGTCGTCTCGACAGCGACTTCGCAGTCGTGCATCTCGGCCGCGGACGACATGACGGTGTCCGCCCGTTCGCTCATGTATTCCTTGAGCGAGGTCGTCTCACCCCGGACTTCTCCTTCCAGCGTCGCTTCCTCGGGGACGATGTTCGTGGCTGTGCCACCCTCGACGACCCCGGCGTTGACCCGGGTCGCGCCGTCGCCGTGCCGTCGAATCGCGTGAAGGTTCTGGACGGCAGTCGCCAACGCTTGTACGGCGTCCCGTCCCTGTGCGGGATGCCCTCCAGCGTGCGCCGTCTCGCCGGTGAACGTCGCCTCGAACTGCCGAACCGCGAGGAAGCCGCCGACGCCGGCGACGATCTCACCGGTCGGATGATCGAGACCGATATGTATCGCCAGCAAGTGGTCCACGTCATCCAGATGTCCACTCTCGGCGACGGCCTTCCCGCCGCCGATAACCTCTTCGGCCGGCTGGAAGACGACTTTGAACGTTCCGTGGAAACCGCTCTCTTTCACTGCCTCCAGCACGCCAAGGCCAATCGTCGCGTGGGCGTCGTGCCCGCAGGCGTGCATATACCCCTCGTTGGCTGAGCGGAACTCCTCCGTCACCGGGGCATGTGCCACGCTGTCTGACTCCGTTATTGGAAGCGCGTCGATGTCGACCCGGAGCGCGACGGTCGGCCCATCGCCCTGTTCGAGCACAGCGAGGGCACCGGTGAATCCCCCAGTGGCGGCCTCCAGCACGTCCTCACGGGCCCCGGCCTCTCGGGCCTTCGCCTGCCAGTCTTCGAGTTCATCAGCGTCCGGGACTGCCATCCGCGCGTCGCCATCCACGACATCCTGACCGAGATGCAACTGGTCGACGCCGATCCGTTCGAGTTCGTCGACGATGCGACTGGTGGTGTAGAACTCCCGCCACGCGGGTTCGGGACAGCTGTGTAAGTCGCGCCGAACGGACCTGAGCCGTTCCTGTTGAGACTCGTTCATGCCGGCGAAACGGGGCACAGCTACTTATACGAATCCACAGGAGCGGACGACAGTCACTCCGGGGCTACGACCCGCTGCCGACCTGCGTCCGCTGTTCGACGCCGGCCTCGACGTGGATGGCGTTCGGGAAGGTTCGCTGAGTAACGTTCCGAGCGAACTCCTCGTACCCGACGATCTCTATCGTTCGGGTGTAGACGGTGTGGGTCCAGGACTCGAAGCGGCCGCCGCTTGGCCCCAGTGACTTCGACTGAGGAACCCGCAGCTCCTGTGGCTGCTTCGGATGCGGGCCTTTCAGTTCGACCCCCTTCTGTTCGGCGCTCTCTTTGATCTCTGTGACAATGTCCTCGAGGCGGTGTCGGTCCCCACTGGTGAAAGTCAGCGTCGTGACGAAGGGCATCTGTAGACGAACACTCAGCCGCGAGTGACAAAAGGCCATCTGTTTCCGTTGTGTCTCCGATATTCTCTTAAGTAGCGGTGTCATAAAATCCGATAATGATAGAGGCCACGAGCGCGGGAGCCATCCTCTTTCGCGATACGCGTGGCCGGCGGGAGTACCTCCTGCTCAAGAGCCGACCCGGCGATTGGGAGTTCCCCAAGGGCGGCGTCGAGGGCGAGGAAGAGCTCCAGCAGACCGCCATACGCGAAGTGAAAGAGGAGGCCGGCATCGGTGATTTCCGGCTTTTAGACGGGTTCCGCGAAGACTACGACTACGTGTTCGAGGCGAACGGCAACACCATCCACAAGACGGTCCACCTGTTCGTCGCGAAATCGTTCGAAGCGTCAGCCGAACTGTCCACAGAACACCGCGACCTGCAGTGGCGCGACTACGAGCAGGCCATCAACACAGTCACGCAGGACGGCCCCCGCGAGATACTCGAACAGGCAGACGAGTTCCTCGACGAACGAGCGGACGACGAGGAGTAGAGAGAGCGGCGACACTCGGCCGGATTCATCCAGCACCGACGCGGCGCTCTGGATAGCTACCGCTCCGTCGTCGCTTGCTGACCGGCTCAAGTGACCTCACCGGATAACCAGCCCATGAACACAGATCCCCTAAACTACCATATAAATTAAAATACAGAATTACATTCGATAGTAAAATGCACGACTGCCCACCCCATATGTAGCCTAACCTTTATTTCCGCGATATCATCTGCCGTTGAGATAATTACGAATGGGGATTTATTTTATAAACAGTATTTCCCCCAATACTAACAGTATTTTTAAATAGGATAAGATTACAGTTTTCAAAGAGGCGTCTAAAATGTTAGAAGACGGACTATCGTACCCAATGCAAGGCGACAGTTGGATAGCACAGATGTTGATCGGCGGCGTACTGCTGGTGTTCTTTTTCCTCCTGATCCCAGTGTTCGCGTTCAACGGCTACTTGCTTCGTGTGATCGGAACGACCGTCGAGGGCGAATCCGAACCACCTGCCTGGGACGACTGGGGTGAACTCATCATCGACGGAGTCAAGTTCAGTATCGTCGGTCTCGTGTACTCTATCGTTCCCATAGCTGTCATCTTCGGTATCGGGAGCGTCCTCCTCGGATTGGGTGGTGCTGCTGGGAACTCTGGCGGCGGAATCATCGCCGGCTTCGGGCTCATGACACTGCTCCTTCTGATTCCGGTAATGTTTCTCATTTACTATATTGTCCCGGCAGCACTCGCCAATATGGCGGTCGAAGGCAGCCTTGGAGCAGCGTTCGACTTCTCGCTGCTGAAAAATGTCGTCCTTACGAGTGACTACTTCATCGCAGTCCTGATGCCGATTGTCGTTGGCATTATTACGAACCTCATCAGCAATATTCTGGCGTTTACTGTCATCGGACTCGTTCTCGTTCCGTTCGTCACCTACTACGGGCAGGTCGCCGTCTTCCGTATGTTCGGAACGGCATTCGCAAGCCAGACGAACAAGAGCGCACAGCAGGTAACAGGTCCGACCACGTCAGCCTAACCCAGCAGTTCTTACGCGGCCGGCTATTTTTTCGAGATACGTGACATCGAGTGGTGGAGCCGATTCAGACTCCGAGTTCGCCTTCGAACTGGCCGTCTGTCAATGGGCCGAGCGAGCGTGGTCGCCGTCGGACGATGCGGCGGTGCTGATCGCCAGACAGTTCGGGACGAAACACCGACGCTGGGACACGATTGTACTGGAGTGTGACCCCGACGGACTCCGCGAGCGAGCGACGTTCGGCGGAGACGCGTTCGACTCGGACCTCCTGCACGTCCTGCAGAACGCGCCGGCCGACTGGACGTACTACCGCGACGCGCTGCCTGACCCGGGCTATCCGTGGCGGTACGTCCGAGAGTCGATTCACGAGGCGGCTGACCGGGACGCCATCGAGACCCGAAAGCGGGGCAACCGCATCGAAATCCGTCGGGTGCGACCCTATCCCGACTGGCTCCGTCGGGTCGTCGCCATCGAGAACAAGCCCGACCTGACGGCCAGCGCCGCCAGGAATCTCGTCCCACAACTGGAGCGGGACATCGCGCTGTCGCTGGCCGACGAGGTGTGGGTCGCGACGGCGACGACCGACGAGCGCGTGGAACCGGTCCTGCTGGCGGACCTGCCCGCGGCCGCCGGCGTGCTGACTGTCGATCCCGAATCCGGCACAGCCGAGGCGGTCTGGCAACCGCGGTCGCTGTCAGTGACCGACCCCGGAACGCGCATTCTGGACCGACCGGACGACGACACCAGCGCGGCGCGGTTCGAGTACGCGAGTCCTGATTGGAAGCAAGAGCGGCGGCTCGCCATCGCCGAACGGGCATACGATCGCGGCTGGCGCGCGTACGCGGACACGATGCGCCCCGACTGCAGGCACTTCCAACTCAGCGCCGACGAAACTGGCGTCTATCCACACTGCGCCGCGAAAGGGTGTCTCCCGACGGCGGCGGAGTGTCGGGGGCAGTGTCCGTCTTACGAGCCGGAACCGCCGGCGTGGCGGTCGAAGGACTGGCCGCTCGACGGCGGGCCGGGCAAAGCAATAAAACGGGTGTTAGCGCGGCGACGCCGCCGCCAGCGGCCGGGGCTGTCGGAGTAGCGGACCGACACCGCGGCCGGGCTGTCAGAGTAACCGACCGGTACTGCGGGACGCACTCACTCCTCGGATAGCTCGATGTCCAGTTCGTCCCGGGGAACGGCGAGCCTGAACGTCGGCACCGTCTTCTCGACCGTCTCCACGATACCTTTGTCTGCGAGGCTGCGGAGCGCGGAGCGAACATCGTCAGTGTCGCGGTCCTCACCGACCTCACGGAGGGCGTGTAACACGGCGACGACGCTCTGGCTCTCCTCGTCCGGCCCGGCGATCACGTCGACGATAGCCTGCTGGAGCGGGGTGACTGTCACCGTCTGTATCCGTTCGGAGTCCTCCCCGTCGATGAGCGTCGTCGCCTCCGGCGTCGCACAGATGAGGCTGTTGTCGTTGCGGTAGTAGTACTCCTTGAGTTCGGATTCGAGGTACTGGTGTACCTCGCTCCCGCTGTCCATGTCCCAGCGCTCCTGTAGCTCGCCGTTTTTCGTCGGCTGGAGTTCGACGATGTCGGCGAGTCGCTCGCGGGCCTCCTCCGAGAGGGTCATGGCCCGTCGGTACGACGACCACGTATTTCGGTGTTCTGAATCCCGATCACTCGTGCCTGAGTGCGTCGATGGGGTCGACCCGCGCCGCTCGCCAGGCCGGGTAGAGACCGGCCACGACGCCGACAAGGACGCCCACGCCGACCGCGAGCGCCATCCACAGCGGCGCGAGCGAGAACGTGACCTCGGCGTACCGGGTCGCGCCGTAGCCGACGAGCAGTCCGAGCGGGACGCCGAGCAGCGAGCCGATAGTCCCGAGCAGTGCGGCCTCGACGAGGAACACCTGCATCACGTCGCGGTTGCGCGCCCCGACGGCTTTCATGATGCCGATTTCGCGGGTCCGTTCGGTGACGCTGACGAGCATCACGTTGGCGATGCCGATAGCGCCGACGACCAGTGCGATGACGGCGATGCCGGTGACGAAGCGCGTGATGCGCTCGATGACGTCACTGATCTCCTCGACGAAGTCGTTGCCCGAGCGAGCGACCAGTTCCGTGTCGTCGGCCGACAGCGACCGCGCGTCAGAATTACCGGAGAGGTACGTCTGAATCGCCGACTGCGTTTCCGGGATCGCCCGAGGATCGACGACGAGGGTCACCTGCGGATACGCACGCTGTCGCACGCCCGCCGAAGGACTCTCGACGACGGAGTCGTAGAACGGATCTATCGGGACGTACACCCGCGGCTGGCGGGCGAACTCGCTGACCGGGACCTCGCCGCGGGTCCCGTTGACGACGCCGACGACGGTGACGTTCCGTTCGCTGCCGTCGGGCATCGTCATCGTGAGCCGCTCGCCGGTCGTGAGGTTCTCGGAGAACGACCCGGCCATGCGCTCGTTGACGACGACGGCTTCCTCGTCGGCCTCGAAGGAACGCCCCTCGACGAGGACGCCGTCGGTGATGCTGGCCGGCCGCGTCGCCGTGACCTGCTGTCTGGCGAGCGTCCGATTCCCGTGCTGTATCGATTGTGTCTGGACGATTCCGCGCGGGAGTACCGCCTGTACCCCCTGGATTCCCTCTAGCTGCTGAATGTCGTACTCGGTAAACACCGGTTGGAGCGTCCGATCGAAATCGTCGTCCTCCGCCGGCGTTCCGAACACGTAGATGTTGCCCGCGTTTGACGTCTCGATGTCACCGACGATCTCGGCCTCGACGCTGGCCCCGAACGTGGCGAAGGTGATGACCGACGCGATGCCGATGACGACGCCGACGACAGTCAGCGCCGACCGGAGCTTGTGCGCCCTGATTGACCGGAGCGTGATGCGAACGCTCTCGCCGGTGTCCATCAGTGCTCGCCTCCGGAAACGTCCTCGACGGACTGGATGTGGCCGTCCTCGACGTGGACGATGCGCTCGGCCCGCTCGGCGACGTGGCGCTCGTGGGTCACCAGCAGGAACGTGTTGCCCGCCGCGTGGAGGTCGTCGAACAGGTCGAGTATCTGCGCGCCGGTGTCCGTGTCGACGTTACCGGTGGGCTCGTCGGCGAGTATCAGCGCCGGGTCGGTCGATAGTGCGCGGGCGATGGCGACCCGCTGGCGCTGGCCGCCGCTGAGTTCCGAGGGGACGTGGTCGGTACGGTCGGCGAGCCCCACCTCCGAGAGGAGCGACACTGCCCGTTCGCGGCGACGGTCGCGGTCCCAGCCGTCGAAGACGAGCGGCAAGGCGACGTTCTCCACCGCGGACAGGCGCGGCATAAGGTTGAACGTCTGGAAGACAAAGCCCACCTCGGTGCCGCGGATGTCAGCCCGTTCGGCCTCGCTAGCCGACGAAACGTCCTGTCCGTTGACCACGACCTGCCCCGACGACGGCGTGTCCAGCCCGCCGATGAGGTTCAGGAGCGTGCTCTTGCCGGAACCGCTTGGACCCATCACCGCCGTGTACGACCCCGCCGACAGGTCCAGGCTCACGTCGTCCAGCGCCGTCACCGTCCCGCCGAGGTCGTACTGCTTGCTGACGCCGTCGACGCGGACAGTCGTGTTCGCTGACTCGCTCACAGCCCGGCGTACGGACTGGACAGCAATGAGGGGTTCGCCGGGTGCAGATTCCGCCGGATACAGTCCGTTTTCTGACAAGAGGAACCCACTTACCACTCCAGTCCTAAGCCCGGACAATGACAGCCGATACCGGACGGAGACTAGCTATCGTCGCGGTGTTCGTCACCATTGGACTACTGGCTGCTGGGGCGGTCGCCGGCGTGTCCGGCCTCAGCGAAATGGGGCAGCCGTCCGGCGACGACGTGCTCGACCGAACCGAGCAGCGCTACGATGCGGCCGAGACAATTACCGGGACCGCGACAGTGACCGTCACGAACGACTCGGAATCGAAGACTGCGACGGTGGAGTACGCTGCCGCTGAGCCGAACAAGACGTGGGCCGCCGTCACGAGTGAGAACCGGTCCTACGAGATGGGGACGAACGGAACCGTCGTCTGGGCGGTCGGCGAGAACCAGTCCTACGGCCGCGAACTGCCCGAGGAAGCCGCGGCGATGAACGACACTACGGACCCGGTTCCCGAGGAGAACGTCACTGCGACGCTCCGCGGGACCGCCGAAGTCGACGGCGAGTCGACGTACGTCCTGGACCTCGAACCGACGAACGAGAGCATCGACGCGCCGAACACGACGCTATGGGTCGATACCGAGGACTACCGGGTCCACAAGCTGACCACCGACGACGGGACGAACCGGACGGAACTCACCGTTGAGGAGACGAACTTCAACGTCAGCATCGACGACAGCCAGTTCGCTCCACCGGCTGACCGGGTCGCCGTCACGACCGTCGAGAGGTACGACTCCTACGACGCGGCCCAGTCCGCGACGGACCTGGACCTGCCGAAGTACGAGAACGGGACGTTCGAAGAGGCACGGTACATCAGCCGGCCCGAGAGTACGGCTGTGGCCCAGCAGTACGACGCTGACGGGGAGAACGTGACAGTTCTGACCGCTACCGGCGCGTCGAGCTATCTTGACGACGTGGAGAACGGGACGGCAGTGCAGGTGAACGGGCAGAACGCGACCGCAATCGAGCGCGACGACAGTGCTGTCGTCTACTGGACCGAGGACGATGTCACGACCGGCGTGGTCGTCGAGGGGACGACCGAGGAGGCCGTCGCCGCGGCTGAAGAACTGTAGCGACGCCCGCTGACTTTCTACGTTCTACAGGCCGTCCAGCGTCGCCTGAACTGACGCCCAGTGGCTCCCTTTCCAGAAGTGCTGTCCACAGTCGGTACAGCGCCAGACCGTCTCGTCGTCCGCGTTCGGTGCGTACTCCGGCGTCGGTGCCACCGGATCGACCTGTTCGACCGGCCCGTTGCAGACGCCACAGTGGGCCGGCTCCGGAGCGAGTGAAAGATGGAAGCCGGCATCGGCGAGTTCCCGCAACTGGTCCTCGACTGCCCGCTCGGTGAGGAGCACGCTCTCGGGTGCGCGGGCGGCGAGGTCGCTGTCCCGAGTAATCACCAGCCGGTCCTCACGTTCCGCTATAGCGAGGAGGTCGTCATCAGCCTCGGCGTCCCGGT
The DNA here is from genome assembly GCF_001647155.1 of Haloarcula sp. K1. Lineage (NCBI taxonomy): Archaea > Methanobacteriati > Methanobacteriota > Halobacteria > Halobacteriales > Haloarculaceae > Haloarcula > Haloarcula sp. K1. The sequence goes on from NZ_LRHL01000023.1 coordinate 157,350, forward strand.
CCAGCGCGTACGCCGTGTCGTAGCCACACATCCGCAGATAGGTGGCGAGCTTGCCGAGCATCGCATCGAGCACGAGCCGGTCGCTTGGGGAATTCTCAGGCATCGAGGAACTCGCGGAGGTCCTCGGCGTCGCGGGTGTTCAGCACGTCGTCCGTCTCGACCCAGCCCCGCCGCGCCGTGTGGACGCCGTAGCGCAGGAGTTCGAGATCGCGTGGGCTGTGTGCGTCCGTGTTGATGGCGATTGTCGCCCCGGCTTCGAGGGCCTGCTTGACCGCGCCGCCGCCGAGGTCCAACCGGGCGGGGTTGGCGTTTATCTCCAGCGCTGTGTCGCTGGCAGCGGCGACTTCCGCGAGGCGCTTGATGTCGACGTCCAGCCCCTCACGACGGTTGAGATACCGGCCTGTCGGATGGCCAATGACGTTCACGTCGGGGTGTTCCGCTGCGGCGACGAGGCGGTCCGTGCCGTCCCCGTCCAGCGCGGCGTGTGGCGAGGCGACGACCACGTCCAGGTCCGCCAGCAAGTCGTCGGCGACCGAGACGCTGCCGTCCGCGGCGATGTTGGCCTCGACGCCGGTGAACACGTCGATGTCGGCGTCCGCCGCGACCGACTCGACCTCTACTATCTGCTCGCGGAGTTTCTCGTCCGGGACGCCGACGCCGCCGACCATCCCCGGCCCCGTCGCGTGGTCCGTGACCGCGAGGTAGTCGTGACCGAACGCGGCGGCCCCTTCGACCATCTCCGCAATCGTGTTGCTGCCGTCCGACCAGTTCGTGTGGGTGTGGATATCGCCGCGGACCTCGCCCTCGGCGAGGAGGTCCGGGAGCGACCCGTTGGCGGCGGCTTCGACCTCGCCGCGGTTCTCGCGGAGTTCCGGCGGCACCCACTCCATGCCCAGCGCGTCGTACACTGCGTCCTCGGTTTCGCTGGCCACTAGTTCACCGGCCCGCTGGTCGTCATCCTCAACGCCCTCGACATCGAAGACCCCGTACTCGTTGACCTTCAGATCCCGCTCGATAGCGCGGTTGCGGACCGCCACGTTGTGGTCCTTGCTGCCGGTGAAATACTGCAGCGCCGCGCCGAACTCCGATGGGTCGACGATCCGCAGGTCGACCCGAACGTCGTCCGCGTAGGCGCTCGCTTTCGTCTCGCCGGACTCGATGACCCGGTCGAGTCCCTCCCAGTCGGCGAACCGCTCGACGACGGCCTCGGGATCGGTGCTCCCGACGAGCACGTCCACGTCGCCGATGGTCGGTCGCCAGCGACGAATCGATCCACCGAGCGCGCACTCCTCGACGGCGTCGCCGCCGGTCATGTACTCTCGAATCCGGTCGCCGTACGGCCGCGCCTCGCCGAGCAGCGACCGCTCGTGGGCCTCGCGGGCGAAGTCGATGTTGTCGAGGATGTTCTGCTCCGTTTTCGCCCCGAAGCCCGAGACTTCCTGTATCTGGCCGGCTTCGGCAGCCGACTCCAGTTCGTCGAGAGTGGTGATGCCAAGCGCCTCGTACAGCGAGCCGACGGATTTCGGTCCCACGCCCTCGACCGCCGTGAGAGCATCCATCTCGACGGGGAGTTCCTCGCGGAGTTCGGTTAGCTCCTCGATTTCGCCAGTGTTGACGTATTCAACGACCTTCGAGGAGATTGCATCGCCGACGGCGTTGATTTCGCCGACGCTGTCTTCCCCCTCGGCGGCCAGCCCCTCGATCGCCCCGGGGAAGTCCCTGATGTTCTCGGCCGCCCGGCGGTAGGCTCGGGGTTTGTACTCCACCCCTTTCGCGTCCAGCAGGTCGGCAAACTCTTCGAGCAGTGTCGCGATTTCGTCGTTCCGGCTCATGTTAGTAGCTCCGCCCGGCACGACCCGTGCCGGAGTCCGCGTCCTCGTGACCCAGTGCTTTCTGGAGGAACTTCATCCAGCGCTTCCTGTCGGCCGTCTCCTGGGTCTGCGCTTCCTGTTCGATGTTGGCCGCACCGAGCTGTTCGAGCGCGTTGAGCGCCCGGTCGATACCGATGATGGCCGTGGCAAGCTCTTCGCCGCGCTCGTAGCTCACTTCGTTGTCCTCGATCCGCTGCTTGCGCTGGAGGCGCTCGCGCCGCAGGTTCTTTTTCGCCTGCTCGACGCGTTCGCGCTCGCCCCGCGGAATCGTCTCCCGACGCTTGATTTCGAAGACGAACGACTGGAGTTCGATCTCCTCGCCCTGCACGGTGATCTCATCGGGGATATCCGCACCGACGGTCGCGCTGTCGCGTTCGATGCGCTCCAGCAACTGTTTGCGCTCGAACTCTTTCACTACCTGAGTGTTAGACCGGGGTGCCCTTACCCGCTTCGCCCATCGGCTACCAGGGTTTACACGGGAGTGCCTGCTTCGCACCACCCGACTGAGCCCGGTCAGCGCCCTGTTTCAGGCGACCCTCGTGGGCGGCCCCGACCGATAGAAAACGAAGTCGGCGATATCTTTTTCATGGTTTCTGTCGTTCTCATTGTACGAGAGTAATACCGTCCCCCTCGCTTATTACATGACTCTAACGTTCGAACCGCTTGACGACCGCCCTGGACTTGCGGTTATTGATCAGATCGAGCGCCAGCGCTACCGGATACACACGCCGACCCCCGTCGCGCTCCGGGAGGCAGCGACCGACGTGTTTCAGTACCCGGTCGGGGACGCTGTCCGGATCCGAACGCGCGCTATCGAACTGCCGACAGTGGTCATGGTGTACGTCCGTGACGATGCCGGCGCGATAGCCGCCGAGGTTGCCCAGTTCGAGTCTGAGACGCTGCCGGCGGATGACTACGTGCTGGACCCGCTGACCCAGATCAAGACGTATATGCGGGTCGAAGACACCGCGATGGAGGTCACCGTCGACTCGGACCGGACCCGTATCGAGTTCGACGCCCCGACAGACCTGCTCATCGGCGCTCGCTCCCAGCACGACCGGCCGGCGGCCACGGTCACGACGACCGAGCAACCGACCGACGTGATGGCCGCGGTCGAGACCTTCGGGTCGGCGCTCAAGGCCTACGACCCCGAGCGCTCCTACCCGACGCTTCGCGGCCATCCACCGGCGCTTGAGGTCGGAGACAGTCTGGACATCCCGACGGATATCGACAGGCCGGACACTGGTGTCACGCTCGAACTGCCGCCTGACCTCGCTTCGATCTTCGTCGCCGCACCGCTGTCGTACTACCTCGGGGCTTCGCTCGTTCCCGCGTCCGAGCCGCGGCTCACAACCGACACAGGATTCACGTACTCGCTCGATACCGCACGGGGTTTCGAATCCGAGGTCGGACGCACGCTCAAACGCCTCTTCTTCCTCGATTGTGTCACGCGCACCGAGGGATTCCACCAGATCGACTTACACGAGCGAGCGGCCATCGAACCGTACGTCGACCTCAACTTCCAGTCGCTGTATCAGCAGCCGCTGGCGGAGCAGGTCGCTACCTATCTGCAGGTCCCGTACGACGTCATCGAGGACCACATCCCGAAGTGGCGGTTGACGACGCACATCGACCCGGTGCCGGCGAACGCGGAACAGCTCCCGTACGTCGTCGACGACCTGGCTATCGTCCGAACGCATCAGCAACAGCGGCTGAATCAGGCGAGCGTTCCGGCGGAGGTCGAGGCCGAATTCACCCGGGACGACGTCATCACCCGCGCCGCGAGTTCCGACGCTGCGACCGCTCCATCTGAGGCGGACTACGTCGAACCGCAGGCCGAGGACTCATTGGAACAGGCCTGGATCGGGGACAGCATCCCGATCGGTGCGAGCAAGCTGACCAAAGCGGCGTTCGAACACCGACTCGACCGTGACACGAACGCCGAGGACATCACGATTCGCGTCGTCCAGAACGACGCCCGCATGGACGAGGAACGGCAGGTCGTCGACGACGTGTACGGCACCCGCGACGACTTGCCGTTCGATGTCACGGTCCACGACGACCTGACGACGGCGGAGCTCAGGACCGTTCTCACGACCGACGCGGAGTTCTTCCACTACATCGGCCACACCGAACACGACGGCTTCGTCTGCAGCGATGGCAAACTGGACGTGACGGCGGTCGACTCTGTAGGGGTCGATACGTTCCTGCTGAACGCCTGCAACTCCTACAACCAGGGGTTAGCGCTCGTCGAAAAGGGTGCAATCGCTGGCATCGTCACGCTTAACGAAGTGCTGAACGACGGCGCGGTTCGCATCGGTGAAACAGTCGCCAGGCTGTTGAACTGTGGGTTCCCTCTTCGAGCCGCGCTTACTATCGCACGCGGTGAGAGTATTCTCGGTGGGCAGTATATCGTGGTTGGTGATGGTGGTATTACGGTCGCACAAGCAGACGGTGGGATCCCAAATCTACTTGAAATAGAACTAACTGAAACCGGCTACAGCGTAGGGATGAATACATACTCGACGGATAATAAGGGGTTAGGAGCTATTATGTTCCCCCATTTTAATGATTGTGAGGAGTATTATTTAGTCCCGGGTTCTGTTGACAGATTCACAATCTCCAGGGAGGAATTAGTAGATTTTCTACATATGCAACAGGTACCTATCAAAGCCAATGGAGGTCTCTACTGGAGTGCTTCGATAGATTTGGACAATATTAAGTGAAATTTCGAATTGCTTCGTAGTTTGTATTGTAACACAGAGACTACTGCGCTGTCTTAGGTAACTCTATTTTTATGGCCCAATGTACGTGCTATTATTAGCTGCTGCAGTCCCCGCCTGTGACAGTAGCATCAGGAGGGTGAACAGTGCGCCGGCCATTTTCGGGTGCTCTGCGAGGTATTCGCGCATGGTAGTATCGGACATGATACGATTTTGATGTAGGTGGGGCAATAATTAAATTTATCTGAAGTGTACCTACATATTATATATTGTATTAAGTATAGAATTAAAAGATAAATCCACAAATCAACACAGACAGCACTTATATCGCCCGTCTAGCGATCAAATAGCACGGACGGGTCGAACGTTCTCAAGAAGGCCCACAGCGATACACCCCATCAGTAGCGTTTAGTAGACTGGTATGTAACTACGGCCAGGATTAGGTATTGATGCCTAGATGGAACTCGCCTGACTATTATTTGAAATATATACGTCCTGCTGGCTCGCTTCGGGGACCAGACGTGGTGGGATCGGGGTATAGAACAATCACTACCAGCCTGACTGGATGGCTGATTGCGTTCGTCTTCTGTAGTATCGACAGCACCGGGGAAAAAAGATGACCTCTGAGGAGGAGTGGCGGCTCGGAGACAAGATAGTGGAACTCTCCAGCGAGGCCATCAGTGGAAGTCGCCGCGCGACGACGCGTCACACACCGCTTCTCCGGACCGAATCAGCGGATCAACACGACGAAATGCAGACAGAGGTACCGATTCCGCTGGCGAAAGTCGAGCAGTCCCAGCAGTGTACCGTGTTGCACGTCGACGACGATCCACAGGTGGGTGAACTGGTCGAGGTGTATCTCGAACGCATCAACGACGACTTCGACGTCGTGACGAAGACCAGCGCCGTCGCCGCGCTCGATTTCCTCCGGACCGAGCAGGTCGACTGTATCGTCAGCGACTACGACATGCCAAACACCGACGGGCTGGAGTTTCTGGAACTCATCCGCGAGCAGTACCCGGACATCCCGTTCATTCTGTTCACCGGCAAAGGGAGCGAGGAGATCGCGAGCGAGGCCATCGCGTCGGGCGTGACGGACTACATGCAGAAGGGAGGCCGGTCAGATACGTACGACGTCCTCGCCAACCGAATCGAAAATGCTGTCGAGCAACACCGCACCGAACAGCGGTTCTGGAACGCCCTCTCGTGGTATCAACGGCTCGTCGAACAGGAGCTCGCGGGTGTCTGTATCATTCAGGACGGGACGTTCGTCTACGTGAACCAGAAGCTGGCCGACATTTTCGGCTACGACCAGAGTGAACTCATCGACGAATCACCGACTATACTCACTCCAGAGGGCGACGAAAGCCGATTCCCCGGCGCACTCCGAACGGCAGAGTCAAACGAGCTTGATACGTTCCATTCGGAATTTGCGGGGCAACAGGCCGACGGCGAAACGCGCACCATTGAGGTGTCCGGCGGGTCAATCGAGTACGACGGCGAACCGGCGTGGATCGGCGTGCTCCGGGACGCTGAAAGCAACCCTGACATCGGCGAATAAGCCGCTGCGTCGCGAAACCCGTCACAGACTGACAGCCGACAGTATAAGCACAATCCCTTTCCACCGCCCACTCCTACCGTAGGACAATGTCGGAGTGCGATGCCTGTGGAAAGCAGGAGAACATGCCGTACCAGTGTGGGCACTGTGGCGGGACCTACTGTGCGGAACACAGACTGCCCGAGGCCCACGATTGCCCCGGACTGGATAACTGGAGCGATCCGGGCGGCGTGTTCGACAGCGGGTTCGACGAGAGTGTAAACACTGGCCAGACCTCCGGGGGCGGCGGCGTCGCCGACCGGCTCGGTATCGACACCGGACCCGGCGGGCCGCTGGCGTACTTCCGGGGGAACGTCACGTACCTGTTCCTGGCGATCATGGGTATCGTATTCATCCTCGAACACGTCGTCATCCTTTCCCTCGGTCGCGAAGCCTTCCAGACGCTGTTCGTCCTCCATCCGAACAATCCAGAGTACGTCTGGACCTGGGTCACGTCGGTGTTCTCACACGCCCCCTTCGGATTCTATCACATCTTCGGAAACGGGATTATCATCTACTTCTTCGGCCGACTCGTCGAGCAGCAGATCGGGTCGAAGAAGTTCGCGATTTTCTTCCTCGTGTCCGGCGCGCTGGCTGGCCTCGGACAGATCGCAATTCAGACCGTGCAGGGAACGTCCGCCGGCGTCCTCGGAGCCAGCGGTGCGGCGCTAGCTATCATGGCGTTCCTGACCGTCCTGAAGCCTGATCTCCGCGTGTACCTGTACTTCTTGATCCCGGTCCCGATCTGGGCGATCACCGGCTTCTACTTCCTGTTGAGCATCTTCGGGTCGCTCAATCCGATGGGGGCCGGCCTGCTCGGCGGGAACGTCGCCCACCTCGCCCACCTCATCGGCCTCGTCATCGGCCTCTGGTACGGCCAGAAAATCAAGGGGCAGACCCGGATGCCCGGCCAGATTCAGTTCGGCGGTGGCGGCGGCCCAGGCGGCCCCGGTGGCCCGGGCGGTCCCGGCGGTCCGGGCCGGCGTCGTCCGTGACGATGGACCCAGTTCGCCCCGATTTCATCCCCGACCCGTCGCTATCTCAGGCGGAGATGGAGGCGCTGCAACGCGACATTGCCGAGGTCGCGCGGTTCGAGGACGACCTGGATGTCTCGCCAGCGGCCATCGCGTCCGCTGGGGATGCACCGGACGACGACCAGACGACGCTGAGCGCCAGCACCGACGACACAACGAACCCGCCGCTCGTCGCCGGCGTCGACCAGGCGTTCGTCGACGACAGAGCCGTCTCGGCTATCGTCGTACTACGGAACGGCGAGGTCATCGAGCGGGTCAGCGCCGTCGAGCGAACCGAGATTCCATACATTCCCGGCCTGCTGTCGTTCCGCGAAGGCGGCGCAATCCTGGCCGCGTTCGCGGAGTTGGAGGCCGATCCGGACGTGGTACTCGTCGACGGCAGCGGTCGAATCCACTTTCGGGAGGCCGGCCTGGCGACACACATCGGCATCACACTGGACGTACCGACCGTCGGTGTCGCCAAGAGCCTCCTCTGTGGCGCGCCGGAGCAGTCCCTCGACGAGACGTACCCGGAAGGGACGCGGATTCCGATTGCAGCCGACGACAGCGTCGAGACCTGTCCCGACGGGACGGTCATCGGCCACGCACTCCAGACGCGGCAGTACGACTCGCCGAACCGGTATATCAATCCACTTATCGTCAGCCCCGGCCATCGCGTCAGCGCAAGTACGGCGGCGGACATCGTCGAAGCCACCGCCGACGGCTACAAGCTCCCCGAGCCGACCCGGGTGGCCGACAGCTACGCCGACGAGGCAAAGGCAGCCGTGAATAATCCGTCCGAATAACCGACAGTATAACTTCCCGGGGTGTGTTCTCCCGGCCAACACATGGCGAAGACGGTGCTGATTACGGGTGCGTCCTCGGGTATCGGGCGGGCGAGTGCCGAGGCGTTCCTGGCCGACGACTGGACTGTCTGGGCGACCGCCCGCGAGGAATCGGACATCGAAGACCTCGGCGAAGACGGCTGTGAGACTGCCGAACTCGACGTGACGAACCCGCGCGAATGCGAGCGGGTCGTTGAGTCGCTCATCGAGGCCGAGGGACGGCTCGACTGCCTGGTGAACAACGCCGGCTACCCGCAGTTCGGCGCGGTCGAGGACGTGTCGACGGCGGCGCTCCACGAACAGTTCGACGTGAACCTCTACGGCCCGCACCGACTCATCCGCGAAGCGCTCCCACACATGCGTGCCCGGGAGAACGGGACCATCGTCAACGTCTCCAGCGTCGCAGGCCGTATCGCGTTCCCGAATCAGGGTGGCTACGCCGCTTCGAAGTTCGCCCTGGAGGGGCTCAGCGACGCGCTCCGGATGGAGGTCGAGGAGTTCGGCATCGACGTGGTGCTCGTCGAACCCGGACCGGTGGAGACCAACTTCGACGACCGCGCCGAGGAAGAACTCGACGAGCTCGACAAGTCCGGCGCGTACGACTGGCTGTACCAGGCCCACGAGGATTCGAACCTCGTCGGCATCCAGGACGCGCTGTCGGTCACGCCCGGCACGGTCGCGCTGACTATCCGTGACGCCGCCAGCGCCAGCGACCCCGAGCCGCGGTATCCCGTCGGTCAGGGCGCACAACTGCTTCTCATGCTCGATTACCTGCCGGCGCGGTGGCGCGACGCGGCCTTTGGCGTCATCCGGAAACTGACGAGTTAAGCAACGACTGCCGCCCGATACACCAATCCGTCTCAGTCCAGACAGGCCGCCACAACCGACAGCAACCGCTCGCCGCGCACTTCCTCGGCGAACAGCGGGACGCGGCGCACATCGTGGCCGCGGAACATGTCCTGTGACCGGGCCAGCGCGTCCTGCTGGACCTGCCAGCGCCGGGCACAGAACTCGCAGTCGGCGTGGTTCGGGCCGGCGATGTCTACGTCCTCGCCGAGCACTTCGCTCGGGTCCTGCATCACCCGGTTGACGACGACGGTGCTGACGGGAATGTTGAACTCGCCGAGCTGGGCGAGCAGTCGCTCGGACTCGACGACTGAGAGTTCTTCGGGCACCATCACGATGCGGAAATCCGTCTTTTGCGGGTCCTGTAGAATCCCCCGGAGGTGCTCTATTCGGTCCGAAAGCTCCTGCAGGTCCTCGATGCCGGCCTCGGCGTCGACGTCCTGATCGTCGCCGAACATGCCGGTGAGGTTGTCCATCATCCCCGAAAATCGCTCGCGGAGCTGGAGGATCTTCCCAACCATCGAATCCATCGTCTCGGGGAGTTCCAGCAGTCGGAGCGTGTGACCGGTCGGGGCGGTGTCGATGACGACGCGGTCGAAGCGGTCGTCGTCGACGTAATCCAGCAGGAGGCGAAGGGCCGCGGCTTCGTCGGCCCCGGGCATCGACCCGCCGAGGAGTCCCTCCTCGCCACCGATGGGGTCCTCGCCCTGGCCTGCGCCTGCTGCGCCGCCTGCGCCACCGCCGAACATGCCGTCGCCGCCGAGCAGTTCGCCCACGCCGCCGAGTGCGTCCTCTTCGACGCCGAGCGGCCCTTCACCGACGGCGGCCTCCGGATCGATTTCTGCGGCGTACAGCGGGATGTCCTCGCGGATGCGCGTCGGTGTTGCCGGGATATCTGCCTCCAGCGTGTCCGACAAGGAGTGGGCGGGGTCCGTAGAGACGACGAGCGTCGCCGTGTCGTCGCGCGCGGAGGCCAGCGCGGTGGCCGCGGCACACGTCGTCTTGCCGACCCCGCCTTTCCCGCCGTAGAGGACGTACTCCGCCGCGTCGATTCCCGCGGGTGCGTCGATGTCGTCGACCGCCTCGACGTCGAGTTCGCTCATGCCAGAAGCTACGCTCGTCCGGCCTTGAGTACTTCCCGAAAAGGAGTTGTCCTACTGCCTCGAGGAACGCGCTTCGCGGACATCCGCGCCGTCCCGGAGTTTGTCCTCGCAGTTCGGACAGACCCGGGGGCCATGGCCTTCGACGGCTTCTGGTGTAAAAACCCGTACGTACTGCTCGGTTACGAACTCGCCGCAGTTCTGACACTCGGGCATCTATAGGTACACTCGTTCCACGATGTAAATGCTTTCCGCTGACAACGAAATCTTCCGGTTAATCAACAGGCGGCACTACTGGTGGTCGGCCCAGAACGAACCCAGTTGGCTCGCGAGGAAATCGGGTGTCATCCGGGTGAACTCCTCGCGCTCGCCAGCGGGCAGGTACTGATACACCGAATGGCGCGCGTCCGACGTGTATCGGCGGCCGACTAGCGCCCGCACGCCGACCTCGTCGACACCGCGGATGACGCGACCGATGGCCTGGCGCGCGCGCCGCACGGCCGGCACTGTCAGGGCGTACTCGAAGGCGTTGTCCTCGCCGAAGGCGTCGCCGTATGCTCGCTGGACACCCCGGACGCGGGGCGACCCGATATTCACCAGCGGGATGCCCACGACGGCACAGGTCGATAGCTTCTCGCCGTCGTAGTCGACACCCTCCGTCAGCGTTCCGCGCGTCGACGTGACCATGACTTTCCCGTCGCCGCTGAAGAACTCGCGTTTCAGCCGCTCGGTCTCCTCGTTGCTCGATGACTCGTCCACGAGGACCGACTTCTCGACGGCCGCTTGCAGGTACGCGCCGGCCCATCGGGCCTCCCGGTAGTTCGGCATCGCTATCATCACATTTCCGGGTGAGCGACCCAGCGCGCGCAGCGCCTGGGCGTACTCATCACGCGTCGGGTTCCAGCTGTCACCGAGCGGCCGCATCGTCTCGGGATCGCCGCGGTTGCGCGCGGTAAACGGCGTCGCATCGACGAGATACGACGCCCGGTTCTCGGACGGGAACGGCAGATCGTACGTGGTCGTGCGGACCGGTCGTCCGTCGCCGGAATCCTCGTCGGGGGCCGTCGACCCCGTCTCGGCCATCGAGTCCAGCCCGGAAACGCGGGTGAACACGTCCAGCGGCTCCAGCGTCGCGCTCATCAGGATACCGCCCCCGAGGTCGTCGAAGACGTTCCGCAGGGCCGTCGCGGGCATGCAGTTGTAACACAGCAGGCCCGGCGTGTACACGGCCTGGTAGTCGGCGTCGAGGCTCTGCCCGTGATTGGGCGAGTGCTCCAGTTCGATCTCCCGGAGGAACGTCGCGTGGTCGCGCTCCCACCACTGCCCGGCCAGCACGCCGACGGCGGCACAGACCGGCTGGCGGGTCAGCCCGAGCTGGTCGATCGCGTCCTCGACGGCGGCCCCGACCTGGGACAGCGAGCGCCAGAGCGACCCGTCGTAGCCCTTGCGCTCGGCCCACTCGGTCAGTTCGTCCTGCTCGACCGTGTCGGGGTCCCGCAGCGGGATTTCGCGGTCGTGCTCCGGCAGGGTCGACGGGTCCGCACGCCACCCCTCGTGTTCGGCGTCGAGAAACGCCTCGACGCGGTCGTCGAGCCACCGCACGAGGTCATCGTAGAACTTCCGGGCCTGGTCGACTGCGTCCAGCGGGACCTCGCGGGCCGACAGTACCTCGCGGACCTGCGCCTTGTGGTCGGCGCTCTGCTGGGCGCGCTGGATGAGCGTCGTGCAGTCGTTGCGCGCCTGGACGAGCGTCTGGCGGCCCAGACGGTCCGACAGGAGGTCCCGCACGCGCTCTTCGAGCCGGTGGGCCTCGTCGACGATGACGAGCGTCTGGTCGTCGAGCACGTCCGACAGCAGGGGTCGAGAGCCCGGGTCGAACAGGTGGTTGTAGTTCCCGACGATCACGTCGGCCTCAGAAAGCATGACGCTCATGACCCGGTGCGGGCAGGTCCCGCGCTCCGTCGCCGCCGGGAGGTAATCGTCCATCGTTACGACGTGTTCCTCGCCGGCCGAGAAATCGACAGGCGACCCCTTGTTGCGGGCGTACCAATCGGCTTCGAACGGACAGTACAGCGGCGGGTCCGACCCGTCGGCCATCGACTCCGGGGCGGTCGGCTGGGCCTGTCGGTACGGCGAGTTCGCACCCGCTGTCGAGAGCGTGTTGTCGCCCAGCGTCGCCTGGTCGGCGGCGTCGGGACGCGCGACCGCGGCGAGGTCCTGGCCCTTCCGCGGGTCCCACCACTGGTCGTCGTCGGTCTCACCGGCGATTGCGGCGTCCGCGACGGCTGCGCCGTCCGAGCGCCCGTCGTCCTCGACCAGCCGCGCCGTCGCCTCCCTGAGGTCCTCACAGCGGTCGTGCGTGCTCACGTCGTCGGGGAACTGCCCTTCACGACCGTACGGGCAGAGGTCGCGCTTGCCGACCAGCGAGATACCGTCGAAGGGCTCCTCTATTCCAGCGTTGAGCGTCCGAAGGTCGTCGACGAACTGCTGGAGCTGCTGTTTGACCGGGGTGACGACGACCATCCGTTCGTACAAATCCGTATCGCGGACCAGCGTCGCGCCGGCGGTGAGCGCGGCCATCGTCTTGCCGGTCCCGCAGGGCCCCTCCATCGCGAGAAAGCCGCGCGCCTTGCCCGCCTCGATGGCTCGTTCGACGGCGTCAGCCTGGTTCTCGTATGGCTCGTCGAAGCCGAAGTACGTGCGCCAGGACTCCGTACCCGTCGAGGCGGGGTCTGCCATTGGGCCGGGATTAGTCGTCCCGGTATTTGAACCGCGGGGTTCGAGTCCATCGCCGTCGCTCCCGCTCTGTGTGAACAGTGTCGAGACCGCAATGAACGGAAAAACGGGCAGTGACTGACCGCCGGCCAGTCACTAGCACCGAGCCGTTAGTCCAGCAGGCCGAGATCGCTGAGTCGCTCGACGATAGTGTCGACGGCTTCCTCCGCGTCCTCCTTTCGCTTCCCGCCGGTGACGACGAGCTTCCCCGAACCGAACAGCAGCGCGACCACGTCGGGCTCGTCCAGTCGGTAGACGAGGCCCGGGAACTGCTCCGGCTCGTACTCGATGTTCTCGAGGCCGAGGCCGATTGCGATGGCGTTGAGGTTGAGCGAACTCCCGAGGTCCGCGGAACTGACGATGTTCTGGACGACGATTTCGGGGTCGTCGTCGACCTGGATGTTCAGGTCGCGGAGTTTGTCGAAGACGATACGCAGGCTCTGGTGGACGTCGTCCGTGGATTTCGCACCCGTGCAGACGATCTTGCCCGACCGGAAGATGAGCGCGGCGGATTTGGGGTCCTGTGTCCGATAGACGAGGCCCGGGAACTGCTCGGGGTCGTAGTCGGCTCCCTCCAGGTCCATCGCGACGCTCTCGAGGTCGAGTTCTTGTCCGATACCGGTCGAAGCAACGACATTTTCGATGTCAATGCTCTCTTTTGGGTCGACCATATAGTGTTTTAAATACCGGATTTAAATCATATAAACGTTTGTGATGCTGTGATTACTAGTCGTTCTTCGACCTCTACCGCGTCCGACAGATTCCATTCAAGTAGGGGCACGTCGGCCGAGCGACCCGCTATGACTGTTTCTTCCGGCCCTGTAAGGACTCCTGTCCGGCGGTCACTGGGCCGCTGAAAACGGAACTGTTCCGCTATACGGTCCGGCCGTCGTTGTCGACGACGCTCGCAAACGCCACGTTCTCTTGTACGGTCTCGATCTCGACGGTCGGCGAGTCGCCCGGTTCGCCGTCGGGGACGATGACGACGTAGCCCCGCTCGACCTTGGCGATGCCGTCGCCCTGGTCGCCCAGCGATTCGATGGTGACGTTTCGGATCTCGCCCTCGTCGACCGGCGGTTGCGGGACGCCGGTGTCGGCTCGCTCCGGGTCGGTATCCTGTGTGGGCGTCTGTGGCTGGGCTGTCGCCGACGAACCGGCATCGACCTGTGATAGCAGACCGACGCGGTAAGTCTCGCCCGGCGAAATCGCGCCGTGGGACACTTCGCTTTTCGGAATCTCGACAATATATCGGTCCCCGTCAGTCTCTACTCGCGCACTGAACAATGTACTGAGTGCATCTGGAACTTCGACCATAGCCTATTCTACGGCTCATGATAGATAATGGTCCTGCCCTGATGTGGTGAAAATTGCCGGCAGTTGGCGATCAGTCGTCGCTTTCGACGCGATTGGTGCCCGTACCGACCCCGGCCTCGTCAAGCAGTTCCGCCCTGTGCTCGTCTAGCAGCGGCGCGCGACCACCGGGCGAGGGCATGGTTTCGGTCATCTTTATCGGACTGCCGGCGATGGTTATCTGTTCGTCGGCGCCGGGCTGGTCGACATCGGTGAGCATCTCCCGGTCGTGGATGTGGGGGTCGTCGAAGATGTCGGCGGTGTTCTGGACCGGCGCGGCCGGCACGCGCCCTTCGAGCAGGTCGAGGAGCGTCTCCGAGTCGATGGTAGCCGTCCAGTCGGCGATTTCGCGGCGCAGGGACTCGCGGTTCGCGATCCGACTGCCGGCGTCGGGGTAGTCCGCGGCGAGGTCCGGACGCTCCATCGCCTCGCACAGCGTCTCCCAGTGGCCGTCGGCAAACGCCGCGATGACGACGTGGCCGTCGGCGGCCTCGAAGGAGTCGTACGGGAACAGCGTCGGGTGAGAGTTCCCCTGCCGGGTCGGCGACTCGCCGTCACAGGAGTACTGGTACACCGTTCGCTCACACAGCGACACCATCGAGTCGTACATCGCCGTATCGACGTACTGCCCCTCGCCAGTGCGTTCGCGGTGATGCACGGCCGCGAGGATACCGACGGCGTTCAGCACGGCAGTGAAGAGGTCGCCGACGCCGGGGCCGACCTTCGTCGGCGGGCCGTCCGACTGCCCCGTGATTTCCATGACCCCGCCCAGCGCCTGCGCGATGAGGTCGAACGAGGGCTGGCCCTGCCGGTGGGTTTCGCCCGTCCGCGGGTCGCCAAAGCCCCGGATGGAGGAGTAGATGAGGTCCGGGTTGTGTTCCCGCAGCGTCTCGTAGCCGCAGTCGAACTTCTCCATCGTGCCAGCCTTGAAGTTCTCGACCACCACGTCTGCGCGCTCGACGAGCGAGAGGAACGCCTCGCGGTCTTCGTCGGCCCCCAGATCGAGTTCGAGCGAGCGTTTCCCGCGATTGACGCTCTGGAAGTAGCCGCCGTAGGCTTCTTCGTCACCGTCGCTCACGAACGGCGGGTTCGACCTGATGAGGTCGCCGCCGGGGCGTTCGACCTTTACCACGTCCGCGCCCATGTCTGCGAGCAACATCGTACAGTACGGTCCGGCGAGGACCTGTGTCAGGTCGAGCACACGCAAGTCGTCAAGCGCACCCATGGGAAAACCACGACGGGGCGGCCGCATAAACCTTCTTGAATGTCCGTTATAAATTCCTTAAGGCCATATTATCATGAAAGACCATTAGGTTTATCACTACCCGCCGATGACGGGGTAGTACATGCCCCGGACCGTTATCCTCGGCGTGATTGGCTCCGACGCGCACGTCGTCGGCATCACGATTCTAGAGCAGGCGCTCTCGGCCGCTGGCTTCGAGGTCATCAACCTCGGCGTCCAGACGTCACAGGACGAGTTCGTCTCCGCCGCGAAATCTCACGACGCCGAGGCAGTACTGGTATCCTCCCTGTACGGGCACGCCCGTCAGGACTGTGAGGGGCTTCACGACGAGCTCGACGACGCCGGGCTCGACGTGCTCACCTACGTCGGCGGGAATCTCGCTGTCGGACAGTCCGACTTCGAGGAGACGCAGTCGACCTTCCGACAGATGGGTTTCGACCGCGTCTTCGACGCGGAGACGGACCCGGAGGAGGCAATCGAGATGCTCCGCGAAGACTTGCAGCTATCCACAACAGAGGCGGAGCAGATCAGGGTTGACGGGTGACTATGCCAACTGACGAGCGACTCAGCGACGACCAGCTACAGCGCATCGCAAACGAACTCAGGGACAACTGGCACACGGGCCGGGAAGTCGACTTCGAGGAGGCTATCGCCTTCCACGAGTCGCTGCCTGCCTCAAAGCAGTTCGCCACAGTGCTGGAGTCGGCTGACCAGCCCCTCCTCCAGCCGCGGGCGGGCGTTCCCTGTCTCGAAGAGCAGATCGACCTGCTGCGGTATCTGCAGGACGAGGGCGGGGCGGACCTCCTGCCGACGACTATCGACTCGTACACGCGCGACAACGAGTACGAGAAGGCTGAGGAGGGGCTCGCCGCCTCCCGCGGCAGCGACGAGAACGAACTGAACGGCTTCCCGGCGGTCAATCACGGCGTCGAGGACTGCCGGCGGCTCATACGGGCGCTGGACGCGCCGGTCGAGGTCCGGCACGGCACGCCTGACGCCCGGCTACTGGCGATGGTCACGCTCGCTGGCGGCTTCCAGAGCTTCGAGGGCGGGCCGATTTCATACAACATTCCGTACACGAAGCGGCACGACCTCGCGACGACTATCGAGCACTGGCAGTTCGTCGACCGGCTCTGTGGGGCCTACACCGAGCGTGGCGTGACAATCAACCGCGAACCGTTCGGCCCGCTGACGGGCACGCTCGTCCCACCGAGCATCGCCATCGCGGTGATGCTCGTCGAAGGCGAGCTTGCTGCGACACAGGGCGTCCGGTCGCTCACGCTGGGCTACGGGCAGGTCGGAAACCTCGTGCAGGACGTGGCGGCGCTGCGCGCCCTGCGGAAGCTCGGTAACGAGTACCTCCGCGACGAGGTGACCGTCACGACCGTCTTCCACGAGTGGATGGGCGGCTTCCCGCCGGACGAGGCCCGCGCTAACGGCGTCATCAGTCTCGGCGGCGCGACGGCAGCCGTCGCCCAGCCGGACAAAGTCATCACGAAGTCCGCCCAGGAGTTCCAGGGCGTGCCGACGAAGGAGGCCAACGCGGCCGGGTTGCGGACGACGAGACAGCTTATCGATATGATGATCGAACAGGATATCGACCTCGGGGGTATCGACGAGGAACAGGCGCTCATCGAACGGGAGACACGGGCGCTGATGGACGCTATCTACGAGGCCGGCGACGGCGACGTTGCACAGGGGGTCATCAACGCCTTCGACAGCGGCGCGCTGGACGTGCCCTTTGCGCCCAGCGACGCCGCCAAGGGCGCGGTGCTGCCGGCCAGAGACGACGACGGCCGGGTCCGCATCTTCGAGTTCGCGGACCTCGCGCTCCCGGACGACATCAAGGAGATCCACGCCGCGCGGCTCGGCGAGCGGGCCGAGACCGAAGGCCGCGACCAGTCGTTCCGGATGGTCGCCGACGACGTGGACGCTATCAGCGACGGGAAGCTCATCGGGCGTCCAACCGGCGACAACAGCCCCGCGGGAGGTGCCAGCGATGCGGATTGAAGACGTTCGAACGGTTCCGGGCCTCTCCGGGTTCTTCTTCGACGACCAGCGGGCCATCAAGGACGGGGCGACCCAGAGCGGGTTCGCCTACGACGGCCAGCCGGTCACAGACGGATTCGACCGCATCCGCGAGGCCGGCGAGGCGCTCATCGTGGAAATCGAACTCGCCGACGGCTCCATTGCGACAGGCGACTGCGCCGCAGTCCAGTACTCCGGGGCCGGCGGGCGCGACCCGCTGTTCAGGGCCGAGAAGTACCGCCCCGTCGTCGAGGGCCCGGTCGCCGACGCGCTCCGCGGCCAAGACGCGACGCAGTTCGGGGCCAACGCGACGATGCTTGAGGAGATGGACGCACAGCGGTCGGGCGGCGACCAGCTCCACACTGCGGTTCGGTACGGCGTCTCGCAGGCGCTGCTGAACGCCGCTGCGCAAGCGAAGGGCGTGACGCCGACGGACGTGCTCGCAGACACCTACGACACCGAGCCGGCGACCTCGCCGGTCCCGGTGTTCGGGCAATCGGGCGACGAGCGCCGCATCAACGCCGAAAAGATGCTCATCAAGGGCGTTCCGGTCCTGCCCCACGGCCTGTTCAACAGCGTCGAGAAGGTCGGGGAGAACGGCGAGGGGTTACGCGACTACCTCGCCTGGCTCTCCGACCGGGCCACCGCGCTCGGGCCGGAGCCGTACTCGCCGCGCTTCCACGTCGACGTGTACGGTATTCTAGGGAAGGTGTTCGGCCCGCCGTACGACCGGACCGAGGTGACGGACTACTTCGAGACGTTGCGGGAGGCCGCCGCACCGTACCCCCTTCAGGTCGAGGGGCCAATGGACGCTGGCGGCCGGCAGGCACAGATAACCGCGATGGCCGAACTCCGCGAGGGACTGGCCGACGCCGGCGTCGACGTGGATATCGTCGCCGACGAGTGGTGCAACACCTTCGAGGACGTGCAGGCGTTCGTCGACGCGGAAGCGGCCGACTTGGTCCAGATTAAGACGCCGGACCTCGGCGGCATCCAGCGCTCGGCCGAAGCGGTGCTGTACTGCGATGGCACGGACACCCGGGCCTACGTCGGCGGGACGTGCAACGAGACCGTGACTTCCGCGCGGGCCTGTGCCCACGTCGCACTGGCGACCGATGCCGCGCAGGTGCTGGCGAAACCGGGGATGGGCTTCGACGAGGGGTTCATGGTCGTCACGAACGAGATGCGGCGGGCGCTTGCCAGGCGGGACGCCGCGCGGGAGGTGCCGGCCGATGACTGACTGGACCGATCCCGACGCGCTGGACCTCTCGGACGGCGAGACGTTCGACTCGCTGCTTGACCGGGCCGATACCAGGGAGAAGGGCCACTTCTTCGAGTTCTTCGCGGAGGGCGACGAACTCGCTCACGACCCCGGCCTCCGACTCTCCCATCACGGCAGCGAGCAGTGGATGGGCCAGACGCTCAACCACGACCCGGCGTACTGGCGGGCCGACACCGCACAAGAGCGTGGCTTCGAGGAGCGCCCGGTTCACCCGGATTACCTGCTGGCGTGTGTGATGGGCATCACTGTTGAGGACCTCTCGGAGAAGGGCGGCTACTTCCTCGGCCGCGACGACGTGACGTTCCATCAGCCGGTGACGGCCGGGACGCCGCTGTCGGTCACTTCGACTGTCGTCGACACCAAGACATCGTCCTCCAGACCCCAGTACGGTATCGTCACCTGGGAAACGGAGGGCCGGGACCGCGAGACCGGTGAGACGCTGGTCTCCTACCGGCGGACGAACATGATTCCGCGACGCGAGCCAGCGGCCACTGACGGCGGAGCTGTCGGCGAACAGGACGAGGGCGGACCGGCGATACCTGACACCCTCATCTCGCCTGCCGGGGAGCGCTTCGATGACTTCCAGACGGCACTGGAACGGGCCAACGCGGAGAACGCTGCTGTCGCCTACCGCCACGAGCGCGGGCGGACGATGGACGACCAGCTCGTCGCCGGGCTGCCGCTGGCGACGCTCAACACCGCGCGCCAGCACCACAATCGCGACGAAATGGCCGACTCGCCGTCGGGCGACATCGTCGCGTACGGCGATGTGACACGCTCGGTTGCGCTGGCCCACGCCCGCTCCGACGAGGCGACCTACCGCGAGCGTCGCTTCGCTGACGAGCGGTTCCACGACTTCGTCACGCTGGGCGACACCGTCTACGGCTTCACCCGCGTCCTCGACTGCGACCCAGACGCCGGGCCGGAACGAGCCGGCGCGGTCACGTTCGAGCACGTCGCGTTCAACCAGGAGCAGACCCCGGTCTACTCTGGCCGGCGAACCGCACTCATCCAGCGACACCAATGACACGACTCTGCCGAACCTTCCAGACCGCACCGGCCGCGATACCGAACGACAACAGCGCGAAGTTCCTCGTCTCGGGGCTCACCAGCGAGGGGTTCCAGACCCCCGACTGGCTCGTCCCCGACATTGAGGACGGCACTGCGCCGTCGATGAAAGACGAAGCCGTCGACAACATAATCGAACACATCCCGGACCACGCCGACGACTTCGCCGGGGACATCCTCCCCCGTGTCGAATGGGCTTACGACGACGCCGACGCCCGCGAGCGCGGCATCGAGCAGGTGACCCGCCTCGCAGCTGAGGTCGGCGAGGAACTGGACGGCTTCGTCTTCCCGAAAACCGGCCGCCTCGACGACGTGCGCGACGCTGCGGGCGTCGTCGCCGACGCGGAGCGCGATGCCGGGCTCCCCGAAGGAACGCTGGAGATGGCGATTATTCTGGAGACGGCCCCCGGCCGCTCGGACCTTCGCGAGATCTGCCAGTACGCCACAGACACCCGGCTCTCCGGGCTCGTGTTCGGGCCGGTGGACTACACAGCGGAACTCGGCGGTCGCACGCTCGACGGCGAGCGGCCCCGCTGGGACGGCCTGCTCGAAGCCCTCTCAAACGAGACGAGCGCCGCTGACATCGTCGCCATCGGCGGCCCCTTCGACCAGTTGTTCCACGAGCGCGCCGGCGTTACCTACTACAACGCCGAGGGGTACGCCGACCAGGTGGAACACGAGGCGACCATCGGCATCGACGGCTCGTGGTCGCTGCACCCCAAGCAGACCGAGCAGGCGAATCGCATCCACATGCCGACGGTGGAGGAACTGGAGCGAGACCTCCACAAGATCGAGTCGTTCAACGAGGCCAAGCGCGAGGGGACCGGCGCAGTCGTCGTCGACGGCCAGATGGTCGACGAAGCGACCTACAAGAACTTCGCCAACACCGTCAAAACCGTCCGGGCTATCGACGAAACCCATCCCGCCCAGACCGAGGAGTACTACGACGACGACCTGCTGGCGCGGGCGAAAGACGTCGAACTGATCTTCGGCTAAGCCGGCAGTCGCTTTTTACTCGAAATAGTTCGCCAGCCGTTGGGCTGCCTCGTCCACCCGAGGCGTCACGAGTGCGAATCGTATCCAGTCACGCCGAGACTCGCCGAAGGCCTCGCCAGGCATCCCGGCGACGCCGGCTTCATCGATGAGTTCGTACACGTTCTCAAACGACCCGGGGAAGTCGGGGAACCGCGCCATCACGTAGAAGCCGCCGTCGGGGCGGTTGTACTCGGCCCCAGCCGCAGCCAGTGCGGCACAGAAGTCGTCGACGCGCCTTTCGAGTCGCCGTCGGCAGGCGGCGTAGTAGTCCGGACTCGTCGTCTTCAGCGCCCGCAGGACGGCGTACTGCGCTGGTCGGCTCCCGGTGACGTTCGTGAGCATATGCTGGGTGCGAGCGCGTTCCAGAAGTGCGCCGGTCGGGCCGTCCTCCGGCGGGAAGATTGCATAGCCGACCCGGAAGCCGGTGATCGCCATCGTTTTCGAGAGGGAGTTGGTGGCGACGACGTGGTCGGAGTCGGCGTGCAGCGCCGAACTGAACCGACCCGCGTAGTCGAAGTGGTCGTACACCTCGTCGCTGAGCAGCAGCGCGTCGTACTCCTCGGCGATGGCTGCGAACTCGGCCATCGCGTCGGCGTCGTACACCGCGCCGGTGGGGTTGTTCGGCGAATTGACGACGATGACGGCCGTCTCGTCGCTCGCGGCTGCCCGAACGTCCGCGGGGTCCAGTCGGTTGCGCTCGTCGACTGGGACGAAGGAGATGTCCGCGCCGACGAAGTTTGCCCGGCCGGCGTAGTAGGGGTAGACCGGGTCCGTCAGGAGAATCTCGTTTCCGTCGAAGTGGTGGAGTCCGCCGGTCATCGCGAGGTGGTTTGCCTCACCCGCGCCGTTCGTGATGAGGACTCGGTTCCGGTCCACCCCACGCCGAGCGGCGATTTCATCGCGGAGGGGCGTCAGCCCGACGCTGGGCGGATACTGGTAGTCGTCGGCCGGAGCCTCGGCGTAGTCTCTGAGCCCGTCCCGAAGCCCCTCGGGCGGGTCCCAGTCGGGGTTGCCCGACACCATGTCCACCACGTCCCGGTCGGCCCGGGCCGCATACTGCATGACCCGGAAGAACTGGGGTTCCGTGTAGTCCATACCCGGTCTCGGGCTGCCGGCCCCGTTTGCTTTTCTGTCTACTGGCGGATGTACAGCGTCAGTCCGCCGAGGACCAGCAACAGCATCCCCCACAG
Organism: Haloarcula sp. K1; assembly: GCF_001647155.1. Classification (NCBI taxonomy): domain Archaea; kingdom Methanobacteriati; phylum Methanobacteriota; class Halobacteria; order Halobacteriales; family Haloarculaceae; genus Haloarcula; species Haloarcula sp. K1. Next base: position 179,316 of record NZ_LRHL01000023.1, read on the forward strand.
GAGGTCCGACCCCGGCAGGACCCAGAGGAATAGCGTCACGAGACCCGAGGTAACAAGTGACCAGCCAAGCGTCGTCTGATAGCTCATACACGCAGTTGTGTCTCCGAACTGAAAGTATTCCGGCCCGCCCTGAACGCTTATTCGCCCATCGCGACAACTACCGCTAATGACAGACGATACAGCGGACCCAGTCGAGAAGCGCGTCGGCAAGCGTCTCCGAGAAGCTGATGCCACAGTCGCTACCGCGGAGTCCTGTACCGGCGGCCTTGTCGGGTCGAAAATAACGGACATACCCGGTTCGAGCGACTACTTCGACCGCTCGCTGGTTACCTACTCCTACGAGGCCAAGCGAGAGCTGCTCGCCGTCTCGCGGGAATCGCTGGACGCCCACGGCGCAGTCTCAGAACCGGTCGCTGTCGAAATGGCTCAGGGCGCTCGTGATACCGCCAGGACAGACTGGGGCGTCGCCACGACTGGCGTGGCCGGGCCGAGCGGCGGCTCGTCGGAAACGCCCGTCGGGACGGTGTACATCGCCGTCGCCGAGGCCGCCCCGTGGGGGACCAACGAGTCCGGCGTGACAGTGTCCCGCTACGAGTTCGATGGCACCCGTCGCGAGGTCAAAGCGGCCATCGCGACACAGGCGCTCCGGGACCTGGAAACCGCCCTACAGGAGTAGTAAGCTCTTTCAGTTGGGACACAGACGGTCCGGTAGATGAACAAACGTGGGCACGTCCTGAACGCCGTCCTCCTGAGCATCGGACTGGGATACGTCCTTGACCCCTCGGGCGACGTGACGACATTCGCGACAATCACGGAAGTGTTCCTTCCCATCGTCTTGGGCGCACTGTTCCCCGATGTCGACACCGCCTTCGGCAAGCACCGCAAGACGCTGCACAACATCCCTGTCCTCGTGATCTTCCTGGCCCATCCGCTGTATCACGGCGGCAATCTCCAGTGGGTGTGGCTCGGCGTCCTCACCCACTACGTGCTGGACTACTTCGGTTCCCGCCGGGGCATCGCGCTGTTTTACCCCATCTCGGACAAAGAGTACGGGTCACCGACGGGTGTGACGACTTCCAGTGAGTATGCGGAGGTTGTCACCGTCGCGATTACCATCTTCGAACTGGCCGCGGTCGGGCTGTTGATACATGTGCTCCCACAGTACCTGCCGCCGTCGGTCCGTACCTTCGTCGTCGAGAACAGCGCGTTTCTGGTTTAGTACACTTTCACGTCGTCGAACCGACCGCTGTACGCGACGTGGTCCGGATGAGTCGGCTCGGTCCCCTGCAGCATCAGCCGGTCGAACTTTCCCCAGGTGTTTTCCAGCCCCAGATGCGCCCACTCGACTGCCCGGCGGATGTCGTGTGAGATGCCGTCGCGATGGAACAGCGACCGCTCCACGTCGTCTTTCAGCGCCGCACTGAGCGCCGCCACGTCCTCGAACGCCTCGGTAAAGGTCACGTACGCCTCGCCGACGGTACCACGGACGTGGGCATACGACGAGACGAACGGCTCGTGGCCGGTCTCCGACGTGAACGACTGCGCGCGGTCTCGGTGGTGGGACAACTGCTTGGGGTTGTACACTTCCAGCGCGTCGATGCTGTCGTCGTACGCTTCGATGTCGTCGAGTCCGAGGCTCACGTTGAGAAATCCGGGATGGGGGACAAGCACGGCTGCGTCCTGACGGTCCAGCTCTCGCATCGCGCCGTCGAAGGTAATGAAATCCGGGATCGGCTCTTCGAGTCCAATACCCAGTACGTGCCGGCGCTGTTGCCAGGTGCCAGTAAATATCTCTCTGGCTGGAAACACAGTCAGCTCTTCGTCGGAAAACGCCTCTGCTTGCCGCCGTATCTCCGGTAGCCGCGTGAAATGCGGCGCGTACACCAGCGCGTCGAGGCCACATGCCTTCGCGCGCTCGACGACCCCGTCGTCGAGCACTTTCACGTGGAGATCAACGGCGTACCCCTCGGGTTGCACGGTGAACGCTAACTCCGTACTGCCATTAGGGGTTTCCGTTTTGGCAGTCTGAGAGACAGACTTCTGACAGGTGGCAGCCAACGTTTTTAACCCCGCGTCGCCTGCCACTGAGCAAATGCCACGCTGGGAGTGCGACATCGAAGGGGACGACAGACAGTTCGACCGCGTCGAGGAGCTTATCATCCACCAGTCGGTTGAGCATGACCGCATCGAGTGCAAGGTCTGCGGTGCCGTCGTCCCCGACGGCTACTTCGCTATCAAGCACGCCTTCGACGAACACTCCCGCGCGGAGTACGTTCGCGCCTACGACGCCTCCGCCGCCGAGGTCCGCCGTCGTGAACAGATAAAAGAATCCGTTGAGGCCGCCGCCAACATGAGCGAGGTCATCGACCGATTGGAAGGCGGCGAAGCGTAGCAACTACCGCTGTTTTACGACGGTGCCTGACTTTGCTCGACAATGATTGCCAACTAGTCTGAAAACGCTTGATTGCTCCCTTGCGGGTCGCTACGCATCCGTTCGAATTGCACGAGACCCGTTCGCCTACCGCTCTTCGGAGTCGAGAACGCGAATCTGGTCGCCACGCACGGTGACCGGAATCGGGACCGTTGCCTCGTACAGTTCGACGGTGACCTGGTCCTTGCCCTCGTCGATGCGCTGGACCTGCGCCTTCTCGCCCTTGAACGGGCCGGCGATGAGTTCGACGATGTCGCCCTCCGCAATGCCTTCTACGTCCGGTTTCGGCGAGAGGAAGTGCTCGACTTCCGCCATCGAGGACTCCCCCTGCACGACGCCGTTGGCGTGGGGGATCTCGTCGAGGATGCGGTCGAAGACGTTGTGATCGTCCGCTTCGACCATCACGTAGCTCGTGAGCGAGTCCGGCGCGAGCGCGGCGTGGATCTCGTCTTCCTCGCGGGAGATGATCATGTCTGCGACGGTGCGTTCCTGGCTGGCCGTGGTTTTGACTGCGTAGATTCCCATCGGTTTACACCGGCTTGCTGCCAGGGATGAAGGTCATCACGGCGAAGATGATGAACCCGAGCAGTCCGACCAGCGCGATGCCCGCGCCGGCGATTTTCGCGATCTGGGAGAACTCCTCCCACGACGGCGTACTCGCCAATTTGAGTACGCGGATGTAGGAGGTGAGATCGTATGGAACGTCCATAGCGGGTCGTACCCACTGGTGGCTTTTCTATATTGTGGTGCGCGGCGACGAGTCCGAACCCGTCACAGAGCGAGCTGTACAGCGTCACAGAAAAAAGTAGCCGACAGAACGGGGCGATAACCGGGACGAGCGTTCCCGAACGTTCGGTTAGTCGTCGGTCAACGCAGTCCCGTCCGATCCGTGTGTCCCCAGGTCGCTACCGTCACCGGCATCGCCGGTTTCGAACTGGTCGATGAGGTCCTTGAGGTCGGTCGCCTGACTGGAGAGCGACTGTATCTTCTCGGTGACCTCCGTGATCGACGCCGTCTGTTCCTCGGCGGACGCGGCGACGTTCTCGGCCTCTGCGGATGTCTCCTCGCTGATCGAGCCGACTTCCTCGGCCATCGAGACGACCTCTTCCATCGAGGCCGCCTGCTCGTCGGTCGCGTCGCTGATAGCCTGCACGCCGTCGTTTGCCTCGTTGACCTGCTGGACGATACTGGTCAGCGAGTCGGTCGCGTTTTCGACCGTTTTCTTCCCGGTGTCGACGCTCTCACCCATCTCCTGCATGTCCTCGACGGTGGTGTCTGTCCGGGACCGAATGTCGTCGATCATCGACTCGATATCAGTCGTCGCTTCCTGCGTTTCCTCGGCGAGCGTCTTGATCTCGCGGGCCACGACAGCGAACCCTTCGCCCGCCTCGCCGGCCCGCGCAGCCTCGATGTTCGCGTTGAGCGCGAGCATATTCGTCTGTTCCGCGATTTCGTCGATGAGCGTCGTGACTTCGCCAATGCGCTCCATCTCCTCTGCGAGGGATTCCACCTGTTCGATAGCTTCAGTGGACTTCCGTTCGAGCGCCTCGATTTCGGCGGCGGCCTGCTCGGCGTATTCGCGGCCGGACTCGCCGTCGTTGACGGCCTGCTGGGACTTCGACGCGACTTCGTCGGTCGACGAGGTGATTTCCTCGACGGTCGCCGACAGGTCGGTCATCTCGTCGCTCACCTGCTGGATGTTCCGGTTTTGCTCGTCAGCGCCTTCAGCGATCTGTTGCACCGACTCGCTCACCGACTCGCTGGCCGACCGCACTTCCTGTGCGCTCGCGGAGATCGTCTCCGTCGAACTGTCGACAGTGCCGGCGAATCCTTCGATGCGGTTGACTGTCCGTTCGAGTTCTGCAATCATCTCGTTGAAACTCTCCGCGATATCGACCATCGCGTCGTAATCGCTGTCGGTAGCCATCCGCTGGGTGAGGTCCCCGGCCGCCGACTTGTCCATCACGTCGCTGAACTCGGCCGCCTTCGCTTCGAGGGCGGACGCCATCGCCTCGGCGTCTTCCTTCGCCGCCTCCGCCTCGTCTCTGGCGGCTTCGACGTCGGTAATCAACGTCTGGATGTCCTCGCCCATCTCCTCCAGCGCCGCGCCGAACTCACCGGGGATGCTCTCGTCGAGCGCCGGGTCGTCGAACCGCTTGTCAGCGAGCGCGTCGGCCTGATTCGCAGCGGTCGTCAGGTACGCCTGCATCGACGCGAATGAGTCGTACAGTTGCCCCATCTCGTCGACGCGCGTGGTCTCGGGGAGGGTGCTGTTGATCTCACCGGCGGCGATGTCCTCGGCGCTTTCGGCCACGCGGGAGAGCGCGTTCGCGGTTCCGCGCCCGATTGTCACGCCGACGACGAACAGTGCCCCCACGGCAAGCGCCAGGAGGAGCGCGATGTTCTCGGAGACAGCCGACTGCAGGGCGAACGCGCGGTCCTGCGGGACGTGATACAGCAACGCCCACTCAGTGCCGGTGACCGGCGTGTACGCCATCACGTACTGCCCGTCTTCCATGCCCGTTCTGGCGGAGACGGACTTGTAGCCGGTTTCGCCGTTCAGTGCCGCTTCGACGCTCGTGTCGGTCGCGTCCCCGGTTGCCGCGTACTCTTCGAGAATCGAACTCTTCCGGTTGTCGAGAATGATCTGTCCGTTCGACCCGACGACCTTCACGTCGCCGGTCGCAAACGGTGACGTGAACTCGTGGGAGCGCGCTTCGAGCGACGCCGTCAGCACGACGTATTCGTCGCTGCCGGAGACAGGCTGGACGAACGCAATAACCGATTCGTTACTGCTCTTGTACGCTTCGGACGTGCCCGTCGGACCCGACGAGACGACTGCACCACTCGCGTCGGTCCACGGATCGTCGACGTTGCTCAGTGCGACGCCGTTCAGTTCGTCGTCGGTGCTGGCGGTGACTGTACCGTCAGCGGCGTCGACGTAATGAAGCGCCCGGACGTCTCCCGGTAACCCAATGAGCTTCTGTTCGAGCCACCGCTGGTGTTCTCTGTCAGAGGTGGACTCGGACCGATCACCGATAGACGCCGCGAGAAACGACGCTGTCGACTGCTTGTTCGAGACCCAAGTTGAGACGGAACTCGATTGGGACTCCGCGACACCGCGGATTTGATCCTCTGTCTGTGACTCAACTAGCGCCCCCGTTTCGAGGTTGATGGCTGCCCCACCGAGTGCGAGCAAGACGACCACGCCGAGCAACAGGACGCCGAACTTCGCCGCGTACCGACGCCGAATGACGTCAGGGAGCGCACGCTCCGTTGCCTGAACCAGCCGGCTCGGGAGCGAACTCATCGGGACCCTCCCGATTTGAAGAACTGTGGTTGCAATAGCTCCAGCGACTCGACTGACCCGTTAGTGACCCGCTCGATCAGGTACGAACTCAGCGGTTCGAGGTCAGCCGTCAGGTCGACGCTGCCGGACGCACCCTGGTAATTCACTGCCCGGCCTGCTTCAGTGAGTGACCGAACACGACCGAAGTCGCCGACAGAGACAGTGTGTCCAGACCCGCCGGAGACTGACTGAATGGTCTCGGCGATTGCCGGACCGCTGCTTTCGCCGGCCTGTTCGGCGGCACACGCCATCAAAAACAGCGCGTCGTACGCGTTGACCGAGTACGCTCGGGGATCATCGATATCCGGGAGCCGGCGGACCAGTTCGAAGTACGCCTGCGTTCGCGCAGAGGACAGCGACGCGCTGTAGAACCCGTCGTAGTACGACGGGAGGTCACCGCCGAACATCCCCGCAGACAGCACCCATGGAACGTCGTACTCCGACTGGTTGTACGCATCAAGGATACCGCGCTCCTGGCCGGAGACGCTGGTGAAGCTGACGGCATCAGGGTCGTTCTGGAACACGTCTGCGAGCGTGTCGTCGAACGATTCCGACGACGGGTCATATCGGATATCGGCGACGATATCGGCGTTCAGTGCCTCACGCTGTGCGTCCGCCAGTCCGGCACCGAAGGAGTTGTCGATGCTCAGTAACGCGACGGAGTCCGCATCGATGTACAGCGGGTCGTCGACGGCCTTCGCCATTACCACCGCTTGCGTCCCGTCGCTCGGCACTGTTCGGCCGAAGTATTTCCGGCCGTTGGCCCGGCCGGCAGTCGATAGCTGCGGGGCAGTACTGGCGGGGCTGACCTCCATGATTTCGTCGCTGGCTGCTTCCGGAGCGAGAGCGAGCGACGCATCACTGACGAGGCCGCCGACGAAGCCGATGACACCACGGTCGACGAGTGATCCGTACTGCTCTACCGCGGTTTCGGCGTTCGCCTCGGTATCAAGAATGGTCACTTCGACGTCGTTACCGCCGATACCACCGGCGGCGTTGACGTCGCTTGCTGCCTGCTCGACCATGCGCTTGCCGTGTTGTCCGAGTGGGGCGAGCGCACCACTGAGTGGGAGGAGTGCACCAAACTGAACAGTGTCACTGCCTCCGCTCAGAGAACCGAGACAACCGGATGAGAGTCCCAAGCTCCCAACGGCCAGACACTTTTTGAGAACATTACGCCTCGAATCTGAGTACATGCGAAGAGAGTTAGAATTTCCGGATAAACGCTTTTCGGCGAGAGTATCATTTATGATAGCAAACGTGTGGAGATAAATTCATTTACTGGCAGCTAGGGAGAGTCAGAAAACTGAGACAACGAGGCAGTTCAGTCGACGTAGTCGATGTCTTCACCGAGTTGCTGGGCGGCCTTCTCCTGTTCGGCCTCGCTCTGGCCGTATATCTGCGGGCTCTCGACGCCGGTGACGACGATCATCGTCTCCATCTTGCCCTCGAACTCGTTGTTGACCGACGCGCCCCAGATGATGCGAGCGTCGGGGTCGATGCGGTCGTAGATCTCCTCGACGACGCCCTCGGCTTCCTCGATGCTCATGTCGGGGCCGCCGACGACGTTGACGAGCGCGGAGTTCGCACCGTCGAACTCCACGTCAAGTAGCGGCGAGCGGAGCGCCGAGCGGATGGAGTCCTGTGCCTTGTTCTCGGAGTCGGATTCGCCGAGGCCGATCATCGCGACACCGCCGTTCTCCATGATGGTCCGAACGTCGGCGAAGTCCACGTTGACGAGGCCGGGCTTGGTGATCAGTTCGGTCATGCCCTTGACCGAGCGCATCAGCACACGGTCGCAAATCTTGAACGCGTCCTGCAGCGGCATCGACGGCGCATAGTCCAGCAGGCGGTCGTTCGGCACGACGATGACCGTATCGGAGACCGAACGGAGTCGTTCGAGGCCAGCGTCGGCGTTGGCACGGCGGCGTTCACCCTCCGCGGTAAACGGAATCGTGACGATAGAAATGGTGAGTGCGCCGGCTTCCTGCGCGGCCTGTGCGACGACCGGGGCCGCGCCGGTGCCGGTGCCGCCGCCGAGACCTGCGGTGACGAACACCATGTCTGAGCCGTCGATAGACTGCTGGATGTCCTCGATGTCCTCCTGGGCGGCCTCCTCGCCGATTTTCGGGACCGAACCCGCGCCGCGGCCGCCGGTGCGCTTGCGGCCGATGAGAATCTTGGTGTCGGCGGCCACCTCGTCGGCGAGGTGCTGTGCGTCGGTGTTTGCGGCGACGAGTTTGGCCCCGTGGATGCCCTCCTCCATCATCCGGGTGACCGTGTTCCCGCCAGCACCGCCACAGCCGACGACCGTGATCTTCGTTTCCAGGTCCTTGACGACGCTTGCCAGTTCCTCGTCGGACATCGTCCCGGACGTGGACATGTCTTGAGACGGCGTCGATGTCGTTTCGTCGACAGTTCCGCCAGCCGCGTCCTCCCCGTCTTGTTCTGCCTCGTCGATAGCGTCGTCAATTATCGAATCCATAATTTAAAACCCCCTTGCAGACGAACAGTTATTAGTTTTCCCCCTACGTCTGACGCACGTCTGACGTGTTGAGTCATAGTTTTACCGGCTGACGCGCCAGTGTTCACAGCGTATATCGACGTATACGCTCGCGCTGGAACCGCTCCGGGTCAATCTCTTCGCCGTCGATTTCGACGGATTGGCCCGAGGCGAGTTTCCCGAACTTGGGCCCTTCGGGGATACCGGCCGTTCGTGCGAGGTCCGGGTCGAACGCCGTCTCCCGGGCGACCAGTTCGTCCGCGGTCCAGTCGACGCTGTCGAAGCGCCGTTCGAGGATTTCGACCAGCGGTTCGACGACCGCTTCTATTTCTGTCGCCGCCGGACAGACAATCGGTCCGGTGAGGACAGTCCCGTTTTGCTCGGTCGCGTACGCGATGGACTGGCGTTCGATAGTCTCACGCAGTGCCTCGCTATCGACGCCGCGCACGTCGGAAATAAGCTCGTTCGGGAGGTCGATTACGGTCCATTCCCCGTCGTACCCGGACGCAAGCTCTCCGAACCTGAGACCATCGTCGACCGGCCGGACAGCGTCTTCCAGCGTCTCGACGAGGCCCAGGTCGACACCGGTCGTCTCCCGAACGAACGTCTCACTGACGACGCGGTAGCCCAGCGACTCGATGGCGGCCGTGAGGTCCGGCCGGTCGCCCTCCATGAGAGCGTAGTCGGCCGCGCTGGCCCGGAAGGCGCGGTCGAGCACTGTGTCGCGCTCCGCGTCGCTGACGGCCCACTCCGCCAGCGCGTCCAACGACCAGTTGGCGGCGATGTGGCCGACCGCCCAGTCCGTCTCGCGGACGACCCGCTCGAACCGCGGGGCGTAGTGGCCGCCGCCGACGCCGAGGAGGTGGCGGCGCGTCCCGTTTTCCCGCGGCTTGTCGGCCGGCTCGTCGGCGAGGTCCAGTATCGCCCTGGCGGCGGCTTCGGCGGCGTCGGGGTCCTCCCACTGTGGCTCCGCACTGCCGACCTCGACAAACATCGACGGGACACCGACTGCTGTCGGGCCGTGGTGCGTACACTCCATCCCGACTTCGTAGTCCGGCGGAGCGTGGCGCTGGAGTGCCGACACCACGGCCTTGTGAGCCCCGGGACAGGCGCGGGCGAACTGCCCGTCTTCGCCGCCGTACTCCGCGACACCGAAGTTTCCGGTATGGTGGGCCGTCAGGAGCTCGTCCGTCTCGCCGGCGTGTTTTGAGGCGAACACCAGCAGGTCCGGATCGTCGAACGCTGCCGCGACGTTTTCGATGTCCAGATGTAACGCCTCGAACTCGCGGAGTTCCACGCTGTCAATCTGGTACACCGTACCGCCGCCTTCGTCGTCGGGCCGCGTTTCGTCGCCGCTCGTTTCCCAGTCCCGCAATGAGCGCAGGTGCTCTCCGATGTGCATCGATGCCGCGTCGGCGTGTGAGACAACGATTCCGAGCATCAATCGGCGTTCTCCAGATGGACCGGTTCACGACCCACCGCGGACCGGACGGCGTCACCGGCCAGCCCAAGCAGGTGTTTCAGCGCTTCGCGGCGCTGGACGAACAGTCCGACCCCGAGGAGGACGTACAGCCCTGTATACGCCAGCAGAAGGTCGTGACTCGATATCGGCAGAGCGAGAAGGTCCCTGATGATGGCGAACTCCAGAACCACCTGCGAGATGAACAGCGCGAACAGCCCGATTGCTTCCCGGATACTGATCTCGAAGTTGACCAGAATGGCGAGCGCAAAGAAGGACTGGGCCGCTGTAATCCAGATCTCCGCGCCCTGTCTGGCGTCGAACGGCAGGACGCCGTACCCGCCGAGTGCGATGGAGTACACCACCGCAATAGTCCCGATGAGCAGCGTCCACTGATTGAGTTTCGAGGAAATGAGGGCGTTGAACCCCGCCGTCGAGCGGGCCTTGTTGACCAGCACGGCGACGACAATGAGCTCAGGTGACTCACTGGCCAGCGGGGCGACCCACTGGATCATGAAGAACTCGGGAATCCCGTTCGCGACACCGATCTCTTCGAGACCGTGGGCGAACGGCTCAACCGCGGTGAAAATCATTGCGCCGGAGTAGCCAAACAACGCCAAGACGACGAGTGGCCGCCACGGCAGCGACCACTCCTGGAAGTACTTTGGGACGCCGACGGTGTGCTCGCTGTGTTCGATATCGGACTTGAGCACGAGGCCGATGTACGCGACGTAGAGGCCCACCAGAAACAGCGTATCGAAGATACCGATACCGCCGCCGAGAGGGACAAGAAACGCCCACAGCGTCGCCAGAAAGAGGAAGGAGATCTCGGTTGCGATGTCGGTGTCCAGCTGGACGGCGTCTTTCAGGAAGCCGTCGCGTTTCGTGACTGCGGGGTCCCGTGTCTTTGCGGCGCGCCAGACGGTGAACACGGCGATACCCGCCCAGCCGATACCGATGAGGATGCGGTTCGCGCCGGTCATGTTCGCAATCGCGAGGTTCGCGTCGTGACAGGCGCGAGCGAGCCCCCCGCTTGCGGACTCGATTTCTGCCGCCGTGAACTGGCGACAGGCCTCCGTCGTCGCCCCACCAGCCCCGGCGTTCCAGGCGTACAGCGCGTCAACGGCGTACTCGGGAGCCACGGCGAGAATGGCGAGGACGGCGATAGCGAACGCCCTCGGTACGTCTTTCTCGGCGGTTTCAGCGCCCCAGGCCAAGAGGAACGACGCCCCGAGGACGGCGAGCCCACTGACCGCGACGGTGGTCACGTTCCCGACCTCAATGCCGGAGATAAATAGGTAAATCCAGCCGACAGTCAGGGCCAGCGCGACTGCGACTTGCATCAGTGGATGGCGAAAACGACTCACTGTCGGAAGTGTGGCTGGGTCTGGCTGAAAAGCTTGCGAAAGTGTCGGCTGCAGACCGTGCTTCCCACAGAGCGTGGCGTTCATACGACCGGGGCGCGCTGGCGTTGGTATGGACGTTTACGGACTCATCGGCAACCCGGTCGGGCACTCGCTGTCGCCCCCGATGCACGAGGCGGGCTACGAGGCACTGGGACTTGATGCACGCTACGTCACGTTTGAACCACCAGCGGATGCTGGTGCCGAAGCCATCGAAGCGGCAGAGACGCTCGGAGTCGACGGCCTCAACGTCACAATCCCGTTCAAGCAGGACGTGCTAGACGCCGTTGACCCCGCACCGCTCGCCGAGCGCATCGGCGCGGTCAACACCGTCGATTTCACCGGTGGGACGCCGACGGGCTACAACACCGACGCGGTCGGCGCGGTCCGAGCACTGGCACACCACGACGTCTCGCTGTCCGGCACTGCTGTCGTCGTCGGGGCCGGCGGCGCGGGACGCGCAGTCGCGTTCGGCCTCGCCGACGAGGGGCTGTCGGTGCGGATAGCAAACCGAACCGAATCTAAGGCGCACGCGCTGGCCGAGGACGTCCCGGACGCGACGGGCCACGGCCTCGATTCGCTCGCTGACCTGCTCGCAGACGCCGACATCCTCGTCAACTGCACCAGCGTCGGCATGGAGGAAGACGAGACGCCGGTCCCCGCTGACGCGCTGCACGGCGACCTCGCGGTGCTCGATGCGGTGTACACGCCGATAGAGACTCGTCTGCTACAGGACGCGGCAGCCGCTGGCGCGACGACAGTTGACGGCGCGTGGATGCTCCTGTATCAGGGGGTTGAAGCGTTTGAACGCTGGACTGGCGAGGACGCACCTGTAGACAGGATGAACGGCCGATTGCGCGAACACTTGTAACGGAGCGGTCACCAGCAAGAGATTTGTGTTGGGGATAAATACGTTCATGTATGGGTCTGCTTCAGAAATTGAAATCTGCCCTCGGGCTTGACGGGACTGGGTCATCCACGTCGGGAACCAATCGCGACGTGGACGTGACCGTCGAGCGAGAGCCTTCTACTGAAGACGAAGACGCTGTGAAGGGGACGAACACCGCGACGACTACCGAGACCCACACATCCGATACCGCGGACGGGGCCGGGACTGAATCAGGGGATGGGAGTGCAACATCTGCTCAGACGGCCGAGTCGGAGACTGCGGCGTCACCGACTGCGACCGACGACGAATCGACATCTGCGACCGATGCTTCTCCAGCAGGGTCCGAGCAAGAACCAGTGGTCGACGACGAAGCCAGCGACTCGGAGGCCACCGCTGACGAAGAACCGGCCGAGGCTGATGCCGAGACTGAGGACGAGGAAAGTACTGCCCCAGTCACGGAAATAAAGGGTATCGGTCCCGCCTACGCCGACCGACTCGCCGATATCGGTATCGAGACGGTGGGCGAACTGGCCGCTGCGGATGCAGCGGACATCGCCGCAGACACCGACCTCTCAGAGAGCCGCGTTTCGGGCTGGATCGAGCGGGCCGAAGACTTCTGAAACCGTTGACGTTCCGTCTTTTTGCGCCGAACCGCAAGGGAATTAGTCGCCGCACTGTTTTCGTTCGGTAATGCAATCGGTCGAAACCGACCGGACCACGTTCACCGACCTTGCGGCCGACGCGCATCCAGCGGCGCGCGTCCCTGTCGAGGTTCGAGTGGACGTCGATGACCCGTTTCTCGCCTATCGTCGGGCGCGCGACGAAACTGGCGGCGTGTATCTGGCGACGACCGGCGGCCAGTCGGGGTGGGGTTACTTCGGGACCGCTCCGGCGGACTTCCGCGAGGTCGACCCCCGAGCTGGCGGGACCCTCGCCGCACTGACTGAGTTTCTCGACGGCGAGCGGCTGGTCCGTGGTGACTGCGACGTGCCGTATCCCTGCGGAGCCGTTGGATGGCTCTCCTACGACGTGGCGCGGGAACTGGAGTCACTGCCCGACAGCGCCGATGCCGACCGCGCGCTCCCAAACCTGCAGGTGGCCCGCTACGACCGCTTCGCCGCTTGGGAGGAACCCCGCGGTGAGTCGGTGACGCTGCGCGTGACAGCCTGCCCGCGGGTCGACGACTTTGAGACGCCCGAACTGGCCTACGAGTTCGGCAAGCAGCACGCGCTGGACTTGGCGCGGGCAGCGGCACAGGGCGACCCCAGTGTCGAGGATCCGCCGGTCGAGACCGATGAAGCAACCTTCGAGAGTGACTGCACGCGCGAGTCATTTGCTGACCGAGTCCAAACGGTCAAGCAGTACATCCGCGACGGCGACACGTTTCAGGCGAACGTCTCACAGCGTCTCCGCGCACCCGCCGCAGTCCATCCCGTCGAGGCGTTCGACGCGCTTCGAACTGTGAACCCCGCACCGTACTCTGCCCTGCTTGAGTTCCCTGGCGTTGACCTCGTCAGCGCCAGCCCGGAACTCCTCTTGCACCGCGACGGCGACCGTATCGAGACCGAACCCATCGCTGGCACCCGCCCGCGGGGCGAGACGCCCGACGCTGACGACCGACTGGAAGCGGACCTGCTCGACGACGGGAAGGAGCGGGCCGAACACGCGATGCTCGTCGATCTGGAGCGCAACGACCTGGGGAAAGTGAGCAAATTCGGGAGCGTGGAAGTGTCTGACTACCGCCGCGTCGACCGCTACTCCGAGGTAATGCACCTCGTCTCGGTCGTCGAGGGCCGACTCCGTGACGGCGCGTCCCTGCAGGACGCCATCGCCGCGGTGTTCCCCGGCGGCACCATCACCGGCGCGCCGAAACCCCGGACGATGGAGATTATCGACGAGGTCGAGGCCACGCGACGAGGACCGTACACCGGCTCCATCGGCCTGTTCGGCTTCGACGGCCGGGCGACGCTGAACATCGTCATCAGGACCTTGGTCCGGTACGCCGAGGAGTACCACCTCCGCGTCGGCGCGGGCATCGTTCACGATTCGGACCCGGACAGCGAGTATCAGGAGACGCTTGACAAGGGCCGTGCGCTGGTCAACGCCGTCGACGAAGCGCTGGGGAGACGCGTCGACCTGGCGATGGAGGACCAGCAATGAGCGGCTCCCGTGGTAGCGACGGCAGCGACGATAGCGACACCAACGCCGCGGGTGGCCCGACGGCGGACTCGCTGGCTCCGACCGTGCTGGTCATCGACAACTACGACTCGTTCGCGTACAACCTCGTCCAGTACGTCGGCGAGGTGGTCCTCCGACTCGGCGGGACTGAGGACGACGTCATCGTCCGGCGCAACGACGCCATCGACGTCGAGGGCATCCGCGAACTGGACCCCGACGGCATCGTCGTCTCGCCGGGGCCAGGGACGCCCGAAGAGGCGGGCGTCTCGATGCCGATCTTCGAGGAGCTGGACTACCCGACGCTGGGCGTCTGTCTCGGTCATCAGGCGCTGTGTGCGGCCAACGGCGCGCCAGTCGGCCACGCCGAGGCGGTCGTCCACGGCAAATCGTCGTCGGTTACCCACGACGGAACAGGCGTGTTCGAAGACCTGCCGGACCCCGTCGAGGTGGGTCGGTACCACTCGCTCGCGGTCGACCGCGAGGACCTTCCCGACGTGCTGACCGAGACGGCGTACACTGTTGGCCACGACGATGCCGACGGAGCCACAGAGACGCCAGACTCGTCCGAACCTGCCACCGCCGACGGCACGGACGAGTCCCAGGTCGTCATGGGCGTCCGCCACAGCGACCGCCCGCACATCGGCGTCCAGTTCCATCCCGAAAGCATTCTGACCGACCACGGCAAGACCATGATCGAGAACTTCTGCCTGCTATGCAATACCACGTAGACGGCGACCTCGTCCCCGAAGACGAGGCGACGGTGTCAGTGCGCGACCGCGGGTTCATGTACGGCGACGCGGCGTTCGAAACGCTCCGGGCCTACGGCGGCGAGCCGTTCCGGTGGGACGCCCACCGCGAGCGCCTCCAGCGGACGGCCGAGACGCTGGGGTTTGCCGACGCCGTGCCTGGTGACCTCCGGGAGCGCGTCGACGAGACGCTCGCGGCCAACGACCTCGACGAGGCGTACGTCCGGCTGTCGGTCACGCGGGGCGTCCAGCCCGGGAAGCTCACGCCGGGGGGCGATGTCGACCCGACGGTCGTCGTCATCTGCAAGGGGCTCCCGAGGGGCGGGCTCAACGGCGAGTGCGTCTGGGACGAGCCGGCGTCGGTCCAGACGGTCCGGACCCGGCGGATTCCGAGCGAGGCCGTCCCGGCGGACGCGAAGACGCACAACTACCTCAACGGGATTCTCGGCCGGCTCGAACTCCGAAAGGCCGCCGCTGGCGGCGAGCCCGCCGACGACTGTCTCATCCGAGACATGGACGGTAATCTGGCCGAGGGAGCGACGAGCAACCTCTTTTTCGTCACGGACAACGGCCTCCGGACGCCGAGTACGGATCTGGACCTACTGCCGGGGGTCACCCGCGACGTGGTAATGGACATCGCCCGCGGCGAGGAGTTCCCCGTCGAGACCGGCCACTACTCGCTCGATGCCCTGCGTGACGCCGACGAGGCGTTTCTCACCAACTCGACGTGGGAGATCCGCCCCGTTTCGACCGTCGACGGTATCTCCGTGGGGAGCGGGCCGATGACGAAGCTCCTTCAGCGGTTGTTCGACGAGCGAATCGAGGAGCGGCACTACTGATCGCGCTGAAGGTAGTGGAAAGCGAGCCAGCGCGGGTCGCTGGCGTGCCAGCTGACTGGTGTCCGCGTCCGGCTGCCTACTCGGGTGCGTAGCAGACCCAACTTGTCGCGGGAACGGTGATCTGGACCCAACTATCGCCGTTGGTCGAGATATTGCCCGCGTTGCCGCTGTAATCGTTGAGTGTCTGGTTCGTCCAGCTCGTGGGGACCCACTTGCTCCGCTGGCCGCTCGCACGGTTCAGGCCGACGAGGAGGTTCCCCTCTCGCTCGTAGACGTACAGGTCCTGGTCGACGTGGCGGGTCTGTGAGCCGCCGCTCGCGAGGTTGTTCCGGATCCAGAGGAGGTTCCGGATATCGTCGTCGTCGACGCTGATACGGTTGCTGTACACGCGTGGATACCCCTCGTACGTGAGGATGTAGGCGTACGCGAGTTTCTCGTAGTCCGGCGGCCCGCTGTCGTGGTTTGAAACGAACGTAAACGCCTGGAACGGCGACTGATTCACCATGCCGGCGCCGTCGAGCGCCTGCATGTTGCCGTCGCTGTGGAACGCCTCCTCTTTCATCGTGTAATAGAGCGGGTAGTCGGTGACGGACATCCCCGTGTCGGCGTACCCTTGGCAGACGCCGATATCGCCGTCGAGCACCTCACCCACTGTCCAGAGATCGAGGTCGTCGGCCCACTGGTTCGCGTAGTCGGCGAAAAACGACTCGGGGACGTGTTTGGCGGCGTCCCAGCGAATACCGTCGACGCCGAGGTCCGCGTACTTCTGGACGTAGGCCTGCAACTCGCCGCGGACGTACGCGGACTCCTGTTTCAGGTCCTTCAGCCCGACGAGCCAGTCGTCCTCGACCGATTCCGGGTTGTCGTAGTTAATGTCGTCTTTCGGGTGGAAGTCGCGTTCGCTGAACCGGGGGAGGTCCGCGAACGTAATGCCCGGCGCGTCCCGGAAGTCGTCGTTTGCGGCCATGTGGTTGATGACCGCGTCGGCGACGACGTCGAGGTCCTGATTGTGGGCCTCCTGCACCATCGCCTCGTACTCGTCCTCTGTGCCGAACACGCTGTTGAAATCCGTCAGGTCGACGGGCTGATAGCCAAGCGGTGGGTCGGTGACGCCGTTCTGATGGCTCCGGTCGAGGCGGCTCCGCTGGGCCGGTGGGACCTGAATCGCGTCGTAGCCCTGTTGTGCGACTGTTTCCAGCGTCGCTGTGATCTCTGTCCAGTCTGTGTGGTAGTACTGGTACACCGCGCTATCGCCGACAGCCGCGCTACTGCCGACTGAGGCGGCGGTGCCGAATACTGCGGCACCGAGCGCTCCGATTCCTTTCAGAACGGTTCGCCGAGACGCCTGCTTACTGCCGGTAATTCGGGGTCGATTCATTTGCTCTCCGAGGTATGTCTCATGTTATCTACCATGCTTTTCCGCAAAAGATGATGAGATTCTACATCACAATAAATAGTTGGTATATATGATTTTTTACATATCGGAAGTCAATCACACCTGAACAGTAATATAGCGATGATACGGGGACTGAGCCACTATCTCTACCGCGTTTCCGGCTCCCGGAAGACACACTTCGACGCTCCTATTTTATTTGTGATATATACCCGACTTTCTCACCAACCTCGAAGTAGTCCGTTCACACCACGTCTTCGCGCTCGACACCGTCGACAGCGAGAATGAGGTCGGGACCGTACGCGCCGGCAGGCGTCTGGAACCCGGCGGGCGCGTCGCCGTCGATGACCCGCTGGGTGATTTCGACCGCCGTCGCCGCCGTGAGGTCGTAGGTGTGTGGCCCTCGCAGTCGGGACTCGACGCGGTCGCCGTCGTCAGTTCTGGCTTCGCCCCAGACGAAACTGGGCACACTTGCGCGCTCTTCAGCGTCGGGTCCCTCGATCGTCTGCTCGATAAACCACTTGAGCGTGGCTTTCACCGGCGGGAGACCGAGTACGGGCGCGAACAGCCCCGCAAATCGCTGCTGTCGGGCCGCCGACGGCGGCATCGACATGTACACGGTCACGTTCGGTATGCCGGTGGTGTGGTACGCCGTCGACACGTCGCCCCACGGGATCGAGACGGTGTTCATCCCATCGTGTCCCCAGCCGAAGTCTATCTCGCGCGATTCGCTCCCGACGGTCACTCGCTCTATGCGGCCGTCGCGGCGCACCGCCCCGCCTGCGTCGATGTGTTCGACCATCGTCTTCGCGGTTCCCTTCGAGACGCCCATCTCCGCGTGAAACGCCAGCGCCAGCGTGTCGGCGTCGGGCAGCCGGTCGGCGAGGTGTGCAGCGAGGCAGTCCGTCGGGACCACGTCGAAACCGACACCAGGCAGGAGCATGATCCCGGCCTC
The DNA here is from genome assembly GCF_001647155.1 of Haloarcula sp. K1. Lineage (NCBI taxonomy): Archaea > Methanobacteriati > Methanobacteriota > Halobacteria > Halobacteriales > Haloarculaceae > Haloarcula > Haloarcula sp. K1. The sequence continues at coordinate 197,461 of NZ_LRHL01000023.1, forward strand.
CCGTGCTTCGCTGTCCCGCTCGTGGATGGCCTCAAACACGTCGAGCTCCCCGGTGATGTCCAGGTAGTGCGTCCCGGTTCGCAGGCAGGCCTCGACCATCGGCTCCCACGTCCGGCTGAACGGGCCGGCGCAGTGGACGACGGCGTCGGCGTCGTCGAGCAGCACGTCGAGCACTTTGGGTTCATCCAGCCCGACGACTTCGGACTCACAGCCGAGTTTGATCGCCTGCGTCGAGAGTTCGTCCCGGTTCCGGCCGGCCAGTACGGGCTCTAATCCCCGGTCGATGGCCGCCTGTGCGATGATGTTGCCGGTGTAGCCGTACGAGCCGTAAATGACGACATCTCCCATAGCGTCGCGTTCGCAGCGTCCCCCGATAACAGTTGACACTGAATCGACAGCCTGGCCAGTGACCGCTGGCCGCTCACTTCACGAGAGCTTTGGCCGCGCTCTGGCCTCGCTTCTTACTGCACGGTGCCGTTTCCGTCTGAATAGCCCGTGGCGCTTCACGCGGTTACTCGCCGGGATCGGCGGTTTGAAACGGGTTACGTCCGTACGGATGCGTAGTATGGACGAGGACAGCCGTATCGTCGCGCTGGACGAGGTGCCCGCTGACGGAACCTTTCTGTTCACTGTTCGCGACGGCTTCGACACGAAGGAGGCGATTATCGTCGAGTTGTCCGACGCGGTCGTCGCGTTCGAGAACTACTGTCCACACTGGACAGACGTCCGACTCGACAAAGGCAGTGGGGCGACTGTTCGGAATGGGGAACTGGTGTGTGAGAAACACGGGGCGACGTTCGAATCCGATTCGGGGCTGTGTAACTACGGCCCTTGCGAAGGAGCGGTTCTGGAGGAAGTTTCGATTACCACCGAGGACGACGTCGTCTACCTGACCGACGAGCGCTACGAGTTCGAAAACCAGGGGCCGTCCGGCGACCACGACCTCTCTTCGCGCGGTCGCATCGGCTTCTCCGGGAACTGAGCGGCTGGAATCGGCTTCTCCGGGACTCCGTACCGGTTAGCTGATCCGGTACGCCGGCTCTGAGACCGCTTCGCATTTACACTCCGGACACCGGCTTGGTCGGTTTGTCAGGTCGTCGAAGTCCGTGAAGCCGCACTCCTCGCACTCCGGCGGCGCGACGAGGAGCTGTTCGTCGGTCGATTCCAGGGATTTCGAAATATGCTCTACGTGCGTGAGCGCGTCGCTGGTCTGTATTTCGAACTCGTTCGCGATTGTCCCGGCGGCCATCGCTTCGTCGCGTAGTTGGTCAGCGATGCGCTGGCGCGTCGTCCGACTTGCCTCGCGCATGGGGGATGTTGGCATCCGATTGTTATAGGTTTTGTTCCGGACTCACTGCGTCGCAGTGACGCTCTCCCACGTTCCTGTACCAGCCACGATACTTTATCACCGACGGCGGTGAATAGCGACACCCAATGTTCGACAGAATCCTCGTTCCGACCGACGGAAGCCCCGGTTCCGAGCGCGCGTTCGAGGTCGCCGCGACGCTCGCCAGCACTCACGATGCAGCCGTCCACGTTCTCTCGGTCGTCGACGAACACGGGCCTACGGACGACTGGGACTACGACGGCGACTCCCCAGCAGAAGCGTTCATCGAGTCCCAAGCCGACCACGTCGACACCGAGGGCCTGTCCGTCACCACCGCGGTCCGCGAGGGAGTCGTCCACGACGCGGTTCTCGACTACGGCGACGAGAACGAGATCGACCTCATCGTCATGGGGACTCACGGCCGCACCGGTGTCCGGCGCTTCCTCCTCGGCAGCGTTACCGAGAAGGTCGTCCGCCTCGCCGACGTACCAGTCCTCTCGGTCAAAGCCGACGCGGAGCCGGGGACCGTCTCGTTCGACGACATTCTGCTCCCGACTGATGGCAGTAGCGGCGCGGAGGCAGCTATCGAACCGACGGGCGCGCTCGCAAGCGCGACCGATGCCACTGTCCATCTCGTCTCGGTCGTGGATACGCGATCACTCGGCATCGATGTCGGGTCGAGCGTTATCGTCGACGAACTGGAGTCTGTCGCGACGGATGCTGTCGGAGATGCGTCCGATCGACTCTCCGGGATGGGAGTCGAGACTGTCGAGACAGCTATCACGCACGGTGTCCCGTATCGGGCCATCCTCGACGCCATCGAGGAGGCTGATGCCGACCTCGTGGTCATCGGGACTCACGGTCGCACTGGTATCGACCGCTACCTGCTGGGCAGCGTCGCGGAAAAACTGGTCCGAACCTCGCCGGTGCCGGTGATGACTGTTCGAGCGCCGGACGCTGGTGATGAAAGCTAACATCGCTCCCGGTTATCCATCGATGAAGTCAGGACCGACCGGTGACACGGCGCTTGACCGACCTATCCGAAGTTCTCGACCTTCGCGTCGTCGGTACTGACGCCGGCGTCTTCGAGCGCTTCCGTGGCGGCATCGAGGAAGTCCGCGAAGCCGTAGATGAACACTTGACCGCCGTCCTCGACGGCCTCGGCGACCGGCTCAGTCAGGGGGTCGTCGCCGCCGATGACCGAGACGAGCGCCCCAGCATCCCGAAGCGCGTCCAGTCGGTCCTCGTGGACCGGCGCGTCGTCCTGATACACGACTGCGGCCTCGTTGCCGTCGTCCAGCGCACGCTCGGCGATCCCAACTGCCGGGCCGACCCCGGGACCGCCAGCGAGCACGACGACGCGGCTCTCGCCCTCGTAGTAATCTGAACCGAACGGCCCGGCAATGCGGACGCCGTCGCCCGCTTCGAGTGCGCCGAGCTGTGGTGCCAGCTCGCCGTCGGGGTCGATACCGGCAGTAATCTCGAACGATTCGTCGACCGTCGGCGAGGAGATGGTGTAGAACCGCGAGATGTCCTCCCCGTCGACAGTCAGCGTCAGCTTGACGAACTGGCCCGGCTGTGCGTCGAAGGCGTCCGGCGTCTCGAAGTCAATCGCCACGGTGTCTGGTCCGACGTCTCGGACGGCAACCACGTCGAGGACTCGTTCATCCATACCCGAGAGTTGCCGTGACTGGGCAAGGGGGTTACGGTCGCGGAGTGTCACGTTATTCGGTGTTAATTGCCGGTTCTTTCCCACAGACGGGTTATTATGCCGGTTTTCACTCGAAACTACGGCGGAATTCACTCGAAACCGAGTAGTGCGCGCGCGGGCGGTTACGGAAGGCTTTTCCTGCCACGCTGGCTACCCGAGGGATATAATGCCAGAGGACCTGAACTGGGCCATCGGCGGCGAAGCCGGCGATGGAATCGACTCCACCGGGAAGATTTTCGCGCAGGCACTCTCCCGGGCTGGTCGACACGTCTTCACCTCAAAGGACTTCGCCTCCCGCATCCGCGGCGGATACACTGCCTACAAGGTACGGACGTCAGTCGACCGGGTTGAGAGTGTCGTCGACCGCCTGGACATCCTGATCGCACTCACCGAGCGCACCATCCACGAGAACGAGGACGAACTCCACGAGGATTCCGTCATCATCTACGACGGCGAGCGCTCGACGATGCAGGACGTGGAAGTGCCCGGCGACGCGACGGCACTCGAAGTACCGCTGAAACGACTCGCCGAGGACGCGGGTGGGGCCATCATGCTCAACGTCGTCGCCCTCGGTGCGGCGTGTGAGGTCACCGGCTTCCCCATCGAGAACCTCGACGAAAGCCTCGAAAAGCGCTTCGGCGACAAGGGCGAGGCCATCGTCGAGAACAACAAGGAAGCCGCCCGGAAGGGACAACACTACGTCCAGGAGGAGTACGGCGAGTTCGACTACGACATGGAGACCACCGACGAGGACTACGTGCTCCTCAACGGGGACGAGGCCATCGGCATGGGCGCTATCGCCGCCGGCTGTCGCTTCTACGCCGGCTATCCAATCACACCGGCGACGGACGTGATGGAGTACATGACCGGCCGCGTCGACCAGTTCGGCGGGAAGGTCGTCCAGGCCGAGGACGAACTCTCCGCAATCAACATGGCCCTTGGTGCGGCCCGCGCCGGTGCCCGAGCCATGACCGCCACGTCCGGCCCGGGCATCGACTTGATGACCGAGACGTTCGGGCTGGTCGCCACGAGCGAGACGCCGCTGGTCATCTGTGATGTGATGCGCTCCGGTCCCTCGACCGGGATGCCGACCAAGCAGGAGCAGGGCGACCTCAACATGACGCTGTACGGCGGCCACGGCGAGATTCCACGGTTCGTCGTCGCGCCGACCACGGTTTCGGAGTGCTTCTGGAAGACCGTCGAGGCGTTCAACCTCGCCGAGAAGTACCAGACCCCGGTCTTCCTCGTTTCGGACCTCGCGATGGCCGTGACGGAGCAGACCTTCTCCCCCGAGACGTTCGACATGGACGAGGTCGAAATCGACCGCGGCAAGGTCGTCGACGAGAACGACATCGACGCCTGGCTCGACGAGAAGGGCCGCTTCCAGGCCCACTTCGCCGCCGCCGACGGCATCTCGCCGCGTGCGTTCCCCGGGACGACCGACGGCGCGCACATGACGACCGGCCTCGAACACGACGAACTCGGTCGGCGGACCGAAGACACGGACATCCGCATCGAGCAGGTCGACAAGCGCCAGCGGAAAGTCGAGACCGCCCGCGAGCAGGAGGACTTCGACTACCGCGAGTTCGGCGACCCCGACGCGGACACGCTAGTCATCTCCTGGGGCTCCAACGAGGGCGCGCTCCGCGAGGGGCTGACACTGCTGGAGGAGGACGGCTACGACATCCGGTTCCTCTCGGTCCCGTACATCTTCCCCCGACCGGACCTCACCGAGGAGATCGAGGCGGCCGAGGACGTCATCGTCGTCGAGTGCAACGCTACCGGCCAGTTCGCGGATGTCATCGAACACGATGTCCTCGAACGGGTCCAGCGCATCAACAAGTACAACGGCGTTCGGTTCAAGGCAGACGAACTGGCGACAGAGATAAAGCAGACGCTTGACACACCCGCGGAGGCAACACAATGAGTTCCGACGTTCGCTTCACAGACTTCAAATCCGACAAGCAACCGACCTGGTGTCCCGGCTGCGGTGACTTCGGGACGATGAACGGCATGATGAAGGCGCTGGCGGAGACGGGCAACGACCCCGATAACACCTTCATCGTCGCCGGTATCGGCTGTTCCGGCAAGATCGGGACGTACATGCACAGCTACGCGCTCCACGGCGTCCACGGCCGCGCCCTGCCCGTGGGAATCGGCGTGAAGATGGCCAACCCGGACCTCGAAGTGATGGTTTCGGGTGGTGACGGCGACGGCTACTCCATCGGGGCTGGCCACTTCATCCACGCTGTCCGCCGCAACGTAGACATGAGCTACGTCGTAATGGACAACCGAATTTACGGGCTGACAAAGGGTCAGGCCTCGCCAACCTCGCGCGAGGACTTCGAGACCTCGACCTCGCCGGACGGCCCGAACCAGCCGCCGGTCAACCCCAAGGCACTCGCCTTGGCCTCCGGCGCGACGTTCATCGCGCAGTCGTTCTCCTCGAACGCACAGCGCCACGCCGAGATCGTCCAGAAAGCCGTCGAGCACGACGGGTTCGGCTTCGTCAACGTCTACTCGCCGTGTGTGACGTTCAACGACGTGGACACTTACGACTACTTCCGCGACGCCATCGTGGACCTCGACGAAACCGACCACGACCCGTCGGACCGCGACCAGGCCAAGGACAAGATTCTCGAAAGCGAAAAGGAGTACATGGGCGTCCTCTACCAGGACGAGGATTCGGTCCCGTTCGAGGAACGCGAGGGCGTCGAGGGTTCGATGGCCGAGATTCCCGACGGCGCGCCCGAGGGCGCGATGGACCTCGTCCGCGAGTTCTACTAGACCAGCCGTTTCTGTTTCTGATCTCCCCGCCCCGTTGGAGCAGTTCCTGCACGTCGATATTGAACTCGGCGGGCAGTTCGAGGGGCGCTTTGAGCATAACACGGGTAGCCGCCGGCACGTCTTCGTGGCAGGTAATCACCGTGGCGGGTCAGAACCTCGATCCTAGCCGGGAAAAACCCATCTCTGGTCAGCGGATTACGTCCTCATCAACAGGGGGACCACCGCCGACGTGGCCTGAATTCACGGGGCAAAGCAAGCGTCCGGCACACGAATCCAGACGCGGAAATCATCTGTGCGAACTCGACGATTGCGGCCGATGGGAGCACCATCGCTGGAGAACACGTTCCCGGCGTTGAAGACGGACCGACACTCGCCCACTGTGCTATACTCTATGGCGCCAGATATCTCTTCGGCGCGTGATCACCTACCTCGGCGTTCACGCCGAGGTTTGTCGGTGGACTCCCCGGTCTATCCACTATACCGTGGAAGGCGAGTAGTCGCCGTTCCCGTTCAACGTCCCCGACTTGAGGGCGAGGTGATTGGTCGCCCGTCCAGAACCAGACTTGAGCCGATTCTGGACGTACCTGTGTGCGATGTTGCGTGCCGCGTTGTAGTCGCTGTGTAGCTCTTTGCCGCACTTCTGGCAGGCAAACTCGTCGCCGTCGCGGTTGTCCTCGTGCGTGAATCCACAGTCGGCGTGACTACACCGTTGACTGGTGTACGCCGGATGGACTGTCGTTGATGAGGGGCTCTCGCTTGATCCGTGGGTCCCTCTGGCTGCTGGCGTGGTTCTCAGTAGCCGGAAGGTTCTGATAAACAGAAACAACAATCTTTACATATTATTAGGCCAGCCTAAAAATATGGAATATGGTAGTCAGTCAACACGACGCCAGTTACTCGCAGGGACCGGTCTCACAGTCGGCGCGGCACTGGCCGGCTGTGCGTCGATGACCGAGTCAGACAACACGGAAAACTCAAATGAGTCGACTCGGACAGAACAGGCAGACAGCTACGAGGCCTGTATCGAGCCAGTAGGGTGTCAGACTTTCGAGTCGGTACCTGAGACCTACATCGTCAACAACGGCGAGTGGGCCGATATGGCCTTTGCGCTGGGTCAACGCGACGGGTTCCTGACGTCGACGAACATGATACCCGGATTCCTCTTCGAGCCGTTCGGGCTGGACGTACCGCCGCGCTCGGAGACGGAGTCGATGTCGGCGATTAGCTGGGACAAGGAGATCTTCTACGAACGCGAGCCCGATGTGATTTTGATGGACCCTCACTACATGCATGGCACCGGCTGGGACGACTCATGGGACGAGTCAGATACCCGGGAAATCAGCGAAAACGTTGCTCCCTTCTTCGGGAACAACATCCTGCGCCGACGCGATTTCCACGACTACAAACTCTACTCGCTGTACGGGGCCTTCGAGCGGCTCGCTGAGTTGTTCCAGGAACGCGAGCGCTACGAGGCGATGGCGTCTGTTCACGACGATCTTCAGAGGGAGATCCAATCGCGGCTCCCGTCGGATGGCAACCAGCCAACGATTGGTCTCGTCAACAGCGCCACTAATCCGAGCGAAGGGACGTTCTATCCGATGAATACGGATGCCGAAGGTATCGAAATGAAACCATACCAGGATCTCGGCATCGAAAGCTCGTTCACCCCTGAGCTGGTCGAGAATGGAACCATCGACTACGAACAGCTGCTTGAAGTCGACCCCGAGATCATCGTCGTCCACTGGGGAATCAAAACCACCGGCAACACTGATAGCTTCTCGCTGTCAGCGTTCCACAAGCAGTTCGTCGAGCCGATGGAGACCGATCCGGTCGGCAGCCAGCTGACAGCGGTTGAGGCGGGCAATATATACCCCGGTGCGTTCGGGTCACAGGGCCCACTGGTGAACCTGCTCCAGACTGAGATGGTCGCCCAGCAGCTCTATCCTGAGGAGTTTGGCGAGTTCGAACCCGAACGGTTTCCCGAGGTGGCCGACGACAAGCAACTGTTCGACCGGCAGCGGGTGAAAGACATCATTCAGGGACGCTTCTAACTGACGCATGTATCATCTCATGCAGTTCATCGAGGACCACTTAGCCGACGATGAAGCTGTTGGGCGAGAAGCGGCACAGACCTAGGCGGAGGACCTACAAGAAAGGACGCTCGCGGAGAGACGTTCGTCAGCTTCACGCAACATTGCTATCTCGTTCGCAAACCGGAGTCACGGTAGGTCAGCGATATATGGGAGCCGATGCGCCGGATATCATGCCCTTCTGTCACACACACAATAGAATCGGGTTCGGACCCATATGTCGGTATCTCTAACGGAAGGTATGCACGTCTTCTGGCATCAGCGGGATCTCCGGATACCGGACAACCGCGGGTTGACTGCCGCTGCCGCAGACGACGAGGTACTGCCGGTGTACGTTCTCGATACGGACCTGCTGTCGAAGGTCGGGAAGCGGCAGCGAGCATTCCTGCTGGCCGGTGTCAGAGCGCTGAAAGCGGCGTATCGGGACCGCGACGGTGACCTGCTCGTCAGGAAGGGGGCCGCTGCCGATGTGCTCTCAACCGTCGTCGAGGAGTACGACGCCGACCGGGTGTACTACAACGACCACTACCGGCCGGCGCGCCGGAACCGACAGCGCCGTGTCGATGAGGCCGTGCCGACGAAGTCCCTGACCGACCTCGTCCTCGTCGATCCGGCCGGGCTCGACAGCCGGTACGAGAACCACAGCCGCTTCTACGACGACTGGCAGGCCCACCACAAGCTCCCGCCGGTCGACCCGCCCGAAGCGGACTCGTTTGCCGACGTGTCGGACCCGACGACGGCTCCGAGCATCGAGTCGGATATGGACCTGCCAACCCCCGGCTACGAGGGGGCACGGCAGCGGTACGACGACTTCCTCACCGGTGGCATCGAGACGTACAACGAGACCCGTGATGACATGCAGGCAGCCGTCGAGCGGCCGACCAGCGCCGTCTCGCGTATGTCGCCGTACCTCGCGGCAGGGATGATTGGTATCCGCGAGATATGGCGAGATGCGTCCGACCGCCACACCGAAGCCACCGGTGACGCCCAGCGGAACATCCAGAAGTACCGCTACGAACTCTCGTGGCGCGAGCAGAGCTATCACCTGCTGTACCACAACCCCACGCTGCTGTCAGAGAACTACAAGTCGTTCCCGAACCGTATCGAGTGGGAAAACGACGGGGACAACTTCGAGGCCTGGAAGCGCGGCGAGACGGGGTATCCGTTCGTTGACGCCGGGATGCGCCAGCTCGAACGGGAAGGATACATCCACAACCGGCCGCGCCAGAACGTCGCGTCCTTCCTCACGAAACATCTACTGGTCGACTGGCGCGAAGGCGCACGGCACTTCAGGAAGCGACTGGTCGACCACGACCCCGCTAACAACGCCGCAAGCTGGCAGTGGACGGCGTCTACCGGGACCGACTCCGTGGACGTGCGTATCTTCGACCCGGTCGCACAGATGAGCAAGTACGACAGCGGGGCGGACTACGTCACGGAATACGTGCCGGAGCTTCGTGATGTTCCGGCGAACAAGATCGTCGACTGGCCGACGCTCTCTGACGGCGAACGCGAGGAACTGGCTCCGGATTACTATCATCCAATCGTCGACCGAAACGCCGCCTACGAGCGAGCACAGCGCGTGTTCGAGACAGCGCTGGGGAAACGCTGAGGGAGGGTCGAGGGAAGTGGCGCTACGCTCTGTACTGCACAAAGAGATAGGCCGCCACTGCAACGGACCCAGTGACGCCGGTGAGCCAGATATCCGTACTCAGATACAGCCCCGGCGTCGGCGGGTGGTACTGCGTCAGTGGCCACAGCACTTCGTAGGACCGCCCAGAGGCTTTCAACAGGAGCGCATCGGCAAACAGATGGCTGGTGGCTCCAAGCGACAGCAGACCGAACACGCGCCGTCGGTCGGAGCGGTTCACGACGACCACGCCAACGAGGACGGCGACGAGAGCGCCGCCGAGCGTATGGACGCCCAGCCAGTCGAACGGGATATCCAGTGTTGCCTCGACGGTTGCAGCATCCACGAGAAGCTTGATCTTCGCCATGTCCGGGATGAACGCGCCGGCCATCCCCACGGTGACGTACTCTCCAGAGAGCCAGTCGTACCGCAGTGACAGGAGGGTACAGATGGTGAACGCGATGAAAGCGTGCGAGAGCAGATCCGGCATCAGGCACGCACCTCCCGCATCATCGTAAGGAGCGCTCGTATCGGCCTGAGCGGCTCTTCACGCCGGCACAGTGCCCCCGTTTGCCAGTCAAGCCGCCAGCCACAGATCAGTCGCCCGAGGGTCCACAGGCCAGCGAGGGCGGACACGAGGTACATCGCAGCGTAGTTCATCGCCGGGACGCTCACACTGTTCTCCGCGGTGATAGTCCGGTCCGGGCCGAGCGTGCCATACACTTGCAGTGACTGGCCCTCGGCGACGGCTGTGTCGACGTTCCGGACCGTGACTGCGAGCGTCCCGCTGTGGCGCTCGCCGCCAGTAGCGTACTCGTACTCGACGGCGATTTCGACGGGGCTGGTCCCACTGACCGTGCCGGTCACCTGAACGTACTCGCCGACGTGGCTGTCGTAGTCCTCGGCCAGTGCGTCCTCGGCTGGGTAGTCACCCAGCGCCGGAGCGGGCGTGGCCGCCCCCAGTCCGACCATGAGCGCGAACAGCACGGCCAACAGTCCACAGATAGCGACGACCCTGCCCACCCACGAGTGAAGCATTCAAATCCCGGTGCGGGCGGCGGGATATAAACTCTGGCGCTTGGGTCGAGTCGCTGTCGTTCGTGCGCCTACTCGGGCTTGCCGGGTAGGACGTCCGGCTCGCCGGAGCGGTAGATGTACTCGACAGCGACGCCGGTCAGCGGCGAGTCGGCGACCGTCGCGTACGACTTCGCGAGGTCGAGATACTGTTCGGTCACGTCGACGACGCGCCGATAGGCGGCCTCGTCGTCGGGTGCGAGCAGGTACTCGGCGGTGACTGGCGTCAGTTGCCCCTCCGCGCGGTCGTCGCCGTAGTCGTCCACGTCGTCGAGCCACACCTGCGCGCCGATGATGGCGAGGACGATGGCCTTCGCGAACTCGTCGTCGATATCGAGGCCGGCGAGTCGGTAGAGGTCTAGCATCCCGTCGTAGAGGACGCCGACGCGCGCGTACTGGGTCTTGCTGTAGGGGAGTTCCTTTTCGGTCTCGGTGAGTGTCGCCGGCTCCTCGTCGTACTCGGCGAACTTGTACTCCTCGCGGATATCTGTCAGAGAGTCCTCGTCACCGTCCTCAGCCGCGGTCATCAGTTCCCGGAAGTAGCCGTCGCGGTCCTGATGGGCCTCGCTGTAGTCGACGGCCCACTGGTAGGCGTTCTCGACAACAGGCGGCATATCCTCCAACAGGCCGTCGAGGTGGGACTGGAGCGCGGATTGGGCGACCTCGGCGACGCGGCGGCGGTCGGCTTCACTCGCGTCAAAGTCGACCTCGAAATCTTCGAACTCGTCGTCGTTGATCGCGTCACGCATGTCGCCGTCGATAAGCGCCTCGATGGAGAGGCGAGTCATCTGCTCGGCGCGGACGACCATCTCGCGGGGGGCGAGGTCCTGTGCCGGCCCCTGTTCCAGTGCCGTCTCGTCGACAGTCGGCACGCCGTCGGCGATAGCGTCGATAACGGGGTCGCCGGGTGCTTGCTGACGAGCGTTGCGGTAGACGTAGCCCAGCGTTAGCTGCGCGGGCAGGATGAGCTTCGTGTCATAGGAGAATTCGACCGGACGGCCGAACTCGTCTTCGAGGGCGTCCTCGATGCGGTCGGTCACGTCGTCGACCATCGCCTCGGTGCGGTCGTCGATCTCGGATTTCAGCGAGAGGCTGCCGGCGTCGAACACGCCGGTGTCCGCGTAGTATCCCAGCACTGCCCGTAGTGCCGTGGGAAGCCGCCGCCTGTCCGCGAGCACGCCCGCGCCTGTCTTGAACATTGTATGTCGCCCCGGGTGTTCCCGTCATGGTAGTGGGGCCGTCTTTACCCTTTCGAGACCGCCCTCGGTGTATTCGGAAAGACTGATTACCGACAGGGAATACCCACAACCATGCGCGAGCGCTTTGACGTGGTGATAGCCGGAGCCGGGCCCGCTGGAGCGCAGTGTGCCCGTGATCTAGCGGAGCGAAACTACGAGGTGCTCGTTCTCGAAACCGAGTCCGAAGACGAGTTCCCGCGTCAGAGCAACAAGTCCACCGCCGGGACGTTCATGTCGGCGATGACGGGCTTTGCGATTCCCGATGACGTGGTGATGAACTACACGGACGACGTCGTGCTCGAATCCCCCAACGACCACTACGTCCGCAATCAGACCGGAGCGGTCCTGGAGTTCGCGGAGTTCAAACAGTGGCTCGTCTCGGAGGGTCGGAGCAAGGGTGCGACCTACCGCTTCGACGCCCGTGTCTCAGCACCGATCATGGAGAACGGGGAGATCGTCGGCGTCCGGTACGACGGCGACGAGGAGGTGTACGCCGACATCGTCATCGACGCCACCGGCCCTGCCGCGCCACTGGCGAAGAAACTCGACGTGTGTAACCTCAAGCGGGATCATCAGGCTATCGGTGTCGAGTACGAGTTCGAGGGCGTCGAAGTCAACCACGACGACTACGCCGACCTCCGGGACGCGATGATGCTCCGCCTGGATCACGACCTCGCCCCGGGCGGCTACTCCTGGATTTTCCACACCGGTGAAGACACAGCGAAGGTCGGCCTCTGTTACATCCAGAACGGCTCTCACCAGAAGTACGCGAAAGACGGGATGGGCATCGACGACTATCTGGAGTACTGGCTCGACTCGGACCCCAGATTCGACGACGCCGAAAAGATCGAGGGTACGCAAGCCCACCGCGGGTCGGCCCACATCCAGCCCCCCGATTCGATGAGCACGGACAACTTCATGGCTATCGGCGACACCGTCCCGACCGTCGACCCGCTGTGGGGCGAGGGCATCCACAAGGGGATGAAGTCGGCCCGCGCCGCCGCCGCGACAGCCGATTCGGCGCTCAAGCCCGACGAACCCGACACCTCCGCGGAGAACCTCTCTGTCTACGATCAGCTCTGGCACAGCGAGGTGGCCCCGAAACACAACGCCCGCCTGATGATGACGGAGCTGCTGTATCTCGCTCCTAACGAGCGGTACGATCAGCTGATGGACGACCTCCGGAGCACCGGACAGGACACCCTCAGGCAGATCAACGGCGGTGACCGTCGGGCGATTGCGAAGCTGACCCACCTTTCGGATATGCCGATTCTCATCGAATACGCGCGCCGTCGCCTCGATATTTGAAGTGACCGCGCGGAGTGCGGCAGGTTTTTTTCCGCCGGCCCGGAGTTTCAGATGATGGGAACCCCCGTTGGTGTGGTCGGTGACGACGCCATAGCAGACGAACTTCGAGACGCTGGCGTGGCTGTTGAACGGGGTAGTGACGGCACTGTTCCGAAGACCGACCGGGTCGTGGCAGTCGGTGAGGACGCCGTCGCTGCCGCGGCGCGGGTTGACGGTGACCCGCTCGTGTTGCCAGTCGCGGCTGGTCGCGGCGTCCGATCAGTACCGCGAGACGACGCCGTCGCCGCTGTGTCAGGGCTTGCTGACGCCCGGGTTGAGACGCATCCGGTCCTCCGCGTGGCGATGCCTGACGGAACGGTCGAACAGGCGTTCTGGGACGTGACTCTCGTTACCGCCGACGCGGCCCGCATCTCCGAGTTCACTATCGCGTCGACGGCCGACCGCATCGGCCAGTTCCGGGCTGACGGCGTCGTCATCGCTACGGCCGCCGGCTCGCCGGGCTACGCCCACCGCGTCGGCGGCCCGATTCTGGCACCGTCGGACCAGGCGGTGGTGGCACCGATTGCGCCGTTTGCGACTGATCCGGACCACTGGGTGTTGCCTGTCGCCGGACTCAGTGCTTCGGTGGAACGCGACGAGGCGACCGTCGAGTTACTCGTCGATGACCGCGTATCGCAGCCCGTGGGCTATCAGGAGAGTATCGCGATCTCGCTCGGCTCCCCCGTTCGGACCGCCGTCGTCGACGAGAGCCAGTCCAGGTTCGAGTGAGATTGGAAAGACACTAATGGACGGTGGACAGAGCTTTGCATATGCAGCCATCCGTAACGTTCTTTGGGCCACTGGATACCATTCTGGGGAGCCCCACGGTCGGCGGCGCGCTCCTCATCGAATACGTCATCTTCGGAGTGGTAATCGTCAACTTCCTGACCCGGCAGCTCGCCCACAGAAGCCACGTCAAACAGTACGAAAACGATGGCGCGGACGCGGTCAGCCGCCACCCGGCGCACACGTTCACCAACATCGCGCTGGTCGTGCTGTCGTTTTTCTACATGACGCTCCACCATCACGGCGGGATGGTCTTGTCGGTACTCGTCCTCGGCGCAGTCATCACTGACTTCTTCGAGTTCGAATCCCGGAAAGTCGAGGCGCGCCGTGACATTCCGCTGGAACGGCCGAAAGGGGCCATCGTCGCTGCCCTCGTAGTGTTCATGTACGCGGGCTACCAGAGCCTGTTCTGGGTCATCAAGGGTCCCTGGAGCGCCATCATCTAAACACGGTTTCTCGTTCTGTCGTCTTCGAGTGCCTATAATCCGCTAGTCGCGCGTACTGATAGCCCTACGTGTGTGGTCGGCAAGCAATACTGGGTTCAATATCTTACTTTTGTACACATTCTTTCCTTTATTGGCCCCATATATTCACTTTTCTCCGGATAGTCTGGCCGATTGGCTTAGAAGTAGGCGAAATAGTTTAATACTCGCACTGTATTTGTATCGGTGTAGACGAAGATGTCACACAGGTCCCTCACAACGGCGCTGACACTGTATCGCGGGGAAACACTCACACTCGAAGAGGCGGCGACGTACAGCGGGGTATCACCGACAAAATTCGCTACGGCGCTTCGCTCGCGCGGCATTCAGGTGCGTGACGAAGACGGCGCGCCAGTCGACCGGACTCCGAACTGAGAGCGGCGTCGGTCCCGCAGAAAAGGCTACTGCGTACTATTACGCCGACCGCTCGTTGAGATACGCCTGGAATTCACTGATCAGCGGAAGCACGACCCAGAAGGTCAGCGCGCCCAGCACCGCGAACCAGAAGAACGCGTCGCCCATGAACAGGGCGATCTGATCGAACGTGGTCGGTTCCTCGATAGTAAGTTCGCCGGTGAGCTGTGCCCCCTCGAAACTCGGCGTGTTGTACCAGCCCTTGATGGTCATCCAGCCCAGTCCGCCGACCATGAGGCACGCGAACCCCTTCATGAACTCGTCAGCCATTATCCGAACGTTAGGTAGCGTCGTCTTTAGACTTTCCCATTTCCTCGGTACGGAAGCGCGTCGAGAACGCATAGACGACTGTGCCAGCGAGGATGCACGCGATCCCGGCGATGCCGACCGGAACGTCGATCTCCGAGGCGGGCGCCGAGGCCCGCTGTGTCGCCACGTCGACGAGGATGAATCCGGCGACGACGCTGACGACCGCAAACAGCGTCGAAAACACCGTCACGGCCTTGTACACGCGCAGCGGCACCACAACGTCCCGCCGCTCCGAACCGTCCTCAGCCCCCGCTGACTGGTCCTCTGTCATCGTCGCTAGTACGGGCGGGAGCCACTTTACTGCGGCGAGATGCAGTCGCAACGCTCGCGGTAGTAGTAAGCAGAGAATGTAAAAACCGACGGAGAAATCGACCGGTCAGATTACTTCGGCGGCCGCAGCCGGTAGTACCGACGGTTGAGGTCGAACATGTAGCCCTCGCGCATCGTCTTGAGCACCGCGTAGGTGATGGTCGCGCTGACGATAGGGACGAGGAACGTCAGGTCGAACAGCAGGTGCGAGTCCATCGGGACGAGGTTCTTGATGGACAGCGCGGCGATGGTCAGGCTGAAGATGACGCCGGACATCCCGACCGCAGCCCAGAACGGCTGCTCGACGGGACGGCGCGCGGACCCCTTGTTCAGGAAGGGGACGATGGCAACGAAGCCGACGACCACGACGTTTGCCAGCACACCGTAGGTTCGGTCAGCCATGAGCTTCGAGCCGCCGAGGATGCTCAGCTCGGGGTTCAGCGGGCCGAGCTTGAGCAGGCCAAAGGACCAGTAGAGATACCAGTCCGGCAGGATAATTGCCGGCGTCACAGCGGAGTTAGCGGGGTTCGGCATCTCTGGCGGTAACGTCGCCGAGACGAACAGGATCATGCCCACGAAGAACGACGTCAGCGCGATGTTGCGCATCATCTCGTGGGGCCAGGCCGGGAACGCGAGCACGTCACGCTCGACGTAGTCCGACTGCTGGCGAAGGTCCTGGTCCTCGCGGCGCGCCCGCTCGAAGTACTCGTAGGTCAGCCGGGAGAGCCCCTGGGTCCGCTCCTTTCGCTCGGACCATGCGGGAGTCTCGTCGTCCGGCGAGACGATACCGGTGCCGGAACCGTCCGTGCGAACGTCGTCTGTGTCGTTGTCGCTCATAGTATTAGTGTGGCTCAGCGATCCCCTGCATCCAGACGATGCCGATGTGGACCGCGATGATGGCAGTCGTGATGAACGGCAGGAAGAACACGTGCAGGATGTACATCCGCTGTAGCGTGGCCTGCGAGAGCGTGAACCCGCCGAACATCAGCTGTGCGACCCACTCACCGATAAGCGGGATGGAGAGGGACATCTCGACGCCGATCTGGCCGGCCCAGAACGAGAGCTGGCTCCACGGCAGCAGGTAGCCGGTGTACCCGAACACTAGCGTCAGCGAAATCAGGACGATGCCGATGAGCCAGTTCAGCTCCCGCGGCTCCTTGTACGCTCCGGTGAAGTACACGCGGAGCATGTGGAGGAACACGGCGGCGACCATGATCTGTGCGGCCCAGCGGTGGACCGAGCGCAGGAAGTAGCCGAGGTTGAGCTGGCCCATGATGAGCATCACTGAATCGTACGCGACCGTCGGCGACCCGTCGGCAGCTGCGGCGGCCGGTGCGTAGTAGAAGCCCAGCAGCGCGCCGGATATCGCGGCGACGACGTACGCAACTGTCGAGAACGATCCGAGTGCGTACAGTGGGTACCAGTACCAGAACTTGTTGTCGAGATTGTACTGTTCCGTGTGGCTCTTTGGCATCTGCATGTTGACCTTGTAGTAGAGATCTTCGAGGATCTCTAGGTAGTCAACGACGCGCAGTCGCCTGTCGAGCCAGATGAGCACGGTCAAGTACACCGATTCCACCGGCGTCAGCTCGCGCGATTCCATCCAGCCTTTGTGGTCGTGTTCGTCTTTGCGTTCGAGACTCATTGATTACTCCGTTTTTGGTGGGCGTGGCAGCGCCACGAACGTCGATTGCACAGGACTGAACGGGTCGTACACGGACTGGTGGCACTGACAGTAGATGTCGTTGGCTGCGGCGAAGTTAGCGCTTCCCTCCTGTGTCTTGAACCCGGGCACACAGCAGAAGTGTGTACATTTGTTCAGCCAAGCGATGAAGCCCTGGTCGGTCGCCTCGGAGACGAACGACTGGACGTTTCCGGGAAGGTTCGCGTACTCGCCCTCGCCGTTGGCCATCTTCTCGACTTCGACTGACCGGATTATCTGCACTGGGGCGCCGTTCTTGCCCTCGCTGTTGGTCCGCCAGACGACGCTTGCGGGCTTCCCGACGCCAGGGTCGCCGATGCCGTTGCCCCACTCCTGGTAGTCGTCGAACATGTCGACCGTCATCGGCTTGCCGGACTCGTACTCCCCTTGCCAGGAGAAGGATCCAGTACTGTTGAGGAACGTGTTGTTCCGTTCGGATTGCGGGTAGATAGCCGCAGTACTCTGGATACCGCAGTACTGGAACCACTGCGAGGAGTAGTCGATACCGCTCCCGCCGAAGTCGGATGCGACCGCCGCACCGGCGTTCTCGTCGTATTCCGGCCAGATACCGCTGATTTCGCCGCCGTTGATCTCGATGGGGATGATCGGCATTCCTCGCGGAGCCGGTCCGTCAGTGTTCTCGACGGCGACGAACGGCGTCGTTCCGCCACCTTCGCCGGCGGCATCCGTCGTCGCGTCGACGGCTGCGGCGCCACCGACGCCGACGCTGGAGAGTGCCGCACTCCCGACGACGCCCTTTACGAAGCGACGACGGCCTGTTTCAGCCGGATATTTGTCTTCATCAAGTGGCATATTATTTCTTGTAGTATGGGTACACTGCGCGTTTGAATGTCTCTGCGAACTTGTCGCCGTCCGCCATCGTCGTGCCGTCGACGTCTTCCTGACGGATATAGAGGTCTTCCCACTTGCGACGGCGCTTCTTGACGATCATTACGTCGGGGAGGAACTCCTTTCGGTACAGCAGCATGATGAACGCCAGGTCGATGAAAATCGCCGTCAGCACGCCGCCCATGAACATGTTGGCCTCGATGAGACGGACCGTCAACACCGTGCCGATGCCGGACGCCCATCCGGCGATCATGCCGTAGGTGAAGAGGCCGACGAGGCCGACCTGAATCACCGTCAGAAGTACGATACCGACAGCCGCTGCTGTGCTCTCGCGCGGCGGTTCGTACCGGTGGATATCACCGTACGTGGAGCCTTCGGACGCCATTAGTTGTTCCCTCCGCTAGTGTGGGGCGACTCGCCGTACTTCAGCTGGAAGAACGTGAATATCAGCGGGATGATGACTGCGAGGCCAGCGCCGAACCCGACGTAGTGTGGCTGAATCGGGACGCCGGCGTAGTGCGGGTCGACTTCGACCGGGCCGCCGCCACCGATTGTCTGCGTCGGGTACTCCTCGCCGACGACGATAGCGCCCTTCATGTTGAGTCCCTCGTGGGGGACACAGAGGTACGGGTAGATGCCGTCCTCCTCGAAGGTGTGCTCGTAGTTGACGCCGGCACTGGAGGCTGTGCTGCCGGAGTCCAGCGGTCCGTCGCCGTCCGAGACGACGTTGTGGCCGCCGCCGTTGCCCGTCCATTCGAACTGGACGGTCGCCCCGTTGTCCACATGGACGGCTGGCGGGCCGAACCCGTACGCGCCGCCGTTGGCCTGCACGCCGACCTCGACAGTTACTGTGTCCTGTCCGGTCGCATCGACGGTCGATCCATCGAAGTTCCCGACCGAATCCAGGAAACCGCCGTAGTCCGGGACGGTTTTCGCACCGTCACCGCCTTCCTCCTGTGCGGCGGCTGCGCCGGTGGCACTGAGGGTCGCCGCAGCACCGGCGGCCCCCCCTGCTGTCCGGACGAACTCCCGTCTGTTCATATACACTCTGGAATCAGGACTGAGTTTGTATAAACCCACCGAATACCACCCGCAGGAACCGTCATTACCCGGCTTCGTCAGTCTCGGCCGCCCCGTCTTCAGACCCCGAATTCTGTGGGTCGAGCTCCGGAACGAACTCCGGTCGTTCGCCGTCCTCGAGTCCGATAGCCCGGAGTCTGTCCCGGTACTCTTCGGCGCGGAACGTGTCCGAGAGCCTCGCGTTTGCGACGGTGAAAAAGAGGACGAGCGACACACCGATGAAGGCAGCGCCAGCCACGACCAGGAGCGCAATGCTGGTTCCCCTGTTGCCGATGACGCCAGCGGTCGCGAGCACTGCGCCCCCGAGCAGGGCAATCCCGGCCAGGAGCTGCGCCCCGGCAATCGCCTGTAACATCCAGTTACCGAGTTCGCCGCCACCCTCGGGAACTGACTCCGGTTCGGGAAGGGGCCTGTCGGGGACGTTCTCTGGCACGTCGTAGGAATCCATGGAACACAGCGCGACCGTGGGCTTCACGTCACGCATGACAGTCCCCTCGCCTTCGAGGCTGCCGTCCGGATAGACAACCGCGTAGCCTTCGTCGGAGTACGCGAGAACTCGCGGCGGGTCCCGATGGCGTTCGATGCGGGCGAACACGTCGCGGTTTGCAACGCGGTTCCGCAGGTCCCGCGTGACCCGGTCGAGCAGGTCGTCGCCGGTGATCCAGGAGTCCTCGTCGAAGGCAACGTCCCATTCCTCAGCAGTCATCTCGGCCATGTCCGCCGGGCCGAAGTTGTCGAAGTCGTACTTCTCTTCGACCTGCTTCCGGAGTGCCTCCGTGTCGAGTTCCTCGCCCGACTCTCCGTCGTCGGCCGTCTCGCCGCCGTCATCCTTGGCCCCGTGTTCGCCGGGCTCGGTTTCGGCAGCTACCGCGTCCGCAGGGGTGTTCCCGCGCTCGTCCTCCGTGGGAGACGTCGAGTCCGGGTCGGCCATTGCCCGGGTGTACGGACCGCGACGGCTTACAAGTTCTGACCTTCTGCATCCGGCAGTCTTTAGCGAGCACTGTCCCTAGGTCGGCCTATGGTGTCGGACGGCCTCGTGGCCACAGTCGTGTTACTGTCGGTGAGCCTCAGCCTCCCCTGTTTCCTGTACGGCGCGTATTACATCATCGAGACGGAGCCGGTCACCTGGGACGTGCTCGTGCACCATCTGAAGTTCGTCACGACGGGGCTGGTGTTGACCACAGTCCCGATGGTGTTCTGGATGATTCCACGCCTGCCGGACCAGCTCGGTGGCTTGTCCGCCGTCCACGCGATGCTCGGCCTGCAGGCCTACGCGCTGCTTGCCTTCGGCGGAACCGGAATCGTTCGCATCTTCCGCGCAAAGCGGCAGCACGACCTCTACAACGAGTACGACGAAGACCTGTTACTGGACGAAATCGGGGACGAGACGTTCAGCCACTGGCGCTCGCGGCTCCGTATCGGCGTGTTCGGATACGTCATCTTCTGGCTGCTGGCGTATCTGGTCGGTATCGCTCGGTACGCCCTCCGCTACGTGGCGTGAGCGCCGTCGATAGCGGATCTGATTCTCGGAATCTGCGAACGGACTAGATGTTTCATTAGCATTGCATGTCCATCGCTAGCTGTGGTTCCAATGTACGAACACATCCTCTTTCCGACGGACGGTAGTTCCGGAGCAGAAGCCGCGCTGGCACACGCACGCACTCTCGCCGAAACGCACAACGCGACGTTACACATCATGACCGTCCTCGATACGTCGTCGCCGCATATCGGGATGACTGCCCCAGGCCCGGAAGGGGCAACGACCGGCATGACTGCGGAGGAGCACGACGAGTCGGAGTCGGGGATGGTCAACGAAGAACACAACATCGAATCGTCGCTGCGGGAGCGGTCACAGGCCATCGTCGACGCGGCGGCAGACGAGGTCGACGGAGTCGACACCGTCACCGCCGTCGAACACGGCCCACCGCACAGCGCGATCCTCGACTACGTCGACGAGAACGACATCGACCTCATCGTTATGGGGACCCACGGTCGAACAGGAGTCGAGCGATATCTCCTCGGTAGCGTCGCCGAAAAAGTCGTCAGAACGTCCGATGTGCCTGTTCTCACGGCGCGCCTCGGAGAGGACGACAGCTGAAGCCCTCGCGCGGGGCTACCACGCCTCGCCGCTAGCGAGGTCGACGTCGCTGTCTCCTTTCTCGGAGGGACAGATGTCCGCGAGCACGCACGCTCCGCACTCCGCGGAGCGCGCGCCACACACCGCTCGCCCGTGGTCGATAAGAAGGTGCGTGAACTGTTGCCACTCGTCGCTGGGCACCACGTCGAGCAGGTCCTGTTCGATGGCTTCCGGACGCTCTTCTTCGGTAAGGCCCAGTCGCCGCGACAGGCGCTGGACGTGCGTATCGACGACGATGCCTTCGACAATGTCGTGGCCGTGCTGGAGGACGACGTTCGCCGTCTTCCGGCCCACGCCCGGGAGGTCGGTCAGCGCCGACATCGTGTCAGGCACCTCGCCGTCGTGTTCCTCGGCCAGAATCTCACCGATGCCCTGGAGGTAGCCGCCCTTGTTGTTGTGGAACGTGATACCGTAGATGTCCTCGGCCAGTTGCTCCTCGGGGGCTTCGGCGTAGTCCTCGGCGCTCTGGTACTTCTCGAACAGGTCCGCCGTGACCTCGTTGACTCGCTCGTCGGTACACTGCGCGGAGAGGACGACGGCAATCAGCAGTTCCAGACGGCTGCTGTAGTTCAGTGAGATAGTCGAATCGGGGTATTCCTCGTGCAGTCGGTCGACGACCTCTGTTGCCTGTTCTTCGCGTGACTCCAGCAGCGTTCCCATACCGCAGAGCAGTGCTGGGTTCCCTTTGGCGTGTCGTTCTTCGCTGTCTGGACTACAAATGGTATCATTACACATACCACGGCAACACCCTTGTGTCAACTATGAGTACTCTTGTACGTGCCAGGACCAGTGTTCATCCACGGCGAGCAGGTGACACTCCACCCACAGCAAGCAACCGACAGCGACCTGCTACAGCGACTATTAAACGAGCCGCAGGTCCGGCATAACATCGGGTTCAACGAACCACTCTCCGAGCCAGCTGCCGAAGACCTCGACAGCCGCGATGCCGACACGCACTTCGTCGTCTGTGTAGACGACAAGCCGGTGGGGACGTGTTCGCTTCACGAAGACTACCACCCGTGGGGGTTTGGTGTGCTCGGGTACTCGATGTGTCCGGACCGCTGGGGCAACGGCTACGCGACTGACGCTGTCGACTGCCTCGCACAGTACGCGTTTCAGGAACTGCGATTGAACAAACTCGGAGCGGACTGCTATGCCACCAACCCGGCTTCCGCGCGTGTGCTGGAAAAAGTCGGGTTCCAGCAGGAGGGTCGACGCCGCGACCACGCCTTCGTCGACGGCGAGTACGTCGACCTGCTGGAGTATGGCCTGCTCGCTGACGAGTGGTGTCCTTGAAAATATCTCACACACCTACCGAAGCTTCTTTCACCATCCCTTCGTCGGCTTGTGTATGCCCGGACCAACATTCCTCCGGGGCGAGACAATCACGCTCCGAACGGTCGAAGACGAAGACGTGTCGTTCCTGCAAGAGACCATCAACGACCCGGATGTCAGACACGGCCTCTCGGCCACGGAGCCGATCTCCGAACGGGCTGAACGCGAGTGGGTCGAATCCGTGGCCAGTGGCGAGTCCGATGACGTCCACCTGCTCGTCTGTGCTGACGGCGAGGCGGTCGGTATCATCGGGCTGAACGACGTCACGGACCGAATGGGTATGGCCGAGGTCGGCTACTGGCTCACGCCGGACGCGTGGGGCAACGGCTACGCGACCGACGCCGTCCGGACGCTCACCGAGTACGCCTTTCAGGAGCGGCGGTTCCACCGGGTGTACGCGAAGGTCTTCGCCGGCAACGAGGGGTCCCAACGCGTGCTCGAAAAGGCGGGGTTCAAGCGGGAGGGGACGATGCGGGACCACTGGTTCCGCGACGGCCGCTACGAGGACGTGTATCTCTATGGACTGCTAGAGGGCGAACTGGACCGCGGTGAGTAGCTACAACTCGGCGAGGCCACGCAGAACCGTGTCGAGGTCCGGTACAGTCCCGTCCAAATCATCGAATGCTGTCGCCGCCCGAACGCGACATCGCTTGTCAACGACGAACGCCGCTTGCTGCATGCTCCCGTCCTGTTTTCGGACGCCGAACTGCGCAGCGACGCCGTGGGTGTCGGCCAGCAGGGGGTAGGGAAGCGACAGCGCCGCCGCGAGTGACTGGCAGTCGTCGATACCCGCCGGGAGAACGCCAAAGACTGCTACAGCGTCCGAGACGCCTGCCCAGTCTGTCTCGGCTAACTCGGTGAGGAGGGTCCGCGAATCGGAGGCGTCGCCGGGAGCGAAGGCGACGACCGCCGGCGCGCGGTTCGTTGCGGCCGACAGCCGATAGGTACCAACACCTCCGCCAGCGGTCCCCTGCAGGTCGAAGTCCGGGGCCGGATCGCCAGGGCTGAGCATACCGAGCGAACGGGGAAGCGGGACAAAAGTCCCGCGACCTATAGTAGCCATTGAAAATCAGTGCACACCTGCTCGCACGACGGCAGTGCGATCAGTGTGTAATTCGTTTCAATTGTTACTATAGACAGGCGACTGCTCCCTGTGTAGGGACGCTGGCAGCGGCATCAGAGTGCGGCCAGCAGTCGTTGTCCGGGGGCATCTCGTAGCATTTGCTCCCCCGAGCTGGAGACGTTTCAGTCGCAAAGAAGCTTTATAAGCCGTCCGACCAACCACCGTCGTATGGGAATGGAGAATCTACCACAGGAGATTACAGCCCTCGTGGGTCGCGAGGTGTATTCGAAAAACGGCGTGTTCGTCGGCGAAGTCGAAGACCTTCGGCTGGAACTCGACCGCAAGGAAGTGACGGGGCTGGCACTCACCCAGCTCAACACGGAACTGTTCGACGAAGAAGTGAACACAGCCCGGGGCGTCATCATTCCGTACCGGTGGGTCCAGGCTGTCGGCGATGTCGTCATCGTCAGCGATATCGTCGAACGGCTCCGCCAGCCCGAGGCCGGCGACGAGGAAGAGGAAGTCCCCGCCTAGTTTCCGTTCGAACTCTCGCTACTGCTGTCGACACCCATCGCTTCGAACAGTTTCCGCTTGACTGCTTCTTCAGTGAGTTCTAGCAGGGTGTCTCTGTTGTCGTCGCTCGTATCTAAACCGGTGAAGATGCCGAGCGGTATCTCGACGCTGGCGTCCGTGGAGTGACCCGCCGTCTCGCCCATCCCGCCGAACGCGTCCGACAGCACTTTGCCGATGTTCATCCGGATATCCTTCGAGCGCGCGGCGAGGTAGATGGTGTCGTCGGCGATGGCAAACACGGCTGTGGTCGTGATGCCCTCCAGATTGAGGAGGTGCTGGGCCGCCTGCGCCAGCGCGTCGCGGTCCCGAATGAATCCGGCGTTGGAGACGAGATGGCTCCCCTGAACCTCGCGGTTCCGGATCGCTTCCGCGAGCACGTCGAGCGTCTCCGGACTCATCGACGGCGATTCGACCTGTTCGAGCGTGTCGTGGTCGGCGAACGGATACAGGTACGCCGCGGCGGTCAGGTCCGCCGGCGTCGTGTCCCGTTTGAAATCCAGCGTCTCGGCGCGGATGCCGTACAGCAGCGCTGTGGCGACGCTCTGGTCGAGATTGAGGTCCAGTTCCTGAATGTATTTCGTGAGAATCGTCGACGTGGCCGAGATGTTCGGCCGGATATCGGAGAAGGCGGCGTCGTGTTCTAGTTCGTGTTCGTGCTCGTAGTGGTCGACGACGATGTCGACCGAGTCGATGGCCGGTTCGCCGCCCTTGGCAACGTCCACCAGCGCGAACGTGTCGTATTCGTCGAGGTCGACGTCCTCGTTCGATGTCAGTTCGATACCGAGGAGATTGACGAACGCGCGGTTCTCCTGGTGGCCAATCTCGCCCTCGTAGATGATGTCGGCCTCGACGTCGCGGCTCGCAGCGATGGCCCGCAACGCGGCCGCTGAAGCGATGGAGTCCGGGTCCGGCGACCGGTGGATAAGTATCGCCATGCGTTCCTCGGTCCCGTCGATGACGTCCCCGAGCTGTGAGGCCTTGTACTCCAGTTCCCCGGTTTCCAGCGCTCGAAGCGCCGAATCGGCGATGACCGCCGAGGGGTTGATGACCACGTCCGCACCGAGCTCAGTGAGGTCGTCGGCCGACACCGGGTCGTCGGCGCGGGCGACGATGAACTGCTCGCCGCCGGACTCCCGGATGTTCCGGACTGCTTCGGCGTTGGCGTTCACGTCCGGGGACATGATGAGCACCACGTCGCGGTCGGCGACCGTCTGGGCGACGTCAGTCTCGCAGATGTCTGCCTGCTGTGCGTTGAGGTCCTGATCGCGGAGCGCCTCGACTCGCCCCTCGTCCGCGTCGAGGATGAGTACGTCTTTCCCCTCCTCGACGAGTTCTTCCGCCACGGCGTGGCCAACACTCCCACACCCGAGGATGGCGTAGGTCGACATAGAGGCCATCGTGATGCCGCTGGCTGTACTCATTAGTGTCTGTATCGCTTGGCGTCAAGCCTCTTTAATGCCAGCTATTTCTCCAACAACTGGGAACGGCTCCCCGAAAGATCGGTTCGAGAGGGCGTCAAAGGGCGTCTAGTGTGGGCATAGTCGGACCCTGTGCGATTGGTCTCTCAGTTCAGCACCGCTAGCTGACTGGTGTGTACAAGAAACGTGAGACCGACCGACACGAGGCGTCCGAATGAAAACCTATTTTACCGGGCCGTCCAGAGCAATGAGTGCACTGGGCCGGTAGCTCAGTCTGGCAGAGCGACGGCCTCTTAAGCCGTCGGTCGAGGGTTCAAATCCCTTCCGGCCCGCTTTTGCGACGAACACTTCGTGAGGAGCAAAGCGGCTACGAAGCGGTTTTGAACGATGGAACGAGCGACCTGTGGGAGCGAAGTTCCGGTGGTTCAAATCCCTTCCGGCCCGTATTCTTGCGCCGCGAACGAAACCGTGAGCGGCGCGACTTCGATAGGAATGGGTTTGAATGACGGCACGAGTGAGTGTCAACGAGCGAAGTGCAGGTGGTTCAAATCCATTCCGGCCCGTTTTTGCGACGCCCTCTCTGTGAGAGCGAAGCAGCTACCGGGCGGAGTGAACGATGGAACGAGCGGCGGAAAGGGGCGACGTTTACAGACTCAGCCACTCACGTCGTACAGGTCGTCAGTGTCGGTGGCGAGCACTGCGTTGACGACGACGCCGACCATCAGGACAATCGCGGCCACGTACGTGCTCGTGAGGATGAGGATGAGCCCGCTGAGAACGCCGTAGATGGCGTACTGTCCGGCGTTGGCGGCAAAGAACTGGATTGCCGCGTGGAGAGCGGTCCAGCCCATTGCGGTCGTCATCGCGCCGGGGAGGGCATCTTGTGGCGAACTCGCGACGCGTGACGGGACGAAATACAGGGGCAGCAGCGTGACGGTCAGCGCGACGAACAGGACGGCGAACCCGACGAGTACGCTCAGCGGGCCGGTAGCAAAGAGAGCCAAGAACACGCTCTGGACAAGTATCACCAGAACGGCGGCCGTAAGCGTCCCGAGGACAGTTGCGGCGTCACACACCTGCCGCGCGAGTGGCTGCTCTGTCACCGCCTCGATACGCTCGACGACGGTCAGGACGCCGACGGCGACGTTGGCACCGCTCCACGCCAGCACGACCACGGAGAGGACAGTCGCCGCTGTCCGGCCCGTCGCCGCCGTCAATCCCTCGTACAGTAGTTGCTGTGTGTCAGGGGTGAGAAACTGCGCGCCCGTGACTGAAACCACGCCGGCCAGTTGCCGGCCGAAGACGATGAAAACGAGCAACAGCACCGGCATGAGCGAGATGAACGCGTAGTACGCCAGCGACGTCGCGATGTACCTGATGTCGCTCTCGTACGCGATGCTGGCGACTGTCTTCGCAGTTGCCACCCACTCGGCTCGTCGCACCATATCCCGAAAAGGGTGGAAGCAGGGAAACATGGTTGTGCTGAGATAACTGTGGTCGAGGGACAGCTACGACTGGTCGTCCGCAGACCGTCCTCAGCCCTCACGACGTACTGCGCCTGCAGGGCCACGTATGGTTAGCTCAGCCGTCCAATCGCTTTCGCATCTCGACGTGTGGGATGCCGGCTTCCTCGAATTCGTCGCTAACCGTTTCGTAGCCGAGTTGCCCGTAAAACGACTCGACGTGGGTCTGTGCGTGGAGTGTGAGCGTAGTCGCGCCGTCGTCGCGAGCGGCGTCTTCGACGGCTCGCATCAGCGCTGCGCCGACGCCGTCGCCCCGATAGGGCTTGCGGACCGCGACCCGTTCGACCTTGCCGACCGTTGACTCGGGGAACCGGAGTCGGGCGGTCCCGACAGGATACTCGCCGTCACGGGCCAGAAACTGGACGGCGTCCGAGTCGTTCCCGTCGAGTTCTTCGTCCTCGGAGACGCCCTGTTCCTCGACGAACACCGCTGTTCGGACGGCTGTTGCCGCGTCTTTGAACGCATCCCAGGTGCCGACACTGACTTCTAAGTCGCTCATGACCACAACTTCGAGCGGGTCCCCTGTATGTGCTGTTACTGGGAATCGCCGAAACCATCAACACAGACCCGGGTGTAGCGGGCATGCATGACGTACGACTACGCTCGCGACCACGAGCACGAACTGTCGGCGGAGTATCTGTACGCCTCTGACGCAGAGGTTCTGGGAATCTACGACTCCGATGACTCTCTACAGGTCGACGTGGCCGTCATCTGCCCCGAATGCAGCGAGACACTCTGCCTGGAAACGACCGTCGACAAAGTCACGTCGTCCGGGACGGATCTGCCACTGGACGAAGACTACTACGACTAATCGACGTATCCGCAATAATTTTTTCCGCGGCGCGAGTACGGCCGTCCGCTATGTCCGACTTCGACACGTTCGAGTGTTCGAGCTGTGGTGAGTCGTTCAAAGCGTACCCCGACGCGAATGCAGCACGGAAAGAAGCGTGTAGTCCGACCTGCGAAACCGCGGTATAATCAGCTGCGGCTTTTTACATCCCCTTCGGTTGTCAGCGTTAGCTGTCGGGGCTGTAGTTGGGCGCTTCGTCCGTAATCATCACGTCGTGCGGGTGGCTCTCCTGCTGTCCCGCGGCGGAGACACGCACGAACTCGGCGCGCTGCTTGAACTCGGGAATCGTCTCGGCCCCGACGTAGCCCATCCCGGACTGCATCCCGCCGACGAGCTGGTGGAGTTCGGAGGCCAGCGAACCCTTGTACGGCGTCGCGGCTTCGACGCCCTCGGGGACGAACTCCTCGCCCTCCTCGTCGTCCTTGAGGTAGCGCTCGCCGCCACCCTCGTTCATCGCGCCGACGCTGCCCATCCCGCGGTACTGCTTGTACTTCTTGCCGTTCATCGTGATGACGCGGCCCGGAGCCTCGTCGGTCCCGGCGAAGTACGAGCCAAGCATCACCGCGTCCGCACCCGCGGCGATGGCCTTGATGGCGTCCCCGGAGTATCGGATGCCGCCGTCGGCGATGACCGGCACGTCGTGCTGGCTCGCTACGTCAGCGACCTGCGCGACGGCGGTGATCTGGGGCATTCCCGCACCGGTGACCACGCGGGTCGTACAGATGGAACCGGGACCGATACCGACCTTGACGCCGTCGGCGAAGTCGACGACGGCCTCGGCGGCTTCCCGGGTGCCGATGTTCCCGACGACCACGTCGGCGTCTACTTCGGCCTTGATCTCGCGGGCGCTCTCGATGACGTTCGCGTTGTGGGCGTGCGCGCAGTCGATGAACAGGATGTCGACGCCGGCCTCGTCTGCGACCTGCGCGCGGTCCATCTCGAAGGGACCGACGGCGGCACCACAGCGGAGCGAGCCGTCGTCCGCGCGGGCGGCCTGGTCGTACTCGCGGCGCTGGAGGATGCCCTGCATCGTGACCAGCCCGACGAGCCGGTTCTCGTCGTCGACGATGGGGACGCGCTCGATCTTGTGGTCGTACATCAGTTCCAGCGCCTCACGGGGCGTCACGTCCTCGGGGGCGGTGACGACTTCGTCGGTCATCGCGTCCGTGACGGCGTCGTCCTCGCCGACCTCCAGATACGGCCGGATGTCCGTCCCGGAGATGATGCCCAGCACTGCGCCGTTGTCGTCGTCGACGACCGGCGCGCCGGAGACACCCTCGTGTTCCATCATCTCGTCGACCTCACTGACGGTCTGGTTCGGGCTGGCCGTCACGACGTCGCGGATGATGAGCTCGTCGGCGCGTTTGACTCGCTCGATCTCGGTCGCCATCTCGTCGGCGTTCATGTTGCGGTGGAGGACGCCGATACCACCCTGTCGCGCCATCGCGATCGCCATGTCGCTCTCGGTGACGGTGTCCATCGCCGCGGAGAGGACGGGAACGGTCAGCTCGACGGATTTCGAGACCCGCGTCGTCGTGTCTGCCTCGTCTGGTTCGACCCGGGACTCCTTGGGTCTGAGGAGTACGTCGTCGAACGTCAGCGCCTCCGGCACTCGGAGCTTCTCTGAGAAAGGCTCGGAATCGTTCGCCATGTAAATCGTCCACGACGGCCCGGCAAAAACGTTGCGAGACTCGGCGCTACGTGGGGTTCGATGCCACACTTGTCTCGGGAAGCCCGTTCCAGAAATACGCCCGTGATGCCGCACTTGTCATTCCCTGCTCTCGAAGGTGAGACATTCGTCCACAAACATCGAGGTATTTCGGAGAATCGGTGGCGTATGTGCGCAGTTCTCACGCAACGGTTATGTGGGAATGAAGGATAATTAAAAACATGCGACTCACCGAACCCGCACGGAACGGTACTGCCCGCCAGATGACGCCTACAGCGTCGGGCAACACAGCGTTCGCGTGGTTCGGTACCAAGTTCTGGCAGTTCTGTCGTGTTTGTCAGGACCGAGTGAGAACCTCCCGACGGGAGTTGGGTCACGCTCGACCGTAACACGACATGAGTATCTCCAGACACCCGATTGCACTCGACATCGAGCAGCAGGTCGGCCGCGGTGGCCGGCTTCTAGCGACAGTCATGGGTCTGCCGCTCGTCGACGGCATCTTCCCGGTGCTCGTCCTCGCGGGGGCACTCTCGACCTGGATGGGCGTCCTCGAAGTAGGCTTGCTGGTCTTCGGCGGGTCGGCCACCGTCGCCGTCGTGCTGGCCGAGCTCGAAGGCGGTCCCCGCCAGCAGGCCCGCGCGGTACTCATCATCGGAGCCGTATTGATGCCGATTGCGCTCATCGAAGCAGCGCTCGCACCGACGATTGCGGGGGTTGTCAAACTGGGCACCCTCGAACGATTCGCCGGCCTCGTCATCCTCGCCATCGCCGCACAGACCGCAAGCGCCCGGATCGGCGAGTACCTGCCGCGTCCAGCCGTCATCGTCGTGCTCGGCCTGCTGGCCAGCCTCGACCCCGCCGGCGCGACGCTGGTCACCGCCATCGAACCCGGCGTCTTGCTCCGGGCGGCCGCTACCACTGGCGTCGGTATCGGCTTCGCCCTCGCCGTCGCGCTGGCGAGCCCGTGGCTCCGCAACGCCGTCGACATAGACCGGTTCCGCTTCGGCAGCGCTGTCGCGCTCGGCGTGCTCGCCCTCTCCGTCCTCGGCGTGATGCCGACCGACGCACCAGTCGCGCTGGCCGTGCTCGCCGTCACGGCGCTGCTGTCGTTCGATCCGGAGAACGCCCGCACGCGCCACACGGAATACCGCCCCGACGCTGTGGACCTCACCGCCGCCTTCGCCGACGGCGGCGCGTCCCAGGGCGTCGCAGCCGACGAACAGACCGACGAAGGGGCCGCGGTCGAGTACGAACCGGATCAGGAACGCGCCCCGTGGCTGTGACGAGGGAGAACTTTTAGGCCTCTCAGGCCCGGTCGTCCGGTATGAGCGACAATCGCGTGGTCCAGGGCCGGATGCAGACTCCCGAGAGCCTGGCCGAACTCATCGAAGGCGAGGACGTCATGGACGCAGAACCCATCGAAGACGCCGACGACGACTGCCCGGAATGTGGTGAGAACGTCATTTCAGTGGGGTATATGCCCTCTGCGCTGGAGTTTGTTACTGGATACAAGTGCCAAGAGTGCGACTGGTCCGACACCGACCGCGACTGAGCGCCGTCTGCCAATCGAAATCCCTTTAATGCGAGTCGGCTTACGCCGGAGTGCGGGGTCGTGGCCTAGTCCGGGAAGGCGGCTGACTCCAGAGGCCACGCGCCTGGGACGACACTTCGAGGGCTGATATACTGAGCGGCCGGCTGATCACCGGTTCGCGACGATGACCCTCTGGAGTTCCGAGGCGCAGGACGGAGATATCAGCCGATCGGGGGTTCAAATCCCTCCGACCCCATTTCCTGCCGCGAGCTATAACGCGAGCGGCAGAACTGTTGAGAGGTGGATTTGAGCCACGCGAGACGAACGAAGTGAGTCTCGCAGTCAGGTAAATAATCTCCGATCCCATACTGTTACTCTTCCAGATCCGTCTGTTCGTTTGTTTTCGCCGTAGTCGTACGTCTAAGCCCCTTCAGTCTCGGTTTTCACCCTCTCGACGCAGCCAGAGCGTTCCGAACACGGCTCCGAGTCGGCGTCAGGTTTGGGAGGGCAACACTGCCCCAGTCCAATGAGTTTACTTCATGGCGGCTATCTGCCCACGCATGAGCCAGTTATTACGCGATTTACTTGCCGGAAACGCCGACCACGCGGCGGAGTTCCGGGACCGGTTCGACCAGGTCCAGAACTCGCAAACGCCCGACGCTGTCACGGTCTGTTGCTCCGATTCGCGGGTGCTCCAGGACCATATGTGGGGCAACAGCGAGCCGGGGCATCTCTTCACCTGTAGCAATATCGGAAACCGAGTCATCCAGCGGACCGCGTCCGGCGAGGCGGTCTCGGGTGACGTGTTGTACCCCATCGAGCACACGATGACCGAAACCGCCATCGTCGTCGGCCACACCGGCTGTGGAGCGGTGACGGCGACCTACGACGACCTGACGGACGGCCTCGATGAGCCGGCCGGTATCGAGCACTGTCTCGGCGTTCTCAAACCGCATCTCGAGCCCGCGCTGGAACACCTTCCCGAAGACATCGAGCGAGCGGCGGCTGTCAACCGACTCGTCGAGTACAACGTCGACAGGCAAGTCGAGTTCCTCCGCAGCAGCGACGACGTTCCCGACGCTGTGGACGTGTTCGGCGTCGTCTACGACTTTCAGGACGTGTACGGCGGCCGACGGGGCGCAGTCCACGTCATCAACGTCGACGGTGAAACCGATGTCGACGCACTCCGAGCGGCCCATCCCGATATCGACTCGCGGATTACCCGCCTCTGGGAGTACTAGTCCCGCTATCGACTCTCTCTTTGTTCGACCTTGTTCAGTTCGATCAGGAGTCGGAAAATCGCTTTCACGAGGTTCTCGTCAACGTCGAACTGCTCCGCGTTGTCGCCGGCGCGGTCCATGACGGCTTGCTCCTGTTGCTCGTCGGTCGTCGGCAGCCCCTTCTCGTCTTTGACCTGTGCGATGGTGTCGGCCACGTAGGTTCGCTGTGCGATCTTCTCGACGATCTCCTGGTCGATAGTCCGGATTTCGTCGCGCAGTTCGTCCAGCGACATGTCCTCTGGGTTCGGGTTCGTGCTCATACTGTGTGTGTTCCCTTGGTCTGTGTCGTCGTCAGCCAGGTCGCTCCGGGTCGCTCGTCCCAGGCGTCCTGTACGGCTTCGAGTGCGGCCCGCTCGCCAACGGCAGTGAACGACGGGCCCGTCCCGGACAGCGAGACACCCTCGACGTGCCCGAGCGCGTCGAGTACCGGGTCCGTCTCGAAATCTAGCGCGGCCGAGAACGCGAGGCCGTTGACCGTCATGGCCCGCTGATAGTCGCCGTCGAGCGCGAGGTCCTCGACGAGGCGGGCCATCGGTGCGATCTGGCGGCATCGCTCGACATCCGCGTCAGCACTGAACGACTGTTCCGGCGGCGTCCAGACAAGCACGTCCCAGTCGATTTCCTCGCGGGCAAGGAGCGCGTCGTCCTCGTTGTCGGTGACGGTGACACCGCCGAGCATCGACGCCGACGCGTCGTCGAAGGCCCCGGTGACGGTGACGCCCACGTCGCGGGCGGCCATGACGCCGAGGCGGGCCATGTCCTCGCGGCTCATCCGCTCAGTCGCGTCGAGTGCGTCGAGCGTCGCCATGACGGTCGCGTTTGCGGCCGCACTGGAGCTTTTGAGCCCCGACGCCATCGGGACCTCGCTCTCTGTGCGGACAGTCCCGCCGGAGACCGCCGGGACGCCCACGTTCTGTGGGCCGCCGTGGGCGTCGATGACGTACTCGACACAGCGTTCGATGAGCCGCGTGTCGGCGTCCGGAGCACCATCCACCTCGCCAGTGACACCGTCGGTCTCAGTCGAGAGCGTGACGGTCGCTGTCGTGTACTCGTCGATAGCAAACGCCGCACCGCGGCCGGTCGCGAGCGCGTTGAGGACCGTCCCTGCTGCGGGCGCTGCTGCCTTCCCTTCCATCGACGTGTACTCCCTCGCGGACCTATTTACTAACTGCGATACCCCTGTAGCGGCACGTTGACCGCAGTACGAAGCAGTAGCGTCGCAGTAAGACGGACAACACTATACCGATCAGTTCGAAGGGAACCAGCAACGGGAAATGAGCATCGGGAACGCACTCCGGGGAGTCACGGCAGGCATCGCGGTTCTGGGCTACGTCAGCCTGTTTCTGTTGTTGCAGGTCCGGGCGGCCTCAGTGTCAGTGCTGGCGGGAATTGCGGTACTCGCTACTGCTGCACTCGCCGTCGCTGGCGGCCGGCCCGCAGTTCGCCAGGTTCTGGGTCGCGGGTCGTCATCTCAGGAGGACGCGACCGGGTGGTGGCTCGCTCGCGTCGAACCCGCGCTCGAAGACGCCTGGAACACGTATGCGGACCTCGTGCTAACGGTCGGCCTGTGGGGCATCAGTATCGGCTCCTTCGGCGGACTCGTAACCTATCCCGGCGACGAACCGCCGTTTGGCCTCGCTATGACCGGGTTCCTGTCGATGGTCTGTGGACTCATCTCGCTCGGATTTCTCATCGATTCGAGGTACGAGTAGCGGCCGGTGGGACGGCTTCGACGCATACGGATTGTTTGCGCGATGTCCCGGTCTGTTCCGACGCCGGGAGCTACCCGGAAATAATCTACACCGTCCCGTCTCAGGCCGGGAAGAGGAGGTACGGGACGATGAACAGTAACAGAAACATGAACAGAAGGATGAGGCCGTAGCCGGCGAGTGTCCCGGCGGCTGTCAGCCAGGCCGGATGGTCGAACTGCTCGGTGATGTTTGCCATACCGAGCAGTTCAATCGGGGACAGTATAGTGGTTTGGGAGGAGAAGGCACTGACAGACCGAACTACCCGCAATGTCCTGCTTGTGATTGATAACGGTAGTCTTTCAACCATCGGTTCAGTACACTGGCAAAAATGTATATCGTCATCGTCGGCGCCGGTGATATCGGGTCGCCGTTGCTTGAAATCGCGACAGCAGGCGGCAACGAGGTCGTTGCCATCGAAAGGGACGAGGAGCGAGCGGAACGTGCGTCGAGACAGTACGACTGTCTCGTTATCAACGACGATGCGACGTCGAAAGACACGCTAGAGGACGCCGGTGCGGACCGTGCCGATGCGCTCATATCGACGACCGATCAGGACGCGACGAACATCATGGTCTGTCTGCTGGCACAGGAACTGGAAGTGCCGGACATCGTCTCGGTCGTCCACAACCCCGAGCACATGAACGTGTTCCGCCAGATCGGCGTCAACACGATGCAGAACCCACAGCGGCTCATCGCCGAGTACCTCTATCGGGCCGTCAAACGGCCGTCTATCGTCGACTTCATGCGCATCGGCGACCAGGCGGAAGTGTTCGAGATCACTGTCACACCCGGCGCACCGATTGCGGGTAAGACGTTGCAGGAGGCCAATACGGAAGGCCTCATCGGCGGCCAGACGCTCATCGTGGCCATCGAGCGCAACGGCGAGGGCGACCCGATAACACCCCGCGGCAATACACGTATCGAGGCCGACGACTTGCTAACGGTCTACTCGGGCGAGGGGGCGACACCGGAGGTAACCGACATCTTCGGTCACTCCGAGGACCACAACTGACATGTCGCGACGGAACGGCGGGCTACTCCCGACGGACCTGAAAACAATCGCCCGTGATATCGGCTCGCTCCTGCTGATGGAGGCCGGGCTGATGACGATTACGGCCGCCATTGCGCTCGGCTTTCAGGAGTTTCACGCCGCTCTCGGGTTCTTCACCGCGGCCGGGGTGACCGCCGCCGTCGGCGGTCTCGCGAACCGTGGGTTCACCGACGCGCCGGCCCCCCAGATGAAACACGGCATGGTCATCGCCGCCGGCGGGTGGCTGCTGGTCGCCACGTTCGGCTCGCTGCCGTTCCTGTTGACCGCGTGGTTCACGCCCCCCGCCGTCATGGATACGTTCGTTCCAGTCGGAGCGGACACGAGTACGTGGGAGCCGATCAGGGTCGGCGGGACGACGACGCTCTCCAGTCTGGCGTACTTCCGGAACCCGCTTCACGCCTTCTTCGAGAGCATGAGCGGATGGACCGGGAGCGGCCTGACGATGGCGATTCACGAGCCCTCGCTCCCCCGCGCAGTTCAGTGGTGGCGGTCGTTCATCCAGTACGTCGGCGGCGTCGGCGTCATCGTCCTGACCGTCTCCATCCTCTCGCGTCCCGGCAGCGGCAGTTACGCGCTCTACCAGAGCGAGGCCCGCGAGGAGAAGATTCACCCGAGCGTCGTCTCCACCGTCCGAACGGTCTGGAAACTCGTCGTCGGCTACACGGTGCTCTCGTTCGCGCTCCTGTTCGGTGCCATCCTCGCCAGCGATAGCGAGTACGCCGAGTCGCTCCCCCTGTGGGAGGTCGCCTGGCAGGCGCTCAACCACGCCATGACCGGGCTCACGACTGGCGGGTTCTCGGTCACGGACAACTCGATTGCGACGTACAACTCGCCGCTCGTCGAAACCGTTCTGTTGCCGATCATGATTCTCGGTGCGGTCGCGTTCCCGGTCCACTACGTCGTCTTGCACGACAGGCAGATTCGCGAACTGGTGTCGGACTTACAGACTCGCTGGCTGTTCATCCTGCTCGCGCTCGGCGTCGTCGCGCTCTCGGCACAGAACGTATGGTCCGTGCCCGCGACGACTGAGGCGTTTGCCACCCAGTCGTTCCTGCCGTTTTCGGTGCCGATGCTCGACGCCGCACAGCTTGATGCGGTCCGGGACTCGACGTTCCAGTGGGTCAGCGCCCTCAGCTGTACCGGGTTCCAGTCGGCCCCGATCGGCCGCTGGCTCGCTGGCGGGAAAGTGCTCGTGGTCGGCGCGATGGTGCTCGGCGGCGCTGCCGGGTCCACCGTCGGCGGCATCAAGATCATCCGTGGCTACACCATCGCTCGCGGCATCATCTGGCAGTTCTCGCGGGTGTTCCTCCCGACGAACGCGGTGATTACGGCCCGCATCGGGGACCGGACGCTCGACCGCGAGTCGATGGAACGGGAGTTCAGCGAAGCGGCCATCGTCACGCTGCTGTGGCTCATCATTCTGGTGACCAGCAGCGTCGTCCTCACCAACGTCGCGGGACCGGAGTTCGGCTACGCCGATGCCCTGTTTGAAGTCGCCAGCGCGCAGGGGAACGTCGGCCTCTCCTCGGGCATCACCGGCCCGTCGATGTCCCCGCTCGCGGAGGGGATGTTCGTGCTGAATATGTGGGTCGGCCGGCTGGAAATCATCCCGATACTCGTGTTCATCCGCGCTGGACTGTACGGGCTGGAACCGTAGTTGAGCGGGCGGCCCCTTACTCTCCGTCGTCGGGATAGACCTCGCCGAGGAACATCCAGCGTGCCTTCGTTCCACCCTCGGGCCGGGATTCCTGTTTGACGTGGTAGAGATACGGACCGTGGGGACAGTCGTCACAGCCCTGAGCACAGGAAGCCAGCTTTACCACCTCAGTGTAGCCGTCGCGTTCGGTTGCCCGGATGATGTCTTCGTTGGGACCCGGTTCTATCGGCGACGCCGTCTCGTCGTGGAACTGCAGCAGTTCCTGCGCGTAGATGATCGTGTTGCGGAGTTCTTCAGGCGTCAACTCCGGTAGGTCCGTCGCCACCCGGTCCGGAACCCCCTCAGGTGGTGTCGGTTCGTCTGCAGGACTGGTCATACCGAAGTCTCCGTCGGGTAGGTACATAACTGAACTGCCAGCTAGAACTGCCGACGGAACGAGTCTCCCGGACTCACTCGTTCCAGAACGCGCCGGTGAATATAACGAACACCGGGATGATCTCCAGTCGACCGATCCACATCAGGAATATCATCAGCAGTTTGCTGGTCTCCGGGAAGAGTTCGTAGGTCCCGAACGGCCCCAGAAACCCGAACCCGGGACCGATGTTCCCGATGGTCGCCAGGCTTGCGCTGATGGCTTCGAAGACAGTCAGGTCGAGCCCGACACGGCCCGCATCGAGGAGGAGAAACACTGTCGCGACACCGAACGTGAGCAGGTACAACAGCGTGAACCCGTATATCGCGTTGATGACGTCCTCGTCGATGACCTGCCCGCCGAGCCGAACTGGTTTGACAGCGCTGGGATGAGCTGTCGTGAACAGTTGGCGTCGGATGCTCTTGAGCACGACCAGCCATCGGACTATCTTGACACCGCCACCGGTCGACCCTGCGGAGCCACCGATGAACATCGCGAACAACAGGACTCCCTTTGCGGTGTTACCCCATTCGGCGAAGTTACTGGTCGCGTACCCGGTCGAGTTCAGCAGCGAGGCGACCTGGAATGTGGCTTGCCGGAGCGAGTTCTCCAGTGCTCCCTGTGTCACACCGCCGAGTTCGAGCGGCGGCGCGGACCCGGTAAAGAGCAGTCCCCAGAGGATGACGGCCACGCCGGCGTTCGCACCGAGGTACGCCTGGAGTTCGCGGTCCTGAAGGAAGGCGGCGTACTCGTCCTGTAACAGGAGGTAAAACAGCGCGAAGTTCATCCCGGCGATGAGCATGAACGGGATGACGACCCACTGGACGGCCGGTGAGAAGTAGGCGATGCTCTCGGCCTGGGGGGAGAACCCGCCGGTGGGCAGCGTCGTGAACCCGTGTGCGACGGCATTATACGCATCCATGTTCGGTGCGTAGCCCGTGTAATGGAGGCCGAGCAGAATGAGGATATACAGAACGGTAAAGCCCAGATAGAACAGCCAGAGGAGCCGTGCGGTTTCGGCTATCTTCGGCGTCAGCTTCTGGAGTTCGGGGCCGGGCGCTTCGGATTCGATCAACTGCGCCCCGTTGACGGCCGCTTCCGGAAGAATGGCGACCATCAGAACGATGATACCCATCCCGCCGAGCCACTGGGTGAGCTGTCGCCACATCAACAGCGCATGCGAGTGGCGGGCAAACGAGATTTCGTTGGTGACAGTCGCCCCGGTCGTCGTGAAGCCGGACATCGACTCGAACAGCGCGTTCACGGGTTCACCGAGCGCTGATTCGGTCCCGTACCCGGCGATAACGTAGGGGATCGCGCCGATAACCGCGACAGCACCCCAGGAGAGGCCGACGAACAGCAGCGCCTCGCGTGGCCCGAGTTCGTGACTGTCGCTGGCTTGCTCCAGCGCTATGCCGAGCGTGATGGCGATCGCGATAGAAATCAGGAAGACGACGGTATCTTCTCCGTACAGAAAACTGATCCCGAGCGGGACCAGCATTGCGACGGCGAGATACTTGATTACTGTGCCGGTCAGGGCGACACTCTGTCGCCAGTCGACGCGAACCGACATCACTGATCACCGACCATTAACTGACGCTCACACTCCCGATATGAAAAAGCCCCACGTTCCAACAGCGCTGCTTCTGACGGAGATACTCGGGAACAGCGCTGCTGTAGGGTTTTCCCTTCCGCCACGGAACTCGCTATATACTGACAGGTACCGATCCGAGTGTTCCGTTGACGACGATTGGTTTTCCGAATTCGAATATCTATATTTAAATAAGGTTCGAATATACGATATAAGTAGACACATTCTTACCGACCTATCTACTCCGTCTGTGTATGAACAGTAGCACCAACGAGACAACCACGGACATTCTTGCACATGTCTTGCTACCGGTTGCCAACGAGGACGACGGGCTTACGACGGCGACTGCGCTCGAACCGTACGAGCCGGAGCAGGTGACGGCGTTACACGTCGTCGAAAAAGGCGAGGGTGTTCCGGACAAGACGCCAGTCGAGCAGTCAGAAGAGCTGGCGGCAGAGTCGTATGCGGCCGTCAGGACGGTGTTCCCTGACGCCGACGACCACACCGCGTACGCTCGGGACGTCGTCGAGGCTATCTTCGATGTCGCCGAGGAAGTCGAGGCGAGCGCCATCGCATACCGGTCCCGCGGTGGTGGTCGCCTCATGCAGTTCCTCTCCGGTGATCTCTCGTTGAAGCTTGTGACGAACGCGGAGGTACCGGTGATTGCACTTCCACAGGCGGACTCGAAGGAATGAGCGACGAAGAACTGGCGAAAGACCTCGGGCTGGTGTCGGCGATGACCATCGGCATCGGGACGATGATCGGTGCCGGTATCTTCGTCCTGCCCGGCGTGGCCGCGAACGCGGCCGGTCCCATCGTCGTCGTCTCGTTCGTCGTTGGTGGACTGATTGCGATGGTGAACGCGCTATCGGTTTCGGAACTCGGCACGGCGATGCCGAAGGCGGGCGGCGGGTACTACTACATCAACAAGTCACTCGGGCCACTGTTTGGCTCGATAGCCGGAATGGGTGACTGGATGGGCTTGGCCTTCGCCTCGGCGTTCTACTGTATCGGGTTCGGCCAGTATCTCGCCGTCTTCGTCCCACTCCCTGAAATCGCCTTTCTCAATCCCATTCAGATAGGGGCGCTCATCGCTGGGGCGATATTCGTCGCCGTCAACTACATCGGCGCAAAGGAAACCGGTGGCATCCAGACGGTGATTGTCTTTATCCTGCTCTCTATTCTCACCGTCTTTGCCATTGCGGGCTTCTTTTCATTCGACTACGCGACCCTCGCCGGCGAGGACGGGCTCGCCCCGTTCGGGACCGGCGCGATTCTCCCGGCGACGGCGCTCGTATTCGTCTCTTTCCTGGGGTACGCAAAGATTGCGACCGTCGCTGAGGAACTCAAAAATCCGGGTCGGAACCTGCCGATTGCTATCATCGGAAGCGTCGGCATCGTGACCGTCATCTACGCCATCCTCGTGTCGATGATGCTCGGCGTCGTTCCGTGGCCGGACCTCAGTCAGGATGCCCCGGTCGCACAGGCCGCGGAGGTCGCGTTCCCGGCATCTATCGGACCGATAGGCGGCGTGGCCGCCGGTGCCGCGGCGATTATGACCGTCGGCGCACTGCTGGCGACAGCGTCCTCCGCGAACGCGTCGATTCTCGCCTCGGCCCGGATCAACTTCGCAATGGGCCGGGACAAGATCGTCACGAACTGGCTCAACGAGATCCATCCCAACTACGCCACGCCCTATCGCTCGATTCTGGTCACCGGCGGGCTCATCATCGTCTTTATCGCGTTCCTCGGACGGGACATCGAGGTGCTGGCGAAGGCGGCCAGCGTCCTCCACCTCATCGTCTACGCCCTGATGAACGTGGGACTCATCGTCTTCCGCGAGGCCGACGTGCCGGAGTACGACCCGGATTTCACCGTGCCGCTGTACCCCATCACGCCGATACTCGGTGCGGTACTCTCGCTCGGCCTCGTCGCGTTCATGGACAGTATCGAGATTGCGCTGTCGGCCGGATTCGTCCTTGTCGCGGTCGCATGGTATTTCGTCTACGCGCGCGGCAAAACCACACAGCAGGGTGTGCTCTCCGACTACATCAGCAACCGCGAGGAGCAGCTCCCGGACCAGGTGGTGAACGCCGCCGACGCGGTCGCACCGAACGGAACCGGGGGACCGACGATCATGGTGGCACTTGCAAATCCCCGCACCGAGAGCGCGCTCATCACCCTCGCAGGTGCGCTGGCGAAACACGAAGGCGGACGGGTGCTCGCGACCCACATCGCGACGGTGCCGGACCAGACCGCGCTCGAAACCGCCGCCGCGAACCGGAACCAGATAGACGCTACCTCGGAAAGCCTTCTGGACGCCGCCAAGGCCGACGCGGAGGCCTTCGACGTGCCGATAGAGACGAAGACGATCCTCTCACACCGCGGCATCGGGGAGGTGTTCGACGCGGCCCGGACGAACAACGCCGACACCGTCGTGATGGGCTACGGCGGCACCCAGTTCGCCGGCGGTCGCGCCGAAGGCACGCTGGACGAACTGGCCCACGACTTGCCGTGTGACTTCCTCGTGCTGGACGGGCAGGACCTCGACCTCAGTGACGTCCTGGTTCCGACCGCTGGCGGTCTCTCGTCGGACCTTTCCGCGGAGGTCGCCAAAGCGCTCCAAGAAACTGTCGACGTAGCCGTCGACCTGCTCCACGTCGTCGACCCCGGTGCAGAAGAGAGCGGTCGCACGTTCCTGCGCGAGTGGGCGGCGGAACACGACTTGACCGACGCCGAGATACGCATTGAAACCGGTGACATCGAGAGGACCATCGAACGGATCGGCCGCGACTACAGCCTCGTCATCGTCGGCGCGACGGAACGAGGCCTGCTATCACGCATCGTTCGCGGCTCGCTGGTGTTCGACGTCATCGAGACGCTCGATACGCCGGTCCTGCTGACCGAGCGCCCGTCGTCGCGTTCCCTCCGAGAGCGGCTGTTCGGTCGGGAGTAGCCACACGGCGTGTCAGGCGTGGCCCCGTTCTTTCGCCCCTTCGCGGATTTTCTTCGACCGCTTGCGGACGCGTGAGACGTACCGTTCGATTTTCTCCGGTTTCTCGCCGTAGAACGACGCGGCCCAGTGAACGTCGACGCCGTCCTGCGTGAGGAAGTACGCCACGAGCGTATCACGGCCAGCCTGTATGACTGTCGGCGGCACGCCGCGGTCGCCGGTCCCGGCCTCCTGGAAGCCGTTCACGTCGAAGTACACGTCGGCGTACAGCGTCGCCATCTCGGGGTCGGCGAACTCGATCCCCTGGTGGTCCGGGGCCTCGAATCGGTAGCGCGTGTCGCCGTCGCCTGTCGTTCGCTCGACGATACGTACGTCGAGGATGTACTCGCGGTAGGTCGAGCTATCCGTCGGTGCAGCGGTGGTGTCTGGTTGTGGCATGGATAGGTTGGACTGGTCTACGGTCGTCGGCTCGTTCTGGCTGCGAGCGCCGCCACCGCGGCGAGTGCGGCAATGGCCAGCGCTATCGGGAGTGAACCGTTCGCGCCGGTCGTCGACTGGT
The DNA here is from genome assembly GCF_001647155.1 of Haloarcula sp. K1. Lineage (NCBI taxonomy): Archaea > Methanobacteriati > Methanobacteriota > Halobacteria > Halobacteriales > Haloarculaceae > Haloarcula > Haloarcula sp. K1. The sequence continues at coordinate 239,949 of NZ_LRHL01000023.1, forward strand.
CGCCGCCGCCCGCGGAGTCGCCCTCTGTGGCACCTGCGGCGCTCGCGGTGCCGGCTGACTCGGCTGTGGACTCGCTGGCGGGTGACGATGCTTCGGTCACGGCGGCCACTGTCTCCGTCGTCGCGCCCGGTGACACTGCGAGCGCCGCCGGTTCGGTCGCTGGCTCGACTGCGCCGCCGCCGTCGGCGTCGACCTGGTTCGATGCGACGGTCACCTGCGTCTCACCGCCGTCGACGCCGGTAAGCGAGACCGTCGCGAGTACCACGTCGCTGGCTCCGGGCTCGATCTGTCCGTCGAGGTCCGCCGCTTCGAGCGTGACCGTCCCGCCGTCTGAACTGACAACGGGGTCGGTCGTGAGTCCGAACCGGTCGGGGTAGCTCGCGTTCTCGAACCGGGCGACAGCGGGGTCGTCGACGGCGAGTTCGAGCTGGTAGCCGGCCAGTCCGTCCGGCGCGCTGGTGAGGACCACCGGCACGGCCGTCGTTTCGCCGGCAGCGACGGAGCCGGCCTCGATGCTGATTGTCGGCGTGCTCTGCCCTGTGGCGAGCGCGGGGACCGTCCCCGCGAGGAGGACGAGCGCGACGAGCGCGAGGGGGCGACTGGCGGTTCGGACGCGACCGCGTATCGAACAGGTGGTGTCGTCGGTCATTGTGTTGCTGTATCGAAAGATGGGAGGATGGCTCGGTCGCGGCAGTCAGTTGACCTCTTCGTAGAGCGCTGTCACGTCCGCGAAATCGATCTTGCCGTTCTCGTTGAAGTCATACGCGCCGGTGTTCAACTGGATGCTGTCGGAGTCCATGTTCGAGAACAGCACCTGCACGTCCTCGTAGTCGAGACGGCCATTACCGTTGAGGTCCTCGAAGTGGCCGTCGCCGTCGGGATCGGTCGGCGCGGCGTCGCCGACGACCGTCTTCGGGCCGCCCACGACGATGCCGTTTCGGACCTCTGCCTCGATGGCGTTGCCGTTCTCGTCGTCCATCTGCTCGATGGAGACGGTCAGGTCGGTCGTGCCACCGCCGTTGGCGCGGACGTCGAGCGTTGCGAGTGGCACGTCCATCGCGCCGGACTGGACGTTCGTGTTGACGTCGGCAACCCGGATTGTCGCCGACGAGCCGTCGTCGCTGATGGAACTCTCGGTGAGTCCGAGCGCGTCGGGGAAGGAGACACCGGTGATAGACGCGATTTCGGGGTTCGAGACGCTGACGGTGAGCCGAGCGCCGGAGAAGCCAGCGGGGAGCGACGAGGCGGTCAGCGGGACGCTACCCGTCGACCCGCTGCCGACCGCGGCGGAGTTGGCGCTGACGACGACGTTGGGCTGGTAGACATAGAGGCCATCGTTCGGATACGAGCGGGCGGGGCCGCCGAAGCCGTCTTCACAGCAGATGACGCGGCCGTCGCGCATCGTGTAGACGTTGTCGATGTTCCGGAGCGCGTCGTTTGCGTCTTCCGGCGAGTCGGTGAAGTCGGGGCCGGTGATGACCGGTTCGAGCGTCGAGACGTTGTAGTCCGATTCCAGCACCCCGCGGTAGACAACGCCGCCGTCGACGCGGTCCATCTGGATGTCGCCCTCGTCGTCCGCGAGCGCGTCGTTGAACTCCGAAATGCCGAAGTAGATGAAATCGCCGGGCTGGGAGTCGTCGACGCTGTCGACGCCCTCGGCCTTGTTGAACTCGATTGACGCGCCGATTTCCTTGGCGGCCGCGCGGGTCTCCAAGAACGGGACGCGCCGGAGGTCCTCGTCGACGCCGTCGGGACCGTTGGCCTCGTACTGCTCGGCCCACTCGACGATGTCCTCGTTCGTGATGTAGTTCTGATTCCCGTTCTCGATGACGGAGAGATCGGCTTCCTTGATGGCCGCTTCGGTCACCTCGTCGCCGTCTTCCCAGTCAGCGTGTGCGCTGAGGTAGTCGGCCTGGGTCACGTCGTCGTACTCGGCGACCCAGGACTCGACCTCGCCGTTCGTGGCGTGGCCGAGTTCTATCCACTCGATTTCGAGCGGGGTCTGTGCAGGGGAGTTCCGCTCCCCGGCTTCGGCGGCGTTGGCCGCGTCGTTCGTGATCTTCGGTGCGTACAGCGTCCCGGCGACGTCCATTGGGTCGTCGTACTCCGGAATCGGCTCGTCGGCAACGAACTTGTAGATGCCCTTGCTGTCGCCGTCGGAACAGCCGTAGACGGTCCGCTGGTCGCCTTCGATGTCGGGTGCCTCCCACGAGGCCCGCCCCATCACGTAGTACTTGACCGCTTCGGGTTCGTCAGCGGTCGGTTCGCGGAAGTCGACGAAGTACCCGTACCGGTACGGGTTCGGATACACGTCGTCGAGCAGCGTCGTTGCGAGGTTCTCGCCGTCGCCCTGGTCATCGCGCTCCGCGCCGAGGTAGTACGCGAGGAACTCGACGCCGGTCAGCGCCCAGTAGCCCTGCGGGCCGAAGTTCTCGTCGAGGTCGCCGCTCTCGGCGTAGGACTCGATCGCGCCCGATATCTCGCTCGGATTCGGCCGGTTCCAGAACTGACATCCGCCGATGAGTCCCTCGCCCGACCCCGCCTCGACGATGTCGCTCACCGTCGCCGTCAGACTGACGCGGGGGTGTGCGTAGTTCTCTTCGGCGGAAATCATCGTCTCCCACGGACTGAGGTCCCCGTAGCAGTTGATCCGCGTCCCGCCGTGTTCACGGAGGGAGTCGGTGTTGGTCAAGTTCATTGCGTTCCCGGTGTCCGCACTCCACTCGCCGTTTTCGTCCTGGCTAAGGGGGACCCGCGAGACGCATCCGGGGCTGTTCTCCCAGTTCGTGAACAGGTATCCCTCGGTCCCCTCGTCGTTGGTCGGGACGAACTGATTACAGTCGGGGTTCGTCGCCGCACCGCCGTACTGGGTGCCAGCGAAGTTCTCCTGGGTGATATCCGTCCCGTCGGGCGTCTGGACTACACCGAGCCGTTCCGCCCCACCGTTGATGGGTTCGCGTCCCTGCACGAGGATTTCGTAGTCGCCGGCTGCGGACCGGACCTGACGCTGTTTCTCCTCGGTGTCCGGAACCCCCACCTCCGGGAAATCGTCGTTACTCCCGTCGAACTCGAACTGGAAGCCGCTGAAATAGCCCACCGCAGCCCGTCCAAACGGTTCGGGGTTCTCCCCTTCCGGGTGCTGGAGACTGTACAGTAGTGACCCGTCTTCGAAGACGAACGGGCCGGTCACCTCCGCACCGAACGCCGTCGTCGAGAAGCGTTTGAGACTCCCGGCGACGCTCGGAGCGCCCGGTGTGTCTGTCTCTTCGACCTCTTCCCCACTTGCCACGCCGATGACGCTGGCCCCAAGCGCAGCAGCCACCGACTGTGAAAGCACCTGCCGTCGAGTGAAATCGACCATGCGAGTGAGGGGTAGCAGTGATTATTAAAGCAAGTTTATAATATTCGTATGATGTTTTTAGAGCGGTCATATTGCCTCGGTTCGATACGTACTGCTAATGAATTAGACGTATCAGAAATAGTGCTATTTTGTCGGGATGGGTACTGAATAGCTCTGATTGCAGTCGTTCACGCACTGATTCGTCCTCACCTACGTACCAGTCCGCTTCGAGTAGCTGGCACAGTGTCGCCCCACTCCCGACCGAGTCACGAGTCAAACAAGTAGTCGCTGTGGCGGGCGAGCCGGGTGGCTACATCCCCATGTCGGCAGCCGGCTCTGGGACCGGAAGCACATTCGGGGATACGCCCAGCAGTTCCGCCGCGTGGTCAAGCGCCATGTCGAAGCCGTAGTATCGCTCCAGTTCGTCGCCGTCCGCGGTCGGTCGGACCTTCAGCATCGCGTACCCCTCGATGTTCTGTGCGACCGCGGCGCTCCCGCCGTCGCTCTCGAATGTCAGCAGCCGTTCCTCGTCGGTCTCTCGATAGGTGGCCGTGATACCGTCCGCTGACGCCTCGACGGGGAGTTCGGAGTCGGTCATCGGCGGCTCTAGGGAGCGGGGGTATGCGAACCTGGCGGTCCGCTCGGAACCGCAAACGCGAAACCGGACGGCTGTGACGAGACACATATGGCGAAGTGGCTTCAGAGCGGCCGTCGGCGCGATATGTGCGTCCTGCTGGCCGCCGCCGAGGACGGCGAACTCTCCGGCCAGCGGCTGAAGACGCGGCTCGAACGCCGCTACGACACGCGAATCGAACCGAAGAGCTTCTACGGCGCGCTCGACGCGCTGGAATCGGCCGGGTTCGTTACCCACCGCGAGGACGGCATCGCTGACAAGTACTCACTGACCGACGCCGGTGAGCGGCGGCTTCGAGACCAGTTCGAGTGGATGCGCGAGGCGCTTGGTGAGGACGGTTGACGGCGCTGCTTGCCAGCCTCTGCTGGATTTCGTTGCGCCGCCGTTGATGGGGTACCCTTTTTGTGACCGCTCCCACAGAACACAGGTATGTCCCTGTCCCGCTCGCTCCTCCTGGCAGGCTTGGACGCCCTCCCGTTCGCGGCGCTCGCCAGCGTCGCAACGTACGTCTTCGCACGCACAGCTGTTCAGCCGTCGGAAATTGTCGGGATGCTCGCCGGGACCGTCGGCGTGGCGGTACTCCTCGCGCTCGGAACAATCAGTGCGAACCGCTACCGTGCGGACGGAAAGCCGTTTTACTTCACGCGTGCGGTGGTCGTCGAAGGACTCCTCTCGATTCCCTAATCGAGAAGCTCGCTGGCAATGGTATTGCGGAGGACCTCGCTGGTGCCCTCGTAAATCTCGTTGAGTTTCGCGTCGCGGTAGAACCGCTCGGCCGGGAAGTCCTTCGTGTAGCCGTAGCCGCCGTGGACCTGAATGCCCTCGTTCGCCACTTCACGGGACACCTCTGAGGCGTACAGTTTGGCCTGGGCGGCCTCTTTGACGAACGACTCGCCGGCCATCTTCTTGTCGGCCGCCTGATGCATCAGCAGGCGGGCGGCCTGCGTTTTCGTGTCCATGTCGGCGAGCTTGTGCTGGATGGCCTGGAAGTCGCTGATGGGCTGGTCGAACTGCTCGCGGTCCTGCGCGTACTGCAGCGCCTCGTCCAGTGCGGCCTGGGCGATGCCGACGCCGCGGGCAGCGATAGTGATGCGGCCGCCGTTGAGCGTCTTGAGCGCGTGGACGAACCCGCGGCCTTCCTCGCCGAGCATACGGTCGGCGGGGATGCGCATATCGTCGAACCGCAGTTCGGCGGTCGGACAGCCCTTGTCGCCGAGTTTGTGCTCGGTCCCTTCGACGATGAAGCCGTCGTCCTCCTCGGGGCGGACGATGAACGAGGAGATACCCTTGTTGCCGGCCTCGGGGTCGGTCTTCGCGAACAGGACGACAGTGTCGGCGACGGAGCCGTTGGAGATCCAGAGCTTCCCGCCGTTGACCAGATAGGCGTCGCCGCCGTCGACCGGTTCGGCAGTGGTATCCATCGCCGGCACGTCACTGCCCGCGCCTGCTTCGGAGAGGGCGAACGCGCCGATCTCCTCGCCTTCGGCCAGCGGCGTGAGGTAGGTCTCTTTCTGAGCCTCGTTGCCGAACTCGTAGATCATGTTGCAGGCCAGCGAGATGTGGGCGGCGACGATTGTGCCGAGCCCGCCGCTTCCCCGCGAAATCTCTTCGAGGGCCATCGCGTAGCTGTGGTAGTCCAGTTCGGCCCCGCCGTACTCCTCCGGAATCGGCATTCCCATCAGGCCCAGATCAGCCATCTCGTCGACGAGGTCCCACGGGAACTCGTCGGTTTCGTCGATCTCCGCCGCCCGCGGCTTGACCTCGTCGTCGACGAACTCCGAGACCATTTCCTGTATCTGGCGTTGTTCCTGTGTGGGGCTAAAGTCCATGACAGATTCTAACGCGGGTTGGGTCTTTACTGTTGGCCAACGCGCGGCCCGTTGCCGGGTATGGTACTCGGCTCGCTACTATCTGTGCTCGCCACCGCAGATCTATCAGTCGTAGTCGTAGAAGCCCCGCCCGGACTTTTTGCCGAGGTCGCCGGCCGTGACTTTGCGTTTGAGCAGGTATGCGGGCTTGTAGCGGTCGCCCAGTTCCTCATACAGCGTTTCGGAGGCATCGAGGACCACGTCGAGGCCGATGTGGTCGGCCAGTTCGAGCGGCCCCATGGGGACGTTCGTTCCGAGAGTTAGCCCGCGGTCGATGTCGGCCTTATCCGCGACGCCCTCGTCGTACGCCCGGATGCCCTCGTTTATCCAGGGCATCAGCACCCGGTTCACGACGAACCCGGGCTTGTCGTCGGCCTCCCAGGTCTCCTTGCCGATGTCGTGTGCGAACTCGCGGCCCAGCGTCACCGTCTCGTCGCTCGTTTTCTCACCGACGACGAGTTCGACGCCTTTCATGATCGGTACAGGGTTCATGAAGTGCAGTCCGAGGACCTGTTCTGGCCGTTCGGTGACGCTAGCGATGGTCGTAATCGAGAGCGTGCTCGTGTTGCTGGCTAGCACCGTGTCCGGCCCGCAGACGGCGTCGAGCTCCTCGAACACGGACTGCTTGATGTCCATGTTTTCTGTTACGGCCTCGACGACGAGGTCGGCATCCGCGAGGACCTCCATCTCTGTGGTTCCGGTGATGCGGGCTGTTGCCGCTTCTGCTTCCTGTTCTGTCACTGTGTCGCGCGCAACGAGCGTCTCGAAGCTCGACTGGATCTCCTCGAACCCGGCGGCAACCAGTTCGTCTGTTACATCGCGCATGACGACGTCGTAGCCGGCCGTCGCTGTGACCTGTGCGATACCGTTACCCATCGTTCCGGCTCCGACGACGCCGACGGTGTCGACTGTTTCGAGATGCATACCCGCGCCTTCGTCCGGCGGTCGTGTAAGTCTGCCGACGGTATCGGATCGGCATGGCGGCCCCAATCCGACCGAGTCAACCTGTCACAGGCTTAGCGGCAAGCACTGCCCCGCGGCTGAATATTCACTCGAAATGTAGTAAATGTCAGCAAAAAGATACTTATGGTGTGCCGGGGAACGTACTGGTGATGAGAGACCCTGCGGGCAGCAGGCTCGGAGAAAAATTCGACTGGTCACCGGATGGCCAGTCCCTGCCCCTAATCTGACAAATGAGTAAGTCACTCGACATTTCGACCACCGAAGCCGAGCAGACAGTCACAGCAGTCATCGAGACCATCGCCGCGACGACACCGGACGTCCGCCGCGCCATCGCCGACCACCGTGGCCAGAGCAACTCCGTCAACCCCACCGGCGACGACCAGCTCGCGGCTGATCTGCGCGCCGACGAACTGTTCGAGGAGCGGGTGCTTGACATCGACGGTGTCGCCTCCTACGCCAGCGAGGAACGCGCGGACGTGAAAACGACAGACGGTCGCCTCCACGTCGCCATGGACCCGCTCGACGGGTCGAGCAACCTCGAACCCAACAGCGGGATGGGGACGATTTTCGGCGTCTACAGCGAACAGCCGCCGACGGTCGGCACCAATCTACTCGCCGCCGGGTTCGTCATCTACGGCCCCATCACCTCGATGGTCGTCGCCCGGGACGGCAGCGTCCGCGAGTACATCCTCGAAGACGGCGACAAGCGGGTCGTCGACGACGACGTGACGGTTCCGGAGGACCCCACAGTGTTCGGGTTCGGCGGCGGTGTCGACTCCTGGACGGACGAGTTCGAGCCATACGCCGAGGAGGTCCGCCACGAACTGAAGCTCCGCTACGGCGGGGCGATGGTCGCGGACATCAATCAGGTACTCACCTACGGCGGTATCTTCTCGTACCCTGCACTGGAGTCACGCCCCGAAGGGAAGCTTCGAGTACAGTTCGAGGGACAGCCGATGGCCTACATCCTCGAATCGGCCGGTGGTCGGTCCTCCGACGGCAACCAGTCGCTGCTCGAAATCGACCCCGACGGGCTACACGAGCGGACGCCGCTGTATCTCGGGAACGACGACCTGATCGACCGGCTGGAAGCGACTATCGACTGACGGCTCGGATATTGTTTCAGTAACCGAGATATATCGCCAGCGCTTTGAGAACGCCGTACAGCCCGACAGCGACGCCCAGCAGCCCGCCGAGAACGGTTCCAACGATGCCGTCGGGCCACAGCGAGAGCGGGTTCGGAATCCCGATTGACGGGAGGGCAGGAATCGGCAGGCCACCGCTGCCGCCTGTCACGTTCCCGATGCGTTGCCCGTCGACCATTAGCTCACCAGTCTTGTTTGCGGGTACCGAGCGAGCAAACTCCGTCGTTCGTGTCTCACCGGCAGGGACCGTGACCGTCCGCGTCGTCAGTATCGAGGTGTTGAGCGCGACGATCACGTTGTGGTCCCCGCTCGCAGTTCCCCGGTTTTCAAGCTCGACGGCGATGACGGTTCGCTCGCCGGGGCCGAGTTCCGATGGAACTGCCGTGGCGTTCGTGACCACGATATCCGGCTGTCCGGGTTCTTCTGTCTGTGTCTCGGTCGTCTCGGGTTCGGCCGTCGACGTTTCCGAGTCGGTTGTCGCCGCCTCCGCATCCATGTCTGTCGCTGCTGTCTGTTCGACTCCGACGACGAACGTCGAGAAGCCCGAAGAGTCAGCCCGGTAGACGATGTGTGACTCGCTCCGGCCGGCGATGTCGGTCGCTAACGGCGTCCACCCGTCGTCTTTCCGGAACAGCGTCACAGCATCGGGTTCCGCGTCGACCGCCGCCAGCGCGTCACGGTCAACAGTAAACGTGAACGTCGCGTCCTCGGCCGGAACGGAGCCGTGGTCGATATCGAACCGGCTGACGCCGGTGTGCCCGGTGGCAGTCGTAAACGCTGGCGTGGGCTGGCGGGAGCGGACGGTGAGTGTGGCGGATTCGTTACGCTGGAACGACGCGGCAAGCCGCTCCAGCGTTCCGTTCTCACTGGTGACGAGTGGCCCCTCCGAGGGCCGAATCTGCTGTGTCTGGCCGGATCCGTTCACCGAGACGTTCGCCACGGTCGCGTTCGGCTGCCGCACAGTCACGTTCCCGGCGGTTCCATTGCCCGTCACAGACACGACTCTGGTCACAATTTCCGTGTTCCCGAGCGGATCGGCGGCGGTCACTGTGACTTCGTGACTGCCGGGCGAGGCGAAGGCCACGGTGATGTTCTCGCCGGTCAGGATCGTATCGCTCCCCACCTGCCACCGGACCGACTCGACGCCCTGATCGTCTGTCGTCCCCGCCGCGGAGAAAGTCACCGACTCGCCGACCGTCGCGTTCTCCGGCCCGGCAACGGTGACGTTCGGTGCGGAATCGTCATAGAGGAACGTCCGCTGTCGGCCAAAGGAGTTCTCGTTACCGTTCTCGTCGGTCACCGACATCAGCAGCAGCGAGTACTCACCCTCCTCCGGGAACGTGTACTTTCGTGTGTACGTGATCGTGTTACCGGTGCGTTCGGTGAATCCCGAGATATTGAGTGTGTCTAGCGATGGGCCGCCGACGGAGATTCGAAGCTGCTGTATCGGTTCGTGAATCCCAACAGAGATGCGGGCGGTGGAGCTATTGACGCGGCGTACCTCGAACGACTGGTACTTCGGCACGACGGCGTCCATCCCGGTGACGGTGACCGACTCGTGGGGAAGTTCGTTCCCCGCTTCGTCGGTGATACTGGCGGTGTCACGGAGGCTGACAGTGACGTTGTCTGTGTCGACTTTTCTCTCTAGCAGCAGGGAGACGCGCACCCCGGTCCTGTTTTCGCCGGAGGCGTTGATCGATGCGACCGAGACGTTCTCCACTCGACCCGCGGTTAGCTCGAAATCCGCTGCCTGAATCGTACTCGTGTCCACCGACCCACCGTCGTCGTACAGGGACACCTCGATAGTCGTCGCGTTGCCCCGCGTCGCATTGCCCCACTCCGGCGACTCGGTGTCTTCGGCCGCGACCGTGCCAGAAGCGACTGCAATGAGCAGCGGGAACAAAAGGAATACCGCGAGAAGCAGGAGCCACCGGCGACGACGCCTGGCCGACGGCGGCGTCTCTCGGGGGTGGCCGGTGGCACTCATGGTACATGAGTAGTCCGGCACCCGATATCAATGGTGCGCCACCATTACGAGAGGTGATAATCGCACGCGGGGTAACTACTGTGATCCCCGGGTCCGTTGGGTGTGGTATGAAAGTGCATATCGCGGCCGAGGCCACGCGCGACGAGGCGTCGGCCATCGCGGCCGCCGTCGCCGAACACACCGGCCGAACTGTGGAAGTGTACGTCGGCGACGAGGAAACCCCGACGTTAGTCCGCGAGGTGACCGATGAAGATGGGGCCGAAGATACAGCCGTGGACGGCGATTCGGCGGACGCTGCACCGACGGAACGAGAGAAACGCCTCCGTGAAGAGATCGCCGACATCGAACGTGGCGGGCCGCAGAAGTACCGCGACCGCCTCACCGAGCAGGGGAAGCTGTTCGTCCGCGACCGACTCGAACTCTGGTTCGGCGACGATGGCCTGGACTTCGAGGACGGCCGGTTCGCGAACTTCGACTCGTGGCATCCCAGCAGTCCCGACGTGGACGACGAGGACGACCGGCTGCCGGCTGACGGACTCATCACCGGCGCGGGGACCTTCGAGGGCAGACAGGTACACGTCGCCGCCAACGACTTCACCGTCAAGGCAGGATCAATCGCTCGCCACGGCGTCGAGAAGTTCCTCCGACTGCAAGAGCGCGGGCTGAAGAGCGGACAGCCGTTACTGTATCTGGTCGATTCCTCGGGCGGCCGTATCGACCAGCAACGAGGCTTCTTCGCCAACCGCGAAGGGATCGGGAAGTTCTACTACAACCACTCGCTGCTATCTGGCGCGGTTCCACAGATATGCGTCCTATACGGCCCGTGTATCGCTGGCGCGGCCTACACACCGGTGTTCGCCGACTTCACCGTCATGGTCCGTGGCATGAGCGCACTGGCAATCGCATCCCCCCGAATGGTCGAGATGGTCACTGGCGAGGACATCGACCTCGAAACGCTCGGCGGGCCGGACCTGCACGCCCGTCACTCCGGCAGCGCGGATCTGGTCGCCGACGACGAGGACCACGCCCGCGAGCTCGTGGCGCAACTCATCACGTATCTGCCCGATAACGCTGACGAGAAACCGCCACGGACCGACGGAACCGCGCCGGCAGTTGACCCTGCGGGCCTCGACTCGGTCATCCCCGCAGAACCGAACAAAGGCTACGATATGCACCGAGTTATCGAACACATCGTCGACGCCGACTCCTTCTTCGAACTGCAGTCGGAGTACGGGGCCGAAATTCTGACTGGATTCGCCAGAGTCGACGGCCGGCCCGTCGGTATCGTCGCCAACCAGCCGAGCCAGCGGGCCGGCGCAATATTCCCTGATTCGGCCCGCAAAGCGGCCGGCTTCGTCTGGACCTGTGACGCCTACAACATCCCACTGCTGTACCTCTGTGACACGCCGGGGTTCATGGCAGGCTCCTCGGTCGAAAAGGAGGGCATACTGGAAGCCGGGAAGCGGATGATCTACGCTACCTCGCAGGCCACCGTTCCGAAACAGTGCGTCGTCGTCCGGAAGGCCTACGGCGCGGGCATCTACGCCATGTCAGGCCCCGCCTACGACCCCGAAGCGACCCTCGCGCTCCCGGGCAGCGAAATCGCGATCATGGGGCCAGAAGCCGCGATAAACGCGGTGTACGCGAACAAACTGGACGCAATCGACGACCCGGAAGAGCGGGCCGAGCGCGAGCAGGAGCTACGCGAGGCGTACCGCGAAGGCATCGACGTCCACCGGATGGCGAGCGAAGTCGTCATCGACGAGATCGTTCCGCCGGGTGACCTCCGAGACGAAACCGTTGCCCGGTTTGACCTATACGAGGACGTCGAAAAGGACCGACCAGAGAAGAAACACGGGACGATTCTCTGACTGTATTCGTGGCGGCCCATACACCCGTGTTTCTCGGGAGTAGACAGCCCCTACCCCTTCCGTTTCAGTAGTAAACACTGTGTATTTAACACACTGGGTGAAAACAGGATAACAGACCACGTGGGGGCGTGGTTGCGGAGGGTGACGTGTTCACAACGGACCGAACGGTCCCGATAGGGATCATCGACAGGTGGTGTAGCGCCCTGCTTGACGAACTAGCGGCCGTCGAGCGAGAGCTATGGCTGGTAGTCGCCGTGACGCTCATCGTCGACGTGTGGCTGACACACGTCGGCCTCCAGCACGGCCTCCACGAGGGAAACCCCGTGATGCGGGCCGCGATAGAGACGTTCGGGATCGCCGTTCTCGGAGCGACGAAAGTCGGCGTTCTCGGGCTTGCAGGGCTGACCCGCCAGCTGCTGAACGAGCAGCGCGGCGTCGTCGTGCCGCTCGGGCTAGCGCTCCCGTGGGTGGCGGCCGTCGTGATAAACGCGGTCCTCTTGATTAGCCTGTAGCCGTCTCGGGGTTTCCGTCCTCCGATTTCAGTCGTCTGCACGCTGGACAAAGGCCGTCCGCTCGAACGTACAGACGAGCGTGTCGCCCTTGCTGCAGCGTCGACCTGCATCGTAGCGATACCACGGCCTCGTCGCCGGTCAGTCGCTTGTACAGGACCGCCGTTTCCGCACGGATCGTATCGCCATGGACGACTGTGCTCAATCGCCAGCAATCCATGTGGCCGACTAGTGCCGTTGTGGGTATCGCTCGTCTAGAGAATCCCATGGACGGCGGTACTCTTTTGCCCACAGTCTGAGACATTCCGCGTATGTCTCCAGAGGTAAACCCGTTTGAGAGTTTACAGGAGCAGATCGACGACGCGTCGGACTATCTCGAATATTCGACCGACGTGCTCGAACGGCTGAAACACCCCGAGCGAGTGCTGGAGACGAACCTCTCCGTGGAGATGGACGACGGCTCCGTCGAGGTGTTTCGAGCCTATCGCTCACAGTTCAACGGCGACCGAGGGCCGTACAAGGGCGGAATCCGCTATCACCCGCAGGTCACACGCGACGAGGTCAAGGCGCTGTCAGGCTGGATGGTGTACAAGTGCGCCGCCGTTAACATCCCCTACGGCGGCGGGAAAGGCGGTATCGAGATCGACCCGCGCCAGTACTCGGCCGACGAGATAGAGCGGATAACGCGGTCGTTCGCGAAGGAACTTCGCCCGATCATCGGCGAGGACCGGGACATCCCCGCGCCCGATGTCAACACCGGACAGCGCGAGATGAACTGGATCAAAGACACATACGAGACGCTGGAGAACACCACCGAGCCCGGCGTCATCACCGGCAAGGCCCCGGAGTCGGGCGGCAGTGCGGGCCGCGTTGAGGCGACGGGTCGTTCCGTGATGCTCACCGCACGCGAAGCGTTCGACTATCTCGGCAAGGACATCGAGGACGCAACCGTGGCCGTGCAGGGCTACGGGAACGCCGGCTCCGTCGCGGCGAAGCTCATCGAGGACTTGGGCGCGAACATTGTCGCAGTGTCCGACTCCTCCGGTGCCGTCTACAACTCCGACGGACTCGACGCACGCGACGCGAAGGCGTTCAAAAGCGAGACCGGGTCGCTAGCCGGCTACGAGGGCGCGACGGAAGAGCTGACGAACGAGGAGCTGTTGACGATGGACGTGGATCTGCTCGTTCCGGCGGCGCTCGAAAACGCCATCGACGGCGACCTCGCACGCGACGTACAGGCCGACATCGTCGTGGAGGCGGCAAACGGCCCGCTGACACCGAACGCGGACGACGTATTCACGGAGCGCGACGTGGCCGTGTTCCCTGATATCCTCGCCAACGCCGGCGGCGTCACGGTGTCGTACTTCGAATGGGTCCAGAACCGCCAGCGGTTCTACTGGTCCGAAGAGCGGGTCAACGACGAACTGGAGACCATCATTACGAACGCGTTTGACGACCTCGTCGAGACCTACGAGGAGACCGGCGCGCCGAACTTCCGGACGGCGATGTACGTCGTCGCCATCCAGCGCGTCGTCGCTGCCGCAGAGGAAGGCGGTATCTGGCCCTGACTCCGTCCCGGCATCGGTCGTGGCTATCGCGGGTGTTTTGCCGGCGCTTCCCCTACTGCGTGTATGAACGTTTACGAGCGGCAGGTTCGCGTCGAAGCCCCGCTGTCAGAAGTCTGGAAGTTCCACGCGACGGGCGATGGGCTGGTCGCGCTGACTCCCGACTGGATGAACATCCGCATCGAGGCGGAGCGGGGACCGGATGGCGAGCCGAATCCCGAGGAACTGACCGCCGGGTCGGTTGTCGAATCCTCAATCAAGCCGTTCGGCGTGCCGCCGCGCCAGCGCTGGGTCTCGAATATCGTTGCGCGGGAGGAGGGCGAGGACGAAGCGATGTTCCGCGACGTGATGGAGGAAGGGCCGTTCCCCCACTGGGAACACACGCATACGTTCAAAGCGCTGAGCGACAGGGAGACGCTCGTCCACGACCACGTCGAGTTCGAACTGCCTGGCGGACCGCTGGGCCAGGCGCTCGGCCCCTTCGGCTGTCTGGGGATGGAGCCGATGTTTCGGTATCGCCATCAGCAGACGAAGGAACTGCTCGAAGGCTAGCGTATTCGGGTCCGCGGACGGCACGGTCCCGACTATGGTCTCCGGTGTTTCTTTATCCCCGTGTCGGATACTGCCAGAGGATGAGTAGACGCGCCGTCGCGGTAACTGATGGGGCCCTGCTGTCTCCGCGCCACAACGGAGCGAAATGGGCGTGACGGAGCCGCGTATCGACCCGCGAATCGCGCTGGCTGTCGCCGTGCTCGCAGTCAGTACGAGCGCAATTCTCGTCCGCTGGAGCGCGGCAGCGGCGTCGGTCGCGGCCTTTTATCGCGTCCTGCTGACGACCGCGCTGCTGGCCCCGCTGGCGCTGGGCCGGCATCGGTCGGCGTTCGGACGGCTCTCCCGGCGGGATGTACTGGCGGCTGCGGCGACTGGCGTCGCGCTCGCGGTTCACTTCGCCGCGTGGTTCGAGAGTCTGGCGTGGACGAGCGTCGCGGCGTCAGTCACGCTGGTCCAGTGCCAGCCGCTGTTCGTCGCTGTCGGCGCGTGGGCGCTGCTCGACGAGCGCGTCACACGCGGCACGACGGCGGGCATCCTCGTCGCTATCGGCGGCATCGTCGTGATGTCCGTCGGCGAACTGCTCGGCGGTGGCGCCATCGGCCCGCGTCCGCTGTACGGCAACGCGCTGGCCCTCGTCGGCGGTGTCATGGCCGCCGGCTACGTGCTCGCCGGGCGCTCGCTCCGCCAGCGGTTCCCCCTCATCCCCTACGTGACCGTCGTCTACGGCGTCGCCGCGTTTTGCCTCCTCGCCTTCGTCGTCGCGTCGGGCCACCCCGTGACCGGCTACCCGCCGCGGGAGTGGGTGCTGTTTCTCGCGATGGCCGTTGGCCCCGGTGTGTTCGGCCACACCGTCCTCAACTGGGCGCTGGCACACGTCGAATCCAGCATGGTCAGCGTCTCGCTGCTGGGCGAACCGGTCGGGAGCGCGCTGCTGGCGCTGCTGTTACTCGCGGAGATACCCGGGCCGTCGACCGTCGCCGGCGGGGCCGTCGTGCTCGTCGGTATCGGCGTTGTCGCAAGAAGCCGGGCGGTCGGGGCAACGCCGGCGGACTGACACTGTTCCGAGCCAGTCTATGCGCGTTTTTCCACGGCTCCACGGATTTCTGCGGCGGCGAAGTCGTGGTCCGGGCGGATGTTGACGAAGTCGAGGAACTCCTCCGCGGCCAGCAACTCGGACGTATCGTAGTGGCGTGCGGCGGCGGAGACAGCCGGCGGCGCACCGATGAGCGGCTCCAACGCGCCCAGCGCACAGGCAAGGTCGTAGGCGCGAGCGTCGCTGATCGCTTCCTCGCGCACGCTCGTGGCGTCGATGAAGTACAGGTCGTCGTGGGCCACGAGCACGTTCTCACACCGGAAATCGCCGTGAGCCAGGCCGTCCTCGTGCATCCGGTGAAGAAAGTCAAACACCGTCGGGCTGTGTCGCTCGACGGTCTCGGCCGGGAGGTCGTCCAGCGGTTCGAAGTCTGGGATGTACTCCAGCACGAGTACCCCCATCCCGTCGTATTCGAAGGCCTCTATCGGCTCGGGGGCGTTGACGCCGATCTCCCGCATCCGCCGGGTCGCCGCCAGTTCGTGTTCTGCCATCTCGTAGGGCGTCCCGAAATGCTCGAAAAAACCCTCGGTCCCTGACGAGAACGCGCCGATGTTTCGGCCGGCGGTCAACAGTGTATGAACCAGCGAGTTCTGCCCCGTGATGACTTTCACGAACCACTGATCATTGACGACCAGCGGAGTCGAGAGCCAGTTGTCCGCCTCCAGAAACGCCACATGGGCCGCGGGCTCGTCGTACCGCTCCATTACCGCTCGCACCACGCCTTCGAGTTGCTCCCAGGGGACCGTCCCGCGGAGGAGTCGCCGGAACGCCATTCCACCTGAGAAAAGCCGTGGACGGGCAAATGGCTTGTGTCTGCCTCCGTGTGCTATTTAATAACACAGGACATAGATTCGGTATGGAGTTCGA
Organism: Haloarcula sp. K1; assembly: GCF_001647155.1. Classification (NCBI taxonomy): domain Archaea; kingdom Methanobacteriati; phylum Methanobacteriota; class Halobacteria; order Halobacteriales; family Haloarculaceae; genus Haloarcula; species Haloarcula sp. K1. The sequence continues at coordinate 256,343 of NZ_LRHL01000023.1, forward strand.
CGTTCCCGGCGAACACCGGATGATACGGGATTCGGTCCGCGAGTTCTGCGAGAACGAGATTCAGCCGATAGCCCAGGAGATAGAGGACGAGCACCGGTTTCCGGCGGAAATATTCGAGGAACTGGGCGAGCTTGATGTCATGGGTGTGCCGATCAGCGAGGAGTGGGGTGGTCTGGGCGGCGATACGTTGATGTACGCGCTCGTCGCCGAGGAACTCGGGCGCGTTTCCGGGAGCATCGGGCTCTCGTACGTGGCCCATACCTCGCTCGGAAGCAAGCCCATAGAGTTGTTTGGCACAGATGCACAGAAAGAGCGCTGGCTCACACCGCTCGCTTCCGGCGAACACCTCGGCGGCTGGGCGCTGACTGAACCGGGCAGCGGGAGCGACGCCAGCGACATGGACACGACGGCCGAGCGGGACGGCGACGAGTACGTCATCAACGGCACCAAGCAGTTCATCACGAACGCCTCCGTCGCCGGGTCGGTGCTAGTCAAAGCCGTCACCGATCCTGAGTCCGGCTACGACGGCATCTCGACGTTCATCGTCGGTCCCGATGACGACGGCTGGGAGGTGACGACCGAGTGGGACAAAATGGGGCTGAACGCTTCACCGACCTGCGAACTCCAGTTCGACGACTGTCGGATTCCCGCGGACCGACTGCTCGGCGACGAAGGCGACGGCTGGGAGCAGACGCTGAAGACGCTCAACGGCGGCCGCATCTCTATTGCTGCGCTCTCGACGGGGCTCGCACAGGGGGCCTTCGAGGCCGCGAAGTCCTACGCCACCGAACGCGAGCAGTTCGACCGCCCCATCTCGAAGTTCGACGCCGTCCGGGACAAGATCGTCGAGATGGACCGCAAAATCGAGCGCGCCCGCCTGCTGACCCACAAGGCGGCGACGATGTACGACCAAGGCGAGGACGTGACGCGGCTCTCCTCGCTGGCAAAGCTCGACGCCAGCGAAATCTGTCGTGAGGTCGCCGAGGACGCCGTCCAGGTGCTTGGCGGGTACGGCTACACGACTGATTTCGCGCCACAGCGGTTCTACCGGGACGCGAAGCTCATGGAAATCGGCGAGGGGACAAGCGAGATTCAGCGAATGGTACTCGGCCGGGAACTGGGTCTGTGATACTCAGAGCGACGCTTACACGTCGGACGGGCGTTCGGGGACGATAGTAACGGGCACGTCGGCGGCGTCGATGACAGCGACTGCGGCGTCGCCTTCCCGGAGTCTGCCGGCCAGCCCCTTCGGCTCGTGGCCCATGACGATGTGCCGAACATCCACGTCGGCTGCGAGTTCCAGTAGTTCGTTGCCGATCCGCGTGCCCGAACGCATCGCGGACCGACCGACGTGTTCGATGGCGACCGTCGCCACGATGGTGGCGTCGCGGAACCGCTCGCGCATCTCGTCCCGGAGTTGCATGGCCGTGCCGTCGGCGGTGTCCTCGTCGACGAGGTGGACGACGTACAGTTCCTCGTCGAGCCCGTCAGCGAGTCGAACTGCCGTATCGATGACCGCCGGAGAGACCGAATCGTTGGCGATAGCCACGAGAATGGTCATACAGGACACAAGGCCTTCGCGTGCAAATCACTTTCTGCCGAACTAACAGGTCCGCTCACTCAGTCGCCTTCAGGTTGTGGACCGCGTCGACCCACTCGACGACCTCTGCTGTCGGCCGGAGGGCCGAGAGGATGGCCTCGGCGTCCTTGTACGCCATCGGCGCTTCGTCCCGGACACCTTTAATGACGGACTCCGAGTAGACGCCGTCCATCGCTGCGGCGAACTCGTCCATGTCGACCTCGCTGTGGGCCTGCCGGCGACTCATCACGCGACCCGCGCCGTGCGGTGCAGTCTGGTGGTACTCGTCGTTGCCTTTCCCGCGGGCGATAATCGACCCGTCGGCCATGTTGAACGGGACCAGCAGCCGCTGTCCCTCGCGGGCCGGGGTCGCCCCCTTTCGGATGGTCAGGTCCCTGAAATCGATATAGTTGTGAATCGACTGGAAGCGGTCGACGGGGTCGATCCCCAGCGCGTCGCAGACGGCGTCACTCATCAGTTCGCGGTTCCAGCGGGCGTACTGCTGGGCGAACAGCATGTCGACGAGGTAGCCGTGAGCCTCGCGGCCTTCGAGCCAGTCTAAGTCCGTGTTGCGGTCCTCGTCGTCGCTGCTGTGGATGGCGTCCTGGACCTGTCCCAGCGCGTCGAAGGCGTCCTCGATTTCCTTGCCGTCCAGTTCGCGGCGGAGGCGGTCCTTCCGGATGTAGGATTCGCCCATGCCGCCAGTGACCCAGGCGTAAAGGTCGCGGGATTCGACTGTATCGGGGTCGAACTTGAGATACTCGACGTACTCGTCGGGGATCTGCTCGCGGATCTCGCCGATGGTCCGGCGGTCCGTCGCCGTCGATTGCCAGTATTCGGCGACAGACTTACCCAGATACCGGGACCCGCTGTGGATGACCAGCCAGTAGTCGCCCGACTCGCGTGCCCGGCCGAACTCGACGAAGTGGTTCCCGCCGCCCAGCGTCCCCGCACTCTTGATTATGTACCCCATTCCCTGGCGCTGGTCGGCCAGCACGCGGTCACACAGCGACTCGAAGTACTCCTCGTCGTAGCCGTCGAAATCGAACTCTACAGGGTCGATGTGCTCGCCGAACCGCTCGGCGTAGGCCGCGTCGAACTGCTCGAAGATGCGGTTGGCCCGCTCGAACGGGAACTCCTCGACGAAATGGACCGCGTCGTCGTAGTCGTGAACCGACCGCCCCATCGGGACCGCCTCGCGGACGCGGCGCTCGCGCTCTTCGTCTTCCAGCGGGAGCTCCGGCCCGAGGTTCGTCGCGGCCATCCCACAGCCGACGTCGACGCCGACGATGTTCGGGACGACGCGGTCGCCAAGCGGCATCGTGAAGCCGATGGGTGCGCCGGCCCCCCAGTGCGTGTCCGGCATGATCCGCACCGGTTCGGTGAACGCAGGATGGTCGATGAGCGTCTCTATCTGCTCCCGACACCCAGCCTCGACGAGCGATTCGTCGTCAACCATCACCCGCGCTGTGGTGTGTTCGCCCGTCAGTTCGAGTACCATTGGTGTCCTACCGTAGTTGCATGGATGGTTTGAACCTCACGGTGGCCCGTGAGTGGGTGTCTCCCCGTCGGAGGAAATAAAAACGCAACCGAACAGGTGTCGAAACGCTAAACGGCTGATACATCCCTTCTCAGGCGCTGAGATGTGTTTTCACTCGGTGGGAACGCCCGCTCCCTTATATATCATTGCGGCGCGGAACTCCATATGTGAGGTGACACAGATGTCCTATCAAGCGGCGAACCCCCTGGCAGACGACTTCGAGCTCGAGCTCGGCGGGGCCTGGACCGCGTACTGGCTGGCGTTCCTGCGTGTCGTAACCGGCTGGTGGTTCTTCCACGCAGGCGTAACGAAGCTCATCGAGAACGGGCTGGCCTACAGCTACGGGCCGACGTATCTCAAGCAGATGACTGGCACGGCACTCGGTCCGCTCCCCGTGCTGATGGGCGAATACCTTGGCTGGCTCATTCAGGCAATGGTCCCGCTGGGCGAGACGCTCATCGGGCTGGGACTGATGGTCGGCGCGCTAGTCAGGCTCGCCTCCGTCTTCGGGGTCTTCTTCATGTCCCTGTTCTGGATCGGCAACGCGGAGTTCGGCCACGGGCTGGTCAACAGCGACTTCATGGGCCTGCTGCTGTTCATGACGATGATCGTGCTGGCTACCGGTCGCTACTACGGCCTCGACGCGATCATCGAGAAGACCAAACTGGTCAAACGACACCCGAAACTGAGGTACCTGCTCGGCTAAGGAGGTGACCACCAATGCAACAACACACCACCGTCATCGACAAAGCGGCGATGGCACTCAGCGGCGGACTGATGCTGCTGGGCGTCGTCGTCCTCGGCATCGTGGAGATACTGGCGGGTAAGCCCTACAGCGCGGCACCGCTGACGAACGACGCGGGCGAGATCATCGCAACTCCGATGATCGATCCGACGCTCCGGACCGGACTGGTCCTGGCCGGCCTCCTGGTCCTGGCCCTGTACGGGCTCTACAGGCTCGTCGCCCCAATGAAGAATCAGACGGCCACGGCACAGCAGGAAATCACGGCAGACTGAGCGGTTCTCGTTTTCGCTGTTTTGACTCGGTGTGTCGATACTGTTTACAGAAGTGATAGTGGGTGCCGCACCACCCCACCGATTCCCCACTAACAACGTATTTACTATGGGTATATTAATCAAGTGGGGTAGTTTCTCATTCTGATAGCGCCCACCACAACGCTCATTTCTGTGGTGGTGTTGATATCTATATGCCTTCGCTGGTGGTTCACTACGCCTTCGTTGGGTTACTCGCCGCAACGCTGCTGGGTGCTGCATTCGACAAGCGGTCGCTGCTCCTTTCAATACTTGTTGTCACGTTTCCCGATGTAGACGCGTTCGTGGGCCTCTACTGGCAGGCCGGCCACCGGGCTGCGACGACGAACCTCGTCATCCCCGCGGTGCTGGCGCTCCTCATCGCAGTTGACCTGTACGTGCGCGACGACTCGTATATCAGGGGACGATGGGGGGCCTACGGTGTTCGAGTCAGTTGGTTCTGTGTCGTGGTGTATGCGGTGGGCCACGTCCTGCTTGACATGATTACGGGCGGTGCGAACCTCTTCTGGCCGCTGTACGACCAGTTCTATCAGCTCAGCGGCCATCTGGAGCTGTCGAGCCAGCGCGGCATCGTCCAGACGTTCGTCGAACTGCCCGAGCCGTCCTCTCAGGCTTCCGGTGGCACCGGCACGGGCGGGAGCGGCGGGTCGACCACGCAGTCGATGGGCAACTCCAGCGAGGTACAGATGAGTACCGGCATCGACCCGAATCCGGGACAACCGGAACCAGAAAACGTCGACCGCGTGTTCCCCATCGCCCGAAGCGGCTGGGAACTGGTCGTCCTCGTCGTTGGGACGCTCGCCACCACCGCTCGCCTCGTTATCGGCCACGACCTCCCGGAGGAGTAACGCGGCCGGTCGGCACTGCGTAGCGTTCGTTTTCGAGTCCTTCATATACGCCGTGGCCAACCGGGGAACCATGGGCTTCGAGGTACGCCGACGACTCAGTGTCGCCGACACGGTGACGTTGTTCAACGCCGTCGTCGGGTTTGTCGCCGGAGCCATCGCCTTCACCGACCCGCATCTGGCCGCTCGGCTCATTCTGCTGGCGGTTATCGCTGACGCTATCGACGGAATCGTTGCCCGGAACGGCGACAGTTCGGCGGTCGGCCCGCTGCTTGACTCCGTGACCGACGTGGTTTCGTTCGGTGCGACACCGAGCCTCTTTCTCTACGTGCTGTTGACGGACGCCTACGGCGGCATCGAGTCCGCCCACCCGGCCGTGTTCGTCGGCCTCGCCCTGCTCGCCTCCGCGTACGTCGTGTGCTCTATCGTCCGGACCGCGTTCTACTCGACGTACTTCGATTCTCCCGACGAGCGGCCGGGTATGCCGAACACGCTCGGGAGTATCATCATCGCGACGGCGTATCTGAGCGGCGTCACGAACCCGCTCGTGCTGAGTGTCGGCGCGCTCGGCCTCTCGCTTGCGATGATCGCGCCCTTCGACTACCCCAAGCCAGGGCCGAAACACGCCATCCCGATGGGTGTCGTGCAGGCTGTCGCCGTCGTCGCACCAGCGGCGTTCTTCCGGGCTGGGCCGCGGGCGATGCTCGCCATCTCGCTGCTGTTTTTCGCGCTTGGGCCGTGGGTCTACTCCGGAGAGTAACCCCTCTCCAGCCGCTCAGGCCCGCTCAGACCGTGTCATCGATGAACTCCTCTAGGACGTCGTTGAACGTCTCGGCCTGTTCGACCATCGCGAGGTGTGCAGCGTCGGGAATAAACGACACCGCTCCGTCTTGGACCTCGCGGGCCAGTGTCTCGTGATACGCACGCGGGGTCAGTTTGTCGTGTTCGCCACAGACGGCCAGCACGGGCACGTCAATCTCGTCCAGTCGCTCGCGCACGTCGAAACCGTGACACGTCATGAAGTCGCGGCGGGTCATCGCCTGCCCGACCGTCTCCATCTGCTCGTGGGAGCGCGACACGGCCTCGTGGCCGGTGTCGTGGAACAGGCGGTCCCGTTCGTGCAGGAACTCGACGGCGCGGTCCCAGTCGTCCGCGAGCCACTCCTGTAATCCCTCGAACACCGGGAGTTCGGGGCCGGTCCCCAGCAACACTATCGCCTCGGGCGTCCAGTCCCGCTCCAGTGCGACCCACTGGGTGACGGCCCCGCCCAGCGAGTTCCCGACCAGCACCTCCGCGTCTGTCTCCCGCCCCACAGCGACCACGTCGTCCGCGTAGGCGTCGAGTGTCGTGGTCCCGGCGTCGGTGTCGATATCGTCCGAATCTCCGTGCCCTGACAGGTCCAGTGCGACGGCGGGGTGAGCCGGTCCGGATGGCGCGTACTGACGACCCCACACGCGGTGTGTCGCCCCGCTGCCGTGGACATACAGCGCCGTCGGCCCCGATGCCGCAGGCTGTGTCTGTCTGTACGCCGTGACTCGCCCGTCGTGATTGACCCGTTCCATGCGACACCGTTCGGAAGCGGTGTGGATAAAAGGTTGGCGCGCTCAGCTGAGGTGTGAACCGCATTCAAGCAACTACACTCATTTTTCCGCCGTACAGCGTATTTCGACGATAGATTTATATACTTGTCACGCTTACTTTGAGTTAGCATGACTTCAGAACAGCAGTTGTTCGACGAGACGCCCCTCCGCCGATTCGAGTACGACGACAGCGTCGTGTTCGCGGCGGACGTGGGACCTGCCGCCGATGCGAGTGTCGATGTGGTCGACGGGACCGTCATCGTCGTCGCAGACGGCCACCAGTACGAACAGGAGATCCCCGCTGGCGACGCACGAGCGTTTATCAACCACGGGGTTCTCACTATCGAACTGTCAGACGGCGAGGGAGATAACTGATGAGACTTACTGTTAAACCACTCAAACAGAAAGACGCTGGCCGTGGCCTCGCGGCGATTGACCGCGCCGCGATGGACGAACTCGAACTCGAGAACGGCGACTACATAGTTCTCGAGGGGAAGCAGGACAGTCGCGCTGTCGCCCGGGTCTGGCCCGGCTACCCCGAGGACGAGGGGAAGGGCATCGTCCGCATCGACGGGCAGCTCCGCCAGGAGGCCAACGTCGGTATCGACGACCCCGTCAACATCGAGAAGGCCGACGTCAACCCCGCGACCTCGGTCACCGTCGCGCTGCCCCAGAACCTTCGGGTCCGGGGCAACGTCGGTCCGATGATCCGCAACAACCTCAGCGGCCAGGCCGTCACGCAGGGCCAGACGGTTCCGGTGAGCTTCGGCCTCGGACCGCTCTCCTCGATGTCCGGCCAGAAGATCCCGCTGAAGATCGCAGAGACCGAGCCCTCCGGCACGGTCGTCGTGACCGACTCCACGGACATCCAGGTCAGCGAGATGCCCGCCGAGCAGGTCCACAGCGGCGAGGGCGCACCTGAAGCGAGCGACACTCCCGACGTGACCTACGAGGACATCGGCGGGCTCGACCGCGAACTCGAACAGGTCCGCGAGATGATCGAGCTGCCGATGCGCCACCCCGAACTGTTCCAGCAGCTCGGCATCGAGCCGCCGAAGGGCGTCCTCCTGCACGGCCCGCCCGGCACGGGCAAGACGCTGATGGCCAAGGCCGTCGCCAACGAGATCGACGCGTACTTCACCACTATCTCCGGGCCGGAGATCATGTCGAAGTACTACGGCGAGAGCGAGGAGCAACTCCGTGAGGTCTTCGAAGAGGCCGAGGAGAACGCCCCCGCTATCGTCTTCATCGACGAGATCGACTCCATCGCCCCGAAGCGTGGCGAGACCCAGGGCGACGTGGAGCGCCGCGTCGTCGCCCAGCTGCTCAGCCTGATGGACGGGCTCGAAGAGCGCGGACAGGTCATCGTCATCGGCGCGACCAACCGCGTCGACGATATCGACCCCGCCTTGCGCCGTGGCGGCCGCTTCGACCGCGAGATCGAAATCGGCGTCCCGGACAAGAAGGGCCGCAAGGAGATCCTGCAGGTCCACACCCGCGGGATGCCCCTCTCCGAGGAGATCAACATCGAGAACTACGCCGAGAACACCCACGGCTTCGTCGGCGCTGACCTCGCGACCCTCACGAAAGAGAGCGCGATGAACGCCCTCCGGCGCATCCGCCCCGAACTCGACCTCGAATCCGACGAGATCGACGCCGAGGTGCTCGAACGCCTGGAGATCAGCGACAAAGACTTCCGCGAGGCGATGAAGGGCATCGAGCCCTCCGCGCTCCGGGAAGTGTTCGTCGAAGTCCCGGACGTCACCTGGGACTCCGTCGGTGGACTCGAAGACACCAAGGAACGGCTCCGGGAGACCATTCAGTGGCCTCTGGAGTACGAAGACGTGTTCGAGTCGATGGACCTCGAAGCCGCGAAGGGCGTACTGATGTACGGCCCGCCCGGCACCGGGAAGACGCTCTTGGCGAAGGCCGTCGCCAACGAGGCCCAGTCCAACTTCATCTCCGTGAAGGGGCCGGAACTCCTGAACAAGTTCGTGGGTGAGTCCGAGAAGGGCGTCCGCGAAGTGTTCAGCAAGGCCCGCGAGAACGCCCCGACCGTGGTGTTCTTCGACGAGATCGACTCCATCGCCGGCGAACGTGGCGGCGGCACGACCGACTCCGGCGTCGGCGAACGCGTCGTCTCCCAGCTCCTGACGGAACTGGACGGGATCGAGGACATGGAGAACGTCGTGGTCGTCGCGACCACGAACCGGCCGGACCTCATCGACGACGCGCTCCTGCGCCCCGGCCGACTCGACAGGCACGTCCATGTGCCCGTCCCGGACGAGGAAGCGCGCCGCGCCATCTTCCAGGTCCACACCCGCGACAAGCCGCTGGCCGACGGCGTCGACCTCGACGAACTGGCCAGCCGCACGGACGGCTACGTCGGCGCGGACATCGAAGCGGTCGCCCGCGAGGCGTCGATGGCCGCGACCCGGGAGTTCATCAACAGCGTGGACCCCGAGGACATCGGCGACAGTGTCAGCAACGTCCGCGTGACGATGGACCACTTCGAGCACGCGCTCTCCGAAGTCGGCCCCAGCGTCACCGAGGAGACCCGCGAGCGCTACGACGAAATCGAGCAGCGCTTCGACCGGGCCGAACCCGGCGTCACTGACGAGAGCACGGCCAGTCGCACCTTCCAGTAGCGACGGTCGGCACTCGATAGCGACGGTCGACACACCGACGCTGATTGTTACGTCTTACAGGCGATTTTCTCGCTGCGTTATTCGTCGTCAGCCCTGTCCAGCGTGATCTCGCGACACTCGTAGGCTTCCTTCGTCGCACCGGCCCCGCCGACAGTGACCGGTCCGGCATCGGTCTCGATAGTGAGTGACCGTTCGGCCGGGTTCGTGCTCGATGCGGGATAGACGACGCTCTGCCGGACGTTTATCACCGGTCCCGATATCGTCGTCTCCGTCCGGTCCGCAGTCGAGATGACCCGAGCGCGAGCAGTGATCGCCGTCCCCGCGCGCAACGCCAGCGCCGCCATGAGTACCGCGAACTGGAACGCGGAGAACGTCCGCGGGAACGCACACACGCTAGCGATGTAGTGTTCCGTCCCCATCAGCCAATGAGTGCCGAGAAACATCGCGAATTCGTCGTGAGCGAGGTTTTCGTTGTCGAACTCGGTCGCCTGATATTCTGCTATCGAGTCGGTCAACAGTCCGGAATGCCCAGTGAGTCCGCGCTGGATATCTGCGGTCACGAGCAGTGGGGTAATACCGCTCTCGATTGTCCTGACCGCCGTTGCGATATCCTCGTATGCGGGCGTCGGTGCCGTCGCATCGCCGTGGACCAGTAACAGTACCAGTACATCCCGCTCGATAGCGGCGCTGAGTTGCGGGACAAACTCCGGGAGGGACGATTTCGGGACCGCAACCGTGAGGCTCTCCTCGGCACTGTCGATAAGAGATTGTATCGCATCGATGACTGCCGACTGGGTCCGATGGATTTCCAGCCCCGGTTGTGCCATCATCAAAGGATACAGTGCCGTGTGTATAAATCGTCCCCTGAAATGGGCAATAGCGTCGCTGAGATGGTAGAGGTGTCAACAATGGAGTGTTTCGTGGTGTAACTTCTTTATGCGTGTGTCTCCTCGGAAGGGTGATGAAGTCACAGCCCACCGTCCTGTTTGTCCGTAGTCCGAGCCAGGACAGGGCCGCGATTTCGATGCTCCGGGACAGTGATCTCACCGTCCACGAATTCGACGGTGTTCGCGATCTGGAGTGTGCGCTCGGCGACTACGACACGGACTGTGTCGTCACGAACTGCGAAGTGGAGAACCCGGACGGGACACAGTATCTCGGTGGGTTGACCCTTATTGATCGACTGCAACGAAATCACCCCGAACTCCCGGTCGTCCTCTTTGCCGAGGTGACAAACGGCGACATCGCCCGCGAGGCCTACAGCCGCGACGTGTTCGGCTACGTTCCGAGCACAGTGAGCGACGCTCACCAGCGGCTTCTGGCGCGGGTCGACGCCGCCGTCGCTTCCAGCCCGGCCCGTCAACGGGCGAACAAGCGAAAACAGCTCAACGAGGCCGTCCGGCTGGTCAATCAAGCGCTCGTCCGCTCACAGTCGCGGGTGGATATCGAACGCGACGTCTCGGCGGTTCTGGCGGGCACAGCCAGATACAGCGAAGCCTGTACGGTGACCTGTCAGCACGACAGGCCGGTCGTTCGAGCGCTGGGTTCACAGCGGGACCGCGTCTCCATCACCGTGCCGGAGCCGTTGTGCCGCGCCGAGTCGGAGGACCGACTGGTCGTTGCGGATATCGACCCAGCAACGTTCGCAAATGACACAGACGCACTGGAAACGGACTGCGCCCGAGTTCTCGCTGTCCCACTGGTGTACGATGGGACATCGTACGGCGTCCTCGGAGTGTACGCCGACCGCGTCGATATCTTCGACACGGAAGAACAGGACACGTTCCGGGAAGTCGGCCACAACATCGCGCTGGCTATCGACGCGAGCCAGACGAAAGACGCGCTCCAGCAGCGGACGACGGAACTGGAACGACAAAAAGAGCGACTCCGAGAGCTCGCACAGATAATCTCACACGAGCTCCGGAACCCGCTTCAGGCGGCGATGGGACGAGTCGAACTGCTAGCCGCGGAACACGCCGCCGAGGAGTTCGACGCCATCCAGCGCAGCCACACCCGCATGTCGTTTCTCATCGACGACCTCATGGAAATCGCCCGTCAGGGTGGCCGACAGTACACCGTCGAGCCGGTAACACTCTCAGACGTGATGGCGAACGCCTGGACGACGGTCGACACCGACGGGTCGACCATCGAAATCGACTGTACCGAGACGATACTGGCCGATAGTGGCCGACTGTGTCAGCTCGCGGAGAACTTCTTCCGGTTCGCGACGGAGCAGGGCAATACCGAGAAGATAACGATCACGGACACGGTCGACGGGTTCGCCCTCGAACACGACGGCACCCCGTTGGAGACGGGAAACGAGAAACCGTTTGAACTCTACTACGCCTCCAGTGACGAAGGGGTCGGGCTCCACCTCGCCGTGATCCGGGAAATCGCACACGGTCACGGGTGGGAAACCGCCCTCTCCAACGACTCGACGGGACGGGTCCGACTGGACGTAACCGACGTCGAGCGGCCGGCAGCGAAAACCACGTAGCGACCCCGCCTCGCCGTACGTGACTCGAAACCGTATTTTGCGTCCAGTCCGGAGTTGTGGTATGGATCTTCAGGCTCGGTATCGCGTGCCAGCACTCACTGGCCTGTTGACGGTCGTGTCGCTCGCGCTCGTGTTCGGGGCCGTTCTCGGGGCGATTCCACAGTCCGCTCTCCCGGCTGCGCCCGCGAGCGTACTCGGGGCGATCCCCCACGCCAACGCCGTGGTCAGCGCCCTCGCTATCGGAACAATCGTCGGCGGTATCCGAGCGATCCGCCGCGGCGATGTCGCCCGACACCGGAAGCTGATGCTCTCCTCGTTCGGCCTGTTCGCTCTGTTTCTCGTCCTGTACCTCTACCGGATAACGCTTGAAGGGCCGACGGACTTCACCGGCCCGGCAGTCGTCGAGACGTACTTCTATCTCCCCTTCCTCGCTATCCACATCCTGCTTGCCATCATCGCCATCCCGGCGGTGTACTACGTCCTGCTGCTGGCCTACACGTACCCCGTCTCGGAACTGCCGTCGACGAACCACCCGCGGGCCGGAAAGCTGGCCGCGGGGCTGTGGCTGATCTCCTTCTCGATGGGGATCGCCGTCTACGCGATGCTGTATCTGGTCTGGTAACGTCATAGTGATTATTGCGAGTCAGTACCACATCGACCGCACGACAGCGTGCGGTCGGAGCGGCAACCAGTCGCAATACTCACTATCAGTCGCTCTCCGTTCGGAGCAACCCAAACCACAACATGTCACGCCACGCGCCGTCGAGATACCACTCTTCGCGGTGTGTCCCTTCCTTCGTGAATCCAAGCCGTTCGACCACCGCGACGGAGCGGTCGTTCCCGCCCACAATCTTTGCCGACCACTTCCGGAGCGCCCGCTGGTCGAAGCCGTACCGGACCAGTCTGCCCGCCGCCTCAGTGGCGTACCCCTCGCCCCAGGCGTCCGGGTCAAGCCAGTAGCCCAGTTCGGCTGTGCCCCGCTCCGGGTCGTGGTCAGTCATGGCGACGAGCCCGACCGGTTCGGTTCGGTCCTCGACCCGTCCGGGACTCCCGGCCGGGTCGACACAGACCAGCAGATGAACCGAGTCCTCATTGGAAAGTGTCTCCTCATAGAACGTCTCCAGTTGGTCGGCGGTTGAGGGTTTCGCGTACGTCCCCAGCCCCCAGACCTGTTCGTGGTGGAACACCTGCCGTATCCAGTCGAGGTCGTCGCGGTCTGGTGACCGGAGGGCTGTCCGCTCGGTTTCGAGAAACGCGGGACCAGGCATGGCTGGACGCTCACCCGGAGGCAGTAAAAACGTGATGTCTTTGTGGCCGCTCACAGCCGCCTTAGTCGTCAGCTGGGCGCGACTGCGTGCCGATATCCGGGCGGGTAACGTCTCGGTCCGTCGCCTCGCCGTCGATATCGTAGGGATACTCGCCGGTGACACAGCCGAGACAGAGGTCAGCCCGGCTCTTGTCCAGCGTTTCCGCGATGGCATCGATAGAGAGATACGACAGCGAGTCCGCCTCGATTTCCTCACGGATTTCCTCGACGGACTGGTTCCCGGCGATGAGTTCATCGCGGGAGGCCATGTCGATGCCCATGTAGCACGGGGCGACGATGGGCGGCGCGCCGATGCGGACGTGGACCTCCTCGGCACCGGCGTCTTTCAGCAACTGAATCAGTTGCGTCGAGGTGGTCCCGCGGACGATAGAGTCGTCGATGATGGTGACGCTTTTCCCCTCGATGGTCGATTTGATGGGGTTGAGTTTCAACCGGACGGCCCGTTCGCGCTCGTCCTGAGTCGGCATGATGAACGTCCGGCCGACGTACCGGTTTTTCATCAGCCCCTCTGCGAACTCGATGTCCGAGCCGTCGTCCTGTGCGGCCTCTGCGTAGCCCGAGGCAAACGCGCGCCCGGAGTCAGGAACCGGGAGCACGACATCGGATTCGACGCCGGACTCCTCCCAGAGTTTCCGGCCCAGTTCGCGCCGGACCTCGTAGACGAGGTTCTCGTCGATGGTCGAGTCCGGTCGCGCGAAGTAGACGTGCTCGAAGAAGCAGTGGGCCGTGTTCTCGGGCTCGACGAGCTGGTAGGTGTCGTAGCCGGTGCCGTCGGCGTGCAAGACGACGAGTTCGCCGGGCTTGACGTCCCGGATGAGTTCGCCGTCGAGCGTATCGATGGCGGCTGATTCGGAGGCGAGGACGTAGCCGTCCTCGAGTTCGCCGATACACAGCGGCCGGTTCCCCTGCGGGTCGCGCACGCCGAGCACCGTCTCGTCGTGCATAATCGTCAGCGAGTACGACCCGTGGATACGGTTCATCGTTCGCTTGACAGCCCGAACCAGGTCCTCCTCTAAGAGATTACGCGCGAGGTCGTGGGCGATGACCTCGGTGTCGCCGTCTGAAGTGAAGGCGTGGCCGAGGTCGGCCAGTTCGTCGCCGATCTCGTCGGCGTTGACGAGGTTCCCGTTGTGGGACAGCCCCAGCGACCCCGACTTGAACGAGACGGAGAACGGCTGGGCACAGCAGGCGTTGACGCTCCCGGCGGTCGGGTATCGGACGTGGCCGATACCGTTCGCGCCGTTGAGCGATTCCAGGTCACCGGGGTCGAAGGCGTCACCGACGAGGCCCATCTCGACGTGGCTGTACTGCTGGAACCCGTCGTGGGTGACGATACCGGCTGATTCCTGACCGCGGTGCTGGAGCGCGTACAAGGAGTAGTAAAGCGGTCGGGCGGCGTCACGGTCCTCCAAAGAGATGCCAACAACGCCGCACTTCTCGTGCATTTGTGTTGAGTGTGTTATTCGCCCGCTTTCGACTGCCACTCGTAGTCACGCCGCTTGGCCGACTTGCCGAAACCGCACGACGAGCAGACCTTCTTTTTCGTGTGATACGACTTTTCGCCACACCGTCGACACTTCGTGTGCGTCGTGGTGTTTTTCTTGCCCTGACTCGGAGTTCCTGCGCCAGTCATGGAGTAATTGAGACGACGTTATCGCCGCGTATAATCGTTGTGTCTTCATCCTCGACGACGAGGTTCATGTGTTGATCGTAGCCGGTGAGTTCTCCTTCAAAGAGTTCGCCACCTTTCAGCTGTACGGTGACCGTCTCACCGAGGGACGCTTCGAGTACATCCAGCGGTCGTCCACTCATGTACGGTTTGGATAGTGACGGGCGCTTAAACGTACCGTTTGTATGGTGGCACGCGCGAGGCCGGTCTGCTTCCCTACACGTCGACGCTAAAGGGCGCTCGGTCGGCCGCTCGGACGGCGAAGCCGGCCAGCAGGTCCGCGAGCGCGTCGAGGTCGTCGGGATCGATGACCTCGACCGGCGTGTGCATGTAGCGGTTCGGAAGTCCGACGTTGACCGACGGAATCCCACCCCGAGAAGTGTAGAAGGCGTCCGCGTCGGTTCCGGTCCTGCTGCCCGTCGCCTGCAACTGAATGTCGATGTCCTCCTCTTTGCCGGTCTCTCGGAGAGCGTCGACGGCGACCGGATGGTTCGCGCTCCCGCGAGCGACGACCGGTCCCGCACCGAGTTCGACGCCGGTGTCGGCTTTGCCCGGCGAACCCGGCGAGTCCGTCGCGTGTGTCACGTCAGCAGCGATGGCGACATCCGGCGCGAGATCGAACCCGACCATCTTCGCCCCCTGGACGCCGACCTCTTCCTGCACCGTGGAGACGGCGTACACCGTCGCGTCCGCACCGGCCTCCGCCGCGCGCCGAAGCCCCTCAGCGGCCGCCCAGATGCCGATACGGTTGTCCATTCCTCGGGCCGCGAGGCGGCCGTTCTCCAGTTCGCTCAGCGTCTGGACGAACGTCACCGGGTCGCCGCGGTCGACGAGTGATTCCACCTCGTCACCGTCCTCGGCCCCCACGTCGACGTGCTGTTCGGCGATCTCCGGCACGGAGTCGTCGTCCGAATCCCGGAGGTGAATCGCGGTCTGGCCCACGACGCCCGATACCGGCCCGTCGGCCGTGTGAATGGTGACGTGTTGCCCGCGCGAGACGGTCTTGTCCGAGCCGCCGATGCGGCCCAGTTTGACGAAGCCGTCGTCGGTGAGGTCCCGGACGATGAAGCCGATTTCGTCGCCGTGGCCCGCGAGCGCGACGGTCGTGTCGCCACCTTCGACCTTCGCGACGGCGTTGCCGTAGTCGTCCGTTCGGGCCTCGTCGGCGAACTCGCTGACGTAGTCGAGCCACACCCGCTGGCTGTCGGCCTCGTACCCCGACGGGCCGGGCGTCGTCAGAAGCGATTCCAGGAACTCGCGGCGTCGTGTGTCCATACGCGGGATAATCACCCCGTGGTCATGAAAACAGCGGACGGCACGCGGTCTGGGACCGTCCCACCGTGGCTCTGGTACCGCCACGGCTAAGAGTCACGGCGTCGAACTGTCAGTATGGCCGAATTCACTCTCCTCGAACTGCATCTCGACGGCGCTGAGTTCACTGCCAACGCCCCGTTCAGTTCCACCGACGATGACGACGAATCGGAGCGCAAATCACGGTGGTCGCGGTCCCGGACGGACGAGCAGAGCGACGAGACGGACGTTGAGGCTGACGGTGGCCGTAACGTCGGTCGCTTCGCGCTCGCGGTATTCGGTGCCGTCGCGCTCGTCGCGGTCGTCCTGCGTCTGTACCTCGGTGGGTCAGACGGCGACGACAGCGACGAAGCCCTTTGACCTCCTCCCACGCCTGAAGGCGCGGGATTCCCGCGGCACC